>JAVBOK010000018.1:0-92597 GCA_031550605.1 Desulfovibrionaceae bacterium | reverse complement strand
ACGGCCAGGCCCCGGTGGGCGCGACGGTGATGCTGGTTTTTTCGCTCAATTCCATGAAGTCCTCCAAAAGTGCCGCGGCTGCGGACGGTTGTGGTGACAGTGCGCTCTTTGTCTGCAAACGGCAGGCCAAGGCCGCGTCTGGAATGGATACAGCGAAAAACTCTTGTCTTCCTAGATGTTCCAGAGGGTATGGCGCGAGGGAGCCTGTTTTGCGGGCAAAAGAAATGAAGTGAATAAATACACTATGTGTATTTACACACTACAGTGTTGCCAAAAAAGACGCTCCCCGGCCGCGGGTGCGGACGGGGAGCGTCTGGTAGTTGCCAAAGTCTTCTTTGGCAACTACCCGCCCCGCAGGCGCCGGCGGCATTCATTGCCGCGGGAAAGCGCCGTGCGGGCGTGCCTTTGCAAAGCCCTGCTTCACGGGGTTTGCCGTCGATCAGACGCTCCCCGGCCGCGGGTGCGGACGGGGAGCGTCTGGGCGAAGCGGGTTATCGGCAAAGCGGATGCCGCGTGCGGGGGGCAGGGCGGATCCGCTTCCGGCTGGCTGGCGCCCCCGTTATTGTTCCCGCTGCGGGTTTCAACGTCTGCGCAGCACCCTGCCCGGCAGGGCGGCGGGGTTGTGCGAGCCGTCGGCCACCACGGGAACGCCGTTGACCAGCACGTGGATGATGCCTTCGGGATGCTGGCGGGGATCTTCGTAGGTGCCCTTGTCAATGATCGTGGCCGGGTCAAAAACCACCACGTCGCCGGCGTAACCGGGTCTCAGCAGGCCGCGGTCCTTCAGGCCGAACACTTCCGCCGGGCGGGAAGTCATTTTGCGCACGGCTTCCTGCAGGGGGATGACTTTTTCCTCGCGCACGTATTTGCCCAGAACCCGGGGGAAGGCGCCGAACACGCGTGGGTGCGGCTTGCCGCCCAGCAGGCCGTCGGTGCAGACATTCATTTCCGGCCGGCCGATAAAGGCCTTGACGTGCTCCTCCAGCCCGTAGAAGTCCACCATCCCGACGGCGTTGTCTTCCTGGTACAGCAGGTCAAAGGTCGCTTCCAGCGGATCCTTGCCGCGCATCTCGCCCAGTTGGACCAGGTTTTTTCCCAGCGCGTCGAGGTTTTTTTCGGTTTTGACGTCGGTGACGAAAATTCCGTCCAGGCCGGCGAAAGCCACGAAGTTGTCCCAGCCCTGGATGCCGTTCCAGATGTCGCGGATCATGCGTTTTCTGGCTTCGGGATCGGCCAGGCGGGCCAGAAGCTTGTCCGTGCCGCCGTCGTGCGCCCAGGGCGGCAGGATGACGCCCAGCATGGTGCTGCCGGCCACATAGGGGTACTGGTCGAAAGACACCCGGATGCCTTCGGATCTGGCCGTATCCAGCAGGCTCAGCACGGCTTCGAATTTGTCGGCGTTGTTCTTGCCGCAGATCTTGAAGTGCGAGAAGTGGACCCTGACCCCGGAATCGCGGCCGATGCCGATCACTTCGCGCATGGAGTCGAGAATGCTGTCCGCCTCGCTGCGCTGGTGGATGACGAAAGGCACGTCGCGTCTGGCGGCCACCGCGCACAGTTCCGTCACCTCGCGGGTGTCGGAATAGGCGCAGGGCATATAGATCAGGCCCGTGGAAAAGCCGTAGCCGCCGGAGGCCAGTTCGCGGTCCAGAATGGCGCGCATTTTCGCCATATCCGCGCTTCCCGCGAAACCGCTGTCCAGGCCCATGCCCTCCATGCGCACGTTGCCGTGGGGCACCAGGTAGCAGAGGTTGGTGGCGGATTTGTTCTTTTCCAGCAGCTTCAGGTAGTTGTCCGTGGTTTCGAATTCCCAGTCAAAATCTTCGATGTCGCCGTCCAGGCCGGCCAGGTTCTTGCGCCAGGGGCTGATGAACTTTTTCGGCAGCGGGGCCATGGATATGCCGTCCTGGCCCAGAAATTCCGTGGTGACGCCCTGCATGGCCTTGGCCTTCAACTGGGGTTCCTTGAATACCAGCAGGTCCGAATGGCTGTGGGTATCGATAAAGCCGGGGCAGATCACCTTGCCGGCCGCGTCCAGCACCGTGTCGCAATCGGAGGTGAAGACGTTGCCCACGCCGCTGATGACGCCGTTTTCGATCACCACGTTGCCCGGCTGGGGGGCGGATCCGCTGCCGTCTATGATCTGGCCGTTTTGAATGAGTACGCGCATGGAAACTCCTTGTGGGGATGTCCGCCGGCGCCCGCGTGAGCGGACGCCGGCGGACGCGGAAGGCTAGTCGTGGGAAGAGAGGGCGGGCTTTGCCGCCGCGCCGTGGGCCCGGGCTCCGCGCAGTTCGGACAGGCGGTTGGCTTCTTCGTGTTCCGCGGTGATGGCCGGGGGAGCCGGGGGCACGCCCATGGAGCGCTCAATTTTGGATACCGCGAAGAAGGCGATGGTGCTGACCACGGAGCCGAAAACCAGGGACATGACGCCGTACGGTTCCTTCATGTACTGCCAGTACCCGGCCGCGATGGAGCCGAAGACCACGGCCGCGAGGCCGCCGTTTTTGGTGGCGTTCTTGTAGATGAAGCCGAACAGGAAGGCGGCGAAAGGACCGGCGCTGCGCATGGTGAAACCGAAGACCAGCAGCGGGATGATGCCGATGGATTCGTCAAGGGCGATCCACAGGCTGGCGATCCCCATGACCACAATGACGCCCTTGGAAACCAGCACGATCTGGCGGTCGCTGGCGTTGGGGTTCACGTAGCGCTGGTAGATATCCTTGGTGAACAGCGTGCAGGAACCGATAAGGTTGCCTGAGGCGCTGGACATGGTGGCCGCGACCACGGAGGCCATTACCAGGCCCGCGATCATCATGGGCGCGAATTTCATGGCCGCCATGGGCATGGCCTGGTTGGGGTTGATGCCGTCAAAGTGGGCCAGGGCGCACAGGCCGATGACGGCCGGAATGAAGCCGTAGCAGGCCATCAGCAGCGAACAGAGGAAGGAGCCGAGGCGCGCGGTCTTGATGTCGCGCGCCGCGAAATAGCGCTGCACGGCTTCCTGGCCGGTGGAAAAGGTCATGAAGTACATGAGGATAAGGCCCACGATCGTTTTCCAGCCGACCAGGGTCAGGCCGAGTTTGGCCGGAGCCTTGGCCGCGATGTTGGCGCTGACCGTTTCCCAGCCGCCCGCTCCGGACAGGATGATGGGCATGGCGATGGCCATTCCCACGGTAATGAACAGAATGTGCACGATATCCGTGAAGGCCACGGACACCAGGCCGCCCATCATGGTGTACAGGGTGACCACGATGGCCACCATGATGGTCACCGTCATGAAGTCGGCGCCGGACACGGTTTGAATGATGGAACTGGTGGCTTTCACCTGCGCGGCCGTGGCCACGAACAGCGTGCCCAGCGAGAGCAGGGTCGTGATGACATGGGACGGGGTGCCGTAGCGGCGGGCCAGGATTTCGGGAACTGTCGTGGCCATGGATCTGCGCAGGAAGGGGGCCACAAAGGAGACCAGAAAAATGCCGATGCCCGCGCAGACCACGTACCATCCGGCGGAAAAGCCCCAGTCGCCATACGCGCGGGCAGCCACGCCGATGGTGCTGCCGCCGCCGATTTCCGCCGCGGCCAGGGTTCCGGCCATCATCAGGGGACCGAGGGAGCGGCCGGCCAGGTGGAAATCTTCCGAACTTTTGACTTTACGAAACGACACGTACAGGGCGATGGCGATCATGGTCGCCATGTAAGCCACGATTATGTAAAATGTTGCGTGCATGTCCCTCTCCTGATGCGGATGCGGATAATGTTGTGGAAACGCTTAGGCCAAAAGCGCCCTGCTGATGGCGGCGTATCCTTCGACGGCCAGATACAGCTGCGCCGCTTCGATATATTCATCAATGGTGTGGGCCAGCGTTTCCAGCGACGGCCCGAACCCGATGGTCCGGATGCCCTTTTCGCCGGCATAGTGGCTGCCGTTGGTGCAGAAGGAATAATGGGAAATGGCGGGGTTCAGCCCGGCGGAACGCAGGCCGGCCAGCGCTTTCTGGATGAAGTCTTCCTTTTCGTCGAAAACCCAGCCGGGGAAAAAGCGCTCGCCTTCGATGAATCCGCCGGGGTGGCATTTTTCCCTGCCTTTGGCGTAGGCGGCCCTGGCTTTGAACGTGGGATCGGCCTTGGCCAGGCGTTCGACGGTTTCGGTGTAGGGGGCCAGAACCGAGTCCATGGTTTCGCCGACCAGCAGGCGCCGGTCATAGGTGGCGCGGCAATGGCTGGGCACCACGGAAGCGCCGGGATAGGGCGTGGAAATGATGTCCGTCAGCACGGACACGCCCTTGCCCAGAACGGGGTGCTCGTTCACGGGCAGCTCGTCGATGGCCCGGGCCAGCCGCATCATGGACAGAACGGCGTTGACGCCCTTGTGCGGGTTGGCCGAATGCGCGGGTACGCCGAAGGTTTCGACGGTGATCTCCGCCCGGCCGCGCTGGCCGATTTTCAGGTTCATTTCCGAAGCTTCGCCGATGACCACGATGTCGGGATTCGTGCGCGCGGAGATTTCGCGCGAGGCAATGCCTTCGAAACATTCTTCGTGGACCACGCCGGCAACCAGGATTTCGCCCCCGAAATCCTTGCCGGTTTCCCTGGCGACCTTGGCCGCGGCCACGACCATGGCCGCAACCGCGCCTTTCATGTCCGAAGCGCCGCGGCCGTAGATGCGGCCGCCGATCGTCTCGCCCCCGAAGGGGTTCTGTTTCCAGGCGGAAGGATCAGGCACGGGCACGGTGTCGATGTGGCCGTCATACAGAATTTTCGGGCCGGGCCGTTTGCCCCTGATGACGCCGGTAATGCTGCCGTAACGGTCCACGTGCACATCGTCAAAGCCGTTGGCCTGCATGTATCCGAGAAGCACGGCCACGACCTTGTCCTCTTCGCCGGACAGGCTGGGTTGTTGTATCAGTTTGCTGCACAGGCCGGTTACAGCTTCTTTTTCTGACGCGCTGATCATGCTTCGCCTCCGTCGGGATAGGTGCCGTGCCATACAACGTCACGGTATGTCTGCGGGGACGTATCCCCTTCCGTACTGATGAGAAGGACAATGGAATCGGGCCCCAGGCCCAGGGCTTCGCGCATGGGCGCGGCCTGGGGCCGGGTCATGACGTATTCCAGAATGCCGGTGGTTACGGCCCCGGATTCGCCGGAGATGACCTGGGTGTCGCCGGGCAGGGGGGATCCCAGAATGCGCATGCCGTTGGCGGCGATGTAGTCGGGGCAGGAAACGGAGGCCGCGGCATAGTCGCGCAGCACGCCCCAGCTGATGGTGCTGGGTTCGCCGCAGGCCAGGCCGGCCATCAGGGTGTCAAGATCGCCGGTGACGTTGTGGGGCCTGCCGTCCCGCGCGGTCATGGACGTATGGATGCAGTTGGCTTTGTGCGGTTCCACGATGGTGGTCAGGGGCATCGCATCGCCCAGGGCGGAGGCGAAATATCCCAGAACCGCGCCGGC
Source organism: Desulfovibrionaceae bacterium (assembly GCA_031550605.1). Taxonomy (GTDB): domain Bacteria; phylum Desulfobacterota; class Desulfovibrionia; order Desulfovibrionales; family Desulfovibrionaceae; genus FLUQ01. Next base: position 87,143 of record JAVBOK010000018.1, on the reverse strand, counting down.
GAAAGACCCGACGCCGGCCTGCAGGAACAGGTGCGTGGGGGCGTTGATCCCCTGGCCGCGCAGCTGCTCCAGCGCTTCCACGGCCAGCGTCATATAGCCCTGCATGATCCAGCGGGGGATATCCTCATATCCTTCCCAGGCCGTGTCCTGAACCATGATCCAGCCGTTTTTTTCGGCGTTGGCGTTGGCCAGGCGCACCGCGTCGTCGTAATTGAGATCCGTCACCGTGCAGGAAGCGCCCGTGGCCAGAATGTTGTCCACCCGCGTCTGCGCGGCGCCCCGGGGCATATAAACGGCAGCGCCGAATCCCAATTGCCGGGCGGTCCAGGCGACCCCCCGGCCGTGGTTGCCGTCGGTGGCCGTGGCAAAGGTGATGGAGCCCAACTGCCGTTTCGTTTCGGAAGCGCGCAGCACGTCGCGGCCCGCGCTTTCAAGGGGCCGGCCCAGTTTGTCCGCCAGCAGATGGCCGATGGCGTATGCGCCGCCCAGTACCTTGAAGGCGTTCAGGCCGAAGCGCTTGGATTCGTCCTTGACGAAAATCGACCCGACACCAAGGGCCCCGGCCAGGCCGGGCAGCCCGGTCAGCGGGGTTTCGGCGTATTCGGGGAAACTGCGGTGGAAATCACGGACGCGGCGGGCCGCATCGTCGCTGAAATCGGCGAGCGAAGCGCCGTGTCCTGCCGCGCGCTTGTCGGTGTTATGGAAGAAACGGATACTGTTCACAGAACCTCCTCGTCGTTGGCCGGGCAGGGTGCCCGGCTTTGAGGGGAAATAGCAAGATCGGGGCCAAGATCATTTTTCCGGAAAGGCAAGGAATATTCCTTTGTTATGAGCGGAATGCCCGCTACGGGAAGGGCGCGGGGGATTCTCGTTTTGATAAAATTATCAAAGTGAGAAAAATGTGGCGGGAGTATTTATCAAAAAGAGAATGAGCGGGAATGACAGGCAGCGCGGAGCGCACCCGGCTCCGGGCGGCTATGGGACAAGGACGGGCGTGCTCATGGCGGGGGGGTTTTCACTTTCCGGTACAGGGTGGCAATACCGATGCCCAGGGCGTTGGCGGCTTCCTGTTTGCCCCGGGTGTCGGTGCCGTAGCGGGCCAGGGCTGCGCGGATGGCGTTTTGCTCCACCATGGCCAGGGGCAGGATGGGCGGCGTGTCCGGTCCGCCCGGCGCCGCCGTTTCGGCGGCGGGGGCGGGGGGCGCGGCGGCGGCCCTGGCCCGTTCCCCCGTCTGGCGGATTTTGGGCGGCAGCAAAGACAGGGTGACCGTGCCGCCGCCGGGCATGATGTTGGCAAGATATTCCATCACGTTTTCGAACTCGCGCACGTTGCCCGGCCAGGGATACGCGGCGAAAAGATCCAGCACGCTTTCCGGCAGGCGGCCCGCGGGCTTGCCGAAGCGGTTGCAGTATTTGTCCAGAAAGTACCGGGCCAGAATGGGGATATCTTCCTGCCGCTCGCGCAGAGGGGGGATCTCCAGGGGGATGACGTTCAGGCGGTAATACAGGTCGTCGCGGAACATGTTCTGGCGGATCAGTTCCGGCAGATCCTCGTTGGTGGCCGCGATGACCCGCACGTCAATATCCACCCGGCGGTTGGATCCCAGCCGGATGATGCAGCGTTCCTGCAGCACCCGCAGCAGTTTGACCTGCAGATACAGGGGCATGGCCCCGATTTCGTCCAGAAAGATGACCCCGCTGTGGGCCAGTTCGAACTTGCCGATCCGGCCGGAAGGGTTGGCGCCGGTGAAGGCCCCGCGCACATAGCCGAACAGTTCGCTTTCCAGCAGCGCATCCGGTATGGCCCCGCAGTTGACGGCGATAAAGGGCTTGTCGGCCCGGTCGCTTTCCGCGTGGATGGCCCGGGCGAACAGTTCCTTGCCGGTGCCGGATTCTCCGGTAATCAGCACGGTGGAGGGGGTGCGGGCGATCTGGCGCACTTTTTTGGCCAACATGCGCAGGGGCCGGCTGTCGCCCAGAATGGCGGACAGGCCCCCCGTGCTTTTCGTGGCGGCGGTCATGGCGGAAAGGCGTTCGGTCAGGCTGGGAAGCGAATCGAAAACCAGCACCGAGGTGTAGGCCGGATCCTCGGAAGCCAGAGGCGAAAGCTGCCCCACGATCAGGATGGTCCGCCCGCCGATGCGGACCTCGAATTCATCCATGTCCGACAGAGTGTCCCCGGTCTTTTTCACGGTGACATCCTGCGGGGAGCCGTTCTTCTCCAGGCCCAGTTCCTGCCGCGCGGTGTCGTTGCAGTAGGCGATGCCGCCTTCGGCGTTCAGGATCAGGATGCCCCGGCTGTTGGTATCCACGATCTGCAGCAACGTGCTCAGCAGATTGTCCGTGCGTTCCTGCTGCATCTGGCTTTGGGCTTCCCGGGCGATGCCCTCGGCCATTTGCTCGACAAAATCGATGAACACGCGTTTTTGCACCATCACCCGCACCCGCTCGTGCACGGTAAAGCAGACCATGCCGATAATGCCCAAAATCTGTTTGCCCGAAACAATGGGCGTGCACAGGCACAGGGTTTCACGGCAGTCGCCGCGGGTGGGGCATCCCTGGCAGATGGGATGGGCCTTGGGCGTCTCGATGTACACGGTTTCGCGGCTGTTCAGGGCGTGGCGGTACACCTGGCCCGCTTCCTCGAGGCTTTTGCCCACCCCCTGCTCGTATATGCCCGTGCCCGCCACGCGGATCAGACTCGCGTCAACGACTTCAATGTCGATGCCGGTCACCGTGGCGATGATGTTCGTGTAGCGGACAACGAACGGCTGTATGCGCTGCAGCATGGGGTATCCTCGGGATATGGGCAATCCTGGAGCAGGCATTCCTCACAAAACGGGAAGCGGAATTTTTGCAACAAGACACTAGCGCCATAGCGGGGAAAAGTGAATCCCGCCTATGCGATATAGGTTACGAGAAGCCTTCCTTTGTCCACGCCCGCGGGTCTGGCCGGGACCAGGGAACGCCGCAGTTCCGGCGCTGGCCGGGCGGAAGGGGCGAACAGGCAGTCGCTGTAAAATTCATTGACTCCGCCCGCATCCGCCATGCTTTCTCCGTCCGGGTTTGCGGACCCTTCGCAGGCCACGAATACCCGGGGCAGACTGAGGCAGCCGCGCAAAAAAGCCTCTTTTTTCCCGGCCAGCAGGCGGCGCAGGCGGGCGGACCGGGTTTTCTTCACCCGCGCATCCGCCTGTCCGGGCCAGGACGCGGCGGGCGTCCCCGGCCGGGGCGAATACGGAAAGACGTGGGCATAGGTGAACGGCAGGGCTTTGACCAGGGTTTCCGTTTCCAGCGCTTCCGCGTCCGTTTCGCCGGGGAACCCGCTCAGGATGTCCGCGCCCAGTCCGAAACGCGGCCAGATGCGGGCAAGCGCCGCGCAAAAATCCGGCAGCGCGGCCGGATCGTAATGCCCCCGGCCCATGCGCCGCAGCACGGAAGAGCTGCCGCTTTGCAGCGACAGGTGGATGTGCGGGGCGACAAGCGCCGCTTTCGCCAGGGTGTCCAGCGCCTTGGGGCCGAGCTGGCCCGGCTCCAGAGAGCTCAGGCGCAGCCGCGCGCGGCCCGCCCATTCCGGGGCCAGCGCCGCGTCCAGATGCGCCGTCAGATCCCAGAAATCATGGGGCGGCGCGGAGTCCCGGCCATACTGGGCCAGATTGATGCCCGAAAGCGTGATTTCGCGAAAACCCGCATCCAGCAGCCGCCGGACCTCGGCCAGGGTGTCCCGCAACGGGCGGCTGCGCGAGGGGCCCCGGGTCAGGGGCACGATGCAGTAGGTGCAGCGGTGGGAACAGCCTTCCTGCACCTTGACCAGCGCGCGCGAGCGGTCGTAGCCGGCAACGGCGAAAGGGGGATAGCAGGGGGGGGATGGTTCCGGCGGCCCGGGGGGCGCTGCCTCCGGGGACTCTACGCCGTGGGGATCGGTCCCCCGGCCCGCGCGATGGGAAAGGAGGTTCAGAGACAGCAGGTCGGCCTTGCTTGCTTGAGGGATGACAACGGTGCCGGCGGGCAGGTCGGCCAACTCGTCGCGCAGCAGCCGGGCGGCGCAGCCGGTCAGGATGACGGCGGCGCGCGGCGCGTCCCGGCCGGCGCGGCGCACCGCCGCGCGCACGTCGGCCACGGCCCTGGCCGTGACCGCGCAGGAATTGACGCACACGAAATCCGCATCCGCAATGCGGGATGCTTCGACAAGGCCGCGGGCCAGCCAGGCCTCGCGCAGGGCGTGGCTTTCATACTGGTTGACCTTGCAGCCAAGGGTTACAAGCGTGAACCGCGCGCCGGGCGCGAACAGTGTGCGGGCCATGTTCGGGTGCCTGTATACCACCGGCGGCCTCTTGGCAATGCTCTTGCCTGCGGCGGAAAAAAGCAGCCGTTCCGGTCTGAAATCACCCTTCGTCCGCAAAGGGGCGCGGCCGCGCCGCCCTGTTCTCCGCCCTCTGCCGTGCCCGCGCCCGCGGCCGGCGGCCCGGACCCGGCAACATCCCGCCGGGCATGGCGAAAGCCCCCCTTGCGCCGCAATCGCGCCTACTTCGTCTGTTCCGGCAGGATGCTCAGGCCGTCGATGCGGTCCAGAATGCTGGCCGGGCTGGTACGCAGCGAATGTTCCGCGCCGGGCCGCAGGGTCGTGACCACGGCCTTGCCGATGATCGCGCGGCCCGCGGGGTGGGTGCCGTCGGCGTTCAGCCGCAGGGGGTCCGTGACCCGCACGCCCCAGACGTTGTGGAACATCACCGGAACCTCTTTGCCCCGCACCTGCCAGGGGCCCAGATACAGGCCCACGTGCCCCTTCATGGTCACCAGAGAGAAGAAGGGGACCCCCTCGGCCATGATGCGCCGTTCTTTTTCGTCCGGCGCCAGCCCGGTGACCGTGACCGGACGCCCCATGCGGTTCTGGTTGATGGAATTGCGCGGCAGCCAGATGCCGAAGGGCGTGAACAAATCCTTGGTCATGGCCGAGCAGTCGCGGTCGCCGAACAGCCCGCCCCAGCCGTAGGGCTGCCCCATCATGGCGTTGCCGACGGCGGCGATGGTCCCCGGCGTCAGCGCCAGAGGTTTGGGCGCGGCCTGGCCGGGCGGCAGATGCGCGCTGCGTATGATCGCCATGCCGTTCGCGGCCCGCGCCGGGTACATCACGGTGCATCCGCCGTCCGGCCCGGCCCCCCATGCCGCTGTCGCGCGGGGGAACACCGCGCCGATATTGGCCGTCGCGGGCAGGGGGCGGCCGGTTGCCGCATCCGGCGCGGCGCGGTCCGGCTGCAGCTGCGTCCTGTCCCTGAGGATGGCCGCCAGAGGCGCGCTCTGCCAGAACTTCATGAAGTCCGCGTCAACCACGGCCACGCTTTCCGCCGGCGCCCAGCCGGAAAAAAGCCGGTTTTCCACATAGACCCAGGCCCCGTCGCGGGATGCGTGGATGATGGCCACCGGCCAGCCCAGGTGCAGCGAGGAAACCTGAAAATAGTCAAAGGGAAACCCTTCGCCGCCTTTGCGGGGATAGTCGAAATACGGCAGGTCGGTGGGCATGCGCCGCAAATTGACGTTGGCCACGGTAATGGCAGGGCGCACCGCGCCGGACCGGCCGGCATACCCTTCGCGATTGCAGTTCGCGACCAGTTCCCGCCATCGCTCCGGCGAGAGGGGGCGCAGGTTCGACGTGTACATCGTGGCCGGATCATGCTTTGTGGCCTCGAACAGGGCATCGGCCGTCACGCTGGGGCGGGTCAGCTTCCAGGGGGCGAAAAAACGCGTGTTGAAGCGCGCGTCCTCGGCCCTTTGCGCATCCGGATCGAGCAGCAGACGCCCCGGCCCGGCCTTGTCGGCGTACGGCCGCAGGTCCTGGGGCAAAGCGACCAGATCCGCGCAGACCACGGCGTCGGTGGCCGCCGGGTCCGTGAGGTCCGGCCCCGTATACCGCGTCACGCAGCCCGACAGAGCCAGCAGCAGGAAGAGGATCATGGCCGCGGCCGCCGGAGGGCGCCGCCATCCGGGCTTCCGTCGGAGGGTCGGATTTCCCGGATCCGCGGCAGCGTGCACTCGAGTTGTTTTTATGACCATGCTTCACCCTGTCAGAGGTTTTCGGTGATGGGAAGGCGCGGGGGGCTTTCTGCAAAAAGGGTCCCCCTCCTTCGCCTGCCTTTCTAGTGTGATGTTCACGAAATAGCTGTAGCTATTTCGTGAAAGATCGTTCGCCGAAAAACGTGGTTTTCGGCTCACTCACGCCGCCTTCGGCGGCGCTCCTGGCTGGCGCCCGGCGCTCCCAGTGTCGCTTGGGTCAGGTAAAATACATCAAATTTATTTCGTGAACGCGACACTAGCCCATTCCCAAAGCCAGCCGGTGGGCCAGCCAGGTGTGGCGTTTTTGCATTTTGTTGTTGGCCACGGCCATGTGCACGGCTTTGGGGGCCCCGACCAGCACCACCAGGCGGCGGCCGCGGGTGACGCCGGTGTACAAAAGGTTGCGCTGCAGCAGCACGTAATGCTGGGTCAGGATGGGCAGAACCACGGCCGGGTATTCGGAGCCCTGCGATTTGTGCACGGATATGGCGTAGGCGGGCACGATTTCGTCCAATTCGTCCGAGGCGTAGATGACGTTGCGGTCGTCAAAGCGCGCGGTGATTTCGCGGTCTTCCGTGTCCACGTGGACGATGCGGCCGATGTCGCCGTTGAACACGTCCTTGTCGTAATTGTTGCGGATCTGCATGATTTTGTCGCCCAGGCGGTACCGGCGTTCCCCGCGCTGCAGGCCGGCGGTCTCGGGATTCAGGGCGGCCTGGAGCTTGACGTTGAGATTGGCGGCCCCGGCGGAGCCCTTGTGCATGGGGGTAAGCACCTGGATGTCGTCCACGGGGTGCAGGCCGAAACGGCGGGGGATGTGGTCGCGCACCAGTTCCACAATGAAATCCGCGATTTTTTCCGGATCGTCCTGGCGGATGAAATAAAAATCGGACAGCCGGCCCGAGGGCGGGGCCAGATTGGGCGCTTCGCCGTGGTTGATGCGGTGGGCGTTGGTGATGATTTCGCTTTCCGCCGCCTGGCGGAAAATTTCGGTCAGTTCCACCACGGGCACGGCTTCCGAGGCGATGATGTCGCGCAGCACGTTGCCCGGCCCCACGGAGGGCAGCTGGTTCACGTCCCCCACGAAGATCACCGTGGCCCCCAGGGGCACGGCTTTCATCAGATGGTACATGAGCATGGTGTCCATCATGGACGCTTCGTCCACCACCAGCAGGGTACAGGCCAGGGGGTTGTCCTCGTTTCTGGCGAAACCGTCCTCGCGGGGGCTGTATTCCAGCAGACGGTGGATGGTTCTGGCTTCCTGCCCGCTGGTTTCGGACAGGCGTTTGGCTGCCCTGCCCGTCGGCGCGGCCAGCAGAATGCGGGCCTTCTGCCCCAGGAAGGTCCGGATCACCGCGTTGATGACCGTGGTTTTGCCCGTGCCTGGTCCGCCGGTGATGACCAGGACTTTTTGGGCCACGGCCGTGGCCACGGCGTCAACCTGTTCCGGGGCCAGGGTGATGTCCAGGCCGGCCAGGGTTTTCGCGACGGCCTCGCCCGGGTCTTCAAAACGCACGGCCTTGGGAGAGCGCAGGACGCGGCGCAGATAATGCGCGATGCCCGCCTCGTAATGATGAAAACGGCTGAGGTACACGCCGGTGTGGCCGGCGACCCTGTCGTCCCCGTCGTCGATGTCGGCGGGTCTGGCGCCGGGGTTGCCGTGCAACTCTTCCAGCACCACGCGTTCTTCCCTTTCCAGAACGGCCAGGGCGCGCTCCGCCAGGGCGGGTTCGATGGCCAGGGATTCGGCCGTGGCCTGGATCAGGGCTTCCTTGGGATAATACACGTGCCCTTCGTCCGCCAGGCGGGTCAGGGTATAGAGCAGGCCCGCTTCCGCCCGCAGTTCGGAATCCGGCGCGAACCCCAGCTTCATGGCCACGGCGTCGGCGGTCAGAAAACCGATGCCGTGGATGTCCATGGCCAGGCGGTAGGGGTTTTCGCGCACGACGGAAACCGCTTCCGCCCCGTACTGGCGGAAGATGCGCACCGCATAGGCCGTGGAAACCCCGTGGGGCTGCAGAAACATGATCAGGTCGCGGATGCCCCTGTGTTCTGCCCAGGCGGCTCTGATGGAATCCAGCAGTTTGATCCCGATGCCCGGCACGGCGAGCAGCCGGTCCGGTTCTTCGTCCAGCACGGTAAAGGTGGCTTCGCCGAACATGTCCACGATGCGGCCGGCCATGGAATAGCGCACGCCCTTGATCAGCCCGGACCCCAGGTAATGGCGGATGCCCTCGGCCCCGGCGGGCAGCAGGCATTCGTAGGATTCCATCTGGAACTGGTCGCCGAATTTGGGGTGGCTGGCCCAGCGGCCTTTGATCAGCAATGCCTCGCCGGGACGGGGGTCGGCCATGTGCCCGACCACGGTGGCCAGATCGGTTTTTCCCGACAGCTTCAGGCGCAACACGGTGTAGCCGTTGTCCGGGTTGTGGAACACCACGCGGTCAAGCGAGCCTTTCAGCTCCCTGGGCGGATCCAGAAGGGGCTGCTGCTGGGGGGGGGCGGGTTTTCGGCGTTGCTGCATGCTGTGGTTTCGCGGAAAAAATGTTCTCTTGTCTATGACGTGCAAACCTGAAAAAATCAAGGCGGCGGCCCGGATTGGCGTGATGCCGCGCCGGACGGATTCCGGGCAAAACTCATGGATGTCCCGATACACTCCGCTCCGCGCGGAACGCGCCTTTTTTGCCCGGCGGCGGACTGGCGCGCTGCCGCAGCATGCGGCGCGAAAGGGGAAAAGAGAATGCAGGAACTTCCCGCGCCCGAAGCCTATGTGACCAAAGACAAAAGCCTTGTCCGCGAGCTTCTGCACCCCTCCTTCGTGCCGGGGCTGGGCATGAGCCTGGCCGAAGCCGTGGTGGAAGCGGGCGCCGTGACGGCGGAACACCGGCACACGGCGTTTGACGAAATCTACTACGGCCTGGAGGGCGAAGGAACGCTGGTCATCGACGGCGCGCCGCACGATTTCGGTCCGCACCGGTATTTTTTGCTGCCCGGGGGATGCCGTCATTACCTCAGGGCCGCAACCCGCCTGCGCTTGCTCTGTGTCTGCTGCCCCGGATACACGCACGGGGAAACGGTTCTGGAGTAGCCTTTCTCGTGGAAAGCCTCCGATAACTTCCAGAACGGCGCGCGCGTTTCCGGCGCCGGCGGCCGCGTGGAACTGCCGCCGGGTCAGGCGTCCAGCAGCGCGTCCGCGTTGCGCAGCAGCCTTTCCATTTCCGCGTCCGGGATGCCCAGGCGCCGTTGCTGCAGCGGGATTTCCGCTGCCGGGTCGAACAGGGGATAATCGCTGCCGAACAGGATGCGATCCCTGGGATGCGCCTTGAAAATGGCGCGCAACGCGGATTCGGGCAAGGCGTGCGTATTGGACGTGTCCAACCAGATGTCGCGGCCGGCCAGGGCGTCCAGAGCGGCCGCGCCGTCGGCGTACCCGCCCATGTGGGCCGCGATGATCCGGGCTTTCGGAAAGCGATCGACAAGTGCCCGTAATTTGTACGGGCTGGCCGGATTTTTTTCCAGCGGCGGTTCGCACCCCACATGGCACATCAGGCAAAAGCGCGTGCCGACAGCCTCCATGACCGGGAGCAGCCGGGGGTCGTCAAAGGCCAGATTCTGGAAGTTGGGATGCAGCTTGATCCCCCTGACGCCGGCCCGTTCCAGGCGGTCCAGCTCTTCTGGCCAGCGGGGGTGGTCCGGATGCACGGTGCCGAAAGGCACAAGACGCGGCGCGGCCGCTCCGGGCGATGGGCCGCGCAGCAGGGACAGGGCGAAATTGTTGGCCGCAATGACCTGATCGCCGGACAGGGCCGCGATGTGCACGGCCGCGCGGCTGATGCCCGCCCGGGCCAGCCGGGGCAGCAGGTCGTCGAAAATTCCTGTTCCCACAGGGGTAAAACCCACGGCCGCGATGCGCCCCACCGCTTTGGCGGCCACGGCCGGGTGGAAGATGTGGGTATGGATGTCGGTGCGCATCAGGACAGCAGTTCTTTCAGCCAGCCCGGCACGGGCACGGGGCGTCCGGAAGCGTCCACGCAGGCGTGCTGGGTCGCGCCCGCGGCCAGCGCCCGTGTCCTGCTCTCGTCGAACAGGGTGTAGCCGAAGGTCACGGAAGCCCGTCCCCATTCGGATATGCGGGCGTGAACGTACACCAGATCGTCGTAGCGGGCCGGGGAACGGTAGCGGCAGGAGGCTTCGCGCACGGGCAGGAAAAAACCGCGCTTTTCCACTTCGCTGTACGAAAGGCCGCGCGCGCGGATCAGCTCGCTGCGCGCGCGCTCGAAAAAATGCAGGTATTCGGCATAATACACCACGCCCATGGCGTCGGTCTCGCCGTAGGACACGCGGTGGGGGCACCAGATTTCGCAAGGGGATGCGGTTTCGTTCATCGTCAATACTCCGTTGTGGCAATCGGGTACACATATGACGTACCGGCATCGGCCCGCAAGGAAAAACAAAACCGGGCAGCGGCTGAATTTGGCGTGATCCCGCGTCAGGCGCGTCCCGCGCGAAGCTCATGTATGTTCTGATACACTTCGCTCCGCGCGGAACGCGCCTTCCTTGGCTGACGCCAAATTGAGCCGCTGCCGGACAGTTGAATTTGGCGTGATCCCGCGTCAGGTGTTGCCAAAACGGCGGCGGCGGGGTAAGCGCGTTGCAGTTCCATCGCCGGAAAAGGCGGAACGAGGGAGCGGGTGACGATGAAGCGTTTTTTTTTCAGGGCGGCCTGCGTGCTCGCGCTGCTGCTCTGTTTCAAGGGCTGCGGCAAACAGGTTCTGACGGACGGGCAGCCCGCCGGTCCGGGCGCGCGCATCCCCCCCATTGCGCTGTTCGAACCTCTGGATGCCGCCTGTTCCCTGCCCCTTGCCCCCGACGAGGCGGCAAGGCTGGTCCGGCAACTGGCCCCGGCGGCACAGGGCCTGCGGTCCTGGCGGGATATGGATTTCGCGGTCAGCCAGAGCCTGGCTTTCGCATCCGCAAAACCGGCGGCGGCCGTGGCCCTGAGCCGGCCCGGCCTGACCGCGACCTGGGGCGAGATGGCCCGGGGGCTGGCTCTGCTCCGTTCGCTGCTGCCGCGGCTGGATGCCGACCCGCAGCTTTTGGCCCGGCATTTCCGGTGGCTGCGGCTGGGGCCCGACTTTTCCTTCACGGGCTATTACGAACCCACCCTGAAGGCCGGGCGCAAACCCGCCCCGTTTCTGGAGTATCCGCTGTACCGCCTGCCGCCGGATCTGAGAAGCGGCGTGCCCTATCACAGCCGCAACGCCATCGACCGCCGGGGCGCTCTGCGCGGCCGGGGGCTTGAAATCGCATACGTGGACGAGACCGATGCCTTTTTTCTGCACGTGCAGGGTTCCGGCCGGCTGCGCTTTGCGGACGGGTCCGTCAGCCACGTGCTGTACGCGGGAAAGAACAACCGGCCTTACGTTTCGCTGGGCCGGGTGATGAAAGAGCGGGGCCTTCTGCCCGAGGACGGGGTGAATATGCGCGCCATTCGCGAATACCTGGCCCTGCACCCGGAACAGCGTTCCGCCCTGTTCGATGAAAACCCCAGCTACGTGTTTTTTCGCGAGGCGGCATCCGGCCCCGTCGGCAGCATGGGCAAAGCGCTTACGCCCTGGGTCAGCCTGGCGGTTGACCGCGGCACCGTGCCCCAGGGCAGCCTGACCATGATTCTGGCCCCCCTGCCGGGGCCGGACGGGCGGCATACCCGGCCTTTCCCGGCCCTGACCCTGCCGCAGGATTCCGGCGGGGCCATCAAGGGAAACCGCATGGACCTGTTCTGCGGCGCGGGGGACGAGGCCGCCCATGTGGCCGGGCACCTGGACGCCAAAGGGGCGGTGTACATTCTGCTTCCGCGTTGAACCAGAATCCGCCGCGGCGGTCCGGCTTCAGCGGACGGTATTGCGCGCGGACGGAACAATGCCGCAATGCATCTTTTCCCGTATGCGGGCAAAGCGAAGCGGCCTGTCCCGAAGGCGCGCCGCGCCGCGTGCCTTCGGGTGGATACTTCGCCGCGCCCCGTATCCGCCGGGATGTTCACGGGGAAAACGCGCCGAGTTTGCGAACAAACCCCGCAACGCCGCGCTGCGCAAAGGCGTGTCCGCTCCGGCGCGTACCGGAGGCGGAATGCCCCGGGGCATTTTCACAGTGGAGCCGCTCTGAAAAACAAGGCCCGAAACGACGTTCCGGGCCTCGCGGTCGTGCATCTTTCGTCAAACTCAGGCGGGCTGCTTCTCGGCTTTGGCTTTCTTCGTCCGGGCCTTTTTTCCCTTTTGGGGGGCGGCGTCGGCTTTCTTCGCTTTCTTTTCCTTCTTCACCGCCTTGGCGCCGTCAGCCTTTTTCGCGGTCTTTTTCTTCTGCACTTTCTTTTCGGTCTTGGCGGCCGGAGCCGCGTCGGCATCCGCCGCAAAGGAGGCGACAGGGAACGCCAGGGCGCAAGCCAGAACCAGAGACAGCCAAAAAGACGCTTTCATAACAGTGACTCCATACCGGATTAGTGTTCCCACGGCAGAGTGTCGAGGGTGGACTGCCTTTACTCTCGTGGTTTTCGGAAAGCAAGGGGGGCAGGCCCTTTTTCAAAAAATTTTTCCCCCGCGCGCAAGGACGAAAGCAACCCGGCGGCAGCCGGCTTGCCTCATCGCGCCGCCGGGATTATCCTGCCGGCAGATCATCTCGGGAGAAACCAACCATGCGTATCGCCGCCAGCGATTATGACGGCACCCTCAACATGCGGGGGGCCATCGCTCCGGAAACCGTCGCGGCCATCCGCGCCTGGCGCGCGGCGGGCAACGTTTTCGGCATCGCCACGGGCCGTGATCTGTCCATGCTGCTGCCGGAAATTGTCCGCTGGGACATCGGATTCGACTTTCTGGTCTGCGCCACCGGAGCCATTGTGTACGACGGCGATTTGTCGGTGCTGCACAGGACGGATATCGACGACGCGGCGGTGCCCCGCCTGCTGGCGCATCCCGCGGCCGAAGCGTCCCAGCATTGCGCGGTGTTCGCGGACGGCACGGCGTATCTGCACCTTAACGGGACCGGGTCCTGGTACCCCAAACTGAATGTACCGTACACGAAAGTCACCATGGCGCAGGCCGCGGCCATGCGGGGCGTGCAGCAGATCAGCCTGACCTATCCGGATGCGGCGCAGGCCGCGATGCACGCCCGCGATCTGAACGAGGTTTTCGACGGAGCCCTGCACGCCTACCAGAACGGCTGGTGCATCGATGTCGCGCGGGCCGGCATCAGCAAGGCCACGGGCCTCAACGCGCTGCTGGCGGCCAAGGGCTGGCCGGAGGAAGGGCTGCTGGCCGTGGGCGACGGCCGCAACGATCTGCCCATGATCCGGCGTTTCAGCGGGGTCACGGTGGCCGGCGCGGACGAGGAAGTCCGGCGCGAAGCCCGGGCGGAGTACGCCTCTGTGGGCGACATGCTGCGGTCCGCCCTGGCTGTCTGAAAGACAGAGGCGAAACGCGGGCATTGCCCCGGCGGACAAAGAAAAGGCCGGACAGCGCGCTCCACGCGCTGTCCGCAGACCTCTGGCAACCCCCGCACAGCCGGGATTTGCCACGGCACGCCCGCTCCGGCGCCCGCCGCGGCAATGAATGCCGCCCGCGGGGCGGGCGGTCAGCGCATTTCGCCGGCCATGATCCCGCAACCCGGCGGCAGCGCCGCCTCCACGCGGCGGATGTTCACCGCGCCCGCATCCCGCAGCATGGCCGCGATTTCCGATTGCGAGTAGCTTTGCCCGCCGATGGTGCCCACCAGCATGTTCAGGGAGAACAGAGCGGAATGGGCCGGGCCGCTCAGATCGTCGTCCAGAATGAATTCCTGCACGCAGAGCAATCCCCCTCTGTTCAGGGTTTTGCCCGCGCGCTTGACCAGCCTGGCCGCATCCTTCGGGGATTCGCCGTGCAGGATCTGCGACAGCCAGGCCACATCGTACCCCGTGGGCAGCTTGCTTTTCAGAAAATCGCCGCCCGTGAAATCCACGCGCTTTTGCAGGTCGAAACGTTTGATCACGCCCCGCGCGAAGCTTTCCGATGTGGGCAGATCAAAGACGGTGGCAGTCAGTTCCGCATTGTGGCGGCAGAAATACACGGCATAGGTGCCGGGGCCGCCGCCCAGGTCCAGCAGGCGTTTTCTGCCGGAAAGGTCAAGGCTGGCGGCCACGGAATCGGCCTGGCCCACGGCGATGTTGAACATGCCCATGAGAAAGGCTTCCCGTTCCTCTTCGCTTTCGGTATCGGAAGAGGAATTGTCCCGCATGCGCCCTCCGGTGCGCACGGCTTCGGCCAGTTTGACCCAGCCGGGCATGATGTGGCCGTGGTGCCTGATGATGAAGCCCACGTATTCCGGCGAAAGCGCGGACAGGTAGCGGCCGATTTCCGGGGCCAGGCGCAGGGTTTCGCCGTCCCGTTCCAGAAAGCCCAGGGCAACCAGGGCGGTGGCCAGCATGCCCGTGGCCCGCGCGTTGCAGCGCAGGCGTTTTGCCAGAGCGGCGGAACTCAGCGCCCTGCCCTGTTTTTCGGCCCTGTCCAGAACGGTGAACAGGTCCAGAGAGACGGCCGCGTGCACGGCGCAACTGGGCCAGTATGCCGCGGACAGTTTGAAAATTTCCGGCGCGGTCCATTTCACGAAAGCCATGTTCCCTCCTGTTCCGCCAGAGTCGCCAAAACGTTTTGAAAAAAGAAAGACGAAGCGCGGGGGACGGAGAAAAAACTGTTTGCAAAAAAGTTTTTTCTCCTTCCCCCGCCGGTTCCGTCAACCCGCGGCCGCGCCGCCCTGGTTGGCGACGAATCCCTTGGTGGTGCCGCCGGTGGAAGCGCTGGTGCCCGCTATTTTCGACAGGTATGTGTCGCCCAGGCTCTTGATGTGGTTGGCCACATTGTCAAAATACGTCTGGTGGACCTGCTCTTCCGCGATGACGGTTTCGAACAGCTTGGCGCTGACGGAATCGCCGCATTCCCTACAGATGGACTGGAACTGGTTGTACGCGTCGATGGTGTCCAGTTCGGTGCCGGAATCAAAGGGATAGATTTTGCGTACGTCCTGTCCCTTGACCACTTTGCCGTCGCGTTCGGTGGTGGCGTCGCCGCCCAGATCCTTGATGCGCTCGGCGAACATTTCCGCATGGGTCATTTCGTCGATGGCGATGCGTTTCATGTTGGCGGCCAGTTCGCCGTAATCCGCGTCATCCAGGGTGTAATGCTGATGCATGTACTGGGTGATGGCGAAAAGTTCCATGGCCCGGGCCTTGTTCAGGACATCAATGATTTTCTGTTTCCGGGCTTCGCGATCATTTTTCGGTGCTGCCATGGTATTCTCCTTTCAGGGCGCAGGCGCGCCGTTTGGGTGAAGCAAAGGGACCTGCGACCATATATAGCAGACTGAACAATATCCGCAACATTCTACCGGAGACGGCCAGTTTGCCGGCGGGCAAAGCTCGCCTGCTCCTCTTTGGCGGCAAGGATTCGCGGGCGCATCCTTGCGCGAGCGTTCCAGGCATGGAATGCTCAGTATCCGAAATCCGATTCCGGCCCGTTGCCGGCGGTCATGGTTTCGCGCGCGGCGGGCGGGGTTTTGCCGAAACGGACCAGGATCATGCCGGCGAAGGCGCCGTCCTTGTATACTTCCACCCGGTAGGTGCTGGCGTTTTTGTCCACGGAAAAGCGGGGCATGAAATCCTGCTTGCGCAAGGTGACGCCGCATTCGCTGCCGTCGGCTTTTTCCCGGGTGGAGCCGATGGCGTTGATCCGGTAGCCGGGAACGCTTTTGACCGCGAAGGACGCGTTCACGGTCACCACTTCGCCCACGGGTACGATGACGTTTTTGCCGTCGCGCACGATTTCCAGACTGCCGAGGGAATCGTCGTAATCCATATACTGGGGCACGATGCGGGTCACGGTGCGGTTGCCGTACGCGACCTTCCAGCTGTCCCTGTCTTTCAGCACCGCCAGCAGGGGCTTGGTGCAGCGGGGGGCCACGGCGGCGTCCTTTTTCAGCGGCACGTACGCCAGGGAGGGCCGGACGTTGTCCAGCGGCAGCACCAGGCGGTCGTCGTACAGGGCGATGCCCACGTCGCTGTTGATGGCCGTTTTCACCCCGACAGGGGTCAGGGGAAAACTGCGTTTGAAGCCGATGCCCATCTGACGCATGAAGGATTCGATGATCTGGATGTGGTAGTAGCTGCGGTATTCGGTGGTGAAATCCTTGCTGGCCTCGACGCCGAAGGCCGGTTTGCCGTGGCGTACCGCGAAATAGCTGAGGGTTTTTTCCATTTCCCGGTCGCCCTTGCGGGTTTCGGTGTTTTTCAGGTGATAGCGATGTTCGGGTTTGAGCAGTTTTTTGTTGGCGTCCTGCACCGCCGTGCGGGCCATTTTGCCCAGATGTCCGTATGCGCCGGGCGCGTCGGCGTTTTCCTGGTCGATGATCACGCACTGGCCCCAGCGTTTGGGGTTGCGGGCGGCGTTTTCCCAGGTGGGGCGGTAAAAGCCGGAACCGTCGTGCAGGTTGAGGATAAGGTCGACCCTGGGGTCGCGGATGATGTCCTGAATGCGGCGTACCGCGGGATAGTCGGGGTCCGCCACGTCCACATGGGCGAATTTGCGGTTCATGTCGCCGGTCGCGCCGCCCCGGTTGCGTTCGATGATGCTGGGAAAATTCAGGTTGGGCACCACCCAGACGGAACCGGAAGTGATGGCGTAGTTGGTCACCAGAAGCGAGGCCGCGGAAAAACCGCCCGGCTCGTCCCCCTGGATGCCGCCCACCACCAGCAGAGTGGCGCCGTTGCCCGGTCCCAGGCGGTGCAGGGTGAAATCGAGGTTGGTGCGCGGTTCCCCCAGCCTGTCCGCCAGTTGGGCGATGGCCGGCCGGGGCGCGGACGCGGGCGGCGCGGCCGGCAAGGAAAGGGGCGCGGCAAGAAAAGCGGCAGCCAAGAGCGAAACCGGGGCAAATCGGCGGAGCGGCATCATGCGGTACGTATCCTGGCCTTAGCGTTGCGCCGTCGGAACGGCGGTGCTTTTTCCATAGCGCATTTCGCACGAGAAACCAAGGGATCGCCGCCTTGACCTTATCCTTCCCTTTTCGTAGCGTACCGGCTATTCAGCCTTCGAGGTCGCCGTGATATGAGCCATGCCAATCTTACCGCCCGATACCGCCCGCAGACCTTCGCGGACATCGCCGGGCAGGAAACAGTCCGGACAATCCTTTCCCGCGCCGCTGCCGAGGACCGGGTGGCCCCGGCCTATCTGTTCAGCGGCACCAGGGGGGTGGGCAAAACCACCATCGCCAGGGTGTTCGCCAAAGCCCTGAACTGCGCGCATGCGCCCGCGGCGGAACCCTGCAACGCCTGCGAACGCTGCCGCCAGATCACCCTGGGCACGGCGGTGGACGTGGTGGAAATCGACGGTGCGTCCAACCGGGGCATTGACGACGTGCGCCGCCTGAAAGAGGTGGTGGGGTACGCGCCCATGGACGGGCGGTACAAGATTTTCATCATCGACGAAGCGCACATGCTGTCGCGCGACGCTTTCAACGCGCTGCTGAAAACGCTGGAAGAGCCGCCGGCCAACGTGACCTTCATCCTGGCCACCACGGAACCGCACAAATTTCCGGCCACCATCCTCAGCCGCTGCCAGCATTACGTATTCAAACGCCTTTCCGAACAGGGGCTGGAAGCGCATCTGACCAAAGTGCTGACCGCCGAATCCGTGCCTTTCGAAGAATCCGCCGTGCGCCTTCTGACCAGGCGGGCCGCGGGCAGCGTGCGGGACGCCATGTCGCTGCTGGGCCAGGTGCTGGCGCTGGGGGGCGAAAAACTGACGGAGGCGGACGCCCGCGGCGTGCTCGGCCTGGCCGGGCAGGAGCTGCTGTTTTCTCTGATGGGCCATCTGCGCGGCGGCGATACCGCGGCCATCGTCGGCCTTGTGCGCGAAATGCTCGATTCCGGCCTGGATCTGGGATTTTTTCTGCGGGAACTGGCTCTGGCCTGGCGGACCATGTTCATCCTGCGCCAGGCCGGGGACGCCGCCGCCCTGGATCTGCCCGCGGCCGAGGCGGCCCGCTGGCGGGATGAAGCCGCGCTGTTCGGGCCGGCCCACATCCACGCGGCCTGGCAGATGACCCTGGAAGGGCAGCGCCGGGTGCTGACCAGCCTGGAACCGGCTCTGGCCCTGGAACTTTTGCTGCTCAACATCGCCATGCTGCCCCGGCTGCTGCCCCGGGAAGACCTGTCCCGCATGGTGCGGCCGGGCGGCGGCGCGGCCGCTCCGGCGGCTCCTTCCGCTCCGGGGGCGGGATCCGCTGCGTCCGGCCCGAACGGATCCCCCGGTCCGGATACGGCACGGGCCGGGGAAAGCCGGCTGCAAAAATCTCCTTCTCCCGCGCAGCCTCCGGTCCCGGATGCGCCCGCCGGCCACGCGGACGCCGAAAATCGTTCCGCCGGGGCGGAAGTTTCCGCTCCGGACGCTCCGGGACCCGCCTCCGCCGGAGATTTTTCCGCCGGGCGGGCCGGGGTTCCGGAAGATTGCTCCTGGCAGGCTTTTTTGCGCTTCTGCGGACAGCGGCAGGACCTGGCGCGGGATTTTATGGGCATGGTGCGCACGCTGACGGGAGCGTTCGCGGACGGGGTCCTGGCGGTCACGCCTTCCAACTCGTTCGCCAAAAGCCAGTTGGAAAAGCCGGAAACCTGGCAGATCTTCGCCGTTCTGGCCCGGGACTATTACGGTTCCGGAACGGCGCTTGAGGTCCTGCCCCCGCCCCCGGTCAAAAGTCCGGCGGAGATCAGGGAAGAGGTGCGCGCGCACCCCGCCGTCAGGCTGCTGGAAGAGGAGATGGGCGCCCGGCTTGTGGATTACGGCGTCAGCCGCGGGAACGCGGAACCGCTGCAATAGCCGCGCGTCCCGCGCGGCGGGGCCGCTGACAAGGTCTTTTTTGTCCCCGGGCCGCCACGGAGGCGCGGGCGTATTTTTGCAAACCCCGGCTGTGCGGGGGATGTCGTCAAACGAACCGCGCGGGACGCGCGGCCATTGCCATACCGTTGCGAGGACGTATGCAGAACATGGAAGGCATCCTGCGCCAGGCGCAGGAAATGCAGAACAAGCTGGCGAAAATTCAGGAAGAGCTGGGCAGCAAAACCGTCAGCGCCTCCAGCGGCGGGGGCATGGTCACGGCGGTCTGTACCGGCAGGCAGGAAATCCGGTCCATCCGGATCGAAAAGGATATTGTCAACCCCGACGATGTGGACATGCTGCAGGATCTGATCCTGACCGCGGTCAACGAGGCTCTGCGCCGGTCCCGCGAAATGGCCGCCGGCGAGATGGGCGCGCTGACCGGCGGGCTGCGCATTCCCGGTCTGTTCTAGGCGGCGGCGCATGAGTTCCAACCGTCTGCCCGAACCCCTGCAGGACGTGGTCCGCCAGATCGCGCGGCTGCCCGGCCTGGGGCCGAAATCCGCCCTGCGCATCGCCATGACCTTTCTTCAATGGCCGGAAGCGGAAACCCGTCTGCTGGGAAAGGCCATCCACGACCTGCGCGACAATCTGCACCTGTGTTCCCTGTGCGGCGCGCTGACGGACGCGGACCCCTGCGCCGTGTGCGCCGATCCCGCGCGGTCCGCCGAAACCCTGTGCCTGGTTTCCGAGTGGGACAGCATGCTGACCCTGGAAGAAGGGGGTTTTTACAAAGGCCTGTACCTGATCCTGGGCGGGTTGCTGGCCCCGCTGGACAACATCACCCCGGACACCCTGGAACTGGACCGTCTGGAAAGACGCCTGGCCGAAGGCGCGGTGCAGGAGCTGATCCTGGCCCTGGGCACCCGGCTGGAAGCGGAAAGCACGGCCTCGTTCATCAGAAACCGCATTGCCGCGCGGTTTCCGCATATCCGGGTCACCCGGCTGGCCCAGGGCATTCCCCTGGGCGCGGAAGTGCGCTTCATGGACCGGGAAACCCTGCGGCAGTCCCTGACGTATCGCCAGCGGCTGTAGGCGCTTTCCACACCTGCCGGGCCGCGAAGCGCGGCGGGAAGATCGCATGGCCGCGCCGTTCTTCCTTCCGTGCGGCCTTCTTTCCCGTTTTTCTTTCCTCGTATTGAACACCCGCCGGAAATGCAGTACCCTGTATTCCCTGAACCTCAAGCAAAGCGGCAACGTCATGCGCACCGTCATCGCAATTCCGCCTCTGCCCCGCATGAGCGGCGGCGTGGCTGTTCTTTATCAGTTGGCGGCCCGGCTGCAGGCCCTGAACCTGCCCGTGGCCCTGACCTCCGTCAAGGGAAATGCCCCGGGCCTGGCCGCCCACGAAGAGGCCGGCTTCACCGTGCTGCCCTGGGGCCGGAACGGCAACGGCCTGGGCCTGGCGGCCGACGACTGCTATCTGGTGCCCGAAGGCTGGCCCAACATGCTGGCCCCCGGCATCAACGCCAGCGCCCGCAATCTGGTATACGTGCAGAACTGGGCCTATCTGTTTTCCGCCCTGCCGGGCAATCTGCGCTGGCAGGACCTGCCCGTTTCCTTTCTGGCCGTGTCCCATCCCGTGGCCTGGTTCATGGAAACCATGGCCGGCCTTCCCGTGGTCGGCGTGCTGCGGCCCATGATCGATACGGAACTGTTCGCGCCCGGATCGAAACCGGACGACCGCGTGCGCATCGCCTGGATGCCCCGTAAAAACAAGGCGCTGGCAGAGCAGATCCGCCGCATCGTTACGGCGTCGCTGCGGGCGTCCAAAGAACGGGCTCCGGACGTGGAATGGGTGGAAATCCACAACCAGCCGCCGGCGCGGGTGGCGGAAATGCTGGCCGCAAGCCATATCTTCCTGTGCACGGGCTTTCCCGAAGGCATCGGCCTGCCGCCCCTGGAAGCCATGGCCAGCGGCTGCATGGCCGTGGGCTTCAGCGGATTCGGCGGCTGGGACTACATGCGGCCCGCCCGTCTGGCAGCCTACATGCCGCCGTTTGATCTGCGGTATGTGCCCTGGTCGGGCAACGGCTTTTTCGTGCCCGACGGCGAAGTGATCGAAGCCGCCCGCGCCCTGCTGGAAGCCGTCTGCCTGGCCGCCTGCAAAGCCCCGGTGCTGGAAGTCATCCTCGCCCAGGGCAGGCTGACCGCCGCGTCCTATTCCCGCGAGGAACAGTTGAAAACCGTGCAGGCCTTGTGGGCGTCCTTTCCGTTGACCCTGGTTCCGGCCAGATCCTGACAAAAATTTTCCCCCCTTTTTGCGAAAAATGCTTAGTGTCATTCGATGAGCAAACACCACCCCCCCGGCCCTTCGCCCCGGTCCCTGAATCTTCCCCCGTGCGGGGTCGATTCCCACGCCCACCTGGATATGAAGCATTTCGGCGCGGATCTTGGCGCCGTGCTGGACCGCGCCCGCGAATCCGGAGTGGAGCGGATCGGCAATGTCTTTCTCAGCGCGGATGCCTGGCGGACAGGCCGCGAACTGTTCCGCGACAGGCCGGAAGTTTTTTTCCTGCTGGCCGTCCACCCCAACGACGCCGCGGCCTACACGCCGGCGGAACGGCGGGCCGCGGCCGAAGCGTTCGCCGTTGATCCCCGTCTGCGGGCCGTGGGCGAGACCGGCCTGGATTTTTACTGGAAAGACTGCCCGCCGGACGTGCAGCGCGCGGCGTTCATCGACCAGCTGCATCTGGCCCGCGATCTGAAGCGGCCCGTGGTGATCCACTGCCGCGAGGCCTATGGCGACACCGTGAAAATTTTGCGGGACGAGGGGTTCCACGGGTACCCCGTGCTCTGGCACTGCTTCGGCGGCAATGCGGAGCAGGCCCGGTACCTTGTGGACGCGGGCTGGCATCTGTCCATCCCCGGCCCGGTGACTTTTCCGGCCAATGGCACCTTGCGCGCCGCCCTGGCCGTCATCCCCGAAGACCGCCTGCTGACCGAAACCGACTGCCCCTATCTTGCGCCCATGCCGTATCGGGGAAAACGCAACGAGCCCGCGTACACGGCTTTTACCGTGACCGCCATGGCCGAAACCCTGGGAGTGGAGCCGGCGGCCTTGTGGAAACGCTGCGGCGACAACGCGAAGAAATTTTTTGGGCTGGAGTGATTGGCGGGACCACGGGGGATGCTGTCCCCCATACCCCCGGGGGCATGATGCCCCCGGCCCCCCCGACGGCTTCTGTCCGGCGGGGCGCGGGCGGCGCGGCCGCCGCGGGGCCAGGGCTCCGTTTACGCAAGGAGGTTTTATGCATATCGTCATTATCGGGGCGGTGGCCCTGGGGCCCAAGGCCGCCTGCCGTTTCAAGAGGCTGATGCCCGAAGGCCGGGTTACCCTGATCGACCGGAGCGGCCGTATCTCTTACGGCGGCTGCGGCATTCCCTATTTTGTTTCCGGCGAGGTGAACCGGATCGAAGACCTGCAATCCACCCAGTACGGCATGGTGCGCGATGCGAATTTCTTCCGCCGGGTCAAGGGCGTGGACGTGCTGACCCGCACGGAGGCCCTGTCCGTCGACCGTCCGGCGAAAACCGTGCGGGTGCGCGACCTGGACACCGGCCAGGAACGGGATATCGGTTATGACCGGCTGGTGCTGGCCACGGGCAGCCGGCCGAAACGGCCGCCGATCCCCGGCCTTGAACTGGCTGGCGTCAGCACGGCCTCGACCCTGGAAGAAGCGGAAGCCATCCGCGACGCCGTCAGCCGGGGCCGGGTAAAGAACGCCGTGATGGTGGGCGCTTCCCTGGTGGGCCTGGAAATGGCCGTGGCCCTGGGCGATTTGTGGGGCATACCGGCCGCCGTGGTGGATTTCGCGCCGCAGCTTCTGCCCGCGACCATGCCGCCGCTTCTGGCCCGCATGCTGGCCAGGGATCTGGAGGATCACGGGGTCAGCCTGCACTGCGGGGAAAAGGTTCTGCGCTTTGAGGGCGAAAACGGGCACGTCACCCGGGTGGTCACGGAAAATCACGTCCTGGATGCCGATCTGGTCGTGCTGGGCACGGGCATTGCGCCGAATACCGAACTGGCCGCTTCCGCCGGCCTGGGGCTGACTGAAATCAACGGCGAAAAACTGATCGCGGTGGACGAGCACCTGCGCACCACGGATCCGGACATCTACAGCGGCGGCGATTGCGTGGCCATCCGCCACCATGTGACGGGCAAACCGTTCTGGCTGCCGCTGGGGTCCCAGGCAAACCGCCAGGGCCGGGTCATCGGCACGAACCTGGCGTCGCAATCGGGCGCGGCGGCAAGTTTTCCCGGCGCGGCGGGGGCCTGGGGCGTAAAGCTCTTCGACCAGAGCGCGGCCGGGGCGGGCCTGACCCTGGCAGCGGCCAGACAGGCCGGGTATGACGCGGCCGCCGTGCATGTGGAATATCTGGACCGGGCGCACTTTTATCCGGAACACGCCGTACTGTCCCTGGAACTGGTGGTGGACCGGCCGACCCGGCGCATCCTGGGCATCCAGGGGGTAAGCGCGGACGGCGACGCCCTGACCGGCCGCATCAACGCGGTCACTCCGTACCTGGCTTCCGGCGGCGCGGTGGCGGACCTTTCCAACCTGGAACTGATCTACACCCCGCCCTTTGCTTCGGCCATGGACGCGATCAACACCCTGGGCAACGCGGCGGAAAACATGTTGGAGGGGCGCCTGCGGACCATGGACCCGCAGGAGTTCATCACGCTGTGGGAAAACCGGGCGGAGGGCAAGGCTTTCTTTCTGGACGCCCGCGACCGGATCAGCGCCGAAGGGCTTGCAAGCGCGCATCCGCAAGAGTGGACGAACATCCCCCAGGATTTGTTGCGCGACCATCTGGCGGAAATCCCCAAAGACACCTCTCTGGTGCTGGTCTGCAATACGGGTCTGCGGGCGTATGAGGCGCAGCTGGTCCTGGATGAGTGCGGGTTCACGAATTCGCGCGTGGTGTCCGGCGGTTTGACCGCGGTGCGCCGGGCCGGGATGGAGGTGGAATAGGGGGGCGCGGAGCGGGCTTCGCCGCCGCGACGGAAAGGCGGCTGCTTTTGCCGGGCAAAAGCAGCCGCCTTTCGTTATGTCCCGAAGGACGGCGATCCGTCCATGCGGCCCGCGTCATCCCCCCGGCCCGCTGAACAGGGGCGCGGCCCGGGCCACGCTGTCGGCGGAAGCGAAGGCGTACGCCACGTCGCCGGCGGCCAGCTGGAAAGAACCGTCGGGGTTGGCGAAGGTTTCCTCGCCGCGCAGCACGGCCACCACCGTCATGTTCATTGCGCGGCGCAGGCCGGAATGTTCCAGAGTCCGCCCGTCCAGAGGGGAACCGGATTCGACGCGCAGGGCCGTGACGTTCAGGCCCGGCAGATGTTTCTGCAGCGCGCCCAGGCTGGTCCCGGGCAGGTCCAGCTTGCGGATCATGTCGTAATTTTCCGCGCGCACCTCGTTCACGAAATGTTCGATATCGCCGCGCGGCACAAGGTAGCGCGACAGGACGCGGGTAAAAATTTCCACGGCGGTTTCCAGCTCTTCGGGGATCACGTCGCTGGCCCCCAGTTCTTTCAGGGCGTTGATCTCGCCCAGAAAGCGGGTGCGCACCAGACTATGCACGGCCGGCGCCATGCGGCGGGCCGTTTCGGTAATCCCCCGCACGGCCGTCGGATCGGAAATGACGATGGCCAGCACCCGCGCCTTGGGCAGGCCCAGAGACCGCAGCACCGCCGGATGGGTGGCGTCGCCGTGGCTGATGGGTTCGCCCCTGGCGGCATAGGCGCGCACGGTGTCGGGGTTCATTTCGAGGATGGTGTAGGATATGCCGGCCATCTTCGCCGTGCGGGCCAGGTATTTGCCGCCCACGCCGAAACCGATGATGATCAGATGGTCCGACAGCTCGCTTTCCGGTTCCGCGCATTCCGTCACTGCCGCGGCATGTTCGCCCAGCAGGCGGAAGGCAGCGGGCGAACAGGCGACGGCGTCGGCGAAACGCCGCGATCCGGCCAGCAGAAAAGGCGCGGCCGCCATGGTGATGATGCTGGCGGCCAGAAAGCTCTGGTACCCGTCGGGGGACATCAGTTTGGCGTCCAGGCCCACCTTGGCCAGCACAAAAGAGAATTCCCCGATCTGGCACAGGGCCAGACCGGTAATGATGGCCGGCCGCAGGGGATAGCCCAGGATCACGGTGACCAGGGCCGCGATGACGGCTTTCACCGCCAGCAGCACAAAGACCATTTCCGCGATTCCGGGCAGGTTGTGGATGAAGAATTCCAGATTCAGCAGCATGCCCACCGAGGTGAAAAAAAGACTGGTGAACACGTCACGAAAGGGCAGCACTCCCTCCAGGGCGCTGTGGCTGTATTCCGATTCGGAAACGATCAGCCCGGCCATGAACGCGCCCAGCGACAAGGACAGGCCGAGGAGCGAAGTCAGCCAGGCGATGGACAGGCAGATGCCGAGAGTCGCGATCAGAAACAGCTCGCGGCTGCGGGTGCGCACCACCATGGCCAGAGCCAGGGGAACCAGCTTGCGGGCCAGCAGGAACAGGGCGGCGATGATGCCCAGGGTCCGGACGCCGGACAGCATCATGCCCAGGGCATTGCCCCCGCCGCCCGCGGCGGCGGCGCCGGCCATCAGGGGCACGGCCAGCATCATGGGCACGATGACCAGATCCTGGAAGATAAGGATGGACAAGGTGATGCGGCCGTGAGGGCTTTCTATCTGGCCGGTCTGCTGCAGCAGTTTCAGGATGATGGCCGTGGAGGACAGCGCCGCCAGGCAGCCGTAAAAGATGCCCTGCCCCGTGCGCGCTCCGGCCGCGACGGCAATCAGCGTGATCAGGGCGATGGTCAGGCCCACCTGCAGGGATCCGCCCAGAAACACAGGTTTGCGCAGGCGTATCAGTTCGCTGATCGACAGTTCCATGCCGATGGACAACATCAGCATGACCACGCCCACCTCCGCCAGTATTTCGACTTCATGCGCGGCGCTGACCAGGCCCAGGCCATAAGGGCCGCAAACCATGCCCGTCAGCAGAAAGCCCACGATGGGCGGAATCTTGATGCGGGTGCAGGCGTAAATGACGGCAATGGACAGGCAGAAGATGACGACGAGTTCTTTGAGCAGGGGCATGGGCTATTCCTGAACAGAGGGATTTGCCCCTGCAATAGGGTGATTTTTCCGGAAAGGCAATCGCGCATTGACCTTTTGCGGAAAAGCGTTTTTAACAGGACATTCGGAAGGGGGGGCGGATGCATCTGAAAAAACGTTGCCTCGTCACCGGCGGGGCCGGGTTTCTGGGCCGGGAACTGTGCAAGCGCCTGCTGGAACAGGGTGCGGATGTGCTGTGCGTGGACAATTTTTTCACCGGTTGCCGCGACAACATAGCGGAATTTCTGCCGCAGACGAATTTTGAATTTTTGCGCCACGACATCACCTTTCCCCTGGTGGTGGAGGTGGACGCGATCTTCAACCTGGCCTGTCCGGCCTCGCCCATCCATTACCAGGTGGACCCGGTGCAGACCATCAAGACCTGCGTGCACGGCGCCATCAACATGCTGGGCCTGGCCAAACGCCTGCGCATTCCCATTTTTCAGGCATCCACGTCCGAAGTGTACGGCGACCCGGAAGTGCACCCCCAGACCGAAAGCTACTGGGGCAGGGTCAACCCCATCGGCAGCCGGTCCTGCTACGACGAGGGCAAACGCTGCGCCGAAGCGCTGATGTTCGCCTATCACCGCCAGTCGGGCCTGCAGATCAGGGTGGGCCGCATTTTCAACACTTACGGTCCGTACATGCACCCCAACGACGGACGGGTGGTGTCCAATTTCATCGTGCAGGCCTTGCGCGGGGCGCCGATAACCATCTACGGCGACGGGCAGCAGACCCGTTCCTTTTGTTACGTGGATGATCTGGTGGAGCTGATGCTGCGCTTCACGGCCGACGGCGACGGCTTTCCCGGCCCGATGAACATGGGCAATCCCGGCGAATTCACCATGCTGGAACTGGCGCGGGAAGTGCTGGAAATCACCGGCTCCGGATCGGCGGTCATCCATGAGCCCCTGCCCGCCGACGATCCCCGCCAGCGCCGGCCCGACATTACCCTGGCCCGCGAACGCTACGGCTGGGAACCGAAAACCTCGCTGCGCGTGGGCCTGACCCGGACCATCGCCTATTTCGAGGGCCTGTTCCGGCGCGGGATCATCAGGTAATACCGGCGAGGGCGCTGCCCCTCAAACTCCCCCGGCGGGGACACGATGCCCTGCGCCCCCGGCAGGTGAAGACCGTTTTCCGCACCGCGAAGAACGGTCTTCGCCTTATTCCGGCCGCGCGGGCACGGGGCAGGCGCCTTCGGCGCAGCGCCGCACGTCGTCCATCACCATGGCGGTCAGGCTTCTGGCCACTTCTTCCTCTTCAAAGGCGATGGCCGTTGCGCCCGCTTTGCGCAGCAGCGCGTTTTCTTCCAGGAACCGGGCCCGCGTCATGATGCGGATGTCCGGATTGAGGCTGCGGGCCATGGCGGCCGTGGCCGCCGCGTCTTCAACGGCCGGCACGGTGATGACCAGGTACCCGGCGCGTTCGACGCCGGCAGCGACGAGGATGTCCCGCTTGGACGAGTCGCCGAATATCGCCCACCTGCCTTTGCCGCTCAGGCGGTTGACCGTGTCCACGTTCAGGTCGATGACCACCGGGGTCAGGCCCCTGTCCGACAGGGCGTGGGCCACGCTTTTCCCCGTGGGGCCGTATCCCACCACCACCGCGATGGGCACGTCCGGATGGGGCGTGCCGTCGCCGTGCCCCCGGGGCGCATGGGCGGCGTTGCCTTTCAGCGCTCTGGCTTCGGCTCTGGCGTTGAGAACGCGCCACAATTTCTCCCGGCGTTTGAGGGCGGCCTCGATTTTCGGGATGGTCCGGAACAGGCCGGGGTTGCAGGTGATGGATACCAGGGCGCAGACCACCAGCACGTTGTAGACCGATTCCGGAATAATGCCCAGATGCTGGCCCTGCTGGGCCAGGATGAAGGAAAATTCCCCCACCTGGGCCAGGCCCACGGCCACGGTCAGGGCCGTGGGCACGGAATAGCCGAGCCCCGTGACCACCAGCATGGCGGTCAGCGGTTTGACCAGCAGCACGATGGCCAGACAGGCCGCGATGAGCAGAGGCTGCTGCAGCAGGAACGAGGGGTCGAACAGCATGCCCACGGACAGGAAAAAGAGCACGGCAAAGGCGTCGCGCAGGGGCAGAAGGTCCGCCCCGGCCTGATGGCTGAGTTTGGTCTTGCCGATGACCATGCCGCCGAGAAACGCGCCCAGAGCCATGGACGCCTGAAACAGCACGGCCGCGCCCACGGCCGTGGCGAACGCCGCCACCAGCACGGTCAGGGTGAACAGTTCCTGCGAACGGCTGCGCACGATGTGGGTCAGCAGCCAGGGCACCACGCGGCCCCCGACCACCAGCACCGTCACCCACAGCGCCGCAAGGCGCAGCACCGCCCCGCCCAGCGCCCCGGCCACGGACAGGGCGTCCGCGGACCCGGCGGCGCCCGCCGCGCCCATCAGGCCGGCCACGCTGGGCAGCAGGACCAGAATCAGCACGGTGAACAGATCCTCCACCACCAGCCAGCCTATGCCCACATGGCCGTGCACCGTGTCCACCATGTTGTTGTCGCCCAGCACCCGCAGCAGCACCACGGTGCTGGCCACGGCCAGCCCCATGCCCAGCATGATGCCGGCCGGCAGGGACAGGCCCAGAGCGGTGGCCGCCCAGGCGCCGCAGGCCGTGGCGGCCGCGCTCTGCAGCACGGCGCCCGGTATGGCCACGCCCTTGACCGCCAGCAGATCCCCCATGTTGAAATGCAGGCCCACTCCGAACATCAGCAGGATGACCCCGGCTTCCGAAAGCTGGGCGGCCAGGCCCATGTCCGCCACAAATCCGGGGGACTGGGGGCCGACCAGAAACCCGGCCAGCAGATAGCCGACAATGGGGGAAAGGCGCAGGCGCAAGGCAAGATAGCCGAAGATCAGGGCCAGGCTGAACCCGGCGGCCAGTATTTTGAGCAGGGTGTATTCGTGCATCGCATTCCTGTCTTGTTGCAGGGCAGGGGATATATACACCTAACAACCGCCGCCGGCTTTGGCAACGCGCCTGAAAAAAGACGGCCGTCCGGCCGTCGAGGCTGTGGGCAAAATCTTCTTTGGCAACAGGTTGCCACGCAGGCGCAGGCGCCATTCATAGCCGCCGGAAAGCGCCGAAGTGGGCGTGTCCTTGTAAATCCGGTTTTCCGGGTTCGCCATCAACCAGGACGGCCTCCCGGCCGTCGAGGCCGCGGACAGAACCGGCAGCCCGCCGCGCCGGCCGGCGCCGGAACGGGCCTGCTTTGCGAACCCCGGCTTTGCGGGGTCCGGCATCCGTCCGAAACCTCCGGGCGGCATCCGGATGAAAAAAAACGCCCCGGCGGAAAGAGTCCCGCCGGGGGTTTCACGCGTGCCCGGAGAGGACTTCAGCCGGTGAGGTCCGCCACGGCGCCTTTGGCGCCGTATGCGGCGGACAGCACGGATTTCTGGAAGTCGTAACTGGCGGCCATGTCGGAACCGCTTCCGCTGCATGAGCCGGCCTGTTGCTGGTTCAAGGTGTCCAGAGTCTTGGTGATGATTTCCGCTCCGATGGTCGATTGCTGGATGCTGGCGGCCAGGGCCGCGTCGGATGCCGCATTGCCCGCGCCGCTGATGCTGATGCCCATAATCTCCTCCTTGGCCTGTCCGGAACACGCCGTATACGGCTTATCGGCAAAAGGGGGGGATACTTTAGGGGCTGTCCGCGGACGGTCGCCCGCCGCACAGTTGTCGTTTTCCGCCCGGCTGCGGTGCACGGCGAAAATTGGCCCCGCGGCATTCCAATGCGGCTTCGTCCTTGTTTTCCTTTGCGCCCTGCCGGGCGAAAAACGCAGCTTTTCGCGACCGCGTTTCTTGGGAAGCGGCGGGTGCCGGCACCGGGCTTGCCTTTTTCAGGTTCAATGCATATTTTTTGCCTTTCGCAACGATGAAAAATTCTCGGTGAGAAAAACGTTGTCATCACCCGGAATGTTCTGGCCGGACATTGTGAACGGCTTTTCGCGTTTGCGGCGGAAGGGGTTCTCTTTGCGCGCCGCGCGGGGTTTCCGCCGGCTTGCCCAGGCGGCCATGCCCCGGCGGCGCTTCCGTGCCGGGGAAAAAGGCGGCCGCCGGGGTGTCGGGGATCAGCCCTGCGCCTCTTTCCGCTTACCCAGTCAAGTATAAGGAGCATTCCGTGGAACACCGTGAACTTGTCATTCTGGGCGGGGGGCCCGCGGGCCTGACCGCCGCCGTTTACGCCAGACGCGCGGGGCTGGACACCCTTCTGCTGGAAAAGGGCGCGCCCGGCGGCCAGATACTGACCACCAGCGATGTGGAAAACTGGCCGGGGCTGAAACATGTTTCCGGCTTTGAACTGGCCCGGTCCCTTGAAGAGCACGCGCGGCATTTCGAAACGGAAATCAGGATGGCGGAAGTCGAAAAGCTCCAACTGTCGGCGGACAAGAAAATCCTGCATACCGACAAGGGCGCGATAGAAGCGGACGCCCTGATCATTTGCACCGGCGCGCACCATCGGCCTCTGGGCGTTCCCGGCGAAGCGGAACTGACCGGCCGGGGGGTGAGCTACTGTGCGGTGTGCGACGCGGCTTTTTACAAAGGGGAGGAGGTGGCGGTCGTCGGCGGCGGCAATACGGCCGTTGAAGAGGCCGAGTACCTGACCCGTTTCGCGGCAAAAGTGTACCTGATCCACCGTCGCGGCACCCTGCGCGCGGACAGGCTCCTGGCGGACCGGGTGCTGGCCGACGCGAAAATCGTGCCGGTCTGGGATACCGTGGTGGAAAAAATCAACGGCAAGACCGGGGTGGAGTCGATCAGCCTCAAAAACGTGAAAACCGGCGAAAAGCGGGACCTGGCCGTGACAGGCGCCTTCATTTTCGTGGGCACGCTGCCCAATTCCGCGCTCCTGCGGGACACGGGCCTGGACATGCGCCCCGAAGGATGGGTGAAAGCCGGCGACGAGGACATGGGCACCAACATTCCCGGCGTGTTCGTGGCCGGGGACGTGCGCGACACGAAATTGCGCCAGATGATCACCGCCGCCGCGGACGGCGCGCGGGCGGCTATGTCCGCCTACGCCTATCTTGCGGGCAGATAGGGCGTTTTCCTTTTGCAAATGCTCCGGGCGGATGCGCGGCGCAGCGAAGCGGCCGCCGTCCGCAACGGTTGCGCCGCCGGCAGAAGAACAGCGCAGCGCGCCTTTGGGACAAGGCGCTTCGGCTTGCCCGCATTCGGGAAAAGAGTGTTTTGTCTTTTTTGAAAACCGGCGCATGGCGAAGTGAAAAATTTTTTGCTTCAGGGCGCGCGGCCGCTCCGGCGCTTTCCGGCGGCAATGAATGCCGCCTGCGCGGCGGGGTGCCGCCGAAGAAGGATTTTCCAGCAGCCACAGACCGCCCCGGACCCAATGGCCCGGCGGCGGTCTGTAGTATTCCGGTTTGTTCAGCGGATGTACCGTTTGCAGCAGGCGAACAAAAATTCCCCTCCATGCCGTGTTGCAGTGGCGATGCCTGCCTGCGGTCCGTTTTGCGGTGAAAAAGAGAAAAATTTACGGAAAGGGTGTGGATTTTATACGCGGGGTCCGATAAGGAAAATACACCGCCGCGGGCAATGGGGGTTCCGCTGCGGTTTGACATTTTTGAACGTGCTGCGAGGTGAGGTGGCCATGTCACAAACGAATATTTTGCTTGATGCCGGCACCAACGAACTGGAAGTCGTGGAATTCCACCTTGATGAAGAAGGGTACCGCGGCCATTACGGGGTCAACGTTGCCAAGGTCCTGGAGATCATCCGCCTGCAGCCGGTGACGGCCATGCCCCAGATGCGGCACCCCGCGGTGATGGGGGCATTTCCCCACCGCGACGGGCGGGTTGTGCCTCTGGTGGACCTGGCCCGCTATCTGGGCAAAAAGCGGACCGCAACCCATGAGCCGAAAATCATCGTCACGGAATTCAACAATATCATCACCGGATTTCTGGTTTCCGGGGTCAACCGCATCCACCGCCTGAGCTGGCAGGAAGTGGAGGCCCCCGGCAACTTTCTGCAGCACGTCAGCCGGAACGCGGTCACGGGCGTTGTCCGCCTGGAAGGCCGGGTGGTCTTCATTCTGGACATGGAAGCCATCGTCGGCGAACTGGACCCGGCTCTGGCCATCAAGTTGAGCGGAACGCTGGGCAACGCACTGGACGGCGACATGGTCTACACCGTTCTGCATGCCGACGATTCGGGCAACGTGCGCAGCCTGGTCAAGGATCTGCTGGAAAAAAGCGGCCGTTTCCGGGTCATTCAGGCTCCCAACGGCGAAGAAGCCTGGCACATGCTGCGCGGCGTCAAAAAAAGAGTGGAACAGGGCGGCGGCAAGGTGGCGGATCATGTGCACGCCGTGATCACGGACATCGAAATGCCCCAGATGGACGGCCTTACCCTGTGCCGCCATATCAAGGAAGACCCCATCCTGAAAGTGCTGCCTGTGGCCCTGTTTTCCTCTCTGGTCACCAACAGGCTGGAACACAAGGGTGAATCCGTGGGCGTCGACGCCCAGTTCGCCAAACCCGACCTGCAGGTGCTCAGCGAAAAGGTGCTGGAACTGATCCGCGCCCGCAAACAGTCGGCGTAAACGGCAGGGAGGTTTTTTCCGCGCCCTGCCGGCAGGTTTTTTTTACCGCAACGATAAGGATGCCCGGCATGCCGCGGCGTCCTTATCGTTGCGGTTTTGTTTGACAAACCCTGCAAAGCCGGGGTTTGCGGAGGCGCGCCACTCCGGCGCTTCACGGCGGCAACGGATGCTGTCCGCGCCCACGCGGCGCGGGCGCAGGGGATCGCGCGCCCTGCCGGGGCGCGGGGCGGGGCCCCGCAGCTATCTCGGATGCGCGCGGCGCCATTGCCAGGGCGGTTGGGGGCTTTTGCCCGCCCACAGCCCCAGGTGCTGTTTCCTGGCCTGGCGTTCCAGATCCAGCCAGTCCGGGCAGAAAGACGCGGTGCAATACCGGCGGTAAACCCAGGCGTGCCCGGCGCGCACCAGTTCCCCGTTCAGGGTGCGGCCGTCGGCAAGGCGCACGACGGCAACCTTGCGGCCGTACTGATCCGTATCCATGACGGCAAGGGATACCGGCCGGAACAGGGCCATTTCGCTGGCGAAGGCGGCGGCTGCGCCGCCGCCGTGCTGGCGGGTTTCCGGGCAGTCCACGCCGTACAGGCGCACGCGGGTGAGAGTGCCGTTTTCAGTGAGCACGACCAGAGTGTCGCCGTCGGGAATCTGGATCACCCGGCCCTTGCCCAGGAAAAAGCCGCCGGTCAGGGCGGCTGCCAGGGCCAGAACCAGGGCGATGGCGCCGCGGCGGCCAAGAATGCGGAAGAGCAGACGAACCATGCGCTTTCCGTATCACGCCCGAGAGGGCAGGGGAACCCTGATTTTGCCCTGTGAAGCGGGACAACGCACGCGGTCGGCCTTTCCGCTGTTGCCCATATGAGTCTGCTCCCGCTTTGGCCCGCGTTCCACGCGCGCGCCTTTCTGCGGCGGCGCGCGACGTCGGGAAAAACGGGATGTATTCTGTTTTTTCATTCAGTAACGGAGCGCCAGCCGCATGGCCGTCCGATTTATAAGCCCCCTGCTCCGTTCATCGGCGAGAATATCCCGTATGGCGGGCGGTTGCTCCGGCTCCGGAATCTCCATAAATCCCAGGCGCGTGTAAAAAGGGGCATTCCAGGGCACCCTGACGAAGGTGGTCAGGTGCAGAAAATCCGCGCCGCGCCGGCGCGCGATATCGGCAATGCGCATAACGAGCGCCCTGCCCAGGCCTTTGCGGCCGTGGTCCGGATACACGTCCATTTGCGACAGCAGGGCAAGATCATCGATGAAGCGCAGCAGGCCATAGCCCACGGGGCGCCCGGCCGCGTCAAGGGCGACCATGAGCCTGCCGTCGATTGCCGCATCCGTCAGCACGGCCGCCGGCGCCCTGTCCGACAGAACATGCTCCGGAATGGAGCCGGGCGGGAATATGGCGGCCGCCGCCAGTTCTATCGCATTGAGAAAAGGGACATGCTCCGGCCCGGCCGCCTGGATGGCGTAGCCGCGGGGAATCGCGCCCGCCTTGTCCCGCTCCTTCAAGCGCATATGCAGCAGGGGAAAAGGCCGGCCCTGGCCGTCCCAGGCGGAACGGCCGACGACCTCAAATCCCATGCGTACATAAAAGCCCAGGGCCTGCGGGTTCTGTTCGTTGACGTCCAGACGGGTCACGCCTTCGTCCAGCGCCCGGCGCAGCAGGGCGGCGCCGATGCCCTGCCCGCGCGCGTCCGCGCGCGCGAACAGCATCTCCAGTACGTCGCCGGCAATTCCCGAAAAACCGAGAATGCGCCCGGACGCATCCCGCGCGGCCCTCAGGGATACCGCGTCGAAGGCTTCGCGCACCCGCGGCCGCAGATCTGTAATGTCCGCTTCACTCAAAAAGGTGTGCGTCGCGCGTACGGAGCTTTCCCAAACCTCCAGCAGGGCCTCGTATTCCTCCGGCCCGGGCCTGTCCCGTCGTTCGCTGTCCATTCGAAGCCTCCCCGGCGCAGTCTACATGAAAATATGCTGGAGTAAACGGGACTGTTGCTGGAGAATTTTTCATTCGATACATGGGATACATTAGCTGTTCCAGATGGCCATCATGGCCGTGCTGATCGCCAACGGCGGCGGCATCCCCAACGCGGGGCTGGTCAAGGTGCTGGTCATGATTCAGGCCTTCGGCATCCCGCTGGAGATGGGCGTCACGACCCTGAACTGCCTGGAGGATATCGTGGGCGCGTTGATCGCGGACAAGCGCTACGGCGGCGACAGCAAGGAAATGGAAGAAATGGAAGCCGCCGCTGCCATTCTGGCCGAAGAAGAAGCGCTCGCCGCTGAACGCTGAACCCGGCCGCAAGCGCGGGGCCGCGGCCTCTACCTGGCCTGCGCCGCGCGGCGCTGGAGGGAAGGGGCGGCCCCGCGGCCCGCGAGAAAACAGACAATGGCCAGAACCTGAACGGCCGCCGCGACGGCGAAAAGCGGCAGGGCGCCGGTCCGGGATGCGTCGCCGGAAGACATCATTCGCAGCAGGCCGAAAACGGCCGGGGCGAACGCATAGCCGCCCTGCGCGATGGCGACGCACAGGGGCACTATGCGGCTGACGTCTTTCTCGGTGAATTCCTGCTGGGCGATGAGCGGCGGCAGGGACGTGGCGTTGCCGATGCCGAGCCCGAACAGAACGATCCCGCCGAGCAGCGCGGCCTGGTTGCCGGCGGCGAAAAGCAGCAAAAGGGAACCGAGCGCCTGTATCGCGTACCCGGCGCAGCTTACCAGGCGCCGGTCGGCCCTTGGCGGCATCCAATACCCGACCGCCGTCCTGCCGGTAAGGGCACAGGCGGTGGCCAGCCCCATGGCGAAACCGGACAATTCCCGCCCGAAAACGGGCACCAGCACGGAATACAGGTGCGCCAGCAGCCCGACCTGGGCGAAAAGCCCCAGCAGCATGCCGCCGGCAAGAGTCAGAAAGGCCCTGTTCCGCCACAGCGCGCGGCCGGGCAGGGCCGCGGGAGCGGGCGCGGGGCGTTCCGCAGCCGCGGTTTCCGGCGCGCCGCCGTCGGGAAGCTGCCCCAGGCCGGCCGGGGTCTGGGAGAAGACGCGCGCGGACAGAATCCAGACCAGAGCCACGGTTGCGGCGCCCACCAGCGCTGCCGCGCAGGGGAAGGTGAGAAGCGGGATAAGCGTGGCCCACAGGGGGCTGAACACGACGCCGCCGATGCTCGAGCCGTTGTAGGCGGTGGACAGGGCCGGGGCGCGGCGGCGCACGAACCAGGGCGAGACAATGGCATTGATCGCGGCCGCGCCCATGGTCACCCACCCGCCGCCGGAAAAGACCGCCGCGAGGGCAAGCTGCCAGGGTTCCGCAGCCAGGGACCAGCCGACAACGCCGAGAGCCAGGGCAATGGAGCCTGTCCGGGTGACGCGGGGGATGCCCCAGCGTTTGTACAGCGTCGCCAGGCAGGCGATGACAAGGGCGCCGGCGACAAAATGCAGGGTCACCGCGCCGGAAACGAAACTGACGGACCAGCCGGTGCGCTGCACCACGGCGTGCAGGTATACCGGCGGCCCGTAAAAGCCCGTGCCCCAGCCGAGCACGGCCAGCGTGAACGCCCCCCAGACGACGGTGCGGCCGAAGAATCCCGAAGAAGAGCGAAGGCCGGAGGCGGACATGGCGAAGCTCCTTGGCGTGCTGTCAGGCATGCCGTTTGCGTGGAAAATCGGATGCGCAAACCGGCATGAAGCTTTCCGGTCGATAGGAATCGTGGGGCAGCGTACCCGCATCCCGCGAAAAAAGCGAGCCGCCCCGGAGAGGGGGATCTGCGCGTTTTTCCGGCTGGCGGCACGGTATCTCGAGGATATCGAGGGTGTCCGGACGGGAACAGCGATTTTGTCCGGGCGGCGGAGTCGGGCCCCCCGCGCCGGCGGTGCCGGGGCCGGTCCCGGTCCCGATACGTTCCGGCCCCTTTTCAGACTACCCGTCCCATGGAATCGGAAAAGACGGTCAGCCGTTTTTCCGCCGGGCGGCAGAACCCCACCAGGGTGACGCCCTCTTTGGGGGCCTCATGCAGCGCGACTTTCGTGATGGCGGCCCGGCTGACCATGAAGGCGACCCCGAGCCTGCGCGCTTTGGCGTACAGGCTGGCGGTCAGGCGGGCCGTGGTCAGCAGCGCGTGTTCGCCCGGGACAAGGCCGTTCAGGGCGGCGTGGCCGGCCAGGCGGTCCAGGCAGTTGTGGCGGCCGATGTCTTCAACAAGCAGCGCGATCCTGGCCTGCGCGCCGTCCGGATCAAGGCGCAGCAGGGCGGCCCGGTGCGAGCATCCGGTGCCGGCCCAGAGGCCCGGCGCATCGAGAAAACCGCGCATGTGCCCAAGCAGGGCGGAAGCCCGCGCCGAACCGGGTTCGGCTTTCGCCGCGCGCTTGCCGCGCGGGCCGGTGAACCGCACCCGCACCAGGGGGGCTTCGCCATCGCGCTCCTCTTCAAGCGCAATATGCTCCGGCGCGGGAAAAAACGCGGGACCGCGGGGGGGCAATCCCCGTTCCAGCAGCACGTTTCCCAGGGCCAGCTCTTTGAGTTCCTGCGGCCTGGACCACAGCGGGCGCTTTTCACCCTCATGCTCGACGACAAGCCGTATTTCATGCGCCACGGAATCTTCGGTCGTGATCCACGCGCCGTCATGCCACTGCCGGATGCGGGCCGCATCGCAGGAGTTTTTGCCGTGCATCAGAACCCCCAGGCCGAGGCGGCGGGGCGCCGAAAGCCTTCTTTGGCCGCCAGCATGTCCAGCGGCAGCGAAAGCAGATCGTCCAGCGCGGGCACGAATCCGGCGGAGTCTTTGCCGCGGAAATCCGCCAGCTTGATGTAGCCCGTGCAGGAACGGCAAATGTGGACCTGATACCCCGGTTCGGTATCCGCGGTGAAAAAGGCGAGTCTGTCCGCATCCTCTTCAAGGCAGAAAGGGCACTGCAGGCGTTTCGCCCGATAAACGAGCAGGCAGAAGGAACAGGCATGCAGCCGCATGCCCTCCGGCCCGCGCAGTTCTCCGATGAACGGGTGGGAGCCGCAATGCGGACAGTGCCCGTAAGTCCAGATTGAAGCCGGATCGTGCCCGCCGCTGTGGGAAATGCTTTGCGTGAGCGCGTGCGCAAAGGGACTCATGGCGCTTTGAGCCAGAAAGCGCGGCAGGCCGGGAACTTGGGTGAAAGCCGGCTGGTGCCGCTCGAACCATCCGGCGTCTTCATCCAGATGCGCGCGGAACAGTTCCTCGGCGCTGATGCGGCCTTTCGCCTTCAGCCTGCCGAAGCGCCGGGAAGCGTCCTTGAACGGCCCGCCCAGGCGGCTGAGCATGCCCTGGATGGCGCGCAGCAGGGCTTGCGCCCGTGGCGAACCGGCGGGGAAATCCCGGCGCGGCAGCAGCGGCGAGCCCTGCCGGTGCTGTTCGTCCGTAACCGTGACCGGCGGACGCCCGAAAGGGAGATCGCCGGCAAAAGAAAGCGCCGCGCGCCCCTGGGCGGAATGCACGCGCTTTGCCAGTTCCACGAGTTCCGGCGGCAGCCAGCAAGCCTGGTCCAGCGCTCTGAATTTTCCGTCGGACGCGGCGAACGGAGTGTCGGGCATGGTGTTTCCTCGCGGGGGTGGCGGTACGGGCATGTGAAATATAGAAGAATGAAAAAATATGTACAGAAAAATAGTAATAGTTGATTTCCTTTTTCTTGAAGCCTATTGGGAGTATTGGAAAACCTTTCGGGGCGACGAACGCCCTGAAGTTTTTGCCAAACCCCAAGCGTGAATTCCCCCAGGAGGCGTCTTATGAGCATCACTCGGCGAACTTTGCTCAAGACCGGCGCGGGCGCCGCGCTGGCAACAGCCTTTTCAGGCCTGCCGTTCAATTTCGACGCGGTGGCCGCCAGGGCGGACATCGCCCGTCTGAAATGGACGAAACAGACCCCCTCAATCTGCTGCTATTGCGCCGTGGGCTGCGGCATCATGGTCAATGCCGGCGACAGGGCCGCGGGAAACGGCACCGACCGGGTGCTCAATCTTGAGGGCGACCCGGATCACCCGATCAATGAAGGCTCGCTGTGCGCCAAGGGCGCGGGTTTCTGGCAGATCGTGGAAAACCGGGCCAGGCCCGTCAAACCCCTGTACCGCGCCCCGAAATCCGGGGAATGGAAAGAGGTGGAGTGGGACTGGGCCATGGACCGCATAGCGGCCAACATCAAGGCCACGCGCGACGCCACCTTCACCGAAAAGAACGCCGGAGGCGAAAAGGTCAACCGCACGCTGGGCATCGCCTCGTTCGGCACCTCTTCCATGGACAACGAGGAGTCCTGGGCCATCCAGGCGCTGATGCGTTCTCTCGGCGTCGTGTATATAGAGCATCAGGCCCGTCTCTGACACAGCTCCACCGTACCGGCTCTGGGAGAGTCGTTCGGACGCGGGGCGATGTCCAACCACTGGCAGGACATCGCCAATAGTGACTGTGTGCTGATTATGGGCTCCAATCCCGCAGAAAACCACCCCATTTCCTTCAAATGGGTGCTGAAGGCGGTGGAACGCGGCGCCACGCTCATTCACGTGGACCCCCGTTTCACCCGTACCTCGGCCAAGGCGCATTTTCATGTGCCGCTTCGTTCGGGCACCGACATCGCCTTCCTGGGCGGCATGATCAAGTACATTCTCGACAACAAACTGTATTTCGCCGAATACCTGCGCGACTATACCAACGCGTCGCTGATCGTGGGAAGCAAGTACGGGTTCAAGGACGGTCTTTTCTCCGGCTATGATCCGAAGGCGCAACGCTACGACAGAAGTTTCTGGGCCTTTGAGACGGATGAAAAGGGCGTGCCCCGGCGCGACCCGGATTTCCGGAATCCCCGCTGCGTGTTGAACCTGCTCAGGGCGCACTTTGAGCGGTATACGCTGCAGGCGGCGGCGACGGCGGCGGGCTGCTCCGAAGCCGACATAGAAAAGGTGTACAAGGCCTTTGCCGCCACCGGCAAACCGGACAAGGCCGGCACCGTCATGTACGCGCTGGGCTGGACGCAGCACACCGTGGGCGTGCAGAACATCCGGGCCATGGCCATCATCCAGCTTCTGCTCGGCAACGTGGGCGTGGCCGGCGGCGGAGTAAACGCTTTGCGCGGCGAATCGAACGTGCAGGGCGCAACCGACCAGGGCGTGCTCACCGAAAGCTGGCCCGGCTATCTGCCTTTGCCGCACAGCGGCCTTGCGGATCTGGCCGCGTACAACAAGGCCATGACGCCGGTTTCCAACGACCCGATGAGCGTCAACTGGTGGCAGAACCGGCCCAGGTATGTGGCGAGCTTTTTGAAGGCCATGTACCCGGATCTGACCCCTGAAGAAGCGTACGGGCTTATGCCCAAGGTGGATAACGGCAAAAAGATGACCGAGTATTTCTGGATGGCCGTTTTTGACCGGATGCTGGCCGGCGAGGTCAAGGGGCTTTTCGCCTGGGGTCAGAACCCGGCCTGCGGCGGAGCCAACGCCGGCAAAAACCGCAAGGCGCTGGAAAAACTCGAATGGCTGGTGAGCGTCAATCTTTTTGACAATGAAACGGCCTCGTTCTGGCACGGTCCGGGCGTGGATCCCGAAACCGTGGATACGGAGGTCTTTTTGCTGCCCTGCGCCACGGACGTGGAAAAAGACGGCTCCATCACCAATTCGGGCCGCTGGATCCAGTGGAGGTCCCAGACCGTGCCCCCGCGCGACGGGGTATGGACGGACGGCCGGATGCTGCTCGCCCTCGGCGAACGGCTGCGGGCCATGTACGCCGCCAGGGGCGGGGCCTTCCCCGCGCCGCTCGGGCATTTCGGCCTTGACAGCTGGAAAGAGGGCAAAGAATTCTCGCCGGCCAAGGTGGCCAAACTTCTGAACGGCACCTTTGTGCGCGATGTGAACATTGACGGCAAGGCGTACAAGGCCGGGCAACAGGTGCCCGGCTTCGCCCTTCTGCAGGCCGACGGCTCCACCGCGTGCGGCAACTGGCTGCATGGGGGGTCATGGACGGACCAGGGCAACATGATGGCCAGACGCGACCCCAGACGCTCTCCCGAGCAGGAGCGCATAGGCATTTCCGCCAACTGGAGCTATTCCTGGCCCGCCAACCGCCGCATCATGTACAACAGGGCCTCGGTGGACAAAAACGGCAGGCCCTGGAATCCGGAAAAAGCCGTCATCCAGTGGCGGGACGGCGCCTGGATCGGCGACGTGGTGGACGGCGGCGGCGACCCCGGCACCCGGCATCCTTTTATCATGCAGGTGCACGGACTGGGCGCTTTGTACGGCCCAGGCCTGCTGGACGGGCCTTTCCCCGAGTTTTACGAGCCGGTGGAATCGCCGTTCAAAAAGCACGGGTTTTCGACGCAGCGCATCAACCCCACGGCCTATATCGCCAAGGGCGAAACGTTCGTGGTGGATGATCCGCGCTTCCCCTGCGTCTGCACCACCTACCGCCTTACGGAACAATGGCA
Organism: Desulfovibrionaceae bacterium; assembly: GCA_031550605.1. Taxonomy (GTDB): domain Bacteria; phylum Desulfobacterota; class Desulfovibrionia; order Desulfovibrionales; family Desulfovibrionaceae; genus FLUQ01. The sequence continues at coordinate 46,042 of JAVBOK010000018.1, read as the reverse complement.
GACAGGGACCATGACGCGGCAAAGTTCCTGGCTGCTTGAGGCGGAACCGCAGGTGTACACCGAAATAGACCCCGAACTGGCAAAAGCCAAAGGCATCAAGAACGGGGACATGGCGCGCATCACCAGCCCGCGCGGCTCCATGACGGCTGTCGCCATGGTGACGGAACGCATCCGGCCTTTCATGAGCAACGGCAGAAAAGTCCATCTGGTGGGACTCTCCTGGCAGTACGGCTGGCTTGCCCCCAAGGACGGGGGCGATTCCGCCAATTTGCTGTCGCTGGCGGTGGGCGACCCCAACGTGGGCATACCGGAGACCAAGGCTTTCATGGTCAACATAGAGAAGGCATAGGAGGCAGTCATGGGATTGGCGTTCTGTATTGACCTGACCTTGTGCATCGGCTGCCGCGGCTGCCAGATCGCCTGTAAACAGTGGAAGAAACTCCCGGCGGAAAAGACCCGCAATACCGGCTCGCACACCAACCCGCCGGATCTGAGCTACAGCACGTACAAAACCGTGCATTACATCGAGAAGGGATCCGGCCCCGCCGGCGGCATGCGCTGGCTGTTCTTTCCGGAGCAGTGCCGGCATTGCCTGGACCCAACCTGCAAAATGAGCGCGGACGCCGAAAAGGAAGGGGCCATCCTGCAGGATCCGAAAACCGGGGCCGTGACCTTCACGGAACTGACCCGACAGGTCAGCGGCGATTTTGTACGCCAGGCCTGTCCCTTTGATATTCCGCGCCAGGACGCGGAAAGCAGACAGCTGTCCAAATGCGACATGTGCCCGGACCGCATCGCCGAGGGGTTATCCCCGGCCTGCGTGCTGACCTGCCCCTCGGGCTGCATGAGTTTCGGCGACGAAAAGGATATGCGCGAAAAAGCCGTCAAACGCCTGGAAGAAGCCAAAAAGCGCTGGCCGGGGGCTGTGCTCGGCAACATCGATTACGTGCGGACAATCTATCTGTACCAGGAAGATCCCTTTGTCTATCATAAACACGCGGTCCTGACCGATGCCGGGGAGCCGATCCGGCCGGATCGCCGGAATTTTCTGGCCGGCCGCTTTCTGCGGCGCGGAAAGGACAGGGTTCACGGGTAATCCGGGGCAATGCCCGGACCATGCAGGGCCGCGGCGATGCGCCGCGGCCTTTTCCATAACGGCCGGGCGAAATCCGGCCCCTTCCTGCGCCATGCGCGGAACCCGCAAAGCGGATGCTGCAAAGCCGCCATGCGGCGGCTTTCGGGCTTCGCCAGAGAGGAGGGTCAATCGACAATGAACAAGGTCGCGCCCGTGGCCGTGCTGGAACGGTGCGCTTCGGCGTTGTCCGCGACCTGGTAGCCGACGCCCGGAGTAAGGACAAAGCGGCGGCCGTCTTCCAGTTCGGTGTGCAGTTCCCCCTTGAGGCACAGAAGAATGTGGCCCTTGCTGCACCAGTGGTCGGCCAGATAGCCGGGCGTGTATTCGACCATGCGCACGCGGATCGCGCCGAACTGCCGGGTGCGCCACAGCGCCTTGCCGCTCTCGCCGGGGTGCTCGGTCGTTTCGACCTGTTCCCAGTCGGTCGTGCCAAAGGGGATTGCATGCATTTCCATCGTCCGGCTCCCTGTTGTCTGGATGGTTGTCGCCGCGTTCAGCGTATGTCCCGTGCCTTTCTACAGGCCTTTGCCGTTCTTCATTCCTTCGGCGTGGTATTGATGGCCCCATTCCTCAATTTTCCTGATAATCGGTTCCAGCGTTTTGCCGAAATCCGTCAGCGAATACTCGACATGCGGCGGGATCACCGGGAAGACCTCCCTTCTGACGACTCCCCGTTTTTCCAACTCCCGCAACTGGGCGGTCAGCATCCGTTGCGTGACGTCGGGGATGAGCTTTCGCAGTTCGTTGAACCGTTTTGTCCCGGTGAGAAGGTGGTAGATGACGATCCCGTTCCATCTGCCGCTGATGACGGCCAGACAGAGCGCGACGGCGCAGTGCGGTTTTTTGGTCACGGTGAAATTGTCCGGTATGTGCCCCATGGCGCGGTTCCCTTTTTGTGCCCAAGCAACAAAAATGTGCGTACTTGTTGTCTTTGACCGCATGGTCTATTTTTTCCCCGGAGAAAGCAAGCGTGCTGTCACGCGCGCCTTGACGAACCCGGCTTCAGCGCGATGGGGATCGGTTTCGCTGCCGCATGCCGTCGGGATGGCGGTTTTTACCCGGTACAGCAACACACGGTGAATGCATGGATATTTCTCTTTCCGCAATGGCGGCGCTGGGGATGGCGGCCCTTTTCACGGGAGCGTCCAAATCGGGGGTTCCGGGCCTTGCGATACTCGCGGTGGTGCTCGTGCCCATGGTCATACCGGCCAAGCTTTCAACCGGCTATATTCTCCCCTTTCTTTTCTTCGCGGATATCCTGGCGGTCTGCTACTGGCGGAAATCGGCCGTCTGGCGGCATATCCTTTCCGTTCTTCCGGCAATGCTTTCCGGCGTCTTTGTCGGCTACATCCTCATGGACCGCATAGCGGATGCCGCGTACGGGCAGGTGCTCGGCGTCCTGGTCATCGGCATTCTCATTCTGGACTGGGCGCGAAAGCGGTTCAAGCTGCCGATTCCCGTAAGCAGCCGCTGGTTTGCCCGGACGCTCGGATTTGTCGCCGGCGTTCTGGCCATGCTGGCCAATGCCGCGGGACCGCCCATGATGGTATACCTGCTGGCCATGAACATGGGCAAAGAGGAATTCGTCGCCACCAACGCCTGGCTCTACCTGATCATAAACGCGGTCAAAATACCGCTCAGCGCCAGCCTGGGCCTGATATCGCCGGGATCTTTCCAGGTGAACGCCATGCTGTTTCCCTGCGTTGTCGCCGGCGCCGTTGCCGGCGTATTCGTGATGCGCAGAATCCCCGGCGAGACGTTCAATCTTCTGATGCGCTGTCTGGCTTTTGCGGGAGGAATCAAACTGCTCTTTTGAGATGCCGCGCGCACGAGAGGCGGTTTTGCGGTACAGCATTGCACGTATGGAATGCTGTACTTTGCGCTATGTGAAGCGTAGCCTGCTGTTGGGGAGGAGAGATGCCTGCGGATAAAAACACGGCGCGCATCGGCGGCGGTTTGCTCCCGGTTGCGGGGCGCGGCATGGCGCGGCTGCCCGGAAACGGCATGCTGCCCGCGATCGGCGGCCTGTGCGCCTTTGTCGTGGTGATGGGGATCGGGCGTTTCGTCTACACGGTGCTGCTGCCCGGCATGATGGACGCCTACGGTTTCGGCGCGGACGTCGCCGGCATGATGGCGGCCTGGAACTATGCGGGATACCTGGCCGGGGTGCTGGCCATGCGTGGAGAAAAACCCGGATTGCGCCGGTATGTGCTTTTTGTGGCGTTTCTGGCCGTCAGTCTGGCCAGCACGGCCGGGATGGGGCTGGCGCGGACGCCCGTGCCGTGGCATGCCCTGCGTTTTACGGCCGGTTTCGCTTCGGGGGCTTGCTTCGTTCTGTGTTCTTCCATCGTTCTGGATACCCTGGCCGCCTGCAACCGGCCTGTTCTGGCGGGCCTTCTGTACAGCGGCGTGGGGACGGGCATAGCCCTGGGCGGGATCGCGGCGGGGCCGCTGGAAAGCGCGGGCGGCCCGGCCGCCGCGTGGCCGGGCATGGCCGCCCTTTGCCTGCTTCCGGCGCTTGCGGCCTGTGTGGCCCTGCGCCCCGGCGTGAACCGGATTCCGGCAGGGCCGGCTCCGGCTCCGGACGCGCGGCCGGACCCCGGGCAAGGCAGGCGGTACGCCATTTTGCTGCTGGCCTATTTTCTGGAAGGCTTCGGGTACATCATCGGCGCCACCTTCCTGGTCGCTCTGGTGAAAAGCGCCACCAATTCGCCGGAAATCGCCCGCGCGTCATGGATCGTCACCGGGGTCGCCGCCGCGCTCAGCACGCCGGCATGGCGGTACGCCGCGCGCGGGGGATATCTGCGCATGCTGGTTTCGGCTTTTCTGCTGCAAGGGGCGGGCGCGCTGCTGCCCGTGCTGTCATCCGCCCCGGCCGCCGCGCTGGCGAGCGGCCTGCTGCTCGGCGGCACCTTCATGGGCATCACCATGCTGTCGCTGCAATACGGGGTCGCCCTGAGCGGCAGGCCCAGCGCCCACACCGTGGCGGTCATGACGGCGCTGTACGGCGCCGGCCAGATCATCGGCCCCTTTGTGGCGGGATTTACCGCGCGGGGGCAGGATTTTTTCCTGGCCTTCGTCCTGTCGGGCGCCAGTCTGTTCGTCGCGGCGGGCCTGCTGCTGGCCGGCGGTTCCGGGGAAAAAAGTTGAGGGACGCTGCTCCTCTTCGGATATTCCGGAAAAGCGGGGTCCGCCGCCGCGCTGCGCGTCACAGCCAGGAGATTTTCAGGGGCTTGCGCGGCGGGACCGCGTGGTATTCGACGGCCGGATGGCCGAAAAAGGCCATGGCCTCGACCACGGCATCGCCGTCAAGGCCGAGAAACTCGCGCAGGGGCGGATACGAGGCGGCAGCCAGCATGCCGAAACCGCACCAGCAGCTGCCGATGTTTTTGGCGTGCGCCGCAAGGCAGAAATAGGTCATGGCTACGGCCGCGTCCACCGGTCCCCACGGCATTTTCTTGTCGGTCAGGGCGAAAACCGCGCAGGACGCGCCGCGCAGAATGGGATCATGGCCGTTTTCGTAGCGCGCCATCAGCCTGTCCACGTTGTAGCGGCGGCTGAGCTCCGGGTCGCGCCGCACCACGGTGTCGAACCATTCCATGTTCAGGGCCGTGAAACGCCGGGCTTTGTCTTCGCCCCGCAGCACCATCCAGCGCAGGGTCTGCGCGTTGCCGCCCGAGGGCGCCCTGCGCGCGATGTCGAGAAGTTCCAGAATGTCGTCCCGGCCGACAGGCTCTTCCGTGTAGCGGCGGATGGACCGGCAGGAGAGGATGAAGCGGCCGGCGGCTGCGAAATCCACCGGCGCTCCGGCGGGAAGGGGCATGGCCCTTTCGCCGCCGCAGCCGGGAGAAACGATCGCCCCGGCCGGGCACACGGCGCTGCAGTGGCCGCAGAAGTTGCACAGAGTCTCGAATTCGGCGGGAACCCGGGGGCCGCCTTCCCCGTCGTCGGCCAGAACGCCCCGGTTGCAGGTGGCGACGCAGTTGCCGCAGCGGACGCACAGATCCCGATCCACAACGAAATCAAGCATGGCGATCCTCCTTGCATGGCTAGCCATCCATAACGGGCGCTCCCGCCGGAGGGCAAGCGAAAACAGGCGCGAAAGCCGCGGGCGCATTCCCGTTTGCCGTTCAATCCGGCGGCGAGGGCACAGCCCGGCGCTGTTTTCGTTCCGGCCTGCCGCCTCTGAGGGTTTGGGGAAGTCCCGCCCATACCAGGTCATAGGAAATATCCACCAGTTCCCGGCAGACGTTTTCCGGGGTGGCGCCCTGCAGATCCAGGGAAATCCAGTGCAGTTTGTTCATGTGCCAACCGGGCAGCACGGCAGGGTAGCGGCCGCGGAAATCCAGAGACAGGTAGGGATCGCACTTGAGGTTCAGCAGCGTCTCGCCCGCCGTGTTCCGCAGCAGCAGGGCGAATATCCTGCCGTGCAGGCGATAGAGCAGGGCGTCCCAGCTTTTTTTCCATTCCAGCACGGCATGGGGTTTCGCGCGGGCGTAGTCGTGCAGCCAGCGATACTTCGGCGGCCAGGAAACATGCTTCGTCATGGGGGGATACCACGCGGCCGGTTTCGGTCCGGGACGGCGGAGCCGCGCCGGGGGGGCATCACTCCCCCCGGCCGCCGTTATCCGTTATCTATACCCGTCCATGACGGACCGCAAGGCCGCCTTGTCCACCGGCTGGGTCCACAGGGGGCCTTTGGCCAGCATGGGGAAATGGCTTTCCATGACCGGCCTGCCGTCCCGGCGGTAAATGACGCCCAGGGGGATTTCCTCGTCCCATTTTTCCGCCTCTTTCAGGGCCGCGAACTTGTCCGTGGGGTCATGCCCCGCGGGCAGGGGCCGGCAGCGTTTTTTGTACCAGGCGAAGGTGTTGTATTTGTTGAAGGACACGCAGGGGCTGAGGATATCCAGCAGCGCGACGCCGGGGTGGCGTATGGCCTGAAGGACCAGTTGCGCCAGTCCTTCCTTGTCTCCCGAAAAGCCCCGGCCCACCAGGGACGCCCCCAATACGACGGCCGCGGCAACGGGGTTGAAGGGCAGGTTGTTGACCCCGAAAGGCTGGGCCTTGCTCTGGATGGACGCGGTGCTGGTGGGGCTGGCCTGGCCCTTGGTCAGGCCGTAGATGCCGTTGTTGTGGGCCAGGATGGTAATATCCGCGTTGCGCCGCAGGGCGGCCATAAGGTGGTTGCCCCCTTCGCCGTACAGACAGCCGTCCCCGGATTCCACAATGACGGTCAGGTCCGGGTTGGCCAGTTTCGCGCCGGTGGCCACGGGCAGGGCTCTGCCGTGCAGGCCGTTGTGCACGTTGACTTTGGTGTAGTGCGGGGCTTTGGCCGCCTGGCCGATGCCGCTGACCATCAGCACTTTTTCCGGCGGCAGGCCGGCCATGGCCATGGCTTTTTTCACGGCGACAAGCACGTCGTGGTTGCCGCAGCCGGGACACCAGGATGTCGCGTATTCGCCGTAGATTTTCGGGTCAAGCATGGCGTCCCTCCTTGATGCGCTCCAGAATGTAGCGGGCCGTCACGGGCAGGCCGTCGTACCGCAGCACCTTGCCGTGCACGGCAAAACCGGTTTCGCGCCGGATCAGGCCGGCCATCTGGCCCGTGCTGTTGCCTTCGACCATGATCACGCGCCTTGCGGCCTGGAAACGGGGCAGAAAATCGTCCGGCCGCAGCGGCCAGACCTGGGAAAAGTGGCAGACTTCCGCGCGTTCGCCGGCGTCGTGCAGCATGGCCGCCGCTTCCCTGACCGCGCCCAGGGTGCTGCCCCAGCAAACCAGAAGCGTGTCGGCGGGGGCGTCGAATATTTCCGGTTCGCACCAGTCGCGGCCGCCGCGAGGATCACAACCGCCGCGAGGGGCGCTGAAGTTCGGGGCAACGGCGTCCCGGATCAGGCCCTGCAGTTTGGCCATGCGTTTTTCCTGCATTTTCGCCCGCAAAGGCAGGTTTTCCGTGATATGTCCGTTGGGGGTGTGCTCGTGGCTGTCGCAGACCACCAGGGCCTTGCCCGCGCCGGGCAGCAAGCGGGGGGAGACGCCGCTTTCCGTGATCGCATAGCGTTCGTACGCGGTGTCGTCGGACGGCCGCGGCAGGACCACGGACGGGCCGCCCAGGTCAAAGGGCGCGCTTTCGCGATAAGAATCGGCCAGGTACTGATCGGTCAGCACAAAAGCGGGAATCTGGTATTCTTCCGCCAGGAGAAAGGCCCTGCGGGTCAGGTCAAAGCACTGGTCCAAAGTGCCTGGCGCGAGGATGGCGCGGGGAAATTCTCCGTGGCCCGAGTGGAGGGCCAGTTCCAGATCGCCCTGCTCCGTGCGGGTGGCCAGACCAGTGGCCGGACCCGGCCGCATGGCGATGACCAGGACCAGGGGCGTTTCCGAAATCCCGGCCAGGCTGACGCCCTCGCTCATCAGGGCCAGTCCGCCTCCGGATGTGGCGGCCATGGCCGGAGCGCCCGCATACGATGCGCCCATGGCCATGTTCACGGCCGCGATCTCATCTTCCACCTGTTCCAGCACGATGCCCATGCGCGTGGCGGCCGCGGCCACGGTCAGGGGCACGGACGTGGACGGGGACATGGGATAAAAGGCGCAGAATTTCAGCCCGCCGGCCATGGCGCCCAGGGCGGCGGCCTCGTTGCCGTGGACCATGATGTTGGCGTTTTTCGGCAGAACCGGCGCGGTCAGCGGCGCAAAAGACGCGCCCTGCGCATCCGGCCAGGCAAAGGCCTTGTCAAGGGCGGCCTCGTTTTCCGCCAGCACGGCGGCGGGCTGCTTGCCCAGAAAATGCGCCAGGGCGGCGGACAGGTCCTGTTTGTTCAGGCCCAGCAGCTTTCCGGCTATGCCCAGCATGACCGTGTTTTCATGCTGCCCCAGTTCCTTTACGGGAACGCGGAGCAGCCGCGCTTCCGGCGGCAGCGGCGCGGAAGCGGCCAGATCCGCCACTGCCCGGTCGCAGACGATCAACGACTGCGGCGTCAGTTCGGGAAGATGCTGAAAACTGGCCGCGTCCAGGGCGATCAGCAGGTCGATGTCTTCCGAGGGGGCATGGGCGATATTGTTGCCCGCGCGCAGGGCAAAGGTGTTGTGCCCGCCCCGGACCCGCGATTCATAGGTCTGGGTCACGTGCAGGGCATAGCCGTTGCGGACCAGGGCTTTGCCCAGCACCTGGCCGATGGTGGCGATCCCCTGTCCGGCCTCGCCGCCGATGCAGACGGCAACAGTTGTTCTGTCCATACGATGGCTCCCTTATCCGCGGATGCGCGGGTAACAGGTTTTCGTGTCCACCGATATCAGGTTTCCTGTGATTTGACCACTGCGGGTGGAAAAAACCGGCAGCTTCGCCGCGCCGCGCACCCGCCGGAGCATTTTCACGGCGGGATTGCCCCCGTGGGGGCAATCCCGCGTCACATCCCCGGCGTATAGACAAAGGTGTCTTTTTCTTTGCCCGTCTTCACCCGGCCGACGCCGGGCGCGGGCAGATGCGCGCCGGCCACGGGCATGTTCCCCCGGGCGGCCAGGTCCATCATGGCCAGGCGCGCGGCAACGGCGCCCGGCGCGTCCATGTCGTACTGGGCGCAGATTTTGGGATCGGGAAACTGCAGGGCCGCCGCGTGCACGATGTCGCCCCAGAACAGCATGCGGTCCTTCCCGGATTCCAGCAAAAACGCCGCGTGGCCGGGCGTATGGCCCGCGGACGCCACGGACAGGATGCCGGGCAGGACCGTGTCGCCCAGCGTGAAGGTTTTCACCTTGCTGCCGTACAGGGCGAAATTCGTTCTGATCAGGTCGATGTTGCCCTTGCGGCCGGGGTTTTTCTCCAGGGTCGCGGGGTCGAGCCAGTATTCTTTTTCCGGCGCGCTGACCAGCACCTCGGCATTGGGGAAAGCGGCCTTGCCGTTCCAGGCCAGCCCGCCCACGTGGTCGCCGTGCAGATGGGTGAGCAGCAGATGGGTGACCGCTTCCGGCTTTACGCCCACGGCGGCCATTTTCGCCAGCAGCTGGCTGGCCGGGTTTTCCCGTTTGCCGAACCCCGTGTCCACCAGAATGGTGCGCCCGCCGTTTTTGATCAGGAAAACGTAAACGGACGACGGCGCTTTGCCTGTGGGGGCCAGTTTGCTGATCGTTTCGGCGGGCGCGCCGCTGAAGATGGACGTGTCCATGTCGCGGGCCACGTCCTGCAGGGAGTACACCGTGGCCTTGCCCACGGCGTACTTGCCGGGGGCGGCTCCCGCGGCGGCGGGGGGCGTTTTGTCGGGCGCTTTCTGTGGCGCGGCAAAAGCTTCGCCGGCGGCAAGGGAAAGGCCCAGGCAGAGTCCGAGCGAGACAAGGATTTTCATACACGCTCCTTTGCGGGAATGGTTGCGGAACAGCCGGATTTTTCCAACGGGTGAACAGCCGTCGGAACGGATTATCCTTGAGATTTCCGCCGCACCCGTTTTGAAAAAGACGAAACACCCTTTTCCGATGGGGCGAAATCCTTTCGGGCAACAGGCTGCCGCGCGGGCGGCATTCATTGCCGTCGGCACGCGCCGGAGTGAGCGGGCCGGTGCACGCCCCGGCTGTGCGGGATTTGTCGGCAGCCCGCGGACAAGCCGCTCCGGCCTGTCCCGAATGCGCGGCGCGCTCCTTTACGGGGCCGTTGCGCCGCGCTGTGCGTCCGCCGGAGCGTTTTCATTCCGAAAATGCTCAGTACGGCAAAAACGCCCAGCCGGTGCAGGTCTGCCACAGGGCAAGAACAATCAGGGCCGCATTGTTCAGGCCGTGCAGGGCCGGCAGCCAGACGCGGTGGGTTTTGGCCCTGTCCATGTGCCGTCCCGTGGCGTAGCCGAACAGGGCGAGGACGACCATGGCCAGGCCGACCCAGGCGTGGTCGCCGGTGATGAAAAAGGCCTGCCATTCCAGACGGGCCACCAGAATGCCCACGGCCGTGCCCGCCACCCACAGCAGCACGGCCCATCTGCCCGAGCGCACGTGCCCCTTCCAGTTGAACAGGCGGCGCTGGCCGAAATGCACCGCGACGATCCGGGGCAGGGCCAGGAACAGCGCGTATGCCGCCAGCAACGTGGCGAGGACCTGCCAGACGGGATGCAGCCAGTATATCAGCATGGAGCCTCCGAACCGGAACTTACAGGAAAAGCATCCTGTCCGCCAGAATCAACGTCATGCCCAGGGCCATGCCGCCGTCGACGACTTCGGGCGACAGCATCAGGCCGCGCAGCCGCTCGCACGGCGGCCCGGAAAAGGCCGCCGGCAGGGGAAGGCCGGCCGCCGCATACGCGGCCTTGTCCTTTTCCACGCGCAGCCGGAAATGCGGCACCTGCCAGAGCACATACGCGCTGTATACCGCCAGCGCGGACGGGTCCAGGGGATTGCCCCCGGCCGCGACCCAGCCCAGAACCGGGGGCGTGGCCCCCGCCAGGGCGCCGGGCAGCAGAGCCAGGCCGCTCAGCCGCTTGAGGGGGGTATACAGGCCGTTGTAGGCCAGGGCGATGGCGCAGGCCCAGACGATCATGCCCGGCCCGGCGGCCCGGTGCAGGCACAGGCAGGCGGCGGAGAAGGCGGCCGCGCCGATGGCCAGGGCCGTGGCGGCCGTCATGCGGCCCGCCGGCAGGGGGCGGTTTCTGGTGCGGGGCAGCAGCGCGTCGCTGTCCTGCTCCTGCACCTGGTTCAGCGCGGAACAGGCCCCCGCCAGCAGGGCGGACCCCGGCATAAGCCAGGACAGTTCGGGCGTGAAAACGGGCCGGACCAGCAGATAGCCGAAGGCCGCCGCCGCCGCCACCATGCAGGCCACGGGCAGGCGCAGCAGGGAAACCGCATCGCGCAGGGCGTTCACGGCTTCCCAGCCTGCGTCGGGGGTGTGCCGGGGGCCGCTTTGGCGGGAGATTCCGTTTCCCGCGCGGGGGCGTTTTCCGGCGCGGTCCGGGGCGCGGTTTCCGCGGAGGGCGTGCCCGCCGCGTCCGGGGAGGGTCCCCCGGCGGGAGGGGCGTTTTCCGCCGCCGCGCCGTTGCCGCCGCTTTCCGCCAGGGACCGCAAAAATTCCATCATGCTGTCCAACTGGTTCTTGGTAAGGTCAGGATAGGGCGGCATGGTGTTGTCGTACCCGTCGGCGATCTTTTTTTCCGGATGGGTGACGGATTCGCGCATATAGGCGTCGTCGGCCCTGATCCGCTTCTTCACGCCGCTCTCGTGCACGGTGACGGCATGGTTCCAGGCGCCCTTGAAGGTGGGGCCCACGCCGGGTCCGCCGTCCACGGAATGGCAGGCGAAGCAGCCCTGGGCGTCCATAAGCTGTTTGCCCGCTTCCGCGCCGGCGGCTTCTTCCGGCCTGTTCAGCCATGTCGCGTATTCGGCCTCGTCCACCACCCGGATGGTGGCGAGCATGTCCGCGTGCTTGTCGCCGCAGTATTCGGCGCAGAACACGTCATAGTCGCCGGCGCGCGCGGCCTTGAACCAGGCGTAGGTCTGCATGCCCGGCACCGTGTCCATCTTGATGCGGAACGCGGGCGCGAAAAAGCTGTGGATCACGTCGCGGCTGGTCATGATCAGCTTCACCGGCCTGTCCGCCGGCGCCACCAGCACGTTGCTGTGCTTGCCGTTGGGGTAGGTGAAGCTCCAGGACCACATGCGGGCCGTGACCGTTACGGGGATGGCGTCGGCGGGCGCGTCGCGCAGGGCGCGAAATCCCACCCAGCCGTAATGGAACAGGCCGAGGACCATCAGGCTGGGGATCAGGGTCCAGATGACTTCCGCAACGATGTTGCCCCTGATGTCTTCCGCCCGCGGATGGCGGCTCGCGCGGTAGCGCCAGACGAAATACGCGGCGGTGCAGGTCAGGCCCAGCAGCATCACGGCGGAAAAGCCGAAGATCAGATAAAAGGCGAAATCGACCTTTTGCACGGGAGAAAGGGATTCCAGGTACATATGCGTGTTCCATTTTCCCCTGTTGCGGGATGGGGCGGCGCCCCGCTTTCGTCAGATCACCGGTATGCCACGTCGAAAAAAGTGAACCCGATGATGATGGCCAGAATCACGGTCATGGTCAGCACCATGGCGATAACGGTTTTGCTCGCCCAGCGCAGGTGCATGAAATAGAGCATCACCAGGGCCGCTTTGGCCGTCGCCACCGTCAGGGCCACCACCACGTGGAAAAAGATGAAATGCATGTACGCGACGGCCACGGTCAGGGCGGTCAGGGCCAGCAGCGCGAAATACACCAGCGCGTACAGATGCGGCGGGACGATATGGCTGTTGTCGTGGTTCATGGGTCACACCGCCAGGTAAAAAAGCGGGAACAGGTAAATCCAGACCAGGTCCACCAGGTGCCAGTACAGGCCCGTGTTTTCCAGCAGGGACGGGTTCTTTTCCGTCACCGCCCCGGTTTTGATCCTGCGCCGCGCGAACAGGATGATCCCGGAACCGATGACCACGTGCGCCGCGTGCAGGCCGGTCATCAGATAGTACAGGTTGAAAAAGATCATTTCGCCCAGGGGCAGTTTCAGCAGTTCCGGCCCCTGCGGGTAAATGCCGTGGTGGATTTTCGCGCTCCATTCGAAATACTTGATGACCAGAAAGGTCAGGGCCAGCGCCACGGTGCAGTCCAGACATCTTGTCGCGCGGCCGCTTTTGCCCGACTGCAGGGCCGAAACCGCAAGGGCGACGGTGAAGCTGCTGGTGATCAGCACCACTGTATTGACCGCGCCGTGGAGGCGGTCCAGATACAGCCCCCCCTGGTGGAATTCGGCGGGATAGCGGTGCAGGTACACGGCAAAAAGCAGAAACAGCCCGCCGAACAGCAGCACTTCCGTGAACAGGAACAACCACATGCCGATGCGGGCGGTTTCGTCCTCCCCGTTTTCCAGACTTTGGGGCCGGACGTATTCGACGGCCTGATGGTCCCTGTTCTCACGCATCGGGTTCTATCCCCCTGTAGTCATAGGGCGAGCGGATATCCACCGGCTCGGACGGGAAATTGTGGTGCGGCGGCGGGGACGGGATGGTCCATTCCAGGGTGGCGCCGCCCCAGGGGTTGCCGCCCGCGGCCGGCCCGCCGCGCATGCTCCGGATCAGGTTCCAGAACATATACAGCATGGCGGCGGCCAGTATCCATGACCCCACGGTGGAAATCATCTGCGTTGCGGCGTACTTGGCCGGATACGTGTAATAGCGCCGGGGCATGCCTTCCATCCCCGCGATGAACATGGGGAAGTACAGCAGGTTGAAACCGATGAAAGCCAGAAGGCAGGACAGGTTGGCGCCGCGCTTGTCATACATCCGGCCGTATATCTTGGGAAACCAGTAGTGCATGGCCCCGAACAGGGCGAAACCCAGGCCGCCGAAAATCACGTAATGAAAATGCGCGACCACGAAGTAGGTGTCGTGCACATGCACGTCCGTGCCCGCCGCGCCCACCACCAGCCCGGTCAGGCCGCCGATGGAGAACAGAAACAGAAAGGCCAGGGCGAACCACAGCGGCGGCTCCAGGCGGATGCTGCCCTTGTACAGCGTGGCCACCCAGTTGAAAACCTTGATGGCCGAAGGGATGGCCACCACGAAGGTCAGAAAGGAAAAGACCAGCACGGCGGTATCGCTCATGCCGGAAACGAACATGTGGTGGGCCCAGACCAGGGACCCCGCAAAGGCGATGGCCAGGCTGGAAAAGGCGATCATCTTGTACCCGAAAATGGATTTGCGCGCGAACACCGGCAGGATCTCGGAAATGACCCCCATGGCCGGCAGGATCATGACGTACACCGCCGGGTGCGAATACAGCCAGAACAGATGCTGGTACAGGATGGGATCGCCCCCGCGCGAGGGATCGAACAGCCCCACCCCCAACATGCGTTCGGCCATGATCAGCAGCAGGGTGATGGCCAGCACCGGGGTGGCCAGCACCTGGATCCAGCCCGTGGCGTACAGGGACCAGCAGAACAGCGGCAGCTTCGTCCAGGTCATGCCCGGCGCGCGCAGGCGGTGGATGGAGGTGATGAAGTTCAACCCGGTCAGGATGGAGGAAAAGCCCAGAATAAAGACCGCGAACACCGCCAGGCTGACGTTGGTGGTGGTCACCCGGCTGAAGGGCACGTAAAAGGTCCAGCCCGTGTCCGGCGCGCCGCTGCCCGTGAAAATGGCCACGGCGGCCAGTACCGCCCCGATGGCGTACAGCCACCAGGAAAAAATGTTCAGGCGCGGAAAGGCCACATCCTCCGCCCCGATCTGGATGGGCAGAAAAATGTTGCCGAAGGCCGCCGGGATGCTGGGGATCACCACCAGGAAAATCATGACCACGCCGTGCACCGTGAACAGCGCGTTGTACGTTCTGGGCTGCATGAAGCCCGATTCCGGCGTCATCAGCTGCAGCCGGATGCAGAACCCCAGCAGCAGCCCCACCAGGAACATGCCCAGGATGCAGTACAGGTACAGGATCCCGATGCGCTTGTGGTCCGTGGTGAACAGCCAGGAGGCGAGGCCCCCGGCCGTTCCCGGTTTCGGCTTGAGAAAGCTGTCCGTCGTCATACGCGCTATGCCTCCGGCGGCCGGGGGATCCTGTCCCCCGAACCCCTTGCCAAGGGGCCGCGCCCCTTTGGTCACGTTTTTTTCTTCCGGCGCGGGGCAAGCACCAGGGCCAGAAAGAAGAGTCCGGCCCCGCCCAGAATGCAGATGCCGGCCACGCGCACGAAGTTGAACACGTACTTGCGGCTGGCCGGGTCATAGGTGAAGCAATAGCTGACCATGCGCTTGACGGACAGGCCGATGAGGCCCTGTTCCGCCTCGCTGACGGCCATGGTCAGGTCGAAAGGCATGAAGCTCTGCCCGTACAGATACCGGGTGACCTTGCCGCCCGGCGCAAGGGCCATCATCACCGAGGGGTGGATGAAATCGCGGCCTTCGCGCTTGAAACGGAAACCCACGGCGTGCATCAGGGCGCGGATGGATTCCCTGTCCGCGGTCAGAAAACGCCAGCCGTCGGGCGGATAGGCGAAATCCAGGGCGGCAAGGAAGTTGTTTTTGCGGCGGCTGGCCAGTTGCGGGGTGTCGGTTTCGTCGAAGCTGACGGACAGGACGCGGTAATCGCGGCCGGGCAGAAGCCCGCCGGTGATCTTCCCGTCCTTGTCGCGCTCCACCATGCGGGGCAGGGTGCCGGCCAGGGTGCCGAGCAGCAGATGGCAGGTGGCCGGGCAGGAAAAATACACCGGCGCCAGCAGCGCGGGCTTGTCCAGAAACTCGGCGAAATCGCGGGTCCTGCCGTCCTCGTCCCGGACGGTGATGCCCCGGGGAACCACCTGCCCCAGGCGTTCATCCACCCCGGCGTAATAGTCAAGCTGCTCCTTGGGCAGGGACTTGACCGTGGCGGATTTCTCCGCCGCGCGGCGGGCCAGTTCCGGGGTCGCGATCCCCGGTCCGGGCAGGACGGGAATGGCCGCTTCCGCTCCGGCGGACGCAGCCACGTTCGCCGATCCGTGCCCGGCAAACGCGGCCTTGTCGCTCCAGGACCCTGGCGGGCCGGCTTGCTCCGCAAGCCCCCCCGGAGGGATTGCGGAATCCGCTCCGGCGGCCGCCGGGACCGCGCCCGGCGGGCCGGAAAAGGCCAGCGAGAAAGCCAGCAGCATGCCTGCGAAACGGCGCACCATACGCATCCGTGTACCCTGCGGCGTGGCGGCGGCTTAGAACTTGGCCATGTGGCCGGCCAGAACTTTCATGTCTTCCGGGGAAAGGTTCTTGACCAGGTTGGCCATCAGGCCTTTCTGGGCGCCGCCGTAGGTGCCGTCGGCGTACCCTTTCATCTTGGCCAGCAGGGCGTCGGCGCTCTGGCCTTTGACCACGTGGGGCGGCTTGGACCCGTCGGCCCCGTGGCAGCCGACGCAGCGCTGGTACAGGGCGGCGGCGTCGGCGGAAAAACAGACGGCGGCGAAAGCGAACAGCAAAAAGAAGGAAACAGCGGCGGCGCGGAAAATGCGTTGCATGACAGAACCCCCGGTACGATAGGTTGTGGCGAAGACCGGGCAAGGGGTTTTCGCTATTTTTGGCTTTACCAATAGAAGATGGTTTTAGGCAAGTGCTAAAAAAGAAAATAAGGCCGATCACATGGGTAGAAAAATTTTTACCCGGAATGCCGGAGCGCGAAAAATGATCCGGGTTGCTTTCAGAAAAAAAATAAATAAATTAGCTAAATATGGGGAAACATCGTTTGGGGGCGTGAAAATATTTGAACTTTACATTGACAGAAAATTTTGACGCGGCTACATCGCCAAGTAAGCCGGCCTGTAAAGGGCGGCCCCGAAACGTCCGCAGAGGCAATGCATTTACAAATTTCGCAAAAGGAAAGGAAGAAACCATGAAAAAACTGATCACGCTGATCATGGCCGCCGGCTTTATCCTGGGCTCCCTGGGCACCGCCGCCGCCATCGACGTGAAAGTGAACGGCCAGTGGCAGTGGAGCTACGGCTATTACGAAAACTACAGCATGTACAAAGCCAGCCGCAGCGACGGCGCGCATTACGACAACACCATGTTCCGCATGCGTCTGCGCACCCAGATCAGCTTCATCGCCTCTGAAACCCTGAGCGCGCTGTTGAACTTCGAAATCGGCGACCTGCAGTACGGCCGTGACGGCGGCCGTCTGGATGCCGACAACACCAGCATGATCAAAGTGAAGCACGCGTATCTTGACTGGACCCTTCCCGGCACCCAGATCAAGACCCGCCAAGGCGTGCAGGGCCTGCGTCTGCCCTGGGTCGTGGCCGGCAACCCGGTTATGGACGCTGACGTGGCCGGCGTGACCGTGTCCACCCAGTTCACCCCCGAAGTCGGCCTGACCGTGTTCTGGGCTCGTCCGTACGACATCTCTCAAGGCGAAGGCTCCACTAACCTGAACGACGAAATGGACATGTTCGGCTTCATGCTGCCCGTCAAGACCCAGGCCGTGCGTCTGACCCCCTGGGGCATGTTCGCCATGATCGGCAAGGACAGCACCTACTACACCACCCAGAACAACGGCGACATGACCGTGCAGGGCGCCGGCAACAGCACCGGCAACGGCCGCGGCCGCGGTATGCGCAACTGGGGCAATGTTGACAGCCAGACCTACGGCTGGTGGTTCGGCACGACCTTTGAACTGCCCATTATCGATCCTTTCTTCGTGAAGATGGACGCCATGATGGGCGGCCTGGAAACCGGCGACTCCGACAGCGACACCTGGGGCTACTATGCGGCCCTGCAGGCCGGCTACA
This sequence comes from Desulfovibrionaceae bacterium, assembly GCA_031550605.1. GTDB lineage: Bacteria > Desulfobacterota > Desulfovibrionia > Desulfovibrionales > Desulfovibrionaceae > FLUQ01. The sequence continues at coordinate 28,675 of JAVBOK010000018.1, read as the reverse complement.
AGTTCTCCTGGGGCACCACCAGCCTGCTGGCCTGGTACGCTTCCGGCGACAAGGCGAAAGACGACCGCGGCACCATGCCCATCGTGTCCGACGACAACGGCTTCCTGATGAGCCGCTACGGCTTCTCCAACCAGCGTTGGCGTAACGGCGACTGCGCCGTCAGCACCAGCGGCATCGGCACCTGGGGCCTGGGCGCGGAAATCGCCGACCTGTCCTTCGTGCAGAACCTGAAGCACACCGCCCGCGTGATATACTTCCGCGGCACCAACGAAGGCGACGGCAGCAACACCCCCTACACCCGCAACACCTTCTACCCCATCGGCGGCAACGGCGTCGGCGCCATCAACGGCTCTCACCCTGGCTACCTGATGACCTCCGACTCCGGCTGGGAAATCAACCTGGACAACGAATACAAGGTCAACGAAAACCTGACCATCGCCCTGGATTTCGCGTACGTTTCCATGAACATGGGTCCCCAGAACCGCGACACCAACGACAGCTTCGCGGCCATGCTGGGCTTCCAGTACGCTTTCTAATTGTCCGAAACTGCGGACGTTTCGCCGGGGGCCTTCGGGTCCCCGGTTTTTTTATCCGCTTCCAGCTATTTCTTTTTCTTTTTTGACATTATTTTTCAGACCGTGTATTCCTGATAGTGCCTTCCCCTCACCGGCGGACGGCATGCGTTTGATCGGCAAGGGAGGAAAAGCACATGCGCGGAATCATCGCCCTGGTCATGGCGTTCTGCTGCATTCTGGGCGCGGGAAGCGCGTTTGCCTCGGACCCGGACGCGGGCCGGGGACAATGGCGTTGCGGCCATGCCGACGGGTTTTTCTTTACCCTGCCCTTTCTCGACGCCCTGGTGGCGCTCGGTCCCGGCGGCGGCGCGCCCGTTCCGCAAGGCGTCCCGTTCCGCGCCCATCCCGCGTCCGCCGCCGGTTCCGGTCTGTGGGGGCGCGCGTTGCCGCTTGCCAGCCTGAGCCTTGTCCCCGGCCTGACCCATCAGGCTCGCGTGGCGTATGTGCGCGGCGCCGAAAACGGCGGAATCGCGGGTTTCGCCCCCGGCCCGGATGCCGCGCCGGACCGGAATTTGCCTTTTGACGCGGCCTGGGGGCTGGGGTTGCTCAATTTCTACCGGGTGAACGAAAATTTGGGCATCGCCCTGGATTTCGCCTACATCGCGACGGAGGCGGATACGCAGAACCGCAGCGCGGCGGACAATTTCGCGGCCATGCTGCGGGTGCAGTACTCGTTCTGACGCGCCGGAAAACGCGCAAGGCCGCCTGCACCGGACGCCGGGCAGGCGTTTTTTGTCATGGGCGCCGGCGCGGATTCAAAGACGGTTTCGCAAGCGGACGGCCCGGCCCGAAGCGCGCCGCGCTGCGGTTTTTTGCCCGGCCGTGTTGAAAGGACGTCTTTTTCCGGATGCGGACAAGCCGAAGCGGCCTGCACCGGAAACACGCCGCGCTGTCCTCTTGCGGGCGGCCGCTCCGCTGTGCCGCGCGGCCTCCAGGGCGTTCCGGCTTTGGAAAACCGCACTATCTACTGGTGAAAGTACACGTCAAAATCGGTGAACAGGCGGGTCATGGATTCCAGCCGCCGGGTGATGCGGTCGGAAAGGCGGGGGGTCAGGGCCGCCAGCAGGGCTTCCAGGGCGGCGACGCCCGCGCAGCGGCTTTTCAGCATGCCCGGCCCTTCGGCTTCCACAAAAATGGGCACGGTGGTGTGGCGCAGCAGGGGGCAGGACCGGCGTTCGGTAATGAGGATGGTCTGGCACCCGGCCTGGTGGAACACCCGCATGGCGTTGCCCGTGATCTTGGGATAGCGGTTGTAGGAAAAGGTCAGCAGCACCGCCTCGGGTTCGATTTTCACGATGCGGTGGGCGATGGTGGACACGTTGCCGTTGAGCAGCGTCACGTTGTCGCGGAAATAGCACAAAAGCTGCGCGAAATAGCTCATGATCCCTTCGGCGGAAACAGCGCCCATCAAAAACAGCGGGCGTTTGGCATCGGCCAGAAGGTCCACGGCGGCGGCGAAATTCCTGCCGGAATGCAGTTCCTTGGTCCGCTGCAGGTTCAGGATGGCGGAATCGAGGTATTCGGAAAACACCCTGTCCGGCGCGGCTTCCGCCACTTCCTGATTCATGCGGGACAGACGGTGCAGGGGGGAATCCATATGCTGCACGACTTCGTCGCGCAGGGTTTTGCTGAAATCGTAAAAATTCAGATAGCCCAGCCGCTGGACAAAGCGGGTCACCGTGGCCTTGCCCACGCCGCCCTTGGCGCTGATGTCCGTCAGGTTGTCAAAGGCCAGATGGGGGTATTCGCGCCGGAACAGCGCCGCCAGTTTCCTTTCGCTGGGAGTCAGATCTTCCACTTGAGCCAGACGTTGCAGCAGCGGCGGTTTGGGCATGGCGTCCTCAATTGGGGTGAAGGGGATTGGACTGTCCCTTGATACAATCAGGTCCATTGGCAGGCAAGGGGAATTATTCCGCGCGCGGCCATGCCCGCGCATGGACAAGCCCCGCGGGAAGCTGTACATAGCCCGCATGCAGAAACGCTCCGACCCGTACCAGCCGCCGCGCGGCGATACGCCGAAAATCGCCCTGATCGGCCGGCCCAACGTGGGCAAATCAACCCTGTTCAACCGTCTGATCCGCAGCAAACGGGCCATCACCCACGACCAGGCCGGCATCACCCGCGACCGCATGGAAGGGGTTGTGCGCGGGGGCGGGCAGCGCCCGTTCGTCCTGATCGATACCGGCGGGGTGACCCTTGACGCGCACGCCGCCGTGGCCGAAGGCCCGGCCATCTCCCGCGGGTTCGAGGCGGAAATCCTGCGCCAGGCGGAAGCGGCCATTGCCGAATCCGTGGCGCTGGTGCTGGTGGTCGACGCCCGCGACGGCCTGACCCCCTGTGACGAGCACGTGGCCGCCTACGCGCGCCGGTCCGGCAAGCCCGCCCTGCTGGCGGTGAACAAGGTGGACGGCGAGGAGCAGGCGGACCGGCTGTCCGCGGAATTCTACGCCCTGGGGCTGCCGCTGCTGCCCTGTTCCGCGGAGCACGGGTTCAACGTCCGGGCTCTGGAAGACGCCATGCGCGATTTTCTGCCGCCGGATACGGACGCCGGGGCGGAGGGGGCGGAAGGCGGAGAGGGCGCGGCGGACGAAGCGGACGGCGCCCCCCTGCGCCTGGCCTTCCTGGGGCGGCCCAACGCGGGCAAATCCTCGCTGGTCAACGTTCTGGCCGGCACGGCGCGCATGATAGTCAGCGACATCGCGGGCACCACCCGCGACAGCGTGGACGTGTCCGCCGATGTCGGCGGCCGGGCCGTGACCTTTGTGGATACCGCCGGGGTGCGGCGTCCTTCCAGGGTGGCGGATACGGTGGAACGGTACAGCGTGAATTCGTCCATCAAAAGCACCACCAAAGCCCACGTCACGCTGCTGGTGGTGGACGGGCCGGCGGGCCTGGCCCAGCAGGACAAGCGCCTGATCGACCTTCTGAGCGAGCGGATGACCCCCTTTATGGTGCTGGTCAACAAGTGCGACCTGATGAGCCCCCGGGAGATGAAAACCTGCGAACGGGACTATGCGGAAGCCCTGGTCTTTTGCCCCCATGTGCCGCTGCTTTTCGTTTCCGCCCTGACCGGGAAAAATTTGAAAAAGATCGTGCCGCTGGCGGACCGCATCCGCAAGGAATGCGGCCGGCGCATCCCCACCGGAGAACTGAACCGGGCGTTCGAAAGCATCCTGATGCGGCACCAGCCGCCCCTGGTCAAGGGCAGCCGGGCCAAATTCTACTACATGACCCAGGCGGAAATCGCGCCGCCGACCTTCGTGTTTTTCGTGAACAACGAGGAACGGGTGTTGCCTTCGTACGCCCGCTACGTGGAAAAATCCCTGCGGACCATGTTCAAACTGGAGCATGCGCCTCTGCGGGTGCATTTCCGGTCTTCGCACACGAAAAAAGGAAAGAAGTAGGCCGGAACAGCGGACGCCGGAGCGTTTTCACTTTGAAAACGCTCCGGCGGATACGCAGCGCAGCGAAGTATCCGCCCGCAAGCGACAGCGTAGCGTGCCTTTAGGACAAGCCGCTTCGGCTTGTCCGCATGCGAGAAAAGATGCTTTCTTGTCTTTCTGCGTTTGCGCGTGATACAGCCTTCAAAATTAAACTGCTCCAGGGGATCAGCGAATCGCGCATTCCCGGCCGCGCCTTGCGGCCAGGCCGCGCAGTTCTTCCAGTTCCGCCGCGTTCAGGGCCCTGCCCTTTTTTTTCGTGAAGAAATCCGGATCGAGCACCTTTTCCAGGCGGGCTTTCTGCAGGAACAGGGGCGCCCGGCCGCCCGCGTTATCCAGGGCGCCCAGAATGGCCGTGAAACCGCGCGCGTCAATGAACGGCGCAACCGCCGTCACCCGGAACTCGTGGGGCACGCCGCTTTGGGCCAGGGCGGCGATGCTGTCCCCGACGGCGTCCCCGGCAGGACCGGGGCTGATTGCCGGCGGATAGTTCCGGGGATCGGCTTTCACATCCAGCGCCACATAGTCGAGCACCCTGAGGGCGAGCATGCGCCGCAGCACATCGGGCCGGCTGCCGTTGGTGTCCAGTTTGACGGCGTAGCCCAGGGCTTTCGCCGCCGCGCAAAATGCCGGCAGGTCCGGCTGCAGGGTGGGTTCCCCGCCGCTGATGACCAGCCCGTCCAGAACGCGGCCGCGCCGGACCAGAAAACCCAGCACGGCCCCGTCGTTCAACGGCCGCGTCCTGCCGCGCGCAAGATCGGCGTTGTGGCAGTAAGGACAGTTGAAATTGCACCCGGCCGTGAACACCACGGCGCTGAGCAGGCCCGGATAATCCAGGCCGGATGTCCGTTGCAGACCGCCTATGCGCATAGTCTGATCCTGAAGCCGTATCGTGGAAACAATGAATTCCTGTCCGTCAGATATAGCAATTGCCGCTCCTTGTCCCGGTTTTTCTGGCTCCGGCGGCGGCTTCCGCCGAGTTTTTGCCGGGCCGTTCCCGGCCGCCGGCTCGAACCAGAACCGCAGCCGGAAAGCACACGTTGCTGGACTTGGCGCGCACAACTCAGACAAACGCTACAAAATCCGTCAGGATTTTGCGCCGTGATACGCGGCGTACGGGAGTTGAAAATCACCTTTTCCAACCGCCGTTCCTTGCGGAAATCCCTCGCACAATGAGCATCGGAATTTTTGCAACCGGACGCCGGTACCCGGTATCGCGTGATATTCGCGTGTGTTTTTTTATAATTTACCGAGTATTTTCACCAAGATGCCATGGCGCCGCATCTGTATTTTTACGCGCTGCCGTGCGCTGGCCGGCCGCAAAGGGCGGTTCCGCCGCCCGCTCCTTCGTCCGGGGCAGATCATAGGTTCTGCGTTTCGCGTATTCCGCCTGTTTGCCGTCGTTCCAGCGGCTTACCGGCCGCAGGTAGCCCACGACCCGCGAATACACCTCCGTTGCCGCGCCGCAATCCGGGCAGCGGCCCTGCTCGCCCTTCAGATAGCCGTGTTCCGGGCAGACGCTGAAGGTGGGGGTCAACGTGAAATACGGCAGTTTGTAATTGGCGGTGATGGCCCGCACCAGGCCGCGCACGGCGCGGGGGTCGCTCACTTCTTCGCCCAGAAAGCCGTGCAGCACGGTGCCGCCGGTGTAGCCCGCCTGCAGATCGTCCTGCAGATCCAGCACGTCGAAGATGTCGCGCGAATAGTCCACCGGCAGATGGGTGGAATTGGTGTAGTACGGGGCTGGTCCGGGTTGGCGCTGTTCGCGGTGATGATGCCGGGGTAACGTCCATTTCCGCCTGAAAGTCCCTGTACGCCGCGTCCATGTCCTTGCCGCCGATGATCGCGGGCGTTCTTTTCAGGCTTTCGGGCACGTCCATGTCCAGGGTGATGTTGGTGAAGGGCGTCTGAAAGCCCACCCTGGTGGGGATATTGATGTTGAAGACGAATTCCTGCAGCGCCTGGCGGACTTCTCTGGGCCAAAGGCCGTCATGGCGGATGAAGGGGGCCAGGTAGGTGTCGAAACTGGAAACGGCCTGCGCGCCGGCGGCTTCCCCCTGCAGGGTATAGAAAAAATTGACCAGCTGCCCCAGGGCGGACCGGAAATGCCTGGGCGGCGCGGATTCCACGTTGCCGGCGATGCCCTTGAACCCCTCGCGCAAAAGGTCGGCCAGATCCCAGCCCACGCAGTAGACGGACAGCAGGTTGAGATCGTGCAGATGCAGATCGCCGCCGGTATGCGCGTCGCGTATCTGCGGGGTGTAGATGCGGCTGAGCCAGTATTCGCTGGTCACGTCGGAGGCGAGGTGGTTGTTCAGCCCCTGCAGGGAAAAGCCCATATTGCTGTTTTCCCGCACCCGCCAGTCCATTTTGTCGAGATAGCCTTCCAGCAGGTCCACGCTGGCCCTGGCGCGGATGCGCCGCATCTGGGCCCGCTGCTCGCGGTACAGGATATAGGCCTTGGCCGTGCTCCGGAAAGAGGAATCGAGCAGCACCTGCTCCACCACGTCCTGCACGGTTTCCACATCCGGATTTTCCGGCAGGCGCAAGGCCCGGGCCAGGGACAGGACCCGCATGGTCAGGCGCAGGGCTTCGCGTTCCCCGAATTCGCCCGTGGCCTTTCCGGCTTTGAGCAGGGCGGCGGTGATCTTTGAGGCGTCAAAATCCGTCACGCGGCCGTCGCGTTTGGTGATGCTGGTGAAGTGCATGGATCGCTCCCGCGTATGCAGGCCTGTGCGGCGCGCCGCCGGAAGGTGCGCCTCCGGCGGTGCGGCAGGGGAAGTTCCCCTGGGCCGGGGATATGGAAAATCCTCCTTCCGCGGGGTATACGGCGGCGGGTCCGCTCCCGGATTGCACGGGATTCCCTATTAAGCCTCGCGGCGCCTGTGCCTGTTTATCCGGCCTGGCAGGCCCCCGCGACAGCCGGGGAAGGGGCCTGCCCGGCTTTGCGCGGAGCATTCCCGGAGGGCGGCGGTTCATTCGCAATAGACGCTGCCCAGCGTCAGGGGCAGGGTGTCGTTCACCCCCCTGGAAAACACGATCTGGTGCACATCCAGGCCGCCGCTGCGCAGGTATCCCCCGGCCATGCGCAGATACAGGGACCACATGCGCACGAACTCTTCGTCGAACATGGCGCGGATTTTTTCCAGGACTGCGGGCCGGGAAAAGGCGTTCCACCACAGATCCAGGGTCCTGGCGTAATGGGGGCGCAGGCTTTCCACGTGCAGGGGACGCAAATTCTCTTCCGGCAGGGCGTGCATGACCTCGCGCAGGGCGGGGATGTACCCGCCGGGGAAAATATATTTGCGTATCCAGGCGTCGGTGCCGCGTTCCTTCTGCTTGGTCAGGGTGTGCAGCAACGAAAGGCCGCCCGGCCGCAGCAGGCCGGCGACGGTCTTGAAATACCGGGGGATATTCTCGCGGCCCACATGTTCGAACATGCCCACGCTGACGATGCGGTCATAGGTTTCCGCGCTGTCCAGGCCCAGATAGTTCTGCAGGCGGACGGTCACGCGGTTTTCCAGCCCCAGGTCCCGCGCCCGCCTGGATGCGGCTTCGCACTGCTCTTCGCTCAAGGTGACGGCGGTGACGACGGCCCCGTGCCGGGCGGCGGCCCGCAGGGCAAGCGTTCCCCAGCCGCAGCCGATGTCCAGCAGCCGCATGCCCGGCCGCAGCCGCAGCTTTCGGAGCACCAATTCGTTCTTCTGCTCCTGGGCCGCGTCCAGGGTGTCGCCCGCGTCTTTGAAATAGGCACAGGAATAGCTCATGCCCCGGTCCAGCCACAGGGAAAAAAAATCGTTTCCCAGATCGTAATGGGCCTGGACGTTTTTTTTCTGCTGCGCCAGGTCCGCCGCGGAGGCCAGGCCGTTCAGGGCTTTGCCCAGGACGTTCCGGGCGTGTTCGGCCAGCCCCGGCCCCCGGCCCGGCCCGCAGGCCGCGCACTCATCCAGGGCCGCGGCCATGGCCGCGAAATCGCCGGACAGGTCGATGTCTCCCCGCATATACGCTTCGCCCATGGCCAGGGACAGATCCCCGCCGGCGGGAAGGTCCGGCTCCCGATGGAAGATGACCTCGAATTCGGGCGGTCCGTCGCCGTACGCGGCGGCTGTTCCGTCCCAGAAGCGGACGGAGAAACTGCGGCAGCGCAGACGGGAAAAAAGGCGTTCAAAAACGGTTCTGATCATGCGGAATCCCCTTTTTTTCGCGGGCCTGCCGAAAAGCGGGGAGAACATTGCCCGAAGAAGCGTATTGGGTAAAGAAACTTCAGTGTATAAAAAATATCAAAGCGGGCGCGCGAGGGCAACTATCTTTTCACGCCCCGCTGCTGTAGGGTGAAACGCGCCGCAACACAACCGCAGCCCGCAAGGAGCGCGCCATGAGCAAGGAAAAGGATACGCTGCACATCATCTGGATCAACAACGACCCGGTGACGGTCAGGCTGATGGTGTTCATGTACGCCGTCAACTCGCTGCGCAAGGGCTGGTGGAAGAACGTGCACGTGATCGTGTGGGGCGGGGCGACGAAACTGCTCAGCGAAAACATCGAGATCCAGGCCAGGGTCCGGGAATTTCAGGAAGCCGGGGGCGACGTCTCCGCCTGCCTGCGCTGCGCGGAAGAACTGGGCGTCGTGGACACGCTTCAGGCCCTGGGCGGCATTGATTTGTTCTATGTGGGCGAGCATGTGACAAGGCTGATCAAGAACGGCGAGCACCTGATCACGCTGTAAGGGCCGCCCGCCCGCGAAGGGCCGCCGCCCCATCCCGCCGATGGGCGGATCGCGGTCCGCGTGGCCGCCGGACGGACAGGCCCGGACATCCGCGTCGCGGTGGCCGCCTGCCGCGTCGCGGCCTTTCCGTGGAGGGCCGGCGCCGGTTTGGCATGCCCTATCGCGCGGACCCCCAGCGGGCGCCGGTCTGGATGTCCGTCAGGGTCGCCAGCACGTCATGGGCGTGCCCGGCCACGGAAACCTTGGGCCACACGGCGCGGATCACGCCTTCCGGATCGACCAGAAAGGTGCTGCGCACGATGCCCATGTATTCGCGGCCGGCCATCTTTTTTTTCCGCCATACGCCGCAGGCTTCCAGCAGCACATGATCCGGATCGCTGAGCAGGCGGAACGGCAGGTTCAGTTTCATGGCGAAGTTTTTGTGGCTTTTGACCGAATCCGCGCTGACCCCGATGACCGCCGCTTTTTTCGCGGTAAAATCGCCGTGCAGCGTGGCGAAATCCGTGGCTTCGTTGGAACAGCCGCTGGTGTTGTCCCTGGGGTAGAAATAGACGGCCAGCCATTTGCCTGCGTAGTTTTTGGCCGAACGCGGGGTTCCGTCCTGATCGGGCAGGGAAAAAGCGGGAAAGGGCGTGTGCGGTTCCAGCATATGGCGCTCCTTGTGTGGCGCGTGGCGGCTCGGGCCGCCGGAACGGTTCGAATGTTCGCGGACGGGTCCGCGAGGGTATCGAGTACGGTATAGGCACGATGCCCGCGTTTGTCCAATGCGGGTCCGGCCCGGCGGCCGCCGGCATTGGATTTTTCCGCGCTCTCCGCCCGGGGCCGGCGCATCGGGATTTTTTTGCCGCAGCGGCGTTGCCGGGGCTGAGGGTTCCCAGAAAATTCGCCGGATATCGCCGACGCAAAAGGCCGCATCCTGACGGTTCCATGGAAATGCGGTGCGTTCGCCCTGCGCCGTTGACCGGCGGATGGATTTTTTCTATACTGCGATTGAAAGGTACGCGAAGCGTTGCGCGCTTCGCGGAGTAGGGAAGACGGTGCGAATCCGTCGCGGACCCGCCGCTGTAACCGGAAAGATCACCCGCACGGCAATGCCGGCCACTGTTTCGTCGTGAGATGGGAAGGCGCGGGCTGATTGTCTGATCCGGAAGCCAGAAGACCTGCCTTTCATCGATCGTGATTTTCGGCTCGTGGTGCGGCCGGGAAGTCTTTCTGCAATGGAAAGCGGCGTTGCGGACTGCCTGTTCAAAGGCGGTCCGTTTTTTTGTTTCGGCTTTCCTCAAGGAAGCGGCGCGGATGAAACGATGGCGATTCACAGGCTTGCTGGGGCTGCTCCTTCTGGTTGCCGCCGCCTCGCATCTGGCCCTTGCCCGGGCAAGCCGCCCGCCGCAGCCGCCCGCGCGGCCGCAACGCATCGTGTCGCTGGCGCCCAGCATTACGGAAACCCTGTTCGCCCTGGGGCTGGGGGGCAAGGTCGCCGGGGTGACGCGCTATTGCGAATACCCGCCGGAAGCGCTCCGTCTGCCCCGTGTGGCCGGGTTCAGCGACATCAATTACGAGGCCGTGCTGCGAATCCGGCCGGATCTGGTGGTTCTGCCGGAAGACAAGGCCCTGAACCGGCTGGACCTGGAACGCCTGGGCCTGCCCGTGCTGGCCCTGAATATCGTGTCCCTGTCCGGCCTGATGCGCAGCATCGCGGTCCTGGGCCGGGCCACGGACCGCGAAGACGCGGCGGCGGCTCTGCTGGCCTCTTTGCGCGGCGCTCTGGATGACGCGCGGCGGCGGGCGGAAGGCCGGCGCCGCCCCGTGGTGCTTTTTTCCGTCATGCGTTCGTATCAGGGGCTGGGCCGGATTACGGAAATCCATGCCGTGGGCCGGGACGGCTTTTACAGCGAGCTGATCGAGGCCGCCGGCGGGCGTAACGCCTACACGGGGATGCTGCCCTATCCCCGGTTGTCCCGCGAGGCCGTGATCACGCTCAACCCGGACGTGATTGTGGACGTCATTCCGGGGGGCGACGACCTGGAAGGCGTACGCCGCGACTGGCAGAGCCTGTCCTCGGTCAGCGCGGTGAAAAACGGGCGCGTGTTCCTGTTCGCGGACCCGGCGGACACCGTGCCCGGTCCGCGTTTCGCCCGGACCCTGGCCAAGCTGTCGCGGATTTTGCACCCCGACCCGCGCGCGGCTTGCGCCCCCGGCCCCGCCGCCGTTTCCGGTCCGGGCGCGGCGCGCGCCCTGCCGGGCGATGCGGGCGGACCTGTAGCGGCGGCAATCCCCAACGCGCGTGACGGCTTTTATCGGGAAAGGGAATGAGGCGCCTTATGCTGCGGATACGGGATTTCTCTTTTGCCTTCAGCGGGCCGCCGGTCCTGCGCGGCCTTACGTTCGCCGTGCCGGCGGGGGGATTCCTTTCGGTCGTCGGCCCCAACGGCGCGGGCAAATCGACCCTGCTCAAGTGCCTGTTGCGTTTGCACGACGGGGGCCGGGCTTCCGGTTCCATCACGGTCGGGGGGCGGGATCTGGCGGCGTACGGCCAGCGGGAACTGGCGACGGTGCTTTCCTATGTGCCCCAGGCGGGGGGCTGGATACCGCCGTTCACGGTGGCCGAATTTCTGCGGCTCGGCCGGTACGCCCACGGTTCGGCCGGCGGCTCGGCGGCGGACCGGGCGGCCGCGGACAAAGCATTGCGGCTGACCGGCATGGCGGACCTTGCCGGCCGTTCCCTGCGCGCCCTTTCCGGCGGCGAGCGCCAGCGGGCGTATCTGGCCGCCGCCCTGGCCCAGGAGGCGCCGGTCCTGCTGCTGGACGAACCGGCTTCCTTTCTGGACCCGAAACACGCGGCTGACCTGCACGCCCTGCTCGCGCGCCTGAACCGCGAGCAGGGGCTGACCATGGTCACGGTGACCCACGACCTGAACCACCCGCTTGGGGCCGGCGGCGACGTCCTGGTCCTGCGGGCCGGGGAGCAGCTTTTTTTCGGGCCGGTGGCGGAACTTTTGCAAAACGGCGTTCTGGAACGGGCTTTTGACTGCTGTTTCACTTATGTGCGGCATCCGCGCACGGGCCTGCCGGCCGTGCTGGCCGATTGAACGGGGAAAGCATGTCCGGAACGCGCCGCGCCCTCATCCTTTTCGCCGCCGCCTGCCTTGTCCTGACGGCTTTGTGTCCCTTCGGCGGCATGAGCCTTGTCTCCCCCTTCTCCTTGTGGCAGACGGGCAACCCGGATGCCGAGGTATTTTGGCGGCTGCGGTTGCCCCGCACCGCCGCCGCGTTTCTGGCCGGGGCCGGGCTGTCGGTCAGCGGCATGGTCTTTCAGGCCCTGTTCCGCAATCCCCTGGCCACGCCGTTCACCCTGGGCGTGTCCAGCGGGGCGGCTCTGGGGGCGGCGGTCTATTTCGGCCTGGGGGCGGGGTTTTCCTTTCTGGGCGGTTCGGGCAGCCTTCTGGCGGCCCTGACCGGCGGGGCGCTGTCCATGTCCCTGGTCTACCTGATCACCAGGGCCAAGGGCGGTTTTTCCACTTCCGTGATGCTGCTGGCCGGGGTGATCATCAGCTTTTTCTGCTCCAGCCTGGTGATGTTCATTCAGTACCTTTCCGGCGCGCAGGATTCGCTGCGCATCCTGCACTGGATGATGGGGTCCCTGGCCGGGCTGGAAACGGCCCGCCTGGCCGATCTGGGGTTTGTGGCCTGCGCCGGCGCGTTGATCATCGGCCGCCTTGCCCCGGAACTGGACCTGCTGACCGCCGGGGAAGAACTGGCCGCCAGCCGGGGCGTGCGGGTCAACCGCGCGAAGATTCTGTTTTTCGCCGTGGCTTCGGTCATTGTGGGCACGGTGGTTTCCCTGGCCGGGCCCATCGGGTTTGTGGGCATGATGGTGCCCCACATCTGCCGTCTGCGCCTGGGCTGGAACCACAGGGTGCTGCTGCCGGCCAGCTTTTTCCTGGGCGGCTGCTTTCTGGCCGTGTGCGATCTGGTTTCGCGCGCGATTCTGGCCCCGGCGGAACTGCCCGTCGGCATAATCACCGCCCTGATCGGAGGACCCTTTTTTCTTTGGACCCTGTTCCGCGCCAGTCGCGGCGGGGACATCTTCTGAGGAATGATCGAACGCAGCACAGCACTCACCTCTTACTCTCACAAGGAAGGCATCATGAAGCGTTTCGGTTCGGGCTTGGCGGTTCTGCTTCTCTGGTATGCGGCGACAGTGTGCATGGCGGCCCCGGCGGCCCGCGCGGCTTCGGATGCGGCCGCGGGCGGCGCGGTTCCCACCGCCAGACTGGAACCCGTGGTGGTGACGGCCGGGCGGGTGGAGGAAAAGATCAGGACCGTGACCCGGGCCGTGACCGTGGTCCCTCAGGAGGATATCAGGAAGAACCAGTATCAGGAACTGGGCGACCTTCTGCGCAATTACGGGATACAGACCGACAGCTACGCCCCCGGCAACGGGTTGTCGGGCATCACCATCCGCGGCATGCGCAGCGACCTCATGGGCGACGACATGAAGGGCGGGGTGCTGATTCTGATAGACGGCCGCCGCGCGGGCACCAGCAATCTGTCCATGATCCCCCTGGTCAACGTGGAGCGCATCGAGATCATGCGGGGGCCGGCCTCGGTGCAGTATGGCGCTTCCGCCATCGGCGGGGTGGTCAACATCATCACCAAACGCGGCAAGGCGACCCCCTCGGCCGCGCTGGAAGCGGGATACGGCTCCTGGGACATGGCGCGAGCCCTGGGCGAAGGGGCCGGGGCCTACGGCCCCTTCGATTTTTCGGGCGGGGTCACGTATAACAGGGCCAATGACTACAAAACCGGCAGCGGCCAGCGCTATTACAATACCGGCTATGACCACATCGTGGGGTACAGCGCCAACCTTGGCTACAATTTTCTGGATCAGCACCGCATCGGTCTTGTGTTTGAAGGCGTGGACGGCAACGATATGGGCAGCCCCAACAATATCAAGGAGAACGACCATAATTCCTATACCAACCGGTACAACAACGCCCTGGACCTGACCTACGACGGCGGGCACAAGGATACCGGCCTGTCCTGGAAAGGGCGGTATTATCACGGCAATCAGTACTACCGGTACAACGCCCCGGACCCGTATTTTCCCTATATGACCAAGACGGAGACGGAATACCAGGGCGCGCAGGCGCAACTGAGCTTCACCAAAAGTTTTTTGACCCTGACCGGCGGGCTGGACTGGGTGAAGCAGGAAGCCAGAACCCCCGCCGAAATGGCGCGGGACGCGGACAGCACTCACAACAACGGCGCGGGCTTTATCCTGGCCAAGCTGGCTTTTCTGGATGATTCCCTGATTTTCAGCGGCGGGTTGCGCTATGACTATTACAAGCTGACACTGAACGGCGAAGATTCGGACTTCAACCATACCACGCCGTCCGTGGGCGCGGCTTACAGCCCGCTGTCCTGGCTGACCTTCCGCGCCAACTACGGCGAATCCTACCGTGTGCCCACCACCCAGGAAATGTTGGGTTACGATTCCGGCGGTTGGGGGCCCAACTACATCGGCAACGACAACCTCAAACCGGAAAAGGGTCTGGGGTGGGATGCGGGATTTGACATCAATTACAAGGCGCTGAAACTGGGCGCGACCTATTTCGAGACCGACTACAGGGACAAGATCGCGGCGCGCAGCACCTCGTCCGGGGCCATGCAGTATTACAACATGAGCGGCTCGACCACGTACCGGGGTATTGAAGGGCAGGCCAGTTTCGACATCGGACAGGTTTTCGACTGGTCTTTCGCCTTGCGGCCCTATGTGAACATGACCTATCTTTTCAAGTACGAGAACAACGAGGGCCTGAAGGTGCCCAACGTCAGCAACATGGACCTGACCTACGGCGTGAACTTCAACCATCCCGGCATCGGCCTGAATGTGGACCTGCGCGCCACCTACTACGGCCACCGCCACGAAGTGGATTACACCAACTGGGGCACCAACCCGGACTACGGCAATACGGTGAGGCGGGGCGGCGAAACCGTGGCGGACCTGTTTGTGACCCAGACCCTGCACAAGTGGGACGGCGCGGGAACCCTGAGCATCAAGGGTGAAATCCGGAATATTTTTGACGTCAACTATGAAACGTACAAAGATTACACGATGCCGGGGCGCTCGTTCTGGATAGGATTGCGGTACGATTATTGAGGATGCGTATGCGGGAATTGTTTGTTCCGAACGGGCCGGCCAGGTTGCCGCCGCCGCTTTGCCCCCCGGCCGCCCCGGCGGCCGGGCCGGAACAGACGTTGCCACGGCCGTGCCCCGGCCCGGCCGTGGAAGACCCCGCCGCGGTTCTGGAACGCCTGGGCGCCGGCTGCCGGTTTGCCCGCCCGCCCGCGCGGCGCGCGCCGCTGTTGTGTTCCGCCCTGCTGGCGCTGGCGCTGCACGGGACCGCGTTCTTCGCCCCGATCTGGAACGACCCGACGCCGCTGCAGATCGGGGCGGAGGGGCCGGGGAACGGGCTGGGCATCACCCTGTCCCTTGCGCCTGCGGGGGCCGCCGGGGGGACCGCCGAAGGGGACGGCCGCGCGGCTGCCGAAGCCGCCGACGAACCGGTTCTTGCCGCGCCGCCCGTGGCGCAAGCCGCCCCTGAACCCGTTCCGGCGATTCCTTCCACGCCGGCTGTTCCTGAGCCGCCGGAGCCACAGCCCGCCATGCCTGCGGTTGCCCCTGAGCCGCAGGCGCCGGAACACGCCATGCTTCCGGCTGATGCCGATCCCGGCCCCATGCCGGTTCGCGAAGCGCGGCCTGCTCCGGCCACTGTCGTTTCCCCGGCCCCCGCCGCTTCTCCGCCCCCTGCGCCCCGCGCGCGGCCCAAGCCGCGTTCCGACCCCAAAACCGTCGCGCATGCCGGGCAAAAATCCCGGGTGCCGGCGGTTGCGCCCGGCGTGCCGTCGTCCGATCGTGTGACATCCGGCGCGGGGGTGGCGGCTCCGGACGCCTTCGGCGCGATCGCGTCTTCTTCCAGCACTGGAGGCACGGCCGGGGACGGGCGGCGCGGCGCTTCGAACCCCGCGCCTTTGGGCCCGACGGCCAATCCCAAACCGGCATATCCCGAACTGGCCCGGCAGCGCGGCCAGGAAGGGACCGTGGTCCTGCTGGTGGACGTGGGGGCGGATGGAACGGCGGCCGCCGTCACCGTGCGGCAAAGCAGCGGATTTACGCTGCTGGACCGGGCCGCGCAGATTGCGGTGCAAAGGTGGCGCTTCAAACCCGCGCGGCTGGCGGGTGTTTCCGTACCGGGCCGGGTGGAGGTGCCGGTGGCTTTCCGGCTGCGCGAGTAGAGTCTTGTTGCAAAAATTCCGCTCCTCATGGTGTGAGGCATTTTTGCAGGGAACGGCAGATGGAAAATGTGATTTGCAGCTGCCGTACGCCGCGTATCCACCGGAGCAACTGCGCATCGGCACTGCGAAAATACTCCATTGCGCCGGGGTTTTTCCTTTCTTCCTTCCATCAGGCTCCGTTTTCTTTCCTTTTCTTCTTTTTTCCGCTAACGTATACTGAAAAACGGGGATCAACCGTTCGTTTCTGCCGGGGCGATGAGCGCGCCGGCTATACGCGCATGCGCCACGGTACAAGCGGATTCAGCCGAAAGGATTCTCTGATGAAGAAGCTGTTTGCGTTCTCCTTTCAGCACAGGGTGATCCTCATCCTGCTGCTGTTGATGAACGTGCCGTTTTTTCTGACGGGATACATGGCGAAAAATTTGACGGAACGCATGGTGCTGCAGGAAAAGGAAAGCAACCTGCTGAGTTGCGCGCGGATTTTGGATATTCATCTCGGCCCCGGCGGCTTTGCCGCCCTGCTGCGGCAGCACGGCGTTGAAAACGCGCCCCGTGAGGAAAAAATCCGGATTCTGAACCGGTCCTTGGCCAAAATTACGGATGAAGTGGGAGTGTCCTCCCCCGGTTTGGGAATCGGGTATTATTCACGGGAACTGGACTGCATTCTCACTTACGGCCCTTCGTCCTCTTTCGGCCACGCCGTGGGAATGCCCATACCGGCGGACCACCCCGGCCGCGAGGTGATGCGGACGAACACGGCCATGGTCAGATCCGGCACCATGGTGCGCGGCGACATCATGAACGCCATGCTGCCCGTCAGCCGCGGCGGCGAAACCATCGGCTACATCTGGGCCAATGAGCTGACCACGGACATCACGACGCAGCTGAACGTCATGACCCGCAACATCGCCCTGATCATGCTGTTCTGCTTCGGGACGACCTTTGGCCTGCTGGTCCTGCTCTCGCGCCGCACGGTGCGCGATGTGGGCAGCATCATAGCGGGCGTGCGGGCCATGCGTTTCGATTTGTCCCGGCGCATCGAAGGGGCCGGGGGCGAACTGGGCGAAGTGGCGGACAGCATCAACGCCATGGCCGCGGACGTCGCGAAAGCCAACGAGGAAACCGTCCGGGCCGTGTCCGTGCTGCAAAGCGTGCTGTCCAACGTGGATGCCACAGTGTACGTCTGCGATCCGGCCACAAAGCGGCTGGTGTACGTCAACGACTATCTGTGCCGGCTGCTCGGGCGCGACGACGTGCGGGGGGAATTGTGCTACGAGGTGCTGCAGGGAGCTTCCGAACCCTGCCCCTTCTGCCCGCAGCGGGATCTTTTTGAAGAAGACGGCACGCCCGTCATGGCCCCCCTGCGTTGGGAAACCCACAACCCGGTGCTCCACCGGGATTTTCTGGTTACCGACCGCCTGGTGACCTGGCACGACGGCAGGCTGCTGCATATGGAAGTGGGCACCGACGTCACGGAGCGCAACGCCCTGGCCCTGGCGGAAGCGGCAAACCTTGCCCAGCGCGACTTTCTGGCCCGCATGAGCCACGAGATACGAACGCCCATGAACGGGGTTCTGGGCATGACCCATCTGGCCATGCAGGCGGATCCCCCGCCCGCCCAACTGGAATATCTGAAAAAAATACAGGCTTCGGCCTCGCTTCTGCTGGGCATCATCAACGACATTCTGGATTTTTCGCGCATTGAGGCGGGCAAGCTGACCATTGAAAAGCAGTCCTTCAACCTGCGCGGCATGGTGGACAACGTCAGGGAACTCATTCTGCCCCGTATCGCCGAGCACAATCTGGAATTCACCGTCGCCCTCGACGCGTCCGTTCCGCACTACGTTCACGGCGATGAACTGCGCCTGTCGCAGGTTCTGCTCAACCTGCTGGGCAACGCGTCGAAATTCACCCTTGAAGGAAGCATTACGCTGAGCATGAGCGCGCGGACGGAGCCTTCCGGGCGCCTGCGGCTGAGCTGCGCCGTGGCGGATACCGGCATCGGCATGAGCCTGGAGGAGCAGGAGGCGCTGTTCCGTCCTTTTTCCCAGGCGGACAGTTCCACCTCCCGCAAATTCGGGGGCACGGGATTGGGGCTTTCCATCAGCAAGGCCCTGGTGGAGCTTATGGGCGGCGGCATCAGCGTGACCAGCGAGCCCGGCAAGGGCAGCAGCTTTTCCTTTTTCGTGGAACTTGACCCGGCGGACGGTCCGCCGGAATCTCCGGAATACGGCGGCGCGCCCGAAACCGGCGCCCGGTACGACGGCCGCAATTTTCTGCTGGTGGAAGACAACGCCATCAACCAGGAAATCGCTTTGGCCGTGCTGTCGGAACTGGGCGCCACGGTCGACGTGGCGGGCAACGGCGAAGAAGGCGTAAGGGCTTTTCTGGCCAAAGAATATGACCTGATCCTTATGGACGTGCGCATGCCGGTCATGGACGGCCTGGAAGCGACACGGCGCATCCGGGCCAGCGGCAAGGGCGGCGCGGGGACGGTGCCCGTTATCGCCATGACGGCCAACGCCATGCAGGAAGACAAGGACGCCTGCCGGGATGCGGGCATGAACGGACACATCGCCAAACCCATCGACATGGCGGAACTGAATGCCGCCCTGTTCCGGCATCTGCACGGGTCCGGAACAGGGGAGTGACGCCGCCGCGCGTTTTCGCGAACGGTTTTACCGCAGCCAGCCTATTTCCTTGTAATACCTTGCCGCTCCGGGGTGCAGGGGCACCGGGTTGCCTTCCATGCTGCGGTTCTTTTCGGGGTCCCAGCCGTACAGGGGGCCGTTTTCCTCTATCAGCGCGGAACGGTTTTCCATAAGCAGCTTTGTGATGCGGTACACGTCGTTTTCGGAAACATCCTTGTGTGCCAGCAGACACTGCCCGTCCACGGGGGAAGGGTAATCTTCCTTCTGGCCTTTGTAGGTGCCCCCGGGCATGGGCACCGGGGGCATCCCCATGTTTTTGGCCATATACTCGAGCATCTTCGGCGAGAAGGGGAGAAAGACCAGGTCGTTGGTCATTGTGGCTTCGACAAAGCCGGGATGGTTGACGGGGATGCAGTCGATGTACACGTCGACCCTGCGGTCGCGCAGCATTTCGGCTATCTGCGAAGGCTGGCCCTGGACCAGTTTTCCGGCTTTCCGGACATCCTCAAAAACTTTGCCCTGCGAACGGAATATGGCCGCGACCACGGGAATGACCACGCTGCCCTGCGGTTTCATGGCCAGACGCGGCATGTCTTTCGCCATGACGATTTTTTCCATGCTGTCCAGGCCGGTGCTTTCCACAAAGCTGCGCCGCGCGACGGCCACCGTGTATACGTAATTCATCAGCCCCATGGTCACGGACCGGATGTTCCTGTGTTCCCCATAGGCGGGATATACGTCCCGCAAACCGGTCCAGGCCCAGGCGGTGGAGCCGACAAGGGAAAAGGCCAGGTCCCCCTTGCGCTGGTCAAGTGTGGTGGGATTGCCCATGGACCCGCCGCGGGGAACGACGTCCAGCCTGGAACCGGGGGGGCATTTCTGCTCCACCAGTTTGGCCAGGGTTGAAGAATATCCGTAGAAGTTGCTGCCGGGCTGCTGGGCTATGACTTTCAGATTCAGGGGATCGGCCTCGCCGGCGGCTCCGCCGGGAGCGGGGAAAAACAAAGAGATCGCGGCCAGTGCGCAGAACAACCGTAAACAACACCGCATAGAAACCTCCGGAAATCGATAAGGGTTTCCCGTTTCACCACGCTGGGACAATGTGCTGTGGGCGCAATCTGTTTGTGATGTCCTCTTCTGCTTTTTTGTCGCGGCAAGGCGCGGGAACGATCGGTAAACCGGGTTCGCGCCGGGGATCGTTGCAACGACGTGACAGGGAAAGATGCTGCTGTGCGCGCCACCTGTTTTTGCCATTTTTCGGGAGCAGACGCCAGGGATTGATGCGGACTTTCGCCGGTACAGGCGGCCGCTCCCGTTCATTTGCCCGACAGTTCCCAGACCCCGGACCAGTCCGGGGGCAGTTGGCCGGGCAGTTCGGCGCAGCGTTTCCGATACGCGGCGGCCGGCGGATCGACGGCCGCGATGCGGGCGAAGCCTTCTTCGGCTTCATCGATGCGCCCGGCCCGGAACGCGCCGAGGGCCTCGGCGAAAGTCCGCAATATGCCGGCTTTGCGTGTCGCCTCCTCGTGCCGCATCGGCTCCAGCACCCGCGTGGCCTCCTTGCGTCCCACGACCCGCAGCAGCCCCAGTTCCCGGCCGGCGAAAGCGCCGCCCGCGGCCTCGAAAGCCGCCAGGGAGACCATGGTCCGGGTGCCGAACGCCTTGTTCGCCCCTTCCAGCCGCGCAGCAAGGTTTACCGCGTCGCCGAGCATGGTGTAGTCAAAACGCGAGCGCGATCCCATATTGCCCACAACAGCGGGGCCGGTGTTCAGGCCGATGCGCATGACCAGTTCCCGGCCGGCCAGTTGCCGGAAATGCGGCTGCATGGCCGCCAGCGTTTCCTGGCCGCGCACGGCGGCGCGCAGAGCCCGCGCGGCGTGGTCTTCCTGCGACTGCGGCGCGTTCCAGAAGGCGATGATGGCGTCGCCTTCGTATTTGTCGATGGTGCCGCCTTCCTCCAGAATGATGTCGGTCATGGCGGAGAGGTATTCGTTGAGCAGGCGGGTGAGCGCCTCCGGAGAAAGGGTTTCGGACAGGGAACTGAACCCGGCCAGATCCGAAAAATAGATGGAGATCACGCGCCGTTCGCCGCCCAGTTTCAGGCGGCCGGGTTCCTTGATGATCTGGTTGATGACTTCCGGGCTCAGATACTGGCTGAAGGCGTTTTTCAGAAAGCGGCGCTGCCGGCCTTCCGTGGCGTAGGCCAGCATGAAGGCGAAGGACAGGGACAAAAATGCCGAAAGCAGCAGCGGCATGAAAGGCAGCCAGTACAGCGCGCGATACGCCCCCCAGGCGGCAAGCGCGGGCAGGGTGAGGAAGATGCAGGCGGCAAGGCCCATCTGCCGCAAGGTCGTGGCGCGCAGGACGCAGTATGCGGCGGCAAGGCAGAGCGCGGCTGCCAGCGGGACGGCGGCCCGGCCGGGAAGAGGGCGGAAAAAGTCGCCCGCCAGCAGGTTGTCCAGGGCGGTGGCGTGCAGTTCCACTCCGGCGAAAGCGCCGCCCGGCGGGGCGGGGCGCAGATCCAGCAGGGCAGGGGCCGTGAATCCCAGAAACACGTGTTTGCCGCGCAGGGATTCGGGCGAAAGCACCGGCTCCCGCCCTTCCCGGATACGCAGCTCGCTCTGGATCACGGACGCCGCGCTGTACGCCGGGTGGGTTCCGGTTCCGCCCCGGAAGTTGAGCACGGCCCTGCCCCCGGCGTCCAGAGGGATGGCCGCTTCGGGCTGCTCCGGATGCCGGATGCGGAGACTTCCCGCCTCAAGGCTGAACGCGGCGCCGGGGTTGTGCACGGCGTAGGCCGCAAGGAACAGGGCCGGCGCGGGCTGCCCGGCGAAAAAGGACAGCGGGTGCAGGGCGCGAAAAACGCCGTCCGGGTCCGGTGTCTGGGTGACCACGCCGAGGGCTGCCGCCCCGGAACGCGCATCGGGCGCGGGAAAGCTTGCCCGCGGCAGAGCGGGAAAAACGGCGGGATCAACCAGCCAGCGTGCCCTGGCCGTGGAGGAAAAGCCGGAATCGTCGGGCCAGCTCGCGGCGGAACCGGTTTCGCGCCCCAGCGCGTAGGACAGCGTCAGGCGGCCGTATGCGGCGCCGGCCGCGGCCAGGCTTTTGTCATCTTCCACCCCGTAGAGCGACGGTTCGGAAAACAACACGTCAAAAGAAACCGTGGCCGCCCCCGCCCGGCGGCAGAAATCGAGAACAAGGCCGTACAGTTCGCGCGGCCAGGGCCAGCGCAGGCCGTTTTCCTTTTCCCCCCAGTCCAGGCTGTTCTGGTCCAGTTCGATGATTCTGATCCTGTCCGTGGCGGGAACGGGCCGCGCCAGAAGGCGGACCCTGGCGTCCCAGCTGTACGCCTCCAGAGAGCGGAGCAGACCGGCGCTTTCCGCGGCCAGGGCCAGAGAAAAAGCGGCCAATCCGCAAAGCAGGGCGCGGCGGACTGTGGGACTCGGGGCTTTCATGACACGGGGCTACAGGGAAGGGCCGCGATATTTGCCGAGGGCCTCGGTAAAGCGGCGGGCGCGCGCTTCCGGTTCCCGTCCGGCCGGGGCCGCCGTCGCCTTCAGCGCGCCCAGGCGGTCGGCCGGGGACGGGTGCGTGCTGCCGAAACCCGAACTGCCGGCGGGAACCCGCTTTTTCAGGGCCTCCAGCACGCTGCCCAGCGCGTGCGGGCTATACCCGGCCATGGCCAGGATTTCTTTCGCTCCGGCATCCGCGGCGTATTCCTGGTCACGCGAATATCCGCGGCTGATCAGGGCGGCCACGATATCGTCAACGGAACCGGTGAACAGGGCAAGCAATTGCGGCTGCGGCGCGACGGAGCCATACCGGCCCGCGGCATCCCTGCCCAGCAGAATGGCGGCTTCGGTCAGGCGCGAGGCGGCAATGGCCCTGACGGCGTCCTTGTTCTGAACATGGGCGATCTCGTGGGCCAGGACGGCCGCGAGTTCCGATTCTCCGGAAATCAGGCCCAGCATGCCTTTGGTGACGAAAATAAGCCCGTCGGGCGCGGCAAAGGCGTTGACCTCGCCGGAATCGAGCAGCAGAAAGTGATAGCCGCCGTACGTGTACGGCTGTTTCGAGCACAGGGCCAGAGCCTGCCCCACCTGGTTCAGGTAGGTGTTGGCCTTGTCGTCTTTCGTCGCGGGATATTTCTGGATGATCTGCGCGGCCACGGCCCGGCCGAGGTAATATTCCTGTTCGGGGGTGAATTCTTCCGTGGCCTTGCCGAGTTTGTCGGCATGTTTTTCAGCCAGGGAAAAAGCCTTGCTGAAATCGTCCATGGTCATGCGGCAGCCGGGAAGGAGGCACAGAGCCAGAGCCGCAAGCAGCAGCAGGGGGGCGGTTTTTTTCATTGCGCTCCTCCCCGGGGAACAAGCTTTCCGGCGGCGAGAAATGCCTGCAACGCGGCGGGAGGCTGGTTGAAGCGCAACATGGCCTCCACCTGGGCGTAGCCGCCCGGATGGCCGCGGCGGTATGCCCGCTCCGTTTCCGCGGTGAACCCTTTGCCGGCCGCGGCCACTTCGCGTTCGCCGGCCTTGGCGGCGGTGTTCCGCTCACCCGAAGAAAACCCGACCGGTCTGTCGGTAAGGGCGCTTTTGTGCAGCCAGCCCTGGGTTCCGTTCGCGTCGGCACGGACCCAGGCGCCTTGTTCCTCAAGAATAAAAACCGGTTGGCCGTAAGAAAGGGCTGCGCCCGGCCGGCCGGTGAATGAAGGGGAAGACCGCATCCGGATTTCGCGCACCTGCACGGTAAGCGCCTCGCCCGCGGCCCAAGCCGCGGCGGCTGCCAGCATCACCGCCAGAACAAGAAAACAGGAAAGGCGTCGCATGATGCACCCTCCTCTTTGCGTTTCCTGATATTTTCCCTGCACGGTTGAGGCGCGCTTGTCAATGCGGGTTCGGCAGGGGCGCATCCCGGCAGCCACGTCCATCGGATTCCATGCCGCGACGCGCCCGCGGAAAGGGTGCCATCCGTGCCGGAAAGCGCCAGGGAACGACGGAGCATTGCGCGTGTGAAATGGCCGCCAGGATTTGCCCGCCCGGGTCATTCCGCAACGCGTCTGGCCGTGACGTATTTTCCCTGAAAGATATGGCGCACCCCGTCCTTGACGAAGCTGTTGTCGCTCAACCGCGTTTTCATGACGGGCAGTTCGGGGTTGGGGGCATGCACGTAGGTGTCGCTCCCTATGTATATGCCCACGTGATCAACCGGGCCGGAAGACGTTCTGCCGAAAAAGACCAGATCGCCCGGGCGCAGGTTTCCGCGGGCCACCGCCCTGCCGGCGTTCGCCTGCTCTTTGGACGTGCGCGGGAGGATGAGGCCGTGCTGCTTGCAGACGTAGTACACCAGCCCGCTGCAGTCGAATCCTTTGGGCGTTGTGCCGCCCCAGACGTATCGGACACCGAAGTATCGCTGCACGGAATCCGCCAGAATTCTGCCGGAAACCCCCGCAGGCGGTTTTGTTCCGCCGTTTTCGGGTTTCGTTGTCCCGCTTTGGGGGGGCGCTGTCCTTTGCGTTGCCGCGGGCTTTCGCGCCGGCGGGGGCGGGTCCTGTTCCGCTTCCGGTATCCTGCCGTTGCTGTCGCAGACGCCGACCATGGAACCCAAGGTGTCCATGAATTCGGTAAAGTTGCGGGCGCAGCCGCCGGAAAGCAGCGAAACCGCGACCAGCAGAACCGCCAGGGTTCTGATTCGCGGCGCGGCGGTGGAAGAGGACGGCATGCGCAACGGAGCGCTCCTGTCCGGCGGCGCAGGGCCGCCGGCATGGTTGCGGGGGGATTGTCCGGCCGCAAAAAAAAACGCGGCGCCCGCACGGCGGCGGCCCGCGTCCCGCGCGGTCAGGAATACATCAGATAAAGAACGCCCGCCGCCACGAGCATAAGGATTGTGATGGCGTCCCTGATTTTTTCGAATGGGCGGCAGCGTATCCGGAACCGTCCGTCGCCGTCTTCGTCGTCCACCATGGCATATCCTTTTGCTGCGCAGCGTATATTTTTTGTGCTTCGCCGGGGGAGTTTACAAAAACCGTGCCGTGATCCTCCGGGCGGAATCCCTCCAGTCCGGAGAGAACGCCTGCGCCGCCGCCATGCCCGCGCGGGCGTTCTCAACACGGCGCAGCGGCGGGCCGGTTCGTTTTCGGCCGCATCCGCGGTGCCCAATAATTGGGCAAACGGATCCCGCTTTGGCGGCGGAGGGGATGCCGGACGGGGGATGCCCGTCCGCGCAAAGCCATGGCATGGAATCTGCTTGAGGGCAGCGATCCCCGCGGGAGCAAAAGCATGCTGATTGCCGGGGACGGAAATCGGAGCGCCCCCCACAGGGGGGCTTCACACCACCAGGGGGAACACCATGAAATATGTGGCAACACTGGCTCTGCTTGCGCTTTTGCTCGCCGCCGCGCCCGCCGGAGCCAAGAAACCGAAAAGCGGCTTCAATTTTGAAGACTGGCTGGGCACCTACTGCAGCCAGACAGCCTGCCTGCGGGTCCACAATGTGCGGCAGGGTCCGATGGGCTATTACCTTATGCTCAACTTCACCACTTCCGACGGCAGGGATCTCGGCGGCGAGACATTGGCCCCGCTGGACCCCGAGAACAAAAAGACCATGTCCAAGGCCAATTATTCCGTCCTGGATTTTACCCTGGGCAAGGACGGCAAACGCATCGACGTGACCCGCAGTCCGGGCATGGAAGTGCAGCCCGAGGATAAAGGCTGGATTGAAAAGGTCTTTGGCGCGTATATCAAGAAATAGCACGGCGCGAGTCCGCGTGGGAAAGGCCGTATGCCCAAAAAATGGGCATACGGCCTTTTGAGCAGAAAGAGGGCGCGACGGCGATCGGGAGGGCCAGATCGGGCGCCTGTTTGGCATGATGCCCCGGGCCGCATTATCCCGCAGTTCCGGGCGGGAGGAGCGCGGGGCCATGCAGGCCCCGGGCGTTACAGTCCGCGCAGGGAGTATTTGAAGTCAAC
Source organism: Desulfovibrionaceae bacterium (assembly GCA_031550605.1). Lineage (GTDB taxonomy): Bacteria > Desulfobacterota > Desulfovibrionia > Desulfovibrionales > Desulfovibrionaceae > FLUQ01. Next base: position 3,019 of record JAVBOK010000018.1, on the reverse strand, counting down.
GGTGCAGGATACAAGCCCCCGGTAGTCACAATCGGGGTTTACGCGCGGAGAGAAATCTTTCAGCTTGAAAACGAAATACATGGAGTACTCTTTCCCGGGCCACAGATCCATCGTATTGACTCTGTTGCTGAAAGTTTTCGCCCTCGCAACAAATGGGGCATCATGGTAGTACGCTTTAAATTTCCCGGAGAAAACAACGTTTTTGTCGTATATTTTTGTCACGACTTTTTCATCGGTACTGTTATTTTTAAAGACAACCACCACCCTTATCTGTGGATCTTCTCCTTTCGGGTGAATCTTCTCGACTTTCCCAACCCGGTACGAAATGCGCGGTCCGGCGGCATGAGCAGCGGCGCTGCACAGCAACATGGCCGCGAGCAGAACGATTGAGAACAGCAGGGCCGTGATACGGAATTTTTTTGATGTCAGCACCGTTTTCTCCTTCATGGTGTTTTCGCGCCGAAATCATGCATTCCGGATCGCGTGGTTGAAGTGATGGCCCGATCATGCCTGCCCGCCCCGGCGCTCAGTTCCTCCTTGATTCCGGGGGGCGGGCCGGATTAGCCGGCACCTTTCGCCTGTTTCGCGTCCGCGCCGCCGGGCAGGGCGAAGGCCGGCAGCGACAGCGCTGCGAAGGGAACGATCAGGTGCGCCCGTTTCATGGTGATGCCTCTTCGCGTTGCGCCGGCGTCTTAATCCGGGACGACGGAAGCGGCCAGATCCTGCTGCTTCGCGCTGTTACCGAAGAACATGAGGAGCAGGGCTTTCTTGCCGTACTGGCTGAACACGCCGGTGGCGTCTTTCGTGCTGAATTCCACCATGCCTTCAGCCGCGCGGATTTTGGTTCCGCCCAAGGTCTTGGCGGATTTTTTGCTGAATTCCACAAAATTTTTGTGATTGTCGGAAGACAGCTGCATCACGCTGGCGAGCAGACCCGCGGAACTGTCGTCCGCCATGAAGGTCACCATGTTTTTTTCGATTTTCGTGCTCCAGCCCGCCGGAACCTCGGCCGTCAGCCCGTTGCCTTTGAAGGTGCGGGACGCCTTTGCGGCCGGGGCTTTGGCTCCGTCCTTCTTCTCTTTGGCCGGGGCGGCGGCTTTCCCGGCGGGGGCAAAGTCCAGCCAGGCCGCGGTTTCGGGGCTGCCGGCGGCGCTGATGATTTCTTTCATGCCCGGCGCGCCGTCGCCCGGCTTCATCGAGGCCAGAAAGGCGGCCGTGCCGCCAAAGCGGCTGTCCACGGTGATTTCGCAGAACTGGCCGTCCTTTGCCAGCATGCCCCAGACCCTGGCGCCGGAGGCGTCTTCGTATATATAGCTTCTGCCGCCCGGCAGCTTGCGCACTTCGGTGCCTTCCCCCGCCTGTTCCTTGATGATGGCGTCCAGCTTGGCATTCTCGTGTTTTGTGACGAAAACCATGATGGAGTGCGCATCTTCCGGCGCCCGAAAGGCGGCTACGCCCTCTTCCATGCGGAACAACCAGTCCTTGGGTTTGGTGACGCTGAAGTCGCCCGTGTCCACAAAGGATTCGTCATCGGCGTCCTGCTTGCCGGCGCCGTTTTTCTCCGCGGCCGGGCCGCCGGCCATGGCGTCGCTTTCGAAGCTCAGCCATGCGAGCACCTCCGGCTTGTTGGCTTCGGCGAGGAAGCGTTTGACGCCCGGCGTGTCGTCCGCCTTGAAGGTGGCCATAAAGGCGGCGAGATTTTTGATAGGTTTATCCGTCGCGAATTCGCAGAAAAAATCCTTATCCGTGACGACCCAGGCGCGGCCGCCCGAGCCGTCCGCATATATGTAGCCCGCTCCCAGGGGTTTCACGGCGGAACCGTTGGCGCGTTCGGCCGCTTCTTTTTTCGCCGATTCCCGCGTGAGGCCTTCGGCTGTCCATATGAACACGTTCAGGCAGCCGCCGTTCCTGGGCGCGTAGAAGCCGACGCTCGAGTTTTCCGATTCCATTTTCCAGCCAGCGGGCATTTCGGCGGTGAAATACCCCGCGTCCGCCCGTTTCGCCTGAGCGGGGAACGCGAAAGCCGCAATGAGAAGAGCCGCAAGGCACAGCGCTGTGCGAATCTGGTGCATGGGAATCTCCTGCCCTGGGGGGGGCGCTCAGGGCTTTCCGGTGATGGTGACGACTTCCAGCCCGGCATTCTCGTTGAACTTCACCGCGATGGCGACGCCGTCCACCGTCGTGCCGCTGCGCTTCCTGCCGGCGGCGGCGTTTTTGACCACAGGGGCAAGCTTTTTCGCGAAAGCGGCATACTCTTCCTCGGAGAAGAACAGCTCCACCCGCCGCAGGCCTTTCGCGGCGTCAAAGTGGAAGAACACGGGTCCGGCCGGAAGGCCCAGAACGGTGTTTTCATCAGCCTTTGTGCGGCAGAACAGTTCTTTGGGGATGCATTCCATATCCTTTCTGCCCACAAATTGGGCATACGGGGTTCCCCAGGCATGGCTTTCAACCCCGTCCCCGAACAAGGACCCCGCCGCCATGGCGGGCACGGCGAGCAACAGGCAGAAGCCTGCGGAACAGAACAGCGTTTTCATAAGCCTCCTTGATGCAGATGCCCTGAGTGTACGGCAACCGTTCAGCAAATCCCGTGCCAGACGGCGGGATGCTGCCCGGAGGGCCTTGCCAACGGCCCCGCACGGCGAAAGCCGCGTCCCCCTGAACCAGCCCGTGCGCGACCTGCTGCGGGAAATCGGGGACAACGGCAGCGGGTATGTCTTTCCCGGCAAGGACGGCCTGAGCCGCCTCACGGACATCAACCAACAGGGCAACGCCAAAAAAGGGAGGCGGGACTCCCCAAAGACTTCCAGCCCATCCGGCGGTATCAATCCGTACGTGATTGTAGTCACTTCTGATCCGAGCACAACATCTGAAGGTATACTACTGATATCCGCATTAATAATTAAACATACTCCACTCTCTTAAAGCACCCAGCGATTACCTGCTTTCGCGAGCGGAGAGTCCGAATTGCCCTTTTCAGTTCGCGTTTCAGGTGGGCCAGGTCCGTACAGCAGATATTTTT
>JAVBOK010000104.1:0-6751 GCA_031550605.1 Desulfovibrionaceae bacterium | reverse complement strand
TTTTCCGCGAGTTTCCGCACTTCATCGGCCACAACCGCGAAGCCGCGCCCGGCTTCACCCGCGCGGGCCGCTTCAATGGCGGCGTTCAGGGCCAGCAGGGTGGTCTGGTCGGCGATATCGGTGATCACCGTCATGATCTGGTTGATGCCCTGGGCCTGGACGCCCAGTTCATTGATGGTCCGCTTCAGCAGGTCGGTTTTGCGGTTCACTTCGGCGATGGCGCCTTTGACGGCGAAAACCGTGCCCATGCCCTCGCCGGCTTTCTGGGTGGTGCCGCCGGCGCTGTCGGAAGCCTGGACCGAACTGCGCGCGACCTCGTTCGCCGTGGCGCTCATTTCGGACATGGCGGAAGCGGTTGCGCCGGCGTACCTGTTCTGCATGGCCGCGCCCTGCACCGCGCGGGTGATGTGTTTGGCCAGGGCGCCGGCCGCCTGCTGCGTCTGGCGCACGATGCTTTCAAGCTGGCCGGCGGCCTGCAGCATGCCTTCGCGTTTGGCTTTCTCCGCCTGGATGCGGGCTTTTTCCGCGTCTTCCTGCGCCTGTTTGGCCAGACGGGACTGGTTTTCGGCTTCTTCCGTCTTGATTTTCGCGTCTTCGATCAGGCTGGAAAGATTGCCGATCATGCGTTTCAGAGCGGCATGCAGCCCGGCGAGTTCGCCCTTGAAGCGGGCCCCGTCGGGCAAAGCGGAAAAGTCGCCCTCGGCGATGCGGCCGGAGGCTTCCGCCAGCAGCGTGATGGGCCGGGTCAGGGATTTGGCCAGGAAAAAGACCACCAGCAGCAGCGCCAGCATGAGTCCGAACCCGAGCAGCAGGATATGGTCGCGCGTCCGGGCGCTTTCGGCCATGACCTCGTCCTTTTCGACCAGCACGGCCACCCGCCAGCCGAAGCTGGGCGTGGCATGGGTGTATACCAGATAATCCTTGCCGTTCGCGCCGTAATCGAAAAATTCCTCCTTGCCCGCCAGGACCCGTTCAAAAAAGGCCTTTTCCCGCGCGTCCTTCATGTTCCTGAAGACAGAGGAAGAATCGCCGGGGTTCGCCAGAATCAGCCCGTCGGGGGAAAGCACCACCACGTGGCCGGTGCGGCCGATCCGCAGCCTGGCAAGATAGTCCGTAAGGCCGGTCAGGGTGAAGTCGATGGCCAGAATCCCGGTGGTGGAACCGGACTGGTTCCGGATTTTGCTGGTGACCGAGCAGACCACGAAGCCGGAGGAAGAGACATAGGGCAGGGAAATGTTGAGGTCGTCCTGCTTGCTCATGGCCTGCGTGTACCAGGGCCGTTTGCGGGGATCGTATCCCGCGCCGAAGGTGTCGTTGGGCTTGCCCGGTTCGTTGGCTTCGATGATGGTGCCGTCGGAAAAGCCGACGAAAATCAGCCCGTAATAGGGGTGGCTGAGCTGCATTTTCTGGAATTCGTCGTAAATCTGCCTTTCATGGGCGTTGTATATCTCGTAGCGGTTTTCCGTGGTTTCCCTTTTGTCCATGAAGGTGTTCGCGGTCTTGCCCAGCGCGTCCCGCAGCAGGGGCTGCTTGGCCAGATACGCGGCGCTCTGCCTGCCCGTGCCCGCGTACTGGTCGAAGATGTCGTCGATGCGGAGCAGCTGGCCTTTGGCCGTGGTTTTGAAATTTTCCACGCCGGTATCGCGGGCGGTGACGACCACCAGGATGGTGATGCTGCCGATGAGGACAAGGCAGAGACAGAAAAAGGTCAGAAAGAGCTTGCTGCGGATAGTCATTGCATCCCATCCTTGAGGTTGTGGTCGCGGGCGGCGCTCATCGCCGCCGTCAAGCAACGGCCTGAGGCGATACCCGCTTTATCGGCAGTATGGGGAATTCCGTAAGGCAAAAAAACACGCGCGGGCTTTCCGATACCCCGCGGCGGGGGTGCGGAAAAACACGGGCGGCAGGGAAATCCCGGCCGCGCCGTGCCACACCCCGCGACGCCGGGATTTGCCCCGGCGCGCGCGCTCCGGCCTTTTCCGGCGGCATTTGGTTCCGCCGGAAAAGGCGGCGCGTCATTTTTTCGGGGGAATGGCGGACAGCGTCGCGGCCACCCATTCGCTGTTCTTCGCCAACGCCCTGGAAACGGCCATGCTGAACGCCGCGATCAGTTCCTGGGGCGTTTCGCCGGCGCTCGGCTGCGCCGCCTCGACAAAGGTGTTGCCCAGCGCCGTGCCGCTGCGCAGGTCGGTCAGGCGCGCGCGGAAGGACACTTCCGCGACCGGGGGTTTGCCCGGCTGCCCGTAGAGCAGATAAAAGCGGGTGATGTCCGTGGACAGGCGGATCTGCGGGTCCAGGCCGCTTTCATCCGTGCCGACACCGGCAAGGACGTTCGCGGCCTCCAGAGAATCCACCAGCAGGCGCTGCAGCATGTCGGGAACGCGGGCGGACCATTTGGCGGAATCCAGATAGCGCACTTCGTACCCGTGCATCAGCCCGGCGATGCGGTCGCCGGCGATGTCGCTGCCGGCCACGGGCTGCGAGACGACCAGCTGATAGGGCAGGGCTTTGCCCTGGGCGGGCGCGGGCATGCGCGCGGCAAGCAGCACCTGGGTTATGGGGGCGCCGGGATCGAGGATTTTGCCGCAGCCCGGCAGCAACAGGGCGAGCAGGGCCAGAGCCGGCAGAATGGCGGGCATGCCCGTCCGCCGCGGGGCGGGCGGGGAAAAAGCGGGATTGGCGCAACGGTATGCGGTCATGGCGTGCTGAACTCCGGAACAGGGTTTCCGAACAGGAAGCGGCGGGGATCACTCTCCATCTTCTGGGCCAGGCGGCCCAGATTCGTCATCAGGCGTCGCGCCTCGACCAGCAGGCGCTGCAATTCGTCGGCGCTTTCGCGGGACACGCGGGTCATGCCCGGTTCCACGGCCCTGATCATCGCGTCAAGGCGGGCCGCGGCCTTGTTCACCGAATCGGCGGCGTCGGTAAAGTTCTTGTCCACCAGCCTCTGCGCGCTGCCGGTCAGATTTTCCAGCTTTTTGGTCAGGGACGCGACGCTCTTGCTGGCTTCGCTCAGGTTGTTCATCCCCTCTTCCATCAAGGGCCTGCGGTCGGAAAGAGTGTCCGCCACGTTGGACAGCGAATCCAGCAACTGGGCCACGGATTTCGCGTTTTCCGGGCTGAGCATGGCATTGCCCCGCTCCACCAGTTCATGCAGGGAATTCAGAAGCTGCGGCACGCTGGCCATGATGGTCTGCAGCCGGGACAATTGCGAGGGGATCAGCGCGGGCTTGTCGGGGCTGTCCTTGATCAGGGGGCTGTCCGCCGTGCCGCCGGTGACGGCGACCACGGAAAGGCCGGTCAGGCCTTGCGGCTCCAGGCTGGCCATGGAATTTTCCCGGATCGGAGCGTCCGAGGACACGGCCAGCCGGACCCAGACGCTGCCGGGGTCCTTGGGGCTGATCCTGATGGCCGCCACCTGCCCGACGCGCACGCCGTTCAGCAGCACGTCGTTGCCCACGGACAGGCCGGAAACGCTCTGCCTGAACACGACCACGTAATCGCGCACGGCGCCCTTGTCGTTGCGGGCGGCCCAGAGCACGAAGGCCAGCGCGCCGATGACCGCCAGCAGCGCGAAGGCGCCCACAACCATGTAACTGGCACGGGTTTCCATTATGCTTTTCCTTTTTGTCCCTGCGGCCGTTCCGTGACGGCCCGGCCGCGCGGCCCCAGAAAATATTCCTGAATCCAGGGATAGGGGTTTGCCAGAAGCTCGCTGATGCTGCCCACGGCGTAAATGCGTTTTTCCGCCAGCACGGCGACTCTGTCGCAGACCGTGTGAATGGAGTCCAGGTCGTGAGTGACCATGCATACGGTCAGCCCCATGCTTTCGCGCAGGGAATTCACCAGTTCGTCAAAGGCGGCCGCGCCCAGGGGGTCAAGGCCGGCCGTGGGCTCGTCCAGAAAGACCAGGTCCGGGTCAAGGGCCAGAGCCCGCGCCAGGCCCGCCCGTTTGCGCATGCCTCCGGAAAGTTCCGCGGGGTACAGATCCGCCGCCCTGGGGGGCAGGCCGACCATATGGATTTTCAGGGCCGCGATTTCGTCCATCAGGCGCTGGGAAAGGTTGGTGAACTCCTTCAGCGGCACTTCAATGTTTTCCCGCACGGTCAGCGAGGAAAACAGCGCCCCGTCCTGGAACAGCACGCCCCAGCGCCGCCGGATATCCCGCCATTCGCGGGAATTCGCCCTGTTCAGAATGACGTCCATCACCGTGATCTCGCCGGCCTGGGGCGGGCGCAGCCATAAAATGGAGCGCAACAGCACCGATTTTCCCGTGCCGGAACCGCCGATCAGCCCCAGCACCTCGCCGCGCCGGATGTCCAGATCCAGGTTTTCGTGGATGACGGTGGCGCCGAACCGGTTGGTCACGCCGCGCAAAGAGACGATGGGGGTATCCGCGTTCATGCCCTATACCCCCAGAGCGGTGAAGAACATCGCGAACAACGCGTCAAGGACGATGACGAAAAAGATGGCCTCCACAACCGACTGGGTGGTCAGGCGGCCGACGGATTCCGCGCTGCCCGTGACCTGAAAGCCCTGGAAGCAGCCGACGATGCCGATGACCAGGGCGAAAAAGGGCGCCTTGATCAGGCCGGTCCAGAAGTTTGACGGGTTCACCACTTCCTGCAGCCGCGCGGCATACGCATCGGGAGAAAGGCCCATGCTCAGCCACACGGCGACGCCCCCGCCGAGCAGGCCCATCATGTCGGCCAGAAAAACCAGGGCCGGCAGCATCAGCATCAGGGCCGTGACCCGGGGCAGCACCAGGCGGCTCATGGGCGAAAGCCCCATGCTCTGCATGGCCGCGACTTCTTCGTTGGCGACCATGGCCCCGATTTGGGCCGTGAAGGACGAACCGGACCGGCCGGCCACGATGATGGAGGTGAGCAGCACGGCCATTTCGCGCAGGGTGGTGATTTCCACCAGATTGATGACGAAAATCTGGGCGCCGAAACGGGCCAGCTGCTGCGCCCCCATGTAGGCGATGACCACCCCGATCAGAAAGGACAGCAGGGCCACGATGGGCATCGCCGCCACCCCGGTCTGCTGCATGTGGTACACCAGCGGGGTGACGCGGAAGGTGCGGGGCCTCAGCAGGGAAAGCCCCAGGGTGACCAGATACTGGCCGAGAAAACTGAGCAGTTTTCCGCCCAGATGGTATTCGGAAACGATGTTGTACCCGATCTGGTTGAGCAGGCGGATAAAGGGAAACCGCGATTCACGCGATTCTTTCCGCGACTCTTCCTGCGGCCGGGCCAGGTCCAGCAACAGCTTGTGGTGCTCGTTGCGCGGCCGCAGTTCCGCCGTGCCGCCGCGTTCGCGGCAGGCGGCGGCAAGGGCGTTGATGACCAGCGCGCCGGTGGTGTCCAGCCTGGTGATGCCGTCCAGATCGAGAACGGACACAGGCCCGGCCGCCGCGACCACGCCGGCGGCGGTCCGCTGGGCGTCGCCGGCCGTCGGGGCCACCCACGCGCCGGAAAAGGCCAGGATCCGTTCGCCCGCGCCGCCTTGCCCGCCGGTTTTTTCCCGCACGGCAGGGGGCTCGGTATGCATGTCTTCATTCATTATCGATTTCCTTACTGGAAATGGAGACAAAAGCAAGCGTCGTCCGTGATTTTCGTCGCGCGGCGTCGTTTCCCCGCCCGGCATCATTCTTGCTTGTGCATCTGCGCCGGCCCGGCGCGTCAAGACGCTGACGCGTCCGCCGCCATTGGAGCAGCCGACGTTCAAATCGCCGCGTACCGGCGGGCAAAGCCCGCGGGCCGTTTGGCGGCGGCGTCTTACGTAGGGAATGCTCCGGTGAACATACGCATGCGAGGCTTGCCATGAATTGTCGCGACGCCGGGACCACCCGTGAAAACAAAAGGACCCTTCTGTTTCCCGCCCTGGCCCTGGCGGCCGCGCTGGCCGCTTTTCTGCCGGGCTGTTCCACCATGCGGGCGGTTGAGGAACAGGTCAATTTCGAACTGGGCAGCCAGACCGTTTTTTACCGCGACCAGTGGAGCCGGCGCAACCCGCCCCAGGTGCATGTGCGGCCCAGGGAAATGGCCGGGGCGGAACCCACGGCGCTGTTCGTGCCGTTCCGGGTGACCCAGCCCATCGGCGATCCGGAAATCGTCGGCCATACCCAGGCCCGCGTGGTCTGGCAGACCTGGCTGTCCATGGGCTTGTTCCCGGTTCTGGAATTCGACGCGGCCGCCGGCCCGTTCCGCCGCGACAAGGCCCTGGCGCTGGCCAGGGAAAAGGGCGCGGATCTTCTGATCGGCGGGTTCGTGACCTATTATTACGCCGGCGGTTCCGTCAGCGACAGCCAGGTCGCCATTCAACTGGAAATTTACGACACCGCTTCGGGCCAGCTGGTCTGGTCCATGGCCCAGTCCGCGCTGATGCCCGCCGGGCTGACCAACGACTATCTGCTGTTCGCCGTCAAAACCCGGCTGCCTTCGGACCCCATGTACGTTCTGGCCAAAACCATGGCCCAGGACATGGGCCTGATCATCCGCAACTGGATGGTTCCGCCGGATGCCCCGACCCGCGCGCAGCAGACGGAGAACGCCATCCGCCGGGCCTGGCGCGGCGACGACGCGTCCAACCCGCCCCCGCCGCCGGCGCGCAAGGAAGCCCCTTCGTTCTGACAAAGGCCGCACGCACCCGGGCCGGAAAAATTTCACGACCGCCGCGGGCCGTTGCCACCCGAGGGGCACGGCCCGCGGCGACAATCTATTGAATCTAGTAGATTCATTTCATTTTT
>JAVBOK010000022.1:0-103965 GCA_031550605.1 Desulfovibrionaceae bacterium | reverse complement strand
CTGTATGCCATATTTTTTTATTTTTTGAAATAATTCACGTAAATTATTGTTTGAAGCCAGATATTTCGCATTTGATTTTCGCAGTTCTCCGCACATATCGCGGAACTTTGTATTTGCAGCTCGCAGTTTTCCGCTTGCATCGCGGAGTCTGGTGTTGGAATCGCGCAGTTTTTTATTTTCTTCATGAAGGTTTGCATTCGATTTTCGCAGTTCTCCGCACATATCGCGGAACTTTGTATTTGCAGTTCGCAGTTTGTCATTTGTGTCGCGAAATTTCATATTTGATTCGCGTAGCTTGTCGTTCATATCGCGAATATTCGTATTTGATTCTCGAAGTTTTCCGTTCATTTCCTGAAATTTTGTATTCGCATCTCGTAATTTTCCATTTACATCGCGAAGATTCCCATTTGATTCTCGAAGTTTACTGTTTGATTCTTGAACTATTGTATTTGCTTTCCGTAATTTCCCGCTCACATCGCGGAGTCTGGTGTTTGATCCGCTCAATCCGTCGTTTATGTCACGTAATTTGGCATTTGATTTGCGCAGAGCAGTGTTCATTTCTTGAAGATCAATATTTTTCTCTCTTAAATTTTCTGTTATGTCCCGCAAGTATTTATTTTGCGGGGCCATGAACATATCGTTGATCCTTTTATAAGCATAACATGGATGTGAATTTTTTATAAAACTATCTATTAATATAATATTTTGCGGAAGAAATCCAGGTGGAGAAGTGTCTATAATCTCTTTCAGCATAAAAATTATCTGTTCTTGCTCGTTATTGTCAAAATCAAATTTTACTGAATTTTTTAAGGCAAGTGTTATATAATGAATAATTCTGTCTTTGAAAATAGTACTGTATTGTATATCGTGTTGCGACAGAAAAGAAATAATATTCTGCGCCGCAAGCAAGTGATATATGGAGTCGGTTTTTTCCGCATCATGCACTGTCGAATCTGGTCGCATCCTGTGTATATACGTCGTATGGGGGATGAAGCTTATCGCCCGGGAAAAGACATGAACCCGGCATGAAAAGTCGTAATCCTCGTAGCGCAGCAAGCGCGTGTCAAAAACAACATTGTGCCTGCGCAGCATGTCGAGACGCATCAGCTTGTTCCAGGACGGCATGTTCCAGGCCAGTTCGGGGTTGCGCAGAATCGTGGTTTTGCGCAATTCCGCGGTTTGGTAAGCGGCGTGGTGGTTCTGCTTTCTTTCGTCGGTTTCGGGGGTCCAGCGCAGAACCCTGCCGATGACTTCGTCTACGTCGTCTTCTTTTGCCGCGCGGTATAAAACGGAGAGCGCGCCGGGAGCCGCCAGAAAGTCGTCGGAATCCAGAAAAAAGACATAGTCCCCCTTTGCCGCTGCCATGCCGGTGTTTCTGGCGGCGCCCTGCCTTTGGTTTTGCTCATGGCGCAGGGGGATGATCCGGAAGTCCTCGCGCGAAAAAGCTTCCAGCATGGCGTGGCTGCCGTCGGTGGAGCAATCGTCCACGCAGAGGATCTCGATATCGCGCAGATCCTGCGTCTGGACCGAGCGGAGGCTTTCGGCGAGGTACGCTTCGGCGTTATAAACAGGGATAATGACGGAAATCTTGGGTTGGCTCATGATGTTCCCCTGGCTGCTCTGTCCCGCCCGAAATTCGCCTTTTGCGTCTTTTTCATCACCTGCATTTCATCAACGCGCCACTAGCGCTTTACCCCGAACAGCGCGTCCATCTCTTTGCAATAGAGCTTCAATTTCTTGATTTTCGCGACGTATTTCGTTTTTGTCGCGCCGAAGGTTATTTTTTGGATGAGGGAATACCATTCGATTTGTTCCTTGGCCCATTCACGAGTATCGCACAAACGGACGCATTTTTCCACCTGCGCGAGCCTGGTTCCCATATCGTCCGTTTTTGCCGCGAGATACTCCAGCAGCACCCTGTCGGGCAGCCGCTTTTGGACGACAGGCGTGCGCAACGCGTCCGTGACGAGCGTTTTGCCGTTTTCGCGGACCTGCTGTATCAGATCGTTGATTGCGTCATAGCGCATCGGGCTGTTGACGAACGATTCGTTTTTCGCGTCCTGGGGCGCATAAACGCACCTGTCACCCAAGGGGAAGGTGTCGAAAAGCGAGGTGAAACGGCTGCCGCCCCTGTCCGTGTTGGCAAGGCAGATGAAGGGCTTGTTGAACAAAATGGCGAAGCAGGTGCCGTGGAAAGAGTCGGTGACCACGTAGTCGCTGTTTTTCAGAAGGTACAGCCAGTCCTCGACGCTGACATGAGGCTTCTGTCGCAGGTTGACGACGGGCTTGCCCGTTTTTTCGGCCAGGTAGGCGACGGCTTCGCCCGTTTCCGGGGTCTCGTCAAGAACATAGGCCGCGATATGGCCTTTATCCTTTCGGATGGAGTTGGAAATAAGGTTGTTCCACTTGTGCGGTTCAAGCAGAAAAACGGGGTCCGGCAGATGGACGGCCTCAAGGCCGAAGGTGTCGCGGCACAGGCCAACGCCGTCTTTTTCGCGAACCGAGATGAAGTCAAAGTGGTGCAGGTAATAGTTTGCATAGGCGGTGGCTTTGGCGTCGCCTTCAAAATGGTCCGTGCCGAAGCTTGCGGAAAGGCCGACTCTGCGTTTTCCGTTGTCGACGAAGTTAAGGTAGTAGGTGTTTTCGTAATCCTTGTTGTATTTATACCGCCAGACCTGGTCAGAACCCACTACAAAGGTGTCCGTCAGATCGTTCAGTTTTTTCAGATCAGCATAGGTTGTGCAGAGTTTTTCACTCAATTCCAGGTATTTTTCGCCGAAGACCTTGCTGAAGGACGGTTTCCAGCTTTTCAACCTGTGCGGCGGGACATACTTTGCGGTGGCCGGGTTCAGCCCCAGGCCGCGCAATGTTTCCTGCATGGCATAGGCGGTCAGCACCGCGCCGTAATTGGACGACCAGCAATAATTGAGGATCAGGCAGTCATAACGGTTCATTATTTTCCCTCGGCATAATATTTTGCAAGCAGGGTCGGGAAATCCAGAACAGGGACGTCCCGTTGTATCTCCGCGTAGTTCGTCGGCATCTGCCGCGAGGCGAAAATGGCCATGTTGCCTTTGTAGGTTTCTTCCAGTTTCCTTTCGTGCAGGACGATATTTTTGCGTATGGCGTTCAGAATGGTTTCGCCCTTTGGGGAATTGACCCAGATCAGCGAAGTGCCCTTGTTCGCGTCATACTGCTTGTCCACACCCCAGAAATCGGCCAGGGTCATATCCGCTCCGCGCGGAAATACCCTGAATGAACAGTTGTAGCAGCTTTCCCTGAAAAACAGGTTCTTGCCGATAAACGTCTGCATGAAGGGATCCTTGCTCCGGGTCTGGATATATTCCTGCTCGTTTTCAAACAGGATCTTGGTGCTGAAATTATTCCAGCCGAAGGTTTTGTTTTTGAACCATACCCGCTGTATTTTGGAATTATATTGTTCTTCCAGCATCTCCAGGTACTTGCGGTAAACAACGGGCGAGTTGACCCCAAGGCAGATAAAGTCGACGGTGTACAGATTGCCCTGTTGTTTGCCCAGACAGGCTTTCAATCCCGCGACCTGGCAGGGACATCCGGCGAAAAGAACCTTTTCGCCGGCCCGCAATCGTTTTTTGGCCGTCGCGTAGACGTTCTTCAGATCGCTCTGCGTGTATTTCGACTGCTTCAGCCGGATGATGTCGTTGGTTTTTTTGGTCAGAATGTGCTCGACCATATGGTTGGCGGCATACACCGCGCCCGAGACCCAGCCGCCGCTTCTGATGAACCAGTCCGCTATGGGCGTGAACACGCCGCCGGACGTGCTGGTCAGGCGCGTATTCTTGTCCTTGTTCCATGCGGCATAGGTGGCGGGCCGCTGCGCATTGGCGCTCTTTTTCGGGTTCAGTTCGGGGCAGACCGCGGTGCACACGCCGCAACGGGTGCATTTTCCCGCGTCGATCCGGGCGTGGGCAAAGCCCATTGTGTCGGGGATCAAGTCCACCGCGCCGTGCCGGCAGACTTCCCTGCACGCGCCGCAGCCGTTGCAGTTGGTTCCCAGTATTTTGTCTTCCCTGTCTTTTCCGTCACCCCAGACGAGGTTTTGCTTGATGACTTTCGCCGGGTTGCCGGCGACCACGGCGCGGGGCGGCACGTCCCGTATCACCACGGACCCCGCGGCCACGATGGCGCCGTCGCCGATGGTCACGCCCTTGAGAATCTGCGCGCCTCTGCCGATCCAGACCTTGTTGCCGATATTGACGGGTTTGGTGGGATTGATCTGGACGCCGTTCTCGTCCCGTATGGTATGAAAATCGCTGTCCGATATGGCCACATTGTGCGCGATGGCGACGTTGTTGCCGATACTGATCTTTTTCTTGCACCGTATCTGGGTGCCGCAATTGAGAAATCCGCTGCCCAGAACCAGTTCGGCCCCTTCAAAGAGCATGATGTCGCAACCGTAGTGGATTCTGAACTCGCCGTTGACGAGCAGTTTCGAGTCTCTGCGCATGCGCAGGTACGCTTCGGACCTGGCTCCCTGCAACTGGTACGTGTTGAAGTTCAGAGTGCCGCGCAGGATGATTTTTGCGCTTTGGTGCAGATCCAGAACAGAGCCGGCATTCAGGACGATGTCCTTTTGGTTGATGCTGATGATGTGCTTGCGCAGCAGAAAGCGCTTGAGCCGCATCAGCAGCCTAGACACGATGCTCACGTTTCCGCCTCCATTCCAGGGGGTATACGTCGGGATGGTAGCGGAACCGGTGATCCTCGTTGAGACCGTCGATACGCTCCAGATCCTCTTGCGACAGGGTGAAGTCGAACACGGAAAGATTTTCGCACAGCCGTTCGGGCGATTGTGATTTGGGCAGCACACTTCTGCCCTGCTGTATATTCCAGCGCAGAATGATCTGGGTGATTTTTTTGCCGTATTTTTCCGCAAGTTCAAGCAGCAGAGGATTCGCAAAGAGTTTTTCGTGCATCCTGCCGAAAGGCGTGTAGCCTTGAATGTGGATGCCGTTGGCTTTGCAGAACTCGATCAGGGGCTTCTGGGTCAGCAGGGGGGTCAATTCGACCTGGTTGATGGCCGGCGGTATTGTGCAGGCATCCAGAATTTTCTGCAGATGGTGTATCTCCATATTGGACACGCCGATGGATTTCACCAGGCCTTCTGTGCACAGTTTTTCCATGGCTTTGTAGTTGCGGACAAAGGTATCCGGATACGCCCAGTGCATGAGGTAGATGTCGATGTAGTCCGTGTTCAGTCTTTTCAGGGCGCCGATAAGGCCTTTTCTTTCCTGGTGGGCCACGCAGGCGTCAAGAAACAGCTTTGTCTGGATAATATATTTTTTTCGTTTGAATTTGGTGAAAAAGGGTATCATTCCCGTATACAGGCCTTTGGCCAGATCCGGTTCATTGGCGTACGCCTTGGAGGTGTCGAAATATGAGTAGCCGGCGGCCTTTGCGTGGCGCAACGCCTCAATCAGGACATCGCCTTTCATCGGAAAGGTGCCCAGCCCTATGGCGGGAATCTTCTGCCCGTTATTCAGTGTGAAATATTCCTGGGTTATGGACATATGTTTTTGCTCCTGGCAAGATTTCAGATCGCGGTTTTTTTGAGAAAATACGTGTCGAACACAGCCTTTTCTTCGGAGGTGCGGGCGTTTTGCCACAAGCCCACATGGTTGGACGCATCAATGTTTTTCCAGCGGGTCCAGTCCGGAGTGAGGCCATAATGGTCGCACAGATACTCATAGAGGCTGACGGGGGAAAACGGCTCCCTCACGGTGTAGAACGCGGTGCGCCACAAAGCGTATGACCTGTCCAGGCCGCCTTTGAACTTGAATTCCAGATCAAAAAAAACATAACTGCCGTCGCGGCGCACGATGCAGTTATGCGGGCAGGCGTCAAAAGCGGTCGGGTCGAGCAGATCGGAACCGGGCTGGGTGAACCGGGCAAACAGAAAATCGGCAAAACGGACAAGTTCGGACTGCAAGGTTTCCAGATCGGGGATTTTGCGCAGGCGCGTGCGCAGCATGGTGCCTTTGATCAGGCCGCGGTCGGGTTCGGCGTAAACGATAAGATCGTCTGTCTCCGCATACCCTTTGGCGTTGAGGACTTTGCGCTTGAAACGAATTTCCCCCGCCGCGTTGAGGTATACGGTCGTTTTCTGCACGGCGCCGAAGCGTTTGGTATAGCGCCAGCAAATTTCGTTCGTTTTTTTGAGTCGCTTCAGATGCTCTTGATACAAGGGCATCTCCGGCCGGAAATCAACGGCGAAAAAATTCGGCACGCGGTTGAACATCGCGACATACTGGTTGACGAAAGATGTATTCTTCAGTGCATAAAACGTATCGCTTATAATAATGCTTCCATATTGATTCTGTCTGTAAACCAGCGTCGGTTGCTTTGGTTTCTTCGATTTCTTGACGATGTTTTCAGTTTTCTTTCTTGGTATACGAAAGCGGAAACTGAAAAGCCCGATAGCGTATTCTGCCTTTTTTTTGTCGATGAAAAAGAATTTCCGCAATAAATAATTCTTCTTGAATTTTGCCGGTATTTTTAATTTTGAAGTAAAGGGTTTTTCATAATTTTCAACGATATATGAAATAAATTTTCTAACTTCGCGATAATACGCAAGCTTGTAACCCAGACTTACCCGTTTATCCCATTTGGAGAATAAATCTATTCTGTTCTGGACAAGTACTGATCTGATGGGGTTATACAACCCGGCATTTTTGAGGATACGTTCGGCTTCATAAAAAGCATGTATCAGGTCAGTAAATGTGTTATCGATGTTGCTCGTTGTTGATGAATTATTCCCCGTGCGATGGATATATACCTTGTCTGTGAGGCAAAGTATTTGCTTCGCCGCGCCAAATGCCTGTAAATAGTATATGAACCCTTCGCTCAGGCGCAGATCCGAAAAAAACAAATTATTCTTCTGTATGAATTCTGTTTTGAATATCATGCTCCAGATGGGGGCGGAGAGATCAAGAAGGGCCGGGGTCAGCTCGGACGGCGTGCACAGCATATCCGCGTGCATGGTGAGCACGTACAAACGGTTGAGGTTTTTCTTTTCGGCGTGGGTTTTGGTGTTCCACGAGGTGTAATTGAAGAACGCGAAATCCGCCGGCGTCCGCGAGATTTTTTCATACAGCGGCAGCAGTGAGTCAATGACGACCCAGTCATCCGGATCCACAAACAGGGTATACTCGCCCGTGGAGGCTTTAATCCCGTTGTTTCTGGCCGCGGAGGCGCCCTGGTTGGGCTGGTCGATGACGACGATGCGGTCGTCTGCCTGCGCGTATTCTTTGAGTATGGCAAGGCAGTTGTCCGGCGAGCCGTCATTGACGCAAATAATCTCAAGCTCACGCAGGGGTTGGCTGACGATACTGTCAAGACACTGTTCCAGATAGTCTTCGACTTTATAAATAGGAATGATTATGGATAGTTTGGGCTGTGAATGCATGATCCTTTCCCTGCCGCATGGCGTGCAGTGTTACGTGTGAAGGGCAGCTACCCCGGGCGTGTGATCGCCATACGCCCATATTTTTCCGCTTCTGCCCACAGGTATGCTCAACGCCGCGAACAGCGCATCCATATGCTGCAAATGGCTGAGGTACATCCGCATTTCCCCGGAGCGCAACGCGGAATCGATATGCCGCAGGGGTGCAATGATTTCCGTTTCCTTCAGCCGCCCTTCCAGCCACGGACCATGCGCCTCCATAGTAATGGCAAAGCAAAAAACAGGATTTTTGGACGTCTCCAACTCTTGCACAATCTTTTCACCCAGCGCCAAATCGCTTACATATGGCCCGAACTTCTGCAAATGGTCAAGCTCTTCAATCCCTAAAAAACGTTGAAAGCCCAGGTTGGGTATTACTTTATTCCGTCCAAAAAAATCTTTGTAATATGGATGGATGCACAGCGTGTCATATCCCTTGTCCCGCAGATGCCGCGCCAGGGACCACAGCGGTTGCCGGGCCGCCAGCAGATAGGGGTTGAAAGCCCAGGGGCCGAGATCTGCGGCATGCAGGCCTGTAAGCATGCTGAATTCCGTGCGCATCGTGTATGCGCCATAGGCGTTTTCCGGCGGGTCAAAGGCTCTGCCTTCGGCTTTCAGTTTGTCCCAGTTGGGCAAGAAATCCCTCAATGCGCTTTTGAGCGGCTCATCCACGTATTTTCGGATGTCGCAGAAGGATTCCGCCTGGATCAGCACGATGTGCGGCAGCTTGTCCGGCGGGGTCGTTTCCAGGTCGCGAAGCATCTGCTCCATGCTGTCGGGAAAGCGGCTGGCGGCCGGACGGGCGCTGTAATCGCGCATGAAATCCGGCTGTTCGCGTTCCATGCGGCCAAGCAGCACGGGATGCAGCAGCGCGGCGGCCAGCGGGCCGTTGCGGGCGGCGTCGCGGCCGGCGTCGTGGCTGACCGGGCAGAGCCGCAGAAGCAGGGAAGCCGGGCCGGGCAGATGCCCGCGGCGCATCAGGATCAGGCAGGCGATGGGCAGCAGGAACAGCAGCGCCAGGCCGAACAGGGGGCCGCCGCGCAGCAGCGCGTCCAGGGGCGGTTCCGCCGCCAGCAGCAGGCCCAGGCAGAGGCAGAGCAAAGCCGCGCCGGCGGCCATGGTTTTCAGCGGCAGAAAGGGCACGTACAGATGCGGATAGCGAAATCCCTGTGGGATCAGGCAGGCGTCGGCCAGAACCAGGGGCTCGTGCAGGGCCTTTTCCTTGGCCCGGTTCAGCAGCGTCATCAGGACCATGAAGGCCAGGCCGAGCAATGCGGCCATGAACGGCCGCGCCGTCAGGATCATGAACAGGGCGGCGGCCTGCGCCCCGGTCAGCAGGGCGGCGGCGTCGCCGAAGCATGGGCGGTTCTGAAGGCATGCCGCAAAAAATTCTCCTGCCGTGGGGGCAAGGGGGGGGACCCCCCCATCGGTCCTGCCGCCTGCCCAGATCCTGCCCTCGGCGGGCAGGCGCGCGTCCAGCCGCTGCAGGGCGGCGACGCCCAGGCCGGAGACGGCGAGCGAGAGAAGAATCGGAACGTCGTCAGGCATTGGCGTCCCCCGGCGGATCGCGGCGCGAAGACAGCGGCGATTCCGCGTCCGGCTCCACGGTGAAGGCGAAACGCCGCGCGAAAAAATCCGCCAGCGGGCGCGGCAGCAGGTTCAGGGACCAGGTTCCCAGCGCCAGCAGCTTGGGAAAGACGATGGTGTCCGATCCGGCTTCCAGACGGGCGCGGATGTGGGCCGCGGCCCTGTCCGCGCTTTGGAGGAAGGGTTGCGGGCCGACGAGGCGCTGGCTCATGGGGGTTCGCACATAGCCGGGATACACGATGCTGATCCGCACGACGCCGCCGGACGCGCCGCGCAGGGCTCTGGCGTAGCAGGCCAGGGCCGTCTTGGCCGCGGAATAGGCCGGAGAGGACGGCAGGGGATACAATGCGGCCAGCGACGCAATGCACACCAGGTGCCCGCTCCGCCGGGCCGCCATGCGTTCATACAGGGTCGCGGCAACGTTCACCGCGCCCGTGGCGTTGACTGCCATGGTCCGGCAGGCGTCCGCCGCCGGTTCCGGCCGCCCGTCGGGCAGCGTTCCTGAAGACACCCCGGCGTTGCAGAAAGCCATGCCCACCGGCCGCGCCGCATCCAGAGCCAGAAGGGCGGCGCGCGTGGCGGCCGTGTCCCGCACGTCCTGCTGCGTGATCCCGGTTTCCGCCCCGGCGGCGCGGCAGAGAGCGGCGACGTCCTCCAGCCGTTCCCGGTTCCGGCCCCAGAGGGAGAGGACGGTTCCCGGCCGGGCGAAGGCCCTTGCCAGCGCGCGGCCAATCCCGCCGCTGGCCCCGGTGATCAGAATGTGGCGCGCCGCGTTGCTCATGCCCTCAGGATCCGTTCAGGGTTTTGCAGAGCAGGGACCCGCCCTTGTCGTGCCCGTCCAGGGGCAGCTGCTCCCGCGGGATATGTTCCGTCAGTTCAAACCCGTGGCGGGCGTAAAAATGCAGGGCGTGTTCGTTGTCGTTCCAGCAGAACAGGCAGATGCGGTTGAAACCCAACTGGCGGCAGCGGCCGGCGGCCTCGATCAGCAGGGCGTCGCCCATGGCCTTGCCGCGCAGCGATTCCGCCAGCCAGATGGTGTTGATGTACAGACTGTCCGGCACGCAGCGTTCCAGCAAGGGCCGCACGATGCCCAGGCGTTTGGCGGGCAGAAAGGTTTCCATCATCGCCGGCACCTTGTGGTCCGAAAAGGGATAGGAGAACAGCAGGCCGGTGATGGCGCCGTCCCGTTCGGAAAGAATGATGTTCTCGGCCCGGTACGCGCCTTCCCCCCGCATGAAACCGGCGGAGAGCAGGGTTTTGCCGTCCAGGCCGGAGATCAGGCCGTCGAACAGATGGCTGGCGACGCCCGCGCTGGTGTCGTAGATGATGCGGGCGATCTGCTCCGCGTCGTCGGGCGTGGCAAGGCGAAAGGCAAACATGATTTCCTCCGGCTTACTGCGCTTTTTTAAGCGCCTTGGGCAGTTCTTCCACCACGGCGTCCAGGGCGGTCAGGATATCCTTTTCCCAATGCTCGGACGAGAGGAAGAAGCGCAGCCTGGCCATGCCCTCTTCCACAGCGGGATAGATGATGGGCAGCGCGTTGATCCGGCGCTTGAACAGCAGGGAACTCAGTATGCCCGCCACCAGGGAGTTGCCGACGATGAGCGGTATGACCGCGTAGCCCCGCGCGTACCCCGTGTCCAGATTTCTGGCTTTGGCTTCCTTGAGGAAAAAGGCGCTGATTTCCTGCAGGCGGGCGGTGCGCTGCGGTTCGCGCCGCATGATTTCAAGCGCCTTGGCCGAAGCGGCGGCCATGGGCGGGGGCATGCCCACGCTGAAAACGAAACCCGGCGCGCGGAACTTCAGCAGTTCCACCAGGTCCGCGCAGCCGGCGATAAAACCGCCGCAACCGCAAAGCGTTTTGGACAGGGTGCCCATCCAGATATCCACGTCGGCGGCCGGCATGCCGAAATGTTCCGCGGAACCGCGCCCCGTGGCGCCAAGCACCCCCAGGGCGTGGGCCTCGTCCACCATCAGGAAGCAGGTGTACTGCCGTTTCAAGGCCACCAGTTCCGGCAGGTTGGCAATGCTGCCGTCCATGCTGAACAGCCCTTCCGTGGCGATGACTACCCGTTCGTGCTTGGCCCGGGTCTGGCGAAGCACATTTTCCAGGGCGGCGCAGTCGTTGTGGGGGTATGAATACCGGGCCGCGCCGGACAGCACCGCGCCGACGATCATCGAATTGTGCGCCAGCGCGTCGTGGTACACCGCATCGCGGGGGCCCAGCAGGGTGTGCAGGGTGGAAACGTTGGTGGCGTGCCCGCTGACGAACACAACGGCGTCGTCGGTTCCGTATACCTCGGCCAGGGCTTTTTCCAACTGGCGGTGCTGGGGGCGTTCTCCGGCCACGATGCGGCTGGCCCCGGCGGAAGTGCCGAACTGCTGCATGGCTTCATGCGCGGCCGCGTTGATTTCGGGATGGCCGTTCAGGCCGGCATAGTCATAGGTGGAAAAGTTCAGGAATTTTTTTCCGTCAATGCGTGTCGTCCCTTTGGCCAGACTGTCGTGGCAGATGAAGAACGGACTCATGATGCCCATTTTTTCAGCCACGATATGGTGGACCCGCAACTGTTTGTATTCCGGCAGTTCCTTGAACTGGCCGAAACGTTCGGGAACGATCGCGCCGTTACGGCGGCGTTCGGGGTCACTTTTTCCGGCGCCCAGGCCGGCCGCGGCGAACTGGGCAAGCAGCTTCTCCTGCTCCGCCGGGGGCAGCCCGAATAAAGATTCAGCGTCGTTGTCCATGAGTATCCCCCTTCAAATTTTCCAGCAGGGCGTCGCGTTCTTCGTCGGTAAGGCGCGCCTTGTGTTTGCGTTCCAGAGCAAGAATCGTCGCTTTATCAATGCCGGCGGCATTGCCGCCGTTGTCGCCTTCTTCCGCCCGGCCGCCGGCGATGCGCGCATACAGAGCCGCCGCAAGGCCGGCCGCGGTCGTCTCTTCGGAAAGAGGCAGGGCATACCCTGTCAGTTCGAATTTCTGCTCCACCGCAAGGGCCAGTTCCATGCCCATGAGCGAATCCATGCCCAAAGAAACCAGCGGGGCGTCCGGAGCCAGCTTGTCCTTGGGCAGGCGCAGCACGGCGGCTATTTCGTCCGTCAGCAGCGCAAGGGTCAGGGCCGTGCCTTCCCGGGCGGAACACGAACGCAGATATTCCAAGGGCGCGGCCTGCGCGGCCGTTGCCGCCGCCCGGCGCGGCCGCAGCCGGGCGAAGCGCGGGGAAGCCAGGGCGGCCCGCTCCGGCTGGCCCGGTTTGCCCTGCCAGTCCAGGCCGAAATAGTGGCTGGCCGCGATATCGCCGGCAATGCAGTGCTCCAGCCAGTCCAGCGCTTCGGATGAGGACAGGGCGCCTACCCCCAGCACGGTATGCAGCATCTGCCGCGCCTTGGGATTGCGAACGAGCATGCCGGTGTCTCCGATGGGACCCCAGCCGACGACCACGGCGGGCAGTTTCCGCCGCCGCCGCCATGCGGCCAGGGTTTCCAGCATGCAGTTGGCGGCCACGTATCCGGCCTGGCCGGGATTGCCGAAAGCCGTGGTGGCGGAGGAATACAGAACAAAGAAATCAAGAGGACAGCCAAGGGTCGCCTCATGCAGGTTCCAGGCGCCCAATGCCTTGGCCGCCAGGGAATTCCGGATGCGCTCGGGAGTAAGGGAGGTGATGAGGCCGTCATCCAGGGCCGCCGCCGAGTGGATCACGCCCCGCAGCGGGGGCAGGGCCGCGAGATGGCGTTTCAGCACGGCGCGCAGCCTGGTCCCGTCCGCCACGTCGGCCTTGACGACGCACACGGTGACCCCGCTTGCGCGCAAGGCCTCGATCTGCGCAATCATTTCCGCATGTTGCGGTCCCTGGCGGCTGAGCAGCAAAAGATGCTTCGCTCCGCGTTTGGCCAGCCGCCGCGCCGTGGCCAGGCCGAAGCCGCCGGTTCCGCCGGCCACAAGATAGAGCGCGTCGGCGCCAAGCTGGATGCGCCGCAGATCGCCCTGTTCCGGGGGCGCGGCATTTTTCGCGTTGCCGGCGGCCACCACGATTTTTCCGATATGGGCGGAATGCTGCATGCTCTGGAACGCTTCCACGGTGCGGCCGGCGGGAAAGACCGTGTGGGGCAGGGGCAGAAGTTTGCGGGCGGTGAACAGTTCCGTCAGTTCTTCGAACAGGGCGCGCGTCAGATGGGGCTGGTGGATGAAAAGCTGGTCCACGTCAATGCCGAAGTAGGAGAGGTTCCTGCTGAACGGCGCAAGGCGCATGGGCGTATCCGCGTAAAAATCGCGTTTGCCCAGTTCCAGAAAACGGCCGAAGGGCCGCAGCACGGACAGGCCGGCGGCGATGGCTTCTCCGGCCAGGGAATTGAGCACCACATCCACGCCCTTGCCGGCCGTGGCTTCCATAATCTGGGGAGCGAAAGCCAGCGAGCGGGAGGAGAAAATGTGCCTGACGCCCAGCCGACGCAAAAAGGCGTGCTTTTCCGGCGCGCCGGCCGTGGCGTACACCTCAAGACCCAGATGCGCGGCGATCTGCAGGGCGGCAAGGCCCACGCCCCCGGCCGCGCCGTGAATCAGGATGCGCTCGCCTTTTTGCATGGCCGCAAGGTGCTTGATGCCGTACCAGGCCGTAATGAAGGCCACGGGCAGGCTGGCCGCTTCGGCGAAGCTCATGCCCCTGGGCTTCAGGGCCATGGCTCCGGCCGGGGCGATCACGTGCGTGCTGAAACAGGCCGGGGCGAAACCGAACACTGCGTCGCCGGCGGCAAGACCCTGCGCGCCTTCGCCCACGGCATCCACGACACCGGAGCATTCGATGCCCATGGTCGGTCCGGAAAAGCCGTTTTCCAGCGCTTCGTCCGGCAGCATGCCCATGCTCCACATCACATCGCGGAAGTTGAGGCCCGCATGGCGTACCGCCACGCGTACCATGCCCGGCCCGGGGGCGGGCACGGGCATCTTTTTCCATTGCAGATTCTGCACTCTGCCGGGCGTGGCAAAAGACAGCGTGCTGCCGGGCTCCCTGGTGTCCGCAAGAGCCGGATCCCGCGGCAAAAGGCGGATCAGGCGGGGGATGAAGCGCGAGCCGCCGCGCAGAACCACTTCCGGTTCTTCCGCGGGCCTGGCCAGTTCCCGCAGTACGGTTTCCATATCCGGTTCGCCGTGCAGGTCGAGCAGGCGGACGGCGATGCCGCGCATCTCGTTGCCCAGCACGCGGGTAAAACCGGCCAGGGCGCCCTGCGAGGGCGCCGGATCGAAAGCCGCCGCCTGTTCATTGTCGGCCAGGGCGCCGCCGGTGACGACCCACAGGCGCAACTCGCGCCGCGCCGTTTCCCATGCCGAGGCCAGAGCGGCCAGATCCGCCGCCGCGCCGGCCTGCAGGGCGGCCAGTTCGTTCAGGCTCGTTTCCGGCCCGTTGTCGTACCCGGCCAGGTACACCAGGTTCAGGGCTTCGTCCCCGCCGCAGGCGGCCAGCAGCGGCGCCCAGCCTTCGGCGTTTCGCCCGTCAAAGCGGGGCTGTCCGGGCGTATCGCCGTGGCGGACATGAACGGCCTTGTCCCCGGCCTGGCGCAAGGCCGCTG
Organism: Desulfovibrionaceae bacterium; assembly: GCA_031550605.1. Lineage (GTDB taxonomy): Bacteria > Desulfobacterota > Desulfovibrionia > Desulfovibrionales > Desulfovibrionaceae > FLUQ01. Next base: position 89,336 of record JAVBOK010000022.1, on the reverse strand, counting down.
CCAACCGTCCGGCCAGAGCGGCGCCTTTCGTTTCTTGCGGTCCTGAAACCAGCAGCCAGGAAGCCGCCGGCGTCTGCTTCCCTTTCGCGTCGTCCGGAAGAGGCGCGGGCTGATCCGGCGCCGCCGGCATCTGCACGGGTTTTTTGCCCAGAAGAATGAAAGCCGGGACCGCGCCGCTGTTTTCTTCGTCCAGGCCGGCGACTTCCGCGAATCCTGCGTCGCGCATGTGCTTTTCCCAGGCGTTGCGCGGTTGCAGGCGGGAGACCGGCAGGGCCTTGTCCGCAGAACCGGACCACCATGACGGGCGGGAGCCGAAGACGTAGTCCATGAAGGCGGAGGGCGCATGCTCCACAAGGCAGAGCACGCCGCCGGGCACAAGCATGGCCAGACACCCTTCAAGGGCCAGGACGCTGTTGTCGTGTTCGTGCAGGGCGAAGGAGGCAAAGACGCAGTGATACCTGCCCCTGTGTTCCGGCGCGGGGTCTTCCGGGTTCACGGCGCGAAAGTCCAGCTCTCCCTCGTGATCAAACAGCAGGGACAGGCTTTCCGCGGAGGCGTCATCCTTTTCTCCCACGGTGTAGGGGCAGCTTTTCCGGCGGAGCAGGGGAAGCACGCGGGCGAGCAGGGATTTGCCGTTTTTCGCCAGTTGCAGAACGGGTCCGGGCGGGCCTTCCCCGCATTCGTGCAGCATGACGCGCAGAGCCTGTTCCAGGGCGGCGCCGAAGGGCGCGAGAGAAGACGCGTTGGTAAAATAGGCCTCGGCCAGGCCGGGGGGCAGGATCCGTTCCGGTTCTTCCTGACGGCCCTGCAAAATGCGCGTACACTGATCGGAGGTGTGGGCGAGAAGCGCGGCTTCCGGCAGGCAGCCGGGGGCGGAACTGACAAAGGTGCGCCACAGGGCCGCGGCCGAAGGGCGGTCCCCCTTGGGCTGTACCTGCCAGAATCCGTTGACCCGGGCCGCCAGTTTCGCATCTTCCAGCCGTTCCAGCATATGGAGCAGCCAGGGTTCCTGAGCCGGAGCGAGCTTGCCGGATGCCGCCAGTTCGTCCGGCGCGATGTCGCAGACCGTTGCGGGCGAGCCGCCGAGGGAGAGAACGGATTCGTGGATGGCGGAAAGCGCCGCGAATTGAAGAAGCAGATACGGATGCACCGGCGCGGCCGGTCCCGCTTCAGAGTCGGCCGTTCCCTGCAGGGCTTTTTCCATTCTCTTGCGCAGCGCCGGCAGGGAAACGCCGGCCGGATCCGGTTCCGCATCGGGGTGCGGGGCGCTTTCAAGAATCATGGCGTAGGGGGCGGGGCTGGCTTTTTCCTGTTCCAGCCAGGAAGCCCGGCGGAACCGGCAGCCGGTCAGACGCATAAGCGCCGTGCCGTCCGCATCCAGCAGCAGGAAGGACGCCGCGACGGAACGCGGACCCGTTTTTTCGAGCCGGGCATGGACGAAACGCGGAACGCCCGGAGCATACAGGATGACCCGTTCGAAGGCGGCCGGCAGATAAACCTGGCCGTCCATCTGTTCCTGCCGCGCGCCCAGCAGCAGAAACAGGGACTGGAACGCCCCGTCCAGCAAGGTCGGGGGAACAAGCATGCCGCTTGCGCTTTGCGGATCCGGGGGGGAGAAAAGCGCCAGCGCTTCCGGAAACTGGCCGCCGCCGCGCACCCAGGCCTGTTCCACGGTCCGGAAGGCCGGACCGTAATGGAGCGAAAAGCGTTCCGCTGTGGCGTAAAGGGTTTCTTTGCTCACCGCCATGCCGAAGGTATGCGGCATGGCAAGGGGCAGGCCGCGGGCGGCATCCTGCGCCCCGTGGCCGGAAAAAGGCGTGATGCGGGCTTTGGCGCAGGGAACAAAAGGTTCCGCGGCCAGATACTGCCGCGTTTCCACCAGCACGCCGCCGTCTTCGGAATCCAGGGAAAGGCGCACGGCGCTGGCGGATTCGGCGCTGAGTTGCAGGGGCCGCAACAGCGTGACGCGCGCCAGTTCCAGGCTTTCTTTCGGGTTCATCTCGCGGGCCGCCGCCAGCATGCTTTCGATGAAGGCCGCGGCGGGGTATGGGGCGCCGTTGCCGGCCCTGTGGTCGGCCAGCCAGGGAAAGTCCGCCAGGTTGAGGGTGTTCTCAAAAACCGGCGCGGCGCCGGGCAACTGCCAGCCCAGCAGGGGATGTTTGCGCGGCGCTTCCAGAAATCCCCGGCATTCGGGCGTGTGGGGCAGCCACAAGTATTCCCTGTTCCAGGGATAAAGCGGCAGGTCGCGTTTGTGCCAGGACGCGGGGAAATGTTTCGCGGCATCCAGATGCCAGCCGTTTTTCCAGGCTGTTTTCCAGGCTTCGTCCAGTTCCGCGGCCGCATCGCCCTGCCGAGACAGGGTCCCGCCGGCGAAAATGCGCAGATTGTCCCGTCTGGCGGTGTCGCGGATGTAGGAAAGCAGCAAAGGCGCGGGGCCGATTTCGAGAAAAAGTCGGCGCCCTTCGCCCAGGGCCGTCTCAATGGCCGCGGCGAAACGCACGGGGCGGCGCAGGTTGCGCCACCAGTATGCGGGGTTCAGGTCCGCCCTGCGTTTGCCCGCGTCGGCGGCGGAGAAAAAAGGCACCTGGGGCCGGCGGGGCCGGATATCCCGTACCGCGCGCAAAAATTCTTCCTGAAAGCCATCCATGACCCGGGTATGGAAGGGATAGCGCACGCCGATGCTTTTTGCCGCGATGCGTTCCTGCTTGCACTGCTGCAGAACGGCGCGCAGGGCTTTCGTCTCGCCGGCCAGGGTCAGGGACGCGGCGGTGTTGACGGCGGCTATTTCCACGGTTCCGCCAAAAGGCGCGAGCATCCGGAGCGCCCTTTCCTCCGTCATGTTGGCCACGGCCATGCCGCCCGCATCCCGCGTGGGGGCCTGGAGCAGGCTGCGGTAATGGATGACCTTCACGGCGTCGGCCAGGCTGAGGATGCCGGCGGCGGCGGCGGCGGCCACTTCGCCCACGCTGTGCCCCATGACCGCGGAAGGGGTTATCCCCCTGTCCGCCAGCGCCCGGAGCAGGCCTGTCTGGACGGCGAAGAGCAAAGGCTGGTTCTTCTCCGTGTATTCGAAGGCGTCCGCATGCCGCGCCGGGTCGCGCAGCGCGTCCGCGAGCGACCAGCCCGAGAGCGGGGAGAAAAGGGCGTCCAGCTCGTCCACGGCTTCGCGAAAGGAACGGTTGGCCGTCAACAGGTCCGACCCCATGCCCGGCCACTGGCAGCCGTTGCCCGTGAAAACGAAAACCCCCTTTCCGTCGCCTTGCGCGGCTTCCGTGATCAGGGCGGACGCATCCTGCTGCTCCGCGCTTTTTTCCAGCTTGCGCAGGCGCGCGGTCGCCTCGGCCGGGGAAGAGGCGCTGATCAGGGCGCGAAAGCGCATGGGGTCCCTGTGCAGGCCCAAAGTCGCGGCCGTCTCGTAGCAGGTCCGCGCGTCCGCGCCGTCCAGCAAGGCGGCGTAGCGCCCGGCCAGGGCCGCCAGGCTGCTTTTGCTTCTGGCGCTGAGAAAGAAAGGGCCGCACTGGACGGGCGCGGCGGCGCGTTGCCCCGCGCGGGCCCGGGCGGGCTGTGGTTCCATGCCGCGCAGCACCACGTGGGCGTTGGCGCCGCCGAAACCGAAGGAGTTGATGCTGATCAGTTCATTCCCCCCCAGACGCGGCAGTTCCGTGCGCCTGGTCGGCACCGTGATGTTCAGCCCGGTGAAGTCAATGGCCGGGTTGGGGGTCGTCAAATGGATGTTCGGGGGGATTTCCCCGTGCCGGAATACCAGCAGGGCTTTGAGCAGCCCCGCCATGCCGGAGGCGGGTTCCAGATGGCCGATGTTGCTTTTGACAGAACCCACGTGCAGGGGCCGCTCGCCTTTCAGGGGTTTGCCCAGAACTTCGCCGATGGCCGCGGCTTCTATGGGATCGCCCGCGCTGGTGCCGGTGCCGTGGGCTTCCACATAGGCCAGCTTGCGCTTGTCCAAATGGAAACGTTCGTATATATCGGCTATCAGGGAGGCCTGCGCCCTGCCGTTGGGCAGGGAAATGCCCGTGGTCCGGCCGTCGGCGTTGACGCCGGACCCTTCGATGACCGCCAGCACCGTGTCGCCGTCCTTCACCGCACGGGACAGGGGTTTCAGGATGACGACACCGGCCCCTTCACTGCGCACGTACCCGTCCCCCGAGGCGTCGAACACTTTGCAGCGCCCCGTGGGGGAGAGCATGCGCGCCCGGGAAAAGCCGATAAAAGGATAGGGCGCGAACAGCGCGTTCACCCCGCCCGCGACGGCCAACGGGATGCGCCCCGCCCGGATTTCTTCGCAGGCCATGTGCACGGCCGCCAGGGAAGAGGAACAGGCCGTGTCCACGGTCAGACTCGGCCCGTGCAGGTCGAAAACGTAGGACACCCGGTTGGCGATGATGCTGAGGGCGGACGACATGGTGGCATAGGCCGTCAGGCTGGGGGGATCGTCGGGCCTGTGCTGGGCCATGTCCATGTTGGACGCGCCCATGAACACGCCCGCGCGGGATCCCTGCAGGCTGGAAGGCTTGATGCGGGCCTGTTCCAGGGCCTCCCAGGTCAGTTCCAGAGCCAGACGCTGCTGCGGGTCCAGATTCTGGGCCTCTTTGCGGGAAATGCCGAAGAATTCGGGATCAAATTCTTTCAGGTGGTCCACCACGCCCGCGGCATTGGTGTACGCATGCCCCCCCAGGCGTTTGGAAGCGGAAAAATAGCGCTCGAAACTGCAGCGGTCTTCCGGCAGGAACGTGACGCCGTCGACGCCGTCGCGCAGCAGGTTCCAGAAACTGCCAAGATCGGCTACCTTGCCGGGAAAGCGGCAGGCGGCGCCGATAATGGCGACAGGTTCATCGGCACGTGGCCGCGACGAGGATTTCATGCTTCCTCCGATCTCCTCAAAACGTCCTCGCGCCCATGCAGGCCGGCTACATGGAAATGACAACCTTTGTCGCAATGGCGATTTGGTAAAGTATTTGTACGATATCCTTGAATATCTGGAATTTTTTCGAGTCGTAGCGCGGCATGACCAGCAGCAGGTCGCCGGGCATGACGGCGGTGGCGTTCGCCAACTGTATTTCCCCGTTGGGATGCACGACCAGGATATTGTCCGCATCAGCCCTGTCGGTGAATCCGCCGGCCCCGGCAACATACTGCTTCACCCCGAGTTGCGCGGAATATACCAGGGCCTTGGGGATCATGACCTCGCCCGCGATCTGCACGATGTCGGATTTTTGCGGAATAATGACTTCATCCCCGTCTTCCAGGATGATGTCGGCGGTCCACCCCGCGCGGGTGACCACGACCACGCCGTCCGGTTCCAGCACGGCGGCCCGTTGCACGAAGTTCTGCACCAGTTCCGCTTCCTTGACGCGGATGGTGGCTTCTTCCGCCGTGGTGGATGTGCTGGTCAGAACGGATTGTTCCAGCCGGTACAGGGCGTCGGCAATGGCCTTTTTTTGCTGGGCCACCACGGTTTTGCGCTTGAGGTAGATGCCGGGCAGATTGGCCAGGTTCGCATCAACGGGCACGTGGGCCAAAAGGGTGCGCAAGGTGGTATTGCGCTTCACCGGGTAGCGCGTGGCCCCGAGCGTGGAACCGCTGACAGAGACCATGATGGTTTCCCCCGGCTTGTCCGCGAGGAATTCCACCTTGTCGCCCTGGGCAAGGGCAAAGCCGCCAAAGTCGCGTAAAGGAAGATAGACATGAAAGGGGGCGGCATTGCGCACGCCGGTGACGCTGACGTGCGACGCCGCGGGCAGGGGCGCGGCCAGACGGACAAGTTCCGCGCCGCTGAAGGATTTTCCCGTGCCTTCGTACGCGGCCTGCTGGGGGATAAGTCCGCTGGCGGTGACATAGTCGCCTCTGGCGCCCACCACGATGACGTCGCCGTCGCGCAGGGCGCCGCCGGGCAGCTTGCCGGTAAGGATAAAGGCGTACAGGTCCGTCCGGGCCACGGTTTTGCCGCCGCGCTGGACAATGACGTCCCGGTAGCTGCCGCGTTCCGGAATGATGCCCCCGGCCCGGTCAAGGTAATAGAGCACGGAATCGTTCATGCCCCCGGCGTAGCGGCCGGGCCTGTTGACAAAGCCGGTGACGTACACGGCCACGGGCTGGGCGGTGAGCAGATTGGCGTATAGTTCCACGTTGCTGCGGAATGTGGCGGCCAGGTATCGCTTGATATGCGTCTGCAACTGGCCGTTGCTTACGCCGGCCACGGGCACGGGGCCCACCTCGGGCAGGAAAATGTTGCCCTGCTGGTCCACCATCAGGGTGTCGCTGTATGTATGCGCGCCCCACAGGTGCACCAGGATGCGGTCGCCGGGCATGACCGTATAGTTGGCGTTCATTCCGTCATAATAGGTGCCCGCGAAATACCCCTGAAACAGCGTGGCCCCGAAAGGGGGGAAGTTGTCCTGCAACGATGCGGACGCCTGCTGCGCCCAGGCCGGAACGGCCGTGAACGGCCGGTCGCCGTTCCAACGGACGCCCGGAACGTACAGCGGGGCGGGAGCCGCGGCCGGCGCCGGCGCGGCCGTCCGAGCTCCCTGGCCGGAAGGCAGCATCTGCGGCCGGGCTGTCGCAGCGGGCAGGCCAGATGCGTTTTTCCCCCCCTGCAACGGCGACCCCGCGCCGGCCGGAAGAAGCTCCGGCGTGGGTTCCTGTGCCCCGGCCGGAGAGGAAAGGGCAAGAACCAGCAGCGAGAGAAGGCAGAAAATTCGTGCGCAATGCATTTACGCCCCCATGTGATCTTTGACGGCCGCCACGATGAGCGAGCAGATGCCAAGTAGAATGAGCAGAGCCACAAAGCCGACGGCCGTGAAAAGGGCCGGCCGGGGGTACAGCGATTCCTGCGGCAGGGTGGGCGGCTGGAAAGGCACGATGTAGCGCGACTGGGCAATGGCCTTCAGCCGCGCTGCCTCGTACGCGCCCATGGCTTTGACCAGCAGTTCCTGGGCGAACTGTTCCTCGGTGGCCAGACGCGCGTAGTCGCCCACCAGGGAAGAGAGCGCGCCGCCCTGGGCGTCCAGCCCGGCCAGCCGGGCCTTTTCTTCCACCAACTGCTCGCGCAGGGCTTTCAGTTTCGTTTCCAGGTTCTGTACCCTGGGGCTGCTTCTGTGCATGGTTTCCAGGGCCGCGGTCAGTTCCGCCTGGGCGCTGGCCGCCTCCGCCTCCAAGCGGGCGATGAGCGTTTCAAGACCTCTGGCGGTCACCGAGGGGTCAAGCAGGTTCTTGGCCTCGCGAAAGCCTTGCAGGGCGACGCGCGCCCGCAGCAGGCGCTGCTCGGCGGACGCGACTTCCTGCCGGGTCAGGCGCAGGGCGTCCTGATGCGCCCGGTCGTTCATCTGGTTGACCAACTCCTCGCTGACATTGAGGATCGCCGTGCTCACGGCTTTGGCCATTGCGGGGGTGTAGGCTTTGACCTCCACCGCAATGATGTTCTTGTCCGGGTCAAAGGTCGCGGTCACCAGCCACTGCCAGTATTTGAGCAGCTCTTCCTGCGTGGGATCCGCCTTCATGCGGGAATAGGGGTCCTTGGACGGATCGGCATAGTGCTTGCGCAGATCCACGCGGTTCAGGATTTTCTGCAGCATGTCCATGGACGTGATGTACGACTGCACAATGTATCCATCCAGGATAAGCGGCGAGGACGCCGAAAACAGCATGCCGCCGAGCAGGGGAGATTCCGCGTTGTCGTTGCTGCGCAGAGAAAAATGGGCTTCTGAAACGTACATCTGGGAAAAGAACAGGAACAGGTACAGGGCCAGCAAAACAGTCGGCACGTATACGAACGCCAGCATAAGGCGCGCGCCCGTCCCTCTGGGCTGGAAGACGCTCCGCAGCAGATTTCTGGCGGCGCGCCGGCGGCGCGCCTGGGGCATGATGACGGGGTCGGTCATTTTTTCCGCCCGCAGCAGACTTCAATATAGAACCGTTCCGCGTCGTTATTGGAAGAAAATTCCATCAGATTCCCTTCGTGCAGCACAAGCATTGCGTCACACAGTTCCTTGATGGTCGTCATGCTGTGCGAGACCACCAGCAGCGTGGTGGACTGGCGCTTGCGGTCAAAATATTCCTTGCTCTTGCGCTTGAATACCGCGTCGCCCACAGCGGTTATCTCGTCTATCAGATAATAGTCGAAATCAAAAGCCATGCTCAGGCCAAAAGCCAGTTTGGCCTTCATTCCGGAAGAATAGGTATGGACCGGCATGTCCATATAGTCGCCCAGTTCCGCGAAATCTTCGACAAAATCGCAGACCCGCTTGTAATTTTCGCCATACAGCCTGCACGTGAAGCGCATGTTTTCCCGGCCGGTGAGCGTGCCGTTAAAACCGCCGGAAAAGCCCAGGGGCCAGGATATCCTGCCCTGGCGCAGCACTTTGCCGGTATCGGGCATCTCGCTGCCGCCGATGATGCGGAGCATGGTGGATTTGCCCGCGCCGTTGCGGCCCAGAATGCCCGTGTTTTTTCCCGGCGGAAAGTCGTGGGATACGTCGGAAAGGACAACCCGCGGACCTTTCCGCGTTCTGTATGCTTTACAGACGTTACGTAAAGAGATCATAGCGTGGCCCATTGCAGTCGCGTGTGGCGTTCAAGCAGCAGTCCCACCAGAAGGGCTATGCAGGAAAACACGATAATGTACACTATTTTCGTTCGCGGATCCGGGGACATGTAGACGAAAGATCCGCGCAGCAGTTCAATGAAGTTCACCAGAGGGTTCCAGAGAATGGCGTCGCTGAAACGGTGGGTCAGCTGCAGCGGGGAAAAAAACACTCCAGAGGTAAAGAACAAAATACGCATCAGCACGGGGATGATCTGCTCGAGAAATTGCAGACGGACCATCAGGGCGGCCAGAACCAGACCGACGCCGAAGGAGAATACGCCGGCGCCCAGTACGGTCAGGAAAAAAGTCAGAGGGTCGTGCAGATGAAAATGATACCCAATGCAGTGCAGGAACAGAAGAAACAGGCCCGCGATGATGATTTCGGTAACCCAGACCGTGATGAGGTTCCCGAGGAACAGGTCCAGGGGCATGATTTGCGGGAAAGTCAGCAGGGCCTTGTTGCGCTGCACGATGCGCAACCCCGTGCTCACGGTTTCGGAAAAGATATGCCAGACAAGAAAACCCAGGAGCAGGAAAACGCCCATGGGCAAACCCTGCGGGGCCTTGGCCCCCGCCAGTTCGCGCACGCCCCAGAACACGGCGACGCCGAACAGGGTTTTGAGAATCTCCCACAGGTAGCCGAGTTTGGATTTGCCGTGTTTGCCGTGAATCTCGCGCAGGGTTAGCGCCCAGAGCACCCTGCCTTGTACGGCCAGGGCGCGGGAAAATGATGCGCTCATGGCCGCTTTGCCGCTTGGGTTCCGGCTGCCGGCATGGTCATGTAGATGGGGGGCAAAAGTTCCCACTCCTTCTGGCGCAGGCATACGGCCTGCCCTGCGCCGGCCGGGGCGTTTTCGGGCAGGGCTTCATAGCAGGGTTCGCCGAGAGCGGAAACATAGGGCGCGCCAAGGCTCATTCCCCGGGGCAGGTTCTGCGCCGCGCCGGACTGGTCGAAACCGGAAAGGCGCGCGGGCCGCTCCGTCGGGTTCCCCGCGGAATATCCGGTCCCCTGTCCCGCCGGGGCGCAGCCGGAAAAAAGGCAGAGCAGGCACGCCCCTCCAAGATATAACGCGGTTTTTTTCATGAGCATCCCAATAGTTATGGCGTGCGCCGCAGCAAATCCGCTGGCCGCAACGGCGAAGATTGCGCGACAGGCCGTATTTCTAGCGCATCCCCATGGGGTTGTCAAAAAAGGAATCCCGTATTTCCCCTCTTGATTCCGGTGCGGAAAAGCGATGAATGCAACGCCGCCGGGGGCGCATCAACGCCGTATCGGATTCCTCCGCTGTAAAAATATCATTTTGTACTGAAATAGTCGGAAAATACAAGAGTCCGGTATTCGATTCCGGAAAAATCACCCTGAAATCACCCCTGAACCGACCGGAAATCACCCGAAAAATCACCCGCGGCCACCGCCGCTATTTTCTGGCGGCCGCGACGGCGTCCAGTGCGCCGGGTTCGGGCATGTGCAGCGTAAGTTGCGGAAAGGGGATCTCAATGCCCTTTTCCCGAAACTCCCGTTCAATGGCAAAGCGGATGGCCGACAGAGTGGATGCGCCGTTATTGACGTCGTCAATGAAGACGTTGAGCGTGAAATCCAGGGAATGCGCGCCGAAATTGGTGAACAGCACGGTCGGCGCGGGATCTTTGAGCACGTTCGCCTGATTTCCGGCGGCTTCCATCAGAATCCGCGTCACATTCTCGATGTTCGAGCCGTAGGCCACGCCGACAAGGATACTGCGCCGCACCATGCGGCTGCTCCGGGTCCAGTTGGCGAACTGGCCGGCCATGACGGCCGAATTGGGCACGTAAACCAGAGCCCGTTCCGGCGTTTCTATGGTGGTGGAGCGGATGTTGATGGCCCTGACCGTGCCCGAGGTTCCGGCCATGTCCACGTAGTCTCCCACCAGGATATTGCGGCCGAAGATGAGCATCAGCCCGCTGACCAGGTTGTTGAACAGGTTCTGCATGCCGAAACCGATGCCCACGCTCAGGCCCCCGGCCACCACCGCCAGACTGGTGAAGTTGACCCCCAGGATACCCAGGGTGACAAGCGCGAATACCGACCAGAGAATGTAGCCGGACATGGTCCTGAGGGGCGGGATCACGCCGCGCTCGATGTGCGGCATATGCTCGGGCAGCTGGGTCAGCGAGGTGTTGCTCAAGTTGATGAAGGAGCGGAACAGGAAGAACAGCAGGGCCACAAGCAGCAGCCGGGAAAAGTCGAAGCTGGCTTCCCCCAGAGTGTAGTGGGTTTCCAGGGCGTGCCGGAGCAGATAGCGCGCGCCGGGCACGCTCCACAGCCAGGGCACGGTGCAGATCAGGGACACAAGCCAGGCCAGGGGGGTGGCCACCGCTTCGGCAACGGCGTTGCGTATGGGGCGCGTTTCCTTGGAGAACAGGCGATTGGCGAGGTTTTCAAACAGGGCCATCAGCGCATTGCCCAGGGTGACGGTGTTGATCAGGGCGAACAGAGCCATGAACAGCAAAATGGCCAGGCGCGCGTATCCCAGGACGGAAGTCAGCAGCGATGCCAGCCCGAACCAGAATGCGCAGCCATATGAAAAGCGTTCCAGCAGGGGCAGGGCGTTGCGGCCGGCGTCTTTGCGGTTCGTCATGCATATCCGGAGCACAAAGACAAGCATGACCAGATCCCACAGGATGCCCAAAACACGCGGCGGCAGGTCGGAAAAAAGCATGAATACGCCGGCGGCGGCGGCCGGCAGCAGACGGACCAGAGGCGAGGGCTTGCCGGCCAGACCCGGTTTGACGGTGGTGCGCAGCCGCCAGCTCAGGGAGGCGACCCCGGCAATGACCATCAGCGTTCCCGGCAAGACAAAGGCGAAATAGATGCCCCCATACTGGTTTACCGCGGCGGTCAGTACGGCCATGCCGCCCGCCACCCAGACCCAGGCCCCTTTGACGACGTCCGCGCAGGCCTGATGCCAGCGTTTCGACAAAATTTTGGTGCCCCGCAGAAACAAAAATCCCAGGATGGTCATGATCACGGCCGACACCGTGAAACTTTTGGCGGCGCTTTGCCATTCCGTCGCGTTTTGCGGATAGGCGAAACGCATGCGGGACGACAGCGACGCCCCCCAGTCCGCCAGCAGGGCCGGCATGGCGGCCACGGCCCCCAGGTCGTTTTGCGCCGGGGTCAGATAATAGGCCCGCCATATTTCCATCAGGCTGCCTTCCATTCTTTCCAGGGCCTGCTCGATGCGTTTGGCGGTCATTTTCGCCGGAGCCAGAAGGCTGTTCACGCGGACGGAAGCGCCGGCCAGCTTTGTTTTGGTTTCGGTAAGGGTGCGGGCGTAATTTTTCCATTCGACAAGGTGCTGCCCGTCCGGCCTGCGCTGTCCGTCCGACTTTTGCGCTTTGTCTTCAGGTTCCGCATGCTCCTTCGCGAATTCATCCATGTCTTTTTGCAGACCGGCGATTTCTTCCAGGCGCATGCTGATGACGGAGGCGATTTCCTCCAGAGGCTGAATGTTGTTTTTCAGCCTGCTTTGCAGCGCGCGCATCTGGCGCGCCACGGTGAGCTGTTCCGTGGGATGTCCGCGCGAAGCCTGGAACAGCCCGGATAATCTGGAAAATTGCGTTCTGGCGTCCTGCAGGGTCGCGGACAGGGGCAGAGCCATTTTTTCGGCATTATCCCGCAGCGTGGTCGCTTCTTTCGCCAGGGCGGTCAGTTCCCCGGCCCGCGAACTCCACAGCTGGGTCAGCGGATCTTCGCCGGGCGCGGCCGCGTCTGCCGCGCCGGACGCGGCAGGGGGAAACGCGATTATCAGCAGAAGTAAAAGAACAAGTGTTTTTCCCCGCGTGACCATGCGCATTCCCTCCCCGGAAAAGGTCCGGCTCTCTCTATCAGGGCGGGCATTTCCTGGCAAGAGACGGCGGAGAGGACGTCCGGAAGGCGCGGCACGCGTATGCGGAATCGCCGGCACCGGCCCGGCTGCCCGCACGCCCCGGAGGTTGTTCCGGAGGGTCCGGGCGGAGCCCGGCGAAAAGAAGCCCCCCCGCCCCTGGTTTGCCCCTGTCTACTTGACAGGGGCAGACCGGCCCGGGCGGGGGGACAAGCGCGGGAAGGGTTATTTTTTCGGCGCGACGAAATACGCATCGGCAAAGTAGTTCACGATGCCGGGACCATGATCGATGCCTTTGAGTTCCTTTGTCTGGCCGTAGACGGTCTGCTGCTCAATCAGGGGTACCCAGGGCAGTTCCCTGTTCAGCAGGTCCCAGATCTCGCCGTAAAGTTTGGCGCGTTCGGGGCCGTCCGCCATGGCGGCGCCCTTCATGAACATGGCGTCGAGCTCTTTGTTGACATAAAAGGCGCGGTTGGTCACCGGAATGCCGGCGGAGTGGAACGGGGGCTGAAGCAGAAAGAAGGGGTCCAGAGCGGGAGCGGCGCCCCACCAGTTATTCAGGTACGGCCAGTGCCCCGGCTTCGTGCTGGCTTGCAGAAAGGCGCCCCATTCGTACACCTGGATTTCCACGTCAATGCCGATCTCCTTGAGGTTCGCCTGCAAAATGGTGGAAATGCTTGTGTGGTCCGTACGGTCGGAAATCATCAGCTTCATTTTGAAACCGTTGGGAAACCCGGCCTCGGCCAGCAGTTTCCTGGCAGCCGCGGTGTCTTCCTTGAACGGCGGGGTTGCGTCATACAGGGCATATTTGCAGGCCGAAGTCGTCATGCCCCTGGCCGGCCGGGCAAAGCCACGGAACGCGACTTTGCAGATGGCCTCCCGCTTGATGGCCATGCTCATGGCCTGGCGGACCTTGGGGTTGTTGAACGGTTCCATGTTCAAGTCCATGGCTATGTGCCACAAACGGTTGGAAGGCACAGCGGTCGCCACCAGTTTGGGGTTGCCCTTGACGCGGCTCATGTCAACGGGGGCGACATCCTGGATAAAGTCGACCGCGCCGCTTTCCAGTTCGATGGTCCGGCTGGCGGCTTCCACGATGGTGCGGAAAATGAGGTGGTTGAACTTGGCGGGTTCGCCGTGGTAGTCCTCAAAGCGTTCCAACTCGACCCGGTCGCCGATCAGCCAGCGTTTGAACTTGAACTTTCCGGTGCCGACCGGATTCTGGCCGTAATCTTTGCCAAATTTGTCCACGGCCTTTTTGTTCATGATCCCGGCCCAGGGATGGGTGAGGGAAAGCACGAAAACGTCGCCCATGGGCTGCTTGGACTTGAGAATGACCGTATGGTCGTCGACTTTCTCCACGCCGGCAATATGCGCGGTAAGACTTCTGATCGCGCCGCCGCCGGGGCCGAGCGCGCGCTCGAACGTGTACACCACGTCATCGGCGGTCATGATTTCGCCGTTGTGGAATTTCACGCCTTTTTTCAGGAAGAACTTGGTGGACATTTTGTCGGGGGCGATTTCCCAGCGTTCGGCAAGCCAGGGCCGGACCTTTCCATCCGGCGTTGCCCGCACCAGCATTTCGGTGAACTGGGATGCGGTGTTATGGGATTGCGCATCGGACGAGGCCTGCGAGTCCAGGTTTTTGGGGCTCTGGACAACGCCCACGGTGAGGGTGTCACCCACGGCAGGAACCGGAGAAGCCCCCAGTAGAACGCATACGAAAGTCAGGCAAAACATCCTTAGGCATGGAAACATAGATCCTCCTCAAAAAGAATGCACAGCATTTTCCGTCCGCGACTCCGCGGGTCCCGGCCCAGCGCCCATCACCCTTCCGTCATGGACCGTTTCTCCTCCTTGTTCACGCTTGTTCGTGCGGTTCATACTCCCGGTCCGGGCGCACGGGACCGAAATACAAAAGCAGACGCCCAAGCAAAAGACCGCAGCCAGCCAGAGTCGATCAATACCTTGATAATATCCCATCACCCGGACCATGGAAGGGTCGGTCAATGAAAAAATGTTCCAGTGCAACACGATCAGGCACGGCATTTGTCCGGGGGGGGCACGGATTCCGGCGCCCGCCGGTACGCATTTCCGGCAAACGGCTTGAGACAGGGGCCGTTGCCCGGAACAAGGAGACGCAAATCCTCGGAGCTGTTCGTCCACAGCACTCCGGGATATCGGTAAATTCTTTATAGTGGATCATTTTTCAGAGAGTGAGTCAATGCATCATCATTGCAGTAAACGTTTTTCTGCAAATTTTTCTCCGCGCAGGCAAGCGCTATCCGGGTGAAATGAGCCCGTCCTTTGCATGCGCGCCATCTACGGAGGTAAACTTGACGCCCGGCTGGAAGAAGCTTGGGCATTGAAATGATCGCCCTGAACCGGAAGAAACGGGCCAGAACGCAAGATGGCCGCCCCTTGCGGCGTTATCGCCGCCGCCGGAAAGTCGAGCGGCGGCTGTTCGCCTGGATGCAAAACTTTCGCCGCCTTGTTGTACGATATGAGTTTCATGCAGAAAGCTTTCTGGCGTCGGCGCAACGGGGCTGCATCATGATCCTGGCCCGATTGATTATGAGAAGGCTTCCGGCCGAGCATGAAAAAATAGAGATGACGGCCGCGGGATGATTATTTTTTTATGTGCCGCAAGCGCTGGGCCGCACACGGAGTTTCGTCAACGGAAGCGGTACTAAATATTGCGTATCCGAAGACAGTAGGATATCTTCAGCCACGCAATCTGCAGGACTGTGCGCGCATTTTTTGAGTGCGGGACGCGCGGCTTGCGTCTTTTCCCTGAGTCATCGCTGTTTGTCACGGTGAATTCCGCCTGCCGGCGGCACCGCACCAACCGCAGGAAGTGAGCGGCTGGATGGACCATAAGCGCCCTCCATGTCAGGCCGACTCGGGTTTCCGTAACCCGTTGTTCTTTCGCGCGGTTGCGGCCTGGCTGCGCGGTTGCGGCCTGAGCCGCCCGGGCCTTCCGGGTTTGGCCTTCTTCCTGATGATCCCTTCCATTGTTTTCTGGCCAGTGGACATGCTGCTTATCCGGGACGAAGCGGACCGCCTGGTGCTGCGCGCGGTCATGCCGCTGGGGCGCACCTTTGAAACACAATATTTCCACTCCGTGCAGCTCAGCCCGGTGGAAGATTTGTACCATGTCCGGGACGGGCTGGTCCGGGAGTGGCAGGGGCGGGTGCAGGCCCAGGGCGTCGGCCTGCCCTGCGTGGCCCTGTCTCACGGGCGCTTTTATGTGGACCCGCCCTGGACCGTGTTTGAAGGCGAGGTCATGACCCTGCCGGAATTCGCGCTTCGAGTGGGCACCACTGTCATCGGCCGGAACCAGCTGCGCCTGGGAAACGGTGAATGGACGCCGCTCTATCCAATTTTTCCGGGCGAACGCCTGTATGTGGGAACAGCCCGCCAGACTCTTTGCGCCCGCGGAGAGATGGTCACGCGCGGCAACCTGGACTTGCGGTAACAAGACGCCGCCAGCGCGTCCCTGCGCGGGAACGCGATCCGATAGGGGTTTTTATCAACGTACCACACTGTATCGTTCGGGAGATGCCATGACAGAACAGGGAAAAGACACCCCTCAAGGAAATGCTGCCCAGGCCCCTGCCGGCGCCGGATCCATAGATTTTGACGCGCTGATGCGCAAATACGATACGGAATCGCGTTTCAGAATTCTGAGCGGCTGGCGCGGCCTGCTGATCAGCGTTCTCGCCATAAGCATGGCCTGCTTCCACTTTTATACCGCCGGGTTCGGCCTGCTGCTGGCCCAGACCCAGGGCGCCGTCCACCTGGCTTTTGCCCTGTGCCTGACCTTTCTGCTCTATCCGGCGCGCCAGAAAGCGGGCGAGAAAAAGACCAGCATCCCCTGGTACGACTATATCTTTGCAGCCCTGGCCGCCGTCACCTGCCTCTATATCGTGTATTTTTTCGAAGACATCAGCAACCGTTCGGGCTTGCCCACGAGTGAGGATCTTATTGCCGGCACGCTGATGATGATCCTTTTGCTGGAAGCCACGCGGCGCATTTCCAACCCGGTTTTGTCCTGCCTGGCCATCGTGGCGCTGCTGTATTGCTATCTCGGGGGTTCTCTGCCGGACGAGCTGGGCGGGCACCGGGGATTTTCCTTCACCCGTATCGTCAACCATATGTACCTGGGCACTGAAGGCATTTTCAGCACGCCGGTGGAAGTTTCCTCCACCTTCGTCTTCATGTTCATTCTGTTCGGGGCCGTGCTGGAAAAAACCGGCATCGGGAAATTCATCATTGATCTTGCCCTGGCCCTTGCCGGCTGGTCCACGGGGGGCCCGGCCAAGGTGGCTGTTGTCGGGTCGGGCATCATGGGGACGGTTTCCGGTTCTTCCGTCGCCAACGTCTGCACGGTGGGCATGTTCACCATCCCGCTCATGAAAAGCGTGGGCTACCGGCCGTACTTCGCCGGAGCGGTTGAAGCGGTTGCCGCCACGGGTGGACAGATCATGCCGCCGGTCATGGGCGCCGGGGCTTTCATCATGGCTCAGTTTCTGGGGGTGCCGTATACCGAGGTGGTCATCGCCGCCATCATCCCGGCAATACTGTACTACGCGGCCGTGCTTATTCAGGTGCACTTCGAAGCCCGGCGGCTGGGTCTTGTGGGCCTGCCCCGCGAACAACTGCCCAACCTCTGGTATCTGCTGCGGACCAGAGGGTTTCTGCTCCTTCCTCTGGGGGTCATCATTTACCTGCTGCTGGCCGGTTTCACTCCCCTGAAGGCGGCCTTTTACGGAATTATCTCCTGCTTTTTGCTGTCCTGGCTGAACAAGGAAACGCGCCTGACCCCGAAAAAGCTGGCCGAAGCGTTTGAAAACGGGGCGCGGTCGGCCCTCAGCGTGGCCTGCGCCTGCGCCTGCGTGGGCATGGTCATCGGCACCAGCACCCTGACCGGCCTGGCCCTGCGCATCGCCGGCGGCATTATCGACCTTGCCGGCGGCATGCTGCTGCCCACCCTTCTTTTGACCATGTGCGCCAGCATTCTGCTCGGTACCGGTCTGCCCACCACGGCGAATTTCATTATCACCAGCACCATGGCCGCCCCGGCTTTGCTGCAAATGGGCGTTCCTCCCATGGCCGCCTACATGTTTGTCTTTTATTTCGGCATCTCGGCCGACCTGACCCCGCCGGTGGCGCTTGCGGCATACGCGGGGGCGGGTATCGCGGGAGCGGATCCGATGCGGACGGGGATAACCTCGTTCAAGCTGGCACTGGCCGGCCTCCTCGTGCCGTACATTTATGTGTACAATCCCATGCTGCTCTTTATCGGGGCCGAACCTCTGGCCATGATCCAATCCATATGCACGGCGCTGATCGGCGTGTTTCTGCTGGCCATGGCCACCATTGGCTTTTTCAAAACGGCCATGTCCTGGCCGGTGCGCATTCTGGCCCTGGTCGGGGCCCTCGGCCTGCTTGACCCGGGCACGCTGACGGACGTCATCGGGCTGTGCATTCTGGGGATAATTTATGTCTTCCAGACGATAAAATCAAAAAAGAGCGACAAGTGCCTCACTCAACCTCAGATGGGAGAAACCATATCATGAAACGGAAACTCTTCGCGCTCATCCTCATGGCTTCTATGTTGGCTCTGGCTCCTCTGGCCCAGGCGGCGGAACGGCTTTCCATCGCCACCGGCGGCACGGCCGGGACATACTTCCCCCTTGGCGGCGCTCTCGCCCAGGCGGCCAGCAAAAGCGGCGTTCTGCGGGCGACTGCTGAAACCAGCAACGCCGCGGTATCCAACGCCAATTTGCTCAGCAAGGGCGATATTGAGATGGCCCTGCTCCAGAACGACGTCGGCTTCTGGGCCTATAACGGGCAGAACATGTTCCAGAAACCGGTGAAAAATCTGCGGGCCGTGCTTTCGTTGTATCCTGAAGACGTGCACCTTGTGGTGACCAAGAAAAGCGGCATCAAGTCGATTGTCGACCTGAAAGGCAAAAGGGTCAGCGTGGGCGCTCCGGGTTCCGGCACGGAAGCCGACGTGCAGGCCATGCTGCAGTCCGTGGGTCTGACGTACAAGGATCTTACGGCTGACCGCCTTGACTATGCCACCACCGCCAGCCGCTTCAAGGACGAGCAAATTGACGCGGGCTTTCTGGTGACGGGCTATCCTTCTCCGGCCATCATGGATATCGCCACCACCAAGGACATAACCCTGGTCCAGTTCGACAAGGCTTTTATGGACAAACTGAACAAGGCGCACCCCTATTTCGTGCCCAGCAAGATTCCCGCCGGCACGTACAAGGGGATTGACACCGACACCATGGTCCCTGCGGTCATGGCCTTTGTGGCGACCCACGACAAGGTGTCGGATAAGGTGGTGTACGAGTTTCTCAAAGGCGTGTTCGACAACCTGTCCGATATCCACGCCGCCCATGCCAAGGGCAAGAACATTACCCTGCAGAACGCCCTGCTCGGATTCACCGTTCCGTTGCACCCCGGGGCGGCCAAATTCTATAAAGAAAAGGGTCTGAAAGTCGACTGAACCTGAAAACGGCCCACCGGCCGTTTTCGCCACGCAGGCGCCGGCGGCACTCATCGCCGCCGGTATGCGCCGAAGTGGGCCTGCCTTTGCAAGCCCCGGCTTTGCGGGGGTTGCCGTAACCCAGAGCGCGCCCGGCGTCAGCCGGGCGCGCCGCGTTTGCCGAAGGCGGCATGCGGGGGACGAATCCGGCGGCATGGGTCGAACGAAGGGAATTCGCGGCGCTTTACTGGATGGTATCCGTAGCGCAGAGCGCAATCCCGATGCAAAGCAGAATCCAGGCCGGGGCGGCGCGTTTCGCGCACCGCGCGGCAAGGGGGAAAACAGCGTGGGCCAGCAGAAAAACAAACAGCCAGTTCCAGAGAAAATCAAGCCACAGGGCGGCGGCCGGCATGGCGGGGAACCCCGTGCGCGAGGGGGCGAGGGGAAAGAGCAGGGCGATCAGAATCTGGGCGATTCCCAGGCGCAAGGCATGCCAGGCAAAGGGGCTTCCCCCGGCGAAGGGAAGGGCGGACCCGGCGAAGAACAGCAACGCCGCGCTCATCGCAACGAGGCCCGCGCGTCCTGTGCCGCCCATGACAGACCACAGCGGAGTTGCCGCAAAGGTGCCCAAATTGAGAGCCGCGCCGGGAAACCCGCGGGTGAAGGCGATCCAGGCCAGAAAAAATCCGGCAGCCGCGACCGGCAAAAAACCATACCCCGCCGTGCGCAGAGCGCTTTCCTTCGCTTCACGCGACGGCGCGCCGAGAAGAAACAGCGTTAGAGCAAGCAGGGAAAAGGCAAAAAGCATTCCCAGATCCGAGGGGACAAAAGGCGGCAGACTCCCTGGCGGCACGAAGAAGAAAATTGCCAGAGCGGGAATGCCGGCCAGGCGCGTCTGGACTCGCCCAAGAGCGAAAACGAAATGCCGCGCGGCGGGCGCGGGCCAGGCCGGGGTTGGCAGGCGCGGCGATAAAGCCGCGAGGCAGGCGGTGAATCCCAGATATGCCGGAACGGCGAACAACGACATGAGATCAAATACCACGGATTCCCCTGATTTCTGTCCTCAACAGCCGATCATGAGCAATATTTGCAGTTAGCCAATTGCCTTTTCAAGCCCCGCGCATATGTTTTTACATACAAGTCGGAACTTCTTATAGCTTCAATCGTCGTGATAAACGCATTGCCCACGATGCTTTCTTCATAATCGTCATGGCAGCAGACGCCATAGTTCCCGTTAGCAAATACTATGTCGGTCATATAGGCGGCGGGACATATTTTTTGCGTCTGCGATATTGCATCATCGTCCGTGACCGAAAACCGGAACAAATCATCATGGCCTTCAAGAAAAACAGTATCCAGGAAGAAGCGTTTTTCTTCCCGCGTAGTATGATCCGGATTAGGAAAATATGTCGTATAGTATTGGATGCATTCGAGATTGCCGCCCAGGCTCTCGACAAAAGCCGGCAGATCGGCGCGCTGGTGGATATTGTAGCGCGTAGGATTCATTTTTACCTGTACGGGTATGCCCGCCGCCCATAACTCTTTCAAATTGGCTGTCACAAGATCAAAATTGGAATTTACCATGCATTTTTCATGCACTTCCTTGGTAATTCCGCCGATATTCACCATAATCCGTTCAATGGGATGCTGGATAAAATTTTGAACATTAATGGGAAGGCTAAGATTTGTACTTATATGACCGATTTTAATATCGTTCTTATTCAGCAGCGTGCAACATTTCCAAAATTGAGGATGCAGCAAAGGCTCTCCACGGCTGTATGGAGTAACACTGGTGTTATATTTTTTCAAATAATCAAGATTGCTTTTAATGATTTTCTCGAAATTTTCAAATGACATTTGACATGGAGTAAGTTTTTTAAATGTTTGCATTAAACACCATGTGCATTTTACCTGGCATATATTTGTAAGCTCTATTATTATTGTGCGTAATTCATGAATATTTTTTCTGCGATATTGTATGCTTCTGATGTTTGAGATATGGAACGCTATATGATCCGGTATGATTTTTTTTATCCATGCCTTCATATAACCGGCCTCCGTCATGCATGGTGGATGTCGAAAAACTATCGCGCGCGGGTCGTGTGTCTGATAATTTTAGATGGATTTGCGGATGGAAATTCGCGGCATTCGGGATGGAACCGCACGGATCTGCAATTGTCCTGATATATACTTGTTAGCATAAAGTAAGGCGTTTGTATATATTCGCCCCTGCCATCGGCAGGCAGCCCCGCAGCGGCGCGGCGTCAAGCCATCCCGTGGTCGGTCCGGCGGACGAGCATGGGATGCGCACAACTTCGCCGCAAGTGCGCACACGATGAAAAGCAGTCCGCCTCCTTCTCTCCGCCAAAAATACACGCCCTGTCCGCATTGTGCCCGGCCGCCTTTGCAGCTGCGGGGGTAGCTCTGGTCTCCCAAGGATCTCTCTGGTATACTGGCGGCAGGAGCGAGTCTGCCGAAGGCGTGCCGCGCACTTTCAGCCCGGCATGAGAACCGGACAGGTCGCTCGCGATACAGTCAAAGCGCAACAGGCGGAGTGTATTCTTTCTGGTCCGTATCCGGTTTTTCCCTATCGGAAAATGCGGAGCAAGGGTACGCAAATATTGCCGGAAATACGGACCGGGACATGTGAGAAACCCTTGAGGGAACAAGAAAAACTCTGGATCTTCTTTTTACAGGCGGTGCTCAAGATTGGCTTGCAGTCCGTCGGAAAGCGCAAATACCAAGACGGGATGCTCTGAAATGCCCTTTCGTGAACCGGCCTTTCCATGACATCCAGGCAGAACCCGCAACAGGGAGAACAAATTTTGGGTGCATTGCTCGAAATCAACAATCTAAAAACGTATTTTTACGCTTCGGGCAAGGTTATTCCGGCGGTGGACGGCGTCAGTTTCACTATTGATACGGGAGAAACCCTTTGTTTGGTGGGGGAAAGCGGCAGCGGGAAAAGCGTGACCGCTCTTTCAATACTGCGTTTGCTCCCTGCTTCTCGGGGCCGTTCCGTGGAAGGGGAAATCCTTTTTGGCGGGCAGGATTTGCTGAAAAAATCGGAAAAGGACATGTATGCTATCCGCGGTAATGCCATTTCCATGGTTTACCAGGAACCCATGACCTCTTTAAATCCGGTTTTTTCCATAGGCAGGCAGATCAGAGAGGCGTTGCACATTCATCAAGGCCTTTCACGCCGTCAGGCGGATGAACGGGCCGCCCGCATGCTTTCTCTGGTTGGCATTCCCGACCCCGCAGCGCGCCTGAAGGATTATCCGCATCAACTTTCCGGGGGCATGCGTCAACGGGTCATGATCGCCATGGCCCTTTGCTGTGAACCCAGGCTGTTGCTTGCCGACGAACCGACCACGGCCCTGGACGTTACCATTCAGGCCCAGATATTGGATTTGATGCGGAAATTGAAACGGGAACTTGGCATGACAATCCTTTTCATCACCCACGATCTGGGTGTGGTGGCGGAAATGGCGGAGCGGGTGATCGTGATGTACGCCGGCCGGATCGTGGAGGAAGCCCCGGTCAAGGACCTGTTCGCCCGGCCCCTGCATCCGTACACGGAGGGGCTGATAACCTGCATTCCCAGAATCGAAAACAATGTGCCGCGCCTGAATGTGATTACGGGAATGGTGCCTTCTCCCGGCGATTTTCCGCCGGGTTGCCGTTTTCATCCCCGTTGTCCGTATACCCGGCCTTTCTGTTCCGTTCAGGCGCCGGAAATGGCACGGTACGGCGCTTCCAGGGTTGCCTGCCATTTTCCGCTTTTCTAAGGAGCGCCCGCGCATGGATGTGACGGCATGAATTTTGATTCGCCAAAGCTTTTGGAGGTAAAGAACCTTACAAAGCACTTCGTCACGAAAAACGGCAAAAACAGGCGTGTCGTCCACGCCGTGAACGGCATTTCTTTTGACGTGATGCGCGGGGAAACCTTTGGCATTGTCGGGGAAAGCGGCTGCGGCAAAACAACGGCAGGCCGTGTGATCAACCGCCTTGTCGAACCGACGGGCGGCCAGGTCATTTTTGACGGTATGGATCTGTTTGCACTGAACAGGCAGGAACTGAAGAGGAGTCGCCGCGATATTCAGATGATTTTTCAGGACCCCTTCGCTTCCCTGGATCCCCGAATGACCGTCGGCCAGACACTGACCGAACCCCTGATCATACACGGCATGGGCGACACGGTTTCTCGCCGCGAAAAGGTCTGTACTCTGCTGGAAATGGTGGGGTTGCAGCCGTCATGTTATGATAAATATCCGCATGAGTTTTCAGGCGGCCAGCGCCAACGCATCGGCATAGCCCGGGTCTTGATCGTGAACCCCAAAATGATCATTTGCGACGAGCCGGTTTCCGCTCTGGATGTTTCGGTGCAGTCGCAGATTTTGAATCTTCTCACCGATTTGCAGAAGGAATTCGGGCTCACGTATATTTTCATCGCCCATGGCCTCAACGTTGTAAAACACATATCCACCCATATCGGCGTCATGTATCTGGGCAAGATGGTGGAAATACTGCGTTCCGGGGATCTGCTCGCCAGTCCGGCCCATCCGTACACGGAAGCGCTGCTTTCCGCCGTTCCGGTGCCGGATCCCGCCAATCCGCCCAACCGTATTCTTCTGGAGGGCGATATCCCTTCTTCCACACAATTGCCGGGCGGCTGCTATTTTCATTCACGCTGCCGCTACTGCCGGGCCATTTGTAAACGGGAAATGCCCGCGCAAAAGCACATGGGCGAAAGGATGGTGTCATGTCATTTCCCTCTGATCTAGAACCTCAATCCCGTGCGGCAAACAGGGACCGGCCCGGCATGCGGCGTTTGGCCTCCCGTTTGCATTCGTTGGGTTCTTTGCCCGAACGGGTGGAGCAGGTGGCGCGCATCTGCCTTCTTGATACGCTGGGCAGCGGTATTTACGGCGCAACCACGCCGGAAGGCCAGCGTATTGTCCGCGCCGCGGCGGAACTCAGTGACGCGGGCGACGCCCTGATCTGGGGCACTTTTCAGCGCTCCGGCACGGATCAGGCGGCGTTTGCCTGCGGCGCCCTTTGCCATGTGCGAGAGTTGGACGATGTGCACTTTGCGATACTGCACACAGGGGCGGTGTGCGTCCCGGCCGCTTTGGCCGCGGCCCAAAGGCAATCCTGCAATCTGGGGCACGTGCTGCGGGCCGTAACGCTGGGTGTGGAAGCTGTCGTGCGGATATCTTTGGGTATGGATTATCTGAGCCACCGTCAACGCGGCTGGCATGCCACGGCCACCTGCGGCGCTTTCGGCGCCGCCGCGGCAACGGCGTCCATACTGGGACTGGACGAGCGGGCGTTGGCTGACGCCATGGGTATTTCCGGCAGCCGCACGGGAGGAAGCTGGGCTTTTTCCGTGGACAATGCCATGTCCAAGCGCCTTCATCCGGGCCTGGCGGCCAGGGACGGCGTTCTGAGCGCGTATCTGGCCGCGCGGGGCATTACCGGTCCGCATTATGTGCTGGAAGCGCCGGATGGCGGTTTTTACCGGGCGTACAGCGACAGCTGGGACATGGAACAATTGGATCGTCCAAATGACCGGTACGCCATAGAGGATGTGGAATATAAATGGTTCGCTTCCTGTAAATCGGTGCATTCGCCGCATTCCGCGGCCCTGCAGATCAGGGGGGAGCATCCGGAATTAAAGCCGGAAGATATTCGCCGCGTCACGGTGGAGGTAAACTCTTCGGCCCTCTCCATCGCCGCGAAAATGTATGAACGCGATTCCGTGATGTCGGCCCAGCTCAGCATCCCGTACGGCATCGCCCTGGGTTTGCATGGCCGCCAGGGAGAGGCGAAAGATTATGAACCGGCGGCTTTGGCGGACGGCCGCTTCTTTGAACTGGCCGGCAAGGTGCGGGTGGTGGAAAGCGAGGAGATGAATCGTCTGCGCAAGGCGGAGCTGAAAAGCGGGGCCCGGGTACGCGTGGAATGGCAAAACGGCCAAAGCGCCGAAGCTGCGGTGACCGCGCCGAAAGGCGCCAGGGCCAATCCGTTGAGCCGGGACGATATAATGAAAAAATTCAGTGGACTGACAGAGCATATACTGGGAAAAAGCAAAACCGCTTCGTTGATGGAAATGGTTTTGAACGGTTCGGTGAACAGCCCCGTGGCGGAATTATGCGCTTTATTAACCCCCGCAAGATAGAAGGTGATTGTCATGTCGGATAAAGAAGGCGGCTTTTTCGAGCAGGTGCAGGGCAAGATAAACCCGGTGGTGGTGCAGCATTATTACGGACCACGCTTCGAGAAATCCCATACGTCGTTCCCCTATCTGCTCAAGGTCATGAAGGCCCATGCGGTGATGATCCACGAGCAGGGAATCATTTCCGGAGAGGCGGCCGGCCGGATTCTGGGGGCCATGCGGGAATGGGACAGCATGACGCCGGAACTGGACCCCCGCCTGGAAGACCTGTATCTCAATTTCGAGCACATGCTTGCGGCCCGGGTGGGTGCGGAAATATGCGGGCAATTGCCTGTGGCCCGCAGCCGCAACGACGTAGAGGCCGCCATGTGGCGCATGGAATTGAGGGAAACCTTGTTTGCGCTCGCCGATTCCCTGCATCATATGACAGCTGTGTTGCACGCGCGGATCGAAGAAACCGCCGATTTTGTTTTTCCGGGATATACGTACGGGCAGCAGGCCCAGCCCATAACCATGGGGCATTATCTGCTTGGCGTCGCGGCCGCTTTTCTCAGGGATCTGGAGCGCATAATCGCATGCGTGGATCGTTTCAACCGCAATCCGCTCGGCGCCGCCGCACTGTGCGGCTCCAGCTATCCCATTGACCGCAAGCTGACTGCCAGACTGTTGGGTTTCGATGACGTGTGGGAACATACGCAGGACGCGGTGGTAAGCGCCGATTACATGCTGGAGGCGGCCAACACCGCCCTGATGAGTCTGCTGACCCAGGCGCGCCTGGCGGAAGACGTCATCTACTGGTGCTCCAATGAAGCCGGATTTGCGGATCTGCCCAATGATCTGATTGACTCCAGCAGCATCATGCCGCAAAAACGCAATCCCGTGATTTGCGCCACGGTACGGGCTCAGGCCCGCATTTACGCGGGCCGTTACGCCGGCATTTGCGCGGCCAGTTCCGTGGCATACCATGCCAGCCGCGATGTCACCGTGGCCTGGGAAGACGTGTTGGAAATCATCCGCGAAGCAACGGGGATGTGCCTGATCAGCGCTGAATACACCAAGGGCCTGATTTTCAAAAAAGAAGCCATGGAGCGGATGCTGCACAAGGGCTTCAGCAACGCCACGGAGTTGTCCGACAGCCTGGTCATGCAGGGGGGCCTGCCTTTCCGCATGGCGCATACAATCGTGGGCAGCGCCATTTCCCAGCTCTTTGCTGCGGGCAGGGGACAGGAGGATCTGACCTGGGAATTGCTGAATGAATGGAGCAAAAAAGTAGCCGGCCGGGACTTGCCCCTTTCAAAAGAGCAGGTGGCGCAGGCCAAGGATTTTCGGGTGGATGTGGAGCGCCGTGTCTGCCAGGGCGGAACGTCCCTGAAAGAAATACAGCGTATGGCGGAGTTGCAAAGGCAGGCAAAAGCCGACTGTGAAAAGCGGTTTGCCAAACGCCGCGAACAGTGGAGGGCGGCGGATGCCCTGCTGCAGAAGCGGGCATCGGAAATAGCGGACGGCAAATGACGTGAAGGAAGGAAAGCAATGAAAGCGAAAGTACTCCGGGTTCTGCTGCTTCTTGTTTCTATGGCTGTTGTTTTCGCGGGCTCCCCTGGCGTTGCCCGCGCCGCCCCGGTGGCGGAGCGGCTGGTTGTGCTCACCGGCGCCGACGCTTCCACCTTTGACCCGCATTTCGCCACGGATTCGGCCACCGAGCTGTTCAACAAGAACATCTACGGCAATTTGACCCGGTTCAATGCCCAGATGCAGATAGAACCGGATCTTGCCCTCAGCTGGAGCAGTTCCGCCGACGGCCTGGAATGGACATTCCGCCTGCGGCCGAATGTGACGTTCCATGACGGCACCAAGCTGACGGCCGAGGATGTGAAAGCCTCTTTCGAACGTATTCTGAACCCCGAGGTGGGCTCCCCGCGGCGTTCGGTGCTGAGTTCCATTCAAAAAGTGGAAGTCAGGGACGCGCTGACCGTGGTGCTGCACACCAAGTACCGCACCGGCGCGCTGGTCCAGTTTCTGGCCCATCCGGCGGCCGCTGTCATCAGTGCGGCCGCGCTGAAAACCCACGGCAGGAATCTGGCCAAAAATCCCGTGGGCACAGGGCCGTTCAAGTTCAAAGAGTGGAAATTGGGCGAAGAAATCGTGCTGGAGCGCTTTGAGAATTATTATGACGGCGCGCCGATGGTGCGGAACGTCCATTTCCGCATTGTGCCCGAAGATTCCGTCCGCGCCCTTCTGCTGCAATCCAGGCAGGCCGATGTCGCGCTGTTGCTGCCGGTGACCGAAGTGAAGCGCCTTTCCTCCGATCCCCACATCAGGGCCCTGAAAGTCACCTCGGTCATGACCTATTATTACGCCCTGAACTGCAGCAAGCCCAAGCTCGGCGACGTGAGGGTGCGCCAGGCCCTTAACTACGCTCTGGATCTGGATTTGATCGTGGGGAACATTCTGGAAGGGCAGGGCGAGGTGGCGGACGCGCCCTTGTCCAAGCTGACCTGGGGGTACAGCCCCATCAGAAAATATCCCTATGATCCGGCAAAAGCCAGAGCCTTGCTGGCCGAAGCCGGCTATCCGGATGGGATAGAGCTGGAACTCTGGCATACTGTCGGCCGCTATCTGATGGACGTTCAGATCAATGAAAATGCCCAGGCCCAATGGGCCAAAGCCGGCATCAAGGTCAAAATCCGCCAATGGGAGTTCCAGGCCCTGATGGAAGCGGTAAAAAAAGGCGTTCACGATATGGTCTACCTGGGCTGGAGCCCCTCCACCGGGGACGCCGACCAGGCCCTTTACGCCACCCTTCACGGCAGCCAGTGGGTGCCGCAATCCAACCGGGCTCTTTACAAAAACGCCACGGTGGATAAACTTCTGGACGGCGCCCGGGTGGAAGTGGACCCGGCGGTGCGGGCCGATCTGTACCGCCAGGCCATGACGATCATCATGGACGAGTGCCCCTGGGTGTTCATGTTCTGGCCCCAGGAGGTGGTGATGTACGGAAGCAATATTGGGGGCCTGGTCTTTTTGCCTACCCAGCATTTGCTGCTGGGGAAGGTCACCAAGCAATAAAACAGGCCGGCGGCCGGGCGGGGCCTGTCCCCCGCCCGGTTGCCGCGCGCAGCGCACGGTGGGGGACGGCGTCCCGCTCCTGTTTCACCACGAGGTGGTTCCTTGCTCAGATACATAGTCCAAAAGATCGGCTTCACCATTTTGGTGCTTCTGGGGGCTGCCACGTGCGCCTTTTTTTTGGTGAACGCCATACCGGGGGATACGGCCGCCGCGCTGGCCGGGCCTCAGGCCACCCTTGACGATGTGGAAAACCTGCGCCGCTCTCTCAATCTGGACGCGCCGCTGGGCGGTCGGTATCTCAGCTATATGGCCAACCTGGTACAGGGCGATCTCGGATACTCCTACCGCAACAACAGGCCCGTGCTGGAAGTTGTGATGGCAGCCTGGCCCGCCACCTTCGAACTGGCCATGTTCAGCATGCTGATAGCGGTTCTGCTGGGGGTGCCTCTCGGCATCTACGCGGCGATCAATCGCGGTGCCATCGGAGATACCCTTTCGATGATAGTCGCCTTTTTGGGCGTGTCCATGCCCTCCTTCTGGCTGGGGCTGCTTTTGATCATCGTTTTTTCCGTCAAGCTGCCGTGGCTGCCGTTTTACGGCCGGGGCGGTTTTGCCAGCCTGCTCCTGCCCGGCCTCACGTTGGGGCTGGGGGTGGGCGCCAACATCGCGCGCCTGACAAGAACCAGCATGCTGGAAATATTGGGCCAGGATTATATACGCACCGCGCTGGGCAAGGGAGTCAAGAGAAGCCGGGTAATCTGGGTGCACGCGCTGAGCAACGCGGCCATTCCCATTCTTACGATAATCGGTCTGCAATTCGGCGTGCTGTTGGGCGGCCAGGTCGTGACGGAAATGATTTTTTCCTGGCCAGGCATCGGCCGCATGATTGTCAGCGCATTAAACACGCGGGATCTGCAGATTATTCAGGGCGGAATATTGATTATCGCCTTTACCTTTGCGATTATCAACCTGATTACGGATCTGCTGTATGCGTTTTTGGACCCGCGCATCCGTTATTAGCGCATATTCACATTGAGATTGTCGCGTAACGGCGAGTTTTGCGCGCCTACGCCAATTTCTCTGGCCTTGGAATGCTATACTTCACAAGGCCATAGCATTGTCCGCGCATGTATAATTTCGAAAGAAAAATGTTTTAGAAGTCATTTTATTATTCATTTTGCAATGACTTTCACATTCGAACGTTGCATTGATCTGGAAAAGAGTCGCCATGTCTTCCATCAAAAATTTTTTCCGCAACTATAGCGCTAAAGTAGGAGTTACGATTCTTGCTTTATTGCTGATAGGTGCTTTTATCGGTCCTCTCTTCATTGCGTCTCCTTTTGAACAGAACGTGGCCAACAAGCTGCAGGGGCCGTCATGGGAACATTTGTTCGGTACGGATGATTTCGGGCGCGATCTGATGGCGCGCATGGTTGTGGGCGCGCGCTATTCGCTTTCCGCCGGCATAATCTCCGTGCTTCTCGGGCTGGCAGGGGGATTGGTATTGGGCGCCTTGGCCGGTTATTACGGCGGGTATTTGGACAGGGCGATCATGATGCTCTGCGATATACTGCTGGCTTTTCCCAGCGTGCTTTTGGCTCTGGCCATCGTGATCATCATGGAACCCGGAATTTACACGCCCATGGTGGCGGTGGGCATCAGCTCCATCCCGATTTTTGCGCGTCTGGTGCGCGCCCAGTTCATGTACCTGCGCGAGAGCAGCTTTATTGAGGCTGTACGTTCCTCGGGCGCCGGCGATTTGCGGATCATCTTCCGTCACTTGTTGCCCAATGCCATAGGGCCCATTATCATCCAGGCTACCTTGAGGATAGGATCTTCCATCCTCACTGCGGCTACCCTGAGCTTTCTGGGCCTGGGCGCCCAGCCTCCCACCCCGGACTGGGGGGCCATGCTGAGCTCGGCGCGCAGATATCTGTGGACCGGCGCCCATATGGCCATAATACCGGGGCTGGCCATTACGATCACTGTGGTCGCGGTAAACCTTATAGGCGACGCCCTGCGCGATTATTTTGACCCGCGCACCCGCGGCATGTAGGGCAAGCCGCTTCGGCTTGTCCGCATCCGGGAAAAGCGTGTTTTATCCTTTTCCAGAACTGGCGCGGGAGAAGATCCCGAAGGGAATCCTCCCTGCCCCGAAATGTCATTGGCGCAACCGCCGAAGAGAGGCGTCCCCGTCAATGACGCTCACGCGTCGCGCAGGCAGCGCGACAGCGCCTCCAAAACTTCGCGCAGAACTATGGGCTTGCCCAAATGGCCGTTCATTCCGGCATCCAGGCATTTCTGGACGTCTTCTGTGAACACGTTCGCCGTCATGGCGATGATGGGCACCGCGGCCGCCCGGGGGATGTCCAGCGACCTGATCATGGCGGCGGCCTGCAACCCGTCGATTTCCGGCATCTGCACGTCCATCAGGATCAGATCATAGCGCCCGGGATTCGCGATGAACGCGTCCACCGCTTCCTTTCCGTTTTTGGCCGTGTCTATGGTGAGACGCGTCGGTGCAAGCAGGGTGGCCGCAATTTCCAGGTTGATGTCCACGTCATCGACAAGCAGAATGACTTTTCCGGAAAAGTCAAAATCGCCGTCCGGACCGCTCTCTCCTCCGGCCGCGGACACGGCGTTCCGCACGGCATCCTTCGCCGTTGCGCCGTCCTCCGGAATGCCCAGCGCCGCCGTAAAAAAGAAACTGGCGCCTTTTCCCTCTTCGGACTCCACCCAGATTCTGCCGTTCATCAACTCCAGTATGCGTTTCGATATCGCCAGCCCCAGGCCGCTGCCGCCGTATTTCCGCGCCGTGCCCGCCTGCGCCTGCTGGAAGATGTTGAAGAGTTTGCTTTGCTCCTCTTTGTCCATCCCGATGCCGGAGTCTTTGACGGACATTTGTATGACGCAGGTGTTGTCATGCAGGCTCAACACCGTTGCCGTGAATGTGATGGAGCCGTTTTCCGGGGTGAATTTCGTCGCGTTGGAAAGAATGTTGGTGATCACCTGAGCCAGGCGCTGGTCGTCCCCGCACAGCGTTTCGGGAATGCGCGGGTCCAGTACGACGGAAAGGCGCTGTTCCTTGTCCCGCATCTTGGGTGTGCTGACGCTCAGCACTCTGTCCAGCATCTGGGTGAAGCTGAACACGATGGGCGACAGCTCCATTTTTCCCGATTCGATCTTCGATATGTCCAGAATGTCGTTGATGACGCCAAGCAGGTGCGTTGACGCGATTTCTATCTTTTCAAAGGCGTAGTCTTTGCGTTGCGGGTCCTTTTCCCGCTTGCCGATGGACGTCATGCCAATGATCGCGTTCATCGGGGTGCGGATCTCATGGCTCATGGTGGACAGGAAGGTGCTTTTGGCGGTGCTGGCCGCCAGCGCTTCCTCGCGCGAGCGTTTGAGGTCCGTCACATCGTGGAACATCAGCATGGTCCCGTTGCCGTGTTGTTGTTCGTCTTTCATGGGAACCAGCAAACCCGCGAAATCCCCCGCCGCGCTCCCCTGATTGAAGTGAAAGCGGGCCTCAAAGGTCAGGGGAACGTTCGTGCGGATGACGGTCCGGATACGTTCCAGCAACTGGTCGTGGGTTGCGGCATCAAGAAAGCGGGAAAGGGCCTCTGTCACGGTGTGTCCCAGCACCGCGGACGCATTGGCCACCCCCGCCTTGGCGACGAAGTATTCCGTGCAGAATTCCACCCGGTTCGTGTGGTTCAAGAACAGAATGATGCTGGGGGAATTGGCGAGCAAAAGGGCCAGATACCGCTCCCGCTCCCGTTGGATGAAGGTGCTGGCCTTATGCTGGTTCAGAACTGTCGTGGACGCGAGCTTCTCTTGAGTCACGGCGTTTTTCAGGTGAATGATCTCGCGCCGGAGTTTGCGATTCTCACGTTCAAGCTGTGCCAGCCGGGCAAGCGCATCGCTGTCTTCATACGGCATGTCCGAATCCTTCTTCTCCCGTACGCCGTATTCGTGCGTCTCAAAGCGGTGTCATTACAAAATGCACGCGCAAAATGAATAATTGTGAAACTGGTTGCGGTACTTGCCGTCCGGACCCGGCACCGGGCAGACTTCGCCGCCCGAATACCCCATCATGAAAGGTTTCGCGCTCTTCGCAAGCTGCCCGGCGATCAGCCGGAGCTCGCTTTCCTGATCGGGCGCAAGCATGATATAGCGCGTCACGCACGGGAGAAGCAAGGTCGCCCGCCGGCCCGCATGGGCCAGTATCTGCTTCAGCCCGTCCTCGGCGGATTCGAATATCCCCTCGGCGTCAATGCTGCCCACGGCGAACGAGGTGCCCACAGGCATTTCCCCCCCGGTCAGAACCGAACCGTCCTCGAACAAGGTATAAAAGCCCAGCGCCACAGGCTTTACCCGCTCGTCGTAATAGACCATCAGCGGCGTTGTCGTGATATTCTCTTTGGTGATTACCAGTCCGATGTCGGCCAGATACTGCAATATGGGCAGATCGTTGACCTCGCGCAGAACGGCCTTGTCGCTGCTGGTGATGATCGCGCGGTTGTTGGCGATGTTGCGCCCGGGAAGGGAGGAAACGATAAACGCGGGCTCGACCGGCCCGTTCACGAACATCATGGCCACACCGGCGGGCAGGGACTTTCCGTTGCAGATCGTCTGCACCGTTTCATAATTGAAATCCATGTTGTTCGTGATGGAACCCCACAGCGGGATCCCGTGGCAGGACGCGTCCATGGCCCTGACGACCTCATAGCCGGACACATCGCGAATATACGGCATGAAGGTGAAAATCATCGCCGGGTCCTTCGCGACGCGGCCGCGAAGACGTTTGTACAGCTGATCGACTTCGCTTTCGTAATTGTCGTGATTGATGCCGGCCGTCATGCCGGCCTCAAAGTCGACCTCGTCGCTGGTGAGCACGGTCAGGGTCAGATCGAAAAGGCCGTATCCCCGCGCATCCGCGCTGGCCATGGACGTCATGCCGATGACGTTGAACGGCAGGGCCTCGCAAAGGGCCGCAACCACGCCGCTGTCCACAAAGTCCATGTGGCAGAAAATCAGGCCGCCGGAATTTTTTTTCAGCATGCTGCAATCGATCTGGCTTTTGATCTCATTGAGCGCATCGTCGATTTCGTCGATTTCCGACGTGCGGGCGGTATACATCGTTATCATCGGCATGCCCCTCCCTTCCATGGAATATTCTCACAGTCGCAAATTTTATGCAAAGGGTCATGGCCGCGCCGGATACGCGTCCGGCCGCCGCCACGCGCCTCCAAACGAAGGGGCATGGCGGCGCGCTTTCCCCGTCGAGGATCAGTGCCGCAACCACAGGGCATCGGCCAGCAATTTGCTGCACCTGGCGCGCGCAACTTTTGCGGATCCGGTTTCGGGCGCGCGCTGTTTGATCCCGGCGCCCGCCGGGCGGCTTCGGGCACGGGGATAGCTTCTCCGGCAGGATGTGTTTTCTCTGTTCCGGGCCCGGAGAAAATTCAAACCGAAGGCCGATGCGCCTCCTGCTTCTTCAATTCCTGGAGGCGAGCCGCTTGCGGCGTTTTCACTATGGGCTCTCGATACTGTATGCGGGTTGTGGAACCCGTCCGCAACGCTGTTCGGAACGTTTCCGTGTATCCGATTGCCTTTTTGCGGGAAGGGCGTTAGAGGTCGCCATATTGTGCAGCGGCATTTCCGCCGTTGTTCCGTCAGCCATTTCGGGGTGATATGAAGCTTAATCTGCGCGGCAAAATTGTGTTGCCCACTCTTGCGTTGTTTATCGCGACCACGGCCCTTTCCGTCTGGTATATTCAGGGCCGCACGGCGGATGCGTTGAAAACCTCGGTGCTGGAAACCATCGGCAACGGCCTGAATACGGTCACCACCGGCGTGGACAGCATGGTGGACAGCATTTTCCGGGACCTGGACGGCACGGGCGGTTTGCCGCAGGTTGCGGGCCTGCTGGGGGGCGGCTTGCCGCCAGAAAGCAAAAAGGCTCTGGAGAGCGAACTGCTTGTTGTGCTCGGCAATCGACCGTTTTTCAGAAACAATGCCTATGCGTATTGCAGCGTGCTGGGGCCCGACGGCACAACCCTGATCAGCGCGGGAAAAGGGCCGGGCAGCGGCATGGCCGCACCCGACGCGTGGAAGAAAGCGATGTCCGGGCAGGAGGCCGTAGGCCTGCCCCTGGTGTTCGACGCCGCGGGCAGGCGCATGGGAACGCCGACAGCCAAAGACCCCGTCAAAACGCTGGTCGTGCCCTTTGCCGTGCCGGTCAGGCGCGACGGCCTTGTGGTGGGTGTGGTGCAGGCGGGCGTATATTTTGCGGCTTTTTCCGACGCGCACATCGCTCCGGTCAAGATAGGGCAGGAAGGGCATGCCTTCACGGCCGCGGGCAAAGGCGAGATTCTGTACCATCCTTCCCTGGCTCAGGTCATGACCGACACCGGGCCCAACTCTCTGACCCCGCGCATGGTCAGAGAGAAAAACGGCAGGCTGGAATACCATTGGGGCGGCCATGACTGGATGGCCATCTACAAGACCAGCCCCAAAACCAACTGGACCATGATTGTCAAGGTGCGTGAAGACGAAGTGTTCGCGCCCATCCGCTCCATCAGGCTGCAGGCCCTGCTGATCAACCTTGCGCAGCTTGCCGTGGCGGGGTTGTGCCTGCTTGCCATCAGCAGCCGCATCGTGCGCTCGCTCCGCCGGACCGTGGCTTTTGCCGAACTGGTTGCCGCCGGCGACCTCAACCGCGAGTTGGCCGTTACCGGTTCGGACGAGGTGGGGGTTCTGGCCAACGCCTTGCGCCGCATGGTGGGCACCTTGCGCGACATGATCGCTTCCAGCCGGGCCGGGGCTGAAGAAGCCAAGGCCCAGACGGAACGGGCGGAAAAGGCCGTGCGCGACGCCGAAAACAGCCGCCGCGAGGCGGAAAAATCGCGCAGCGAAGGCATCCAGCACGCAGCCGGGCAGTTGGAAGCCCTGGTGGAAACGCTCAACCACCACAGCGCCACGTTGCGTGACCGCATCAGCCAGGCAGCCAGCGGCGCGGACGAACAGCGGACCAAGACGGAAACAGGCGTGGCGGCGCTGGCGCGGATGAATGAAACCGTGCACAGCGTGGGTGAAAGCGCGGGCAAGGCCAAAAACAGCGCGGAAGAAGCCCGCTCTCTGGCCGAAAGCGGTTCGCGAGCCGTGGCCGAGGTGGCCAATTCCATCCAGGACGTAAACAGCCAGGCCGCCGCCTTGAAAGGCAGCCTCAACGACCTGGGCGACCGGGCCGAAGGCATCAGCCGCATCATGAATGTCATCTCCGACATTGCGGACCAGACAAACCTGCTGGCGCTTAACGCCGCCATTGAGGCCGCCCGGGCCGGAGAAGCGGGCCGGGGGTTCGCCGTGGTGGCCGACGAGGTGCGCAAACTGGCGGAAAAAACCATGAGCGCCACTCGCGAAGTGGGCGAATCGGTGCGGGCCATTCAGGGCGCCACGCGGGAAAATATCCGCATGATGGATGAAACGGCCGGAACGGTTGACCGTACAACCTCGCTGGCCGGCGACGCCGGCGGCGCGTTGACGGCGATCGTCGCCGCGGTGCGGACCAATGCGGACCATGTGGCCGGAATAGCCGCCGCGAGCGTGGAACAGGCCGCAACGAACCGGGCGATCACCGCCAACATGGAAGATGTCGATGGCATCACCCGGAGCACGGCGGAACTGATGGACCGGGCACGGCAGACCCTGGAAGAGGTCACCCGGACCACGGCCGAACTGTACGCCCAACTGCAGGAACTGAAAAAATAGGGCACGGTCCCTTTGCGATCATGCATGCGGACACAATGCTCCGGCCCTGTGCGGCGCAACGCGGCAAGGCCCGCGAGATTGGCACAGGCGAGCTTTGCTCGGATGGCAAGCGCAGCGCGACAATTCGTAGTCAATCTGCTCGCGTTTTTCCCGTATTTCCTCCCCAAAAACGGTTTTGCTGGTGGAGATGTATCCGGCCGGGGTATCCGTGCGCCGGGTGGAAGACATCACCGGGGCGCTGTGGGGCAGCCGGGTCAGCCCGAACACCATAAGCGACTTGAACCAGAAATTTTCCAGCGGGTTGAAGAGTGGCGCAAACGCCCGCTGGATGCGGAATATCCCGATGTTTTCGTGGACGGCATCCGGCTGAAGCATTCCTGGGACGGTGACACGCGGTGTCCATCCGGAGGCCGCGGCTGTCCATGGAGATGCGGGTCCCTTTGTCCCGCCGGGCGCCTGTGAAGGCGAGGACGATACCCTGGCCGTATCGGCGATGTCGATACGGCGATTATATATATAATGCAATTTTTATCAGTGCGCGTGCCATGATAATAATCTTTCTTGCGCAGAGGTGAATAGTGTATCAAATAAGCGAAAATCTATCAGCGACCTTTCAAAAGGAAGCTTGCCGTGAAAGCAACTCTCACTTGGTGGGGGCATTCCAATTTCCTCCTGAGGCAGAAACATTGTTCAATCCTCATCGATCCTTTTTTTACAGACAACCCGGCTACAGAAGTGGACTGGAAGACACTTCCACCGCCGGATATAGTTTTGGTCACTCACCTGCACCATGACCATGTCGGCGATGCGATCGATATCTGTCGAGAGACAAAGGCCAGGCTTGGCGTCGCGGCGGGCACCGCCGACAGATTATTGCAGCGGGGGGTGCCCGAAGGCCTGCTGCTAAACGGAAAAAACTTCAACATCGGCGGCACGGTTCTGGAAAAAGGCGCGCGCATTACGATGACGGAGGCCATGCACTCAACCGACGGTGAAATCCCCACGGGCTTCATCATTACCATGCCGAGCGGCGTGACCGTCTACCATGCGGGAGATACCGGCCTGTTCGCCAACATGGCGCTTTGGGGCACGATCTATAAAATCGACGTGGCCCTGTTGCCCATAGGAGGGGTTTTTACCATGGACGCCAGTCTCGCCGCCCGGGCGGCCCGCATGCTGCGGGCGCGGAAGGTGGTGCCCATGCACTGGGGGTCCTTTCCCACTCTTGCGCAGGATACCAAGTGCTTCCGCCAGGAGTTGAAGCGGAACGCCCCGGCCAGCCGGATGCTGGAAATGAAGCCCGGGCAGGAAATAGTCCTTTCCTGACAGGCGGGCAGAAAGGCCGGCAAAGCGTTCCGGAGCGAAGGCCGAGCGGCAGCTGCAGGCGGACCAGTCCGCGATATCCCGGACAGGCGATACCGCGAATATCCCGCGAAGGCTCAGCGGCCTTTCGGAACCATGCCCGCGAGCTCCCGCGCCGAAGGGGCGATGAGCATGGCGGTGTTGTAATCGGTAAAGCACAGCAGTTTGACCATCATGTCTTCAGGCACGCTGACACAACCCGCCGTTGGTCTGCCTGTGGAGCAGTGCAAAAATATGGCGGATCCCGCCCCTGTAATCACGGGGTGCATATTGTATTCGATAATCAGGGCGTAGGCGTACGCGGTGGTTTCCTTCGCAAGTTCTTCCGCGGAATTCCAGTCCTTGTCGGGCGTGTCGCGGGAAACCCACCGGTTGTAGTAGCGTGAAGACGGATCATCCACCCAGAGGTCGCTGGCGGTCAGCCTGCTGTACGGCAACACCGCGCCGGGATCCGTGGCCGTGCCAAAGGCCCTGCCCAGAGTGTGGAAACCGGCGGGGGTGACGCCGTCGCCTTCCCGCTTGACGTGGCGTATGCCGTTTCGCCCCACAATCGCGGGGGAACGAAAGCGTTCTTTCCACTGCCCGTTCTGTTTTTCAAAAGCGAGGATTGTGGCCCGGGACGAATCGCCGTCGCCGACGACCACGAGCAGTTTGTCCGCCAGGGTTGCGCTTTTCCAGTCTTCCGGGTTCAGGGATGCCTTTCCGGAAGACTCCAGCTGCGCTGCGCAAGCGCTTATCAGCAGCGCGCAACAAAAAAGCGGCAGATACGGTTTGTGCATGGTTTCTGCTCGGTTTCGCAAGCGGTTCTGACGCGTGCCCGTTGTGCAAAAGATGCCCGGCAGAGGGAAAGCAGTTCCGCAGGTCCCCGCTGGCACTGCACCGGAGCGTCGCAACATTGTCCAACCCCCAAGCCCGCAAGCAATCGGTAGGGGGCCGGGGAAAAAGATACGTAAACGGCTGGCCGATGGCAAGTACCCTGAAGTTCTCCGCTCCTGGCGCGGCGGAAAATGTGAAGGACAGGGCTCCGTGCAGCCCGCCGATCGTGCCGCCGCTCACCGTTTCTCTTTTTCCCCGGCTGAAGGCCAAAGACCAGCGGGCCGCCCGGAAATATCCGGGTGACCCGAAACGATGGGCAGCGGGGTGTTACCCGTCCGGGTTTTCCCGTTTTCCCGCGGCGCAGGCTTCCGCGAGGGCGCGAATGCGCGGGACGGCCTTTTCAAGGTTTTCTCTTTCCCTGACAATCGAAATCCGCAGATAGCCTTCACCTGCCGCGCCGAAATCGGTTCCTGCCAGAACCGCCACATGGTGTTCTTTGAGAAGTCTGTCGGCGAAGGTCCGCGAATCAAGTCCGGTTCCGGTGATATTGGGCCAGGCGTAGTATCCGCTGTCGGGCATGCGGCAGCTGATTCCCGGCATCGTGTCGAGTTCGGAAGTCATATAGCGGCACCGCTCTTCCCAATCTTTCCAGATCGCCTTCATGGCCGTCCCCGGTTCACCCGTGAGAGCGGCTGTTGCGCCGGCTTGCAGGGGCGCCGGGACACAAGAAATGGTGTGCTGCAGCAACTTGGTCAGCGCCGCAATGATTTCCGGCGGCGCGAAGACGAACCCTATGCGCCAGGCGCCCATTGCGAAAGCCTTGCCAAGGCCGACAAGGCAGATCGTGCGTTCGCGCATGCCGGGCAGGGTCGATATGCTGAGATACTTGTTGTCGCCCCATATGGTCCATTCATAGATATCGTCCGTAATCACCCAGAGGTCGTGTTTTTGGCCACGCTGGCGCTGGCTTCCAGGTCGTTCCAACTGTGTACGACCCCGGTGGGGTTATGCGGGGAACACAGCATGATCGCCTCGCTCACCATAGCCGGTCTGGCGATCTATTATGAGGGCGGGCGGTTGGCCGAGCTTGCGAAAATCGCCAAAGACGCCGCGTATGCCATTTCACGGCAACTGGGGTGCCCGGAGGAGTTGCTTCGGCTCTACAAGGCGTAATCCGTATCCCGTTTTGACGTCATTTTTCTTCGCCCGCACTCTCCGGCCGCGGATTGCCGCCGCAGATATCCCGTGGATTGCGGGTGTGTTTTTTGAGGATCGCCGGCCGCCGCCGCAACCTGCCGCATCATGTTCCCTGCAATTTTTTCCAGAGGGTGGAGCGGGAAATGCCAAGCTCTTCCGCCGTTTTTGCCTTGTTTCCGCCATTTCGGCGCAGGCGCGCCAGAATGACCGCCTGTTCGGCCTCTTCCAATGTGCCGGAAAAGGCGAGTCCGTGGTCTTGGCGGGCAGCGGGTTCGGCGTGGTCAAAACAATCCTGAATGGAGCACGTTCGCAGCATTTTGCGCAAAATCACAAAGCGGTGCATGACGTTTTCCAGTTCCCGGGCGTTGCCTTCCCATCAGGTGGCCATGATCACGTCAATATCCTTTTCGGACAGCGCGGGCTGCGCCACGGCGTATTTCGCCGAATACTGCCGGATGAAATACAGCGCCAGGGGCAGAATGTCTTCGGTCCTTTCCGCCAGATCCGGAAGTGACAACTTCAGCGTATTGAGGCGGTAATACAGGTCCGTGCGGAAGCCGCCCCGGTCAATGAGCTCTTTCAGATTTTTGTTGCTGGCCGCGATAACGCGGATATCCACGAATACATTTTTCTGTGCGCCGATGCGGCGTACCTCTTTTTCCTGAATGGTCCGCAGCAGGGCGCAAGGAGGTTCCGCAAGCATGACCATAGAAACCACCATCGCCAAAGCGAAATTCACCGGCAACGGCGCAACGACCGTGTTTCCGCTGAAGTTTCCCGTGCTCGCGGCGGAGCACATTTACCTTGTGACCTTCGACGCGAAAGCCGGCAAGGAAACAGCCATCGCGTCCAGCAAGTACACGGTTTCCGGCTGCAACACGGCTTTCGTTGCCGTGACCAACGCGCCGAACGGCAAGCCGCTGGCCAGCGGGGTCAAGCTGACCATTTACCGCCTGGTGCCGCATATCCAGCAGACGGACCTTGAAAACGGCGGGGTCTTTGACGCGGAGGTCATCGAGGACGAATTTGACAACCTGGTCATGTAGATTCAGCAACTGCGGGAAATGCTCGACCGCGCCATCCTGGTGGACATCGGCTCGGACAAGACCCCGGCCGAGCTTCTGGCCGAACTCCTGGCCGCGGCGGACGCGGCTGACAGGGCCGAAGCCACGGCGACGAACGGAGGCGCCATCACGGCGGCCACCGATGTGGCGCACGCGATGCCGGCCGGCGAATACCGCTTTGACGAAAGCCCGTATGAAAATCGGGTCTATTACGGTTTCGGCAAGGCGGACCCCTCGGTGGAACTCGTTATCGGCCCCAATATAACCGACTTCCCTCCGATTCCCGAATGGGCTCCCAATATTTTGCTGGAACTGTCGGCGGTCATCCAGGACGAAGTGACCACTACCGACGATCTGATGCCGTCGGGGGCCACCACGTCCTATCGTTCCAATCCTCTTCGTTTGGCCGGAATACCCTGTCCAGACGGTTGCCGGGATATGCCGCCATCTGCCACGCCATTCACGATGTGGAAAAGGACCGGATCGCGGGGAAAAAACCGGAGAAACCGCTGGCGATTTTGCGGCGCGTCGGCAACGCCGATGCATTGATCGGGCAAACCCAGTTCGGGTCCTGCCTGTTCGCGCGCAGACCCGGAGAGGGTTCGACGCGGGAACAGGCGGCCTCCTGCCAAAAGATATTAGGGAGTATCGCCAACATCAGCCATGAGTATGCGACCTGCGCCACCGCGGCAACTGCATCAACTGGGGAATTCTTCCCCTTACCGTCCCCGGGGAGACGGCGTTTCCGCACCGGCCGGGGGATCACATCTTCGTCCCCGGCATACGCAAGGCCATTGCCGGCGGAAAGACGGAAATGGCCGGGACGGTGCTGAAGGCGGACGGTTCCGAAGAAAAGATCGTGTTGCGCCTGGACGGCCTGACGCAGGACGAGCGGGATGTCCTGCTTTCCGGATGTCTGCTGAACTATTACCGGCAGCGGCAGAAATGACGCGGTGCGCGCATACGCGAAGTCCCGGCGCTTTTTCAGCAAGGCGGGGCATTTTCCGCGCCGTTTTCCCGCTACGTCCGTTTTTCTCCGGAGGCGAAGGCCCCGAGAAACCCGACCGCCGCCATGCCGACATACAAAAAGCAGGCCGCGCTGTACGCTTCGGGAGAGAATCCCTGTTCGGTTCTGGGGTATGCCTCAAGGATGCGGCCGTTCAGGGTCTGCAGCAGCGCCACGACAAAGGAAGGGAAACTGTTGAGGAATCCGCTGGCCGTTCCCGTCGCCCGCGCCCCGAACATGTGGCGCATGGCGGCGAACCCGGCGGAAAGCGCGCCCATGCCGAAGGCCGCGAGCAGGAAAAACCACAGGTACAGAAAGGGAACGGGCATGGCCCTGCCCCATGCCGAAAGGACAAGGAAAAGGCCCATCGTCGCCAGACTGCTGAGCAGCATGACCGGTTTTCTGGCCCTGAAAACGACGTCGGACAGCCAGCCGTTGAACGGCGCGCCAAGCAGCATGCCCAGGCCCATCATGTTCAGGATGTTGCCCGCCTCCGTCCTGCTCATGCCCCGCACTTCCGTCAGGAAGGTGCCGCCCCACAGGCCGCCGAAAGCCATGTGCACGGCGAACTGGCCGCTGAACCACAGGGATACCAGCCAGAATCCGCGCGAGGTGAAAATTTCCCTCACCACGGCCGCCTGCCCCGGCTGTTTGCCGCCGGCGGACGCGGCCGGGGGCGGATCGGGCATCCCGTATCCCGCGTCCGCCGGGGTGTTTCTGACCAAGGCCAGCAACAGGGCGCCGATGCCCAGGGTTGCGATGCCGCACAACAATATGGCCTGCCGCCAGCCCACGAATTCGCACAAGTAGGCCAAGGGTCCGGAACCCAGCACCAGGCCGACCCCGCCCATGCCCAGCAGCAGGCCGTTCATGCGGGCGAAAACGGCGACCGGGAACCATGTCGTGATCAGCTTCACCCCGCAGACGAACACCACGGACACGCCGAAGCCCGCCAGCGCCCTGCCCCCCACCAGCATGGGCAGGGTCTGGGCATGGGCGAAAAGCACGCTGCCCAGACCGGCCAGGGCAAGAAAGGCCGGCAGGGTTTTGCGCGGCCCCAGGGTGTCCGCCAGAATCCCCGACGGCAGTTGCATCAGCCCGAAAATGACGAAAAAGACGGAAGCCAGCAGCCCCATGGTCGTGGCGGTCAGGCCCGTTTCCGCCATGATGTCGTTGGCCATGACCGCCGGGCTTACCCTGTGGAAAGTCACGAACAGGTAGGCCAGGCAGATGATGGCGAAGAGAAGCAGGGCGTACGCGTGCTGTGACAGTCGGCTGCGCATGGAACCATTCTTTGTTGGCGGTTGGGCGGATTGGGCCGGGAACGTCCGTAAGTAAACGGGTTCGGCACGGAGCGCAAGCCCTGGCCCTGCCCGTCACCGCGCGGCACGTGGGCGCATTTCGGACGCCGGCGCCCTGGAGCGCCCACCGCTGCACAGGGCCGCACAGCGGCAGGCAAAGCACGCCGTAAAGTACATTTTTCAACTACCGTTCCCTGCACAAAGTCCTCACCCAATGAGGAGCGGAATTTGTGCAACGAGACATCAGAAAAGCAGCTTGATGTTGGCGGCAAAAAGGCGCACCGCGATGGCGATGAGAATGACCCCGAAAAACTTGCGCGCGATATAGATGCCGCCTTTTCCGAGAAGGGATTCCATGCGGTCCGTCATGCTGATGACGGCATACACGCAGACCATGTTCAGGCCCAGGGCGATCACGATATTGCTGTCGGCATACTCCGCCCGCAACGACAGCAAGGTTGTGAACGAACCGGCCCCGGCCAGCAGAGGAAAAACCAGCGGCACCAGGGTGGCTTCCTGTATCGGCCCGTTGTTCTTGAATATCTCGACATCCAGCAGCATTTCCAGGGCCGTGAAAAAGATGACGAAAGAACCCGCCACGGCAAAAGACTGCGCGTCCACATGGAACAGGCGCAAAACACCATCGCCGGCGAAAAAGAACCCCAGAAGCAGCAGGAATGACAGGACGGCGGCCTTGCACGCGCTGACGTCCTTGCCGCTTTGCTTCAGGTAGATGATTACCGGGATGGACCCGATGATATCGATGACGGCGAAAAGAACGAGAAAAGAACTCAGCAGCTCTTTCCAGTCGAATCCGGGCACCATACGCGGCATCTCCATATGCCGCCGGCCGGGCCCGGCAGTGCCCGCGGCGCGGCGGCGGCCTGTTTATTGACGGCGCGGCATCAGGGCCGACACGCGGTATACGGCGGCGTTCGTGCCAAGGGCGCAGGCGGACGCCGCCAGATACACGAAAGCAAGATTCCAGGTTTGCACGGTCAGGACAACCACAAGAAAGAAAACGGCGAACGCGTAGGAACCGACAATAACGCCGCGCACAAATTCGCGGACCGCGGGGGTGCCGCTGAGAGAGTGCGAGAAAACGGCCATGACGGTGATAAAGACCGGAAACATTGCAAGCAGCCCGCTCAGTTGCGGCCCCAACCGGCCGGAAATCGTCGTGACCGCCACCACCAGGGCCGTTGCCGCCAGCATGCGGAAGGGCAGATCCCAAGCGGGAGCGGCAAGGGCGGGAACGGCTTCCGTCGCGGGTTTTACAGCCAGTATGCCGAGCGTGACAACGGCGGAATCCAGAACAACGGACAGCCACAAGGGTGGAAAAACAACGGAAAAAACCGCGACGCCCGCGAAATAAACGCTTAGCGCCGCCGCCGCCGCGAAAGGCCAGGCGCGTGTTCTGGCGCAACGTTCGTAAACGAGGCAGAAG
Source organism: Desulfovibrionaceae bacterium (assembly GCA_031550605.1). Taxonomy (GTDB): domain Bacteria; phylum Desulfobacterota; class Desulfovibrionia; order Desulfovibrionales; family Desulfovibrionaceae; genus FLUQ01. Next base: position 45,147 of record JAVBOK010000022.1, on the reverse strand, counting down.
ATGATGACGGACAACAGCCCGTCAAGGGTGCTGTGGGCGGAAATCGCGGCGAAATCCCGGCCCTGTTCCACGGCCAGAAAGACGGATACCGGCCCGGAGGTAAGCGGCAGCCCGACAATCCACCCGCCGACCGTGGGTCCCCAGCGGCGGGCGGCAAGCGTCGCGCCCGCGATCAACAGCGGTGTCAGGACCAGCTTCAGCAGTGTGACGCCCATACGATTCTCCTTCGGCGCGTCCGGCTGTGACGCGGGAATCGCAAACGGCCCCTCGTCAGGCAAGGAGCCCCGTTCCGGCGGAAAATCCGTCAGCGCGGCGACGCCTGCGGATCGCGTCGCATTGCTGTCCGCCATATACGCTTTTTTTTCCCGTCGCGCCATGCCGACGCTGTGGCAGGGGAAAGGGCGGTCTTTCTGCCGGCTTTTCCGCTGCGCGTTGCATGGCGTCGCGACATACGTCTCAATTCCGCTACAGAAAAAAAGGCATTGCGCGGCGTTCCGGCGGCTGTTTTTTCATCTTCCAACTATTTCGCGCAATTCAGCCTCATGCCGGCGGCCCCCCGTCCGGCCGCGCGGCCGGAATGAATATTGCTTGGGGGGAAGGCATTGCTCCGTGACATCGTCGCCAACCGGTCTTTTGTAACCACTCAGGAGTTTTTATGAAACGGTCACTGTGCGTTCTGCTTCTGATCCTGGGATGCGGCCTTGCCGCCGCGCTGCCGGCCGCCGCCGCGGGTGCGTATCCTCCGGGGAAATGCTCCTTTCTTATCGGCAACGCGCCCGGCGGAGGCAACGACTTGCTGTCCCGCGCGCTGATTCCCGGAATGTCGCGGACCCTCGGCGTGGAGGTGCTGCCGGAGAACCTGGTGGGCGCCAACGGCGGGGTCGCGGCGGTGCGCACGCAGCAGTCCAAACCGGACGGGCATACCCTGTACATGCATTCGCAGTCGGTGGTCATGATGCAGTACACCGGCCAGCCTCAGGTGAACGTGACCAAACTGGCCCCCGTGGCGCAGGTGGCGGAAGATTTCGGCTGTTTCGCTGTTGCGGCCGGGTCCCCCTACGCCAGTTTGCGGGATCTGATTGCAGCGGCCAGGGCCAATCCGGGTAAAATCAAGGTGGGAACCACCTCCGCCGGCGTATGGCCCATCAATCTGGCCCTGGTGGAAGAAAAAGCCGGCGTGAAATTCCATTATGTGCCGTATTCTTCGGGCGGCGCTCCCGCCGGGGCGGCCGCCGCCGCGGGCGAAGTGGAAGTCGCCATGGACAGCCCCATCGTATACCGCTCGCTGGTGGAGGGCGGAAAGCTGAAAATGCTCGTCACCTTCGGCGAAAAGCGTTCCGACATTTTTCCCAACGTGCCCACGGCCAAAGAACAGGGCGTGGATGTGGAATTCCCCGTCTGGCGCATGGTCTTCACCACCGCCGGCACACCCGAGCCCATCCTGGCCGAACTGTCCGCGGCCGTGAAAGCGGCCATGGAAAACGACGCGTTCAAAACGTATATGAAAACCAGCGGCGTTCCCGCGCGGTTCCGCGACTACAAGGAAAGCGCCGCCATGCTGGCCAGGGAAAACGTATTTTACCGCGACATGCTCGCCAAGCTCGGCATGAAAACTTCCGATCCCATGAAGTGAGCCGCACCGGGCCGGGCGGAACGCCCGGCCCAAACCGTTACCGAAGGTGGCAGCATATGGGCAACATCGGCATTATCGTCTTCTGCCTGCTGACCGGCGGATACGTCCTGTATGAAACCGGCACCTATCCGCCCCAGGCGGATCCTTCCATGGACGCCGGGCTGTATCTGAAACTTCTGGTCGCCGCACTGTTCATTCTGACGGCGCTGTTCGCGGCAAAGCTCGTCATGACCCGCAAGGCCGCGGCCGGACGGAAGAGCGCGGCAAGCCGCAAGGCGCTCATCATGGCCGCATGCATGGCGGGATATTGCGCGATGATGGCGTTTGCGGGCTACGCCCTCGCAACGGTAATCTTTGTCGCCGTCGGGGTGCTGCTGTTCAATGGTTCGCCAAGGGACGGGCTGGTGACCGGCATATGCGCGACCGCCGCATTGGAACTTTTGTTCCGCCTGGTGTTCAAGGTTCCTTTGCCCGAAGGGCTGCTGGGGCTGATCTGACCGGACAAGGAGAAACGTATGGAGTTGCTGGCGGCGGGCCTGCCCCTCATTCTGGATCCTTTCACTCTGGCAATTTTGTTCTGCGCGGTTTTTCTCGGCGTTTCCATCGGCGCCTTGCCGGGGCTGACCGCAGTCATGGGGGTGGCCATCCTTTCGCCTTTCACCTATTCGCTGCCCGCCCAGGTGGGCATTCTGGCGCTGGTCGGGGTATACGTGGGGGCCAACTACGGGGGATCCATTTCCGCCACCCTGCTCAACATCCCCGGCACTCCGGCCGCCGTGGCCACGGCCTTTGACGCCTACCCCATGGCCAGGCAAGGGAAGGCCGGCCAGGCCATAGGCATCTCGACCATGGCCTCCACCATCGGGGGACTTCTCAGCGCCCTGACGCTGGTGTTTCTTTCTCCCCTCATCGCCGGCTTCGCGTTGAATTTCACCTCGATCGAGCTGTTCTGCGTGGCTGTGCTGGGGTTGAGCATCATCATTTTCATCGCGGAGAAAAATTACATCAAAGGGTTCATCGCCGCCGTATTCGGGCTTCTGCTGGCCTCCATCGGCGCCGACCCCATGTCGAGTCTGCCCCGGCTGACTTTCGGCCAGCTTGAGCTGTACACGGGCCTGAACTTCATTCTGGTCATGATCGGCATTTTCGGCGCTTCAGAAAGCCTGGTCCAGCTGGAGCAGGAAGAACGGGTCGTGGAAACCATCAAAAAAATAGGCAAGATATTCCCCGGATTCGCATTTCTGAAAACCCAGGTGGCGACTATTGTGCGCTCGTCGGCCATCGGGATCATCGTGGGCGCCGTGCCCGGCACCGGCGCCACCATTGCCGCCATTGTCTCGTACGGGCAGCAGAAACGTTTTTCCAGAGAGCCGGAAAAGATGGGGCACGGCGCTCCGGAAGGCATCGTGGCCGCCGAAAGTTCCAACAACGCCTGCTGCGGCGGGGCCATGACCACCATGCTTTCGCTGGGCATTCCCGGCGATGCGGTCACGGCCATCATCATCGGGCAGTTCCTCATCCAGGGGCTGCGGCCCGGCCCCATGCTGTTCCAGGAAAAACCCGCCCTGATCGGGGCTATCTTTCTGGGCTTCATCGCGGCCAACCTGTTCATGATGGCCATCGGCCTGTCAGCGGCGCGCCTGTTCGCCAATCTGCTTTCCGTGCGCCGCTCCGTGCTCCACCCCTGCGTGATGGCCTTTTGCTTCGTGGGTTCTTTCGCCATCCAGAACCAGCTGTTCGACGTGGTGCTGATGTTCGTCTTCGCCCTGCTCGGCTACGCCATGATCAAACTGGACATCCCCCGGGCCCCCCTGGTGCTGGCGCTCATCCTCGGGCCGCTGATGGAAAGCAACCTGCGCCGCAGTTTCAACATTTACGGGCACGGGTTCGATCTTTTCTCCGCCTTTTACCACCGGCCGCTGGCGGTGGTCATTTTCGGCATGACCGTGCTGCTGTTCTTTTACCCTCTGTTCATGCGATACGTGTTGAAAAAGGAGTAACTATGGCATCCATCGGATTTATCGGGCTGGGGGCCATGGGCCTGCCCATGGCCAAACGCCTTTGCGCCGCCGGGCACAACCTGAAGGTCGCCGTGCACAGCAATCAGGCGCCGGTGAAAGAGATCGAAGCCCTGGGCGGGACGGTCGCCGCAAATTTCGCCGAACTCATGCGCGGGGTGGAGTACATCATCACCATCGTGCCCGAGGACGCGCAATTGCAGGCGCTGTTGCTGAATCCGGACAATACGGCCGGCATTGCCCCCGGCACGGTGCTGATCGAGATGACGTCCTCAACCCCCAGCGGCATGAAGGAAATCGCCGCCGCGTTCGCGGCGAGGGGCGTTTCCTGCCTTGACGCCCCGGTCAGCGGCGGGGTCAGGGGGGCCACGGACGGCACCCTGACCATCATGTGCGGGGGCGAAAAGGCCGTGTTCGACAAGGCCCGGCCGATACTGGACGCCATGGGGAGCACCATCGTGCTGGTGGGCGGCATGGGCGCGGGGAAAGCCCTGAAAGCCGTCAACCAGATGCTGGTGGGCGTCAACACCGTGATCGCCGCGGAAGCGCTGGCCCTGGCCAGAAAGCTGGAAATCGACCTGGACGTCATGTTCGACGTCGTCCGCGCCAGTTCAGGCGCCTCCACCGCGTTCACCAACCGCTTTAAAAGCATGGCGGCCAGGGATTTCGCGCCCAAATTCAAACTGGCCCTGATGCGCAAGGACATCCGCATCGCCCTCGGCGAAGCGGCGGGCATTGCCATGCCCGTCACCGGCGTGGCCTACCAGTTGTACCAGATGGTGGCCAAAGCGGACGAGCAGCTTGATTTCGGCGTGATCAGCACGGTGTACGAAAAGCGCTAAACCCGGGTGTCTGTTGTGTTCCGGCTCCCGGTTTTCCCCACAGGGAAAGCCGGGAGCTTTCCGTTCGCCGGGCACGGGTGCAACGTTTGTCGTTCTCCGTTTTTTGTCGCGACGAAACGCGACTCCGCGATTTGTAGCGCCCACATAATCATGTGATATATATTGTAATACTGAATGGTGCGTATTTTGCTTCACATCCAGGCAGACAGCGGGTGCGCCCCTCGCTGTTGCGGTGCAATCGGTTTTCCCGTCATGCGCGGGGGCTGCGAATGCATCGAATAACCGGGACCGCCGCCGGCCGGGCGCGTTCGGACGGCGGGATTTCCCGCCGGGAGGAGACACCATGCTTGTCCATGTTACGGAAATGATCCATCCCACGGCATTGGCGCGCCTGAAGCAGGAAGCGGACGTCGTGACCTGGGAAAGCCCCGGAGTGCTTGACCTGAGCAAAGCCGAGGGCGTGATTGTCAGAGCCGCGCGCATGCCCCGCGAGGCGCAGGAGAAGGCTCCCGGACTGCGGGTCATCGGCAAGCACGGCGTGGGCACGGATACCATAGACCTTGTGGCGGCCAGGGAACTGGGGAAAAAGGTCGTCTACACCCCCCACGCGAACATGGAGTCCGTGGCGGAACTGGCCATCGGGCTGATGCTGTCGGCCGCCCGCCTGATCCCCCAGGGCTTTGACGTCGTGCGCGCGGGTTCGCTGGCGGCCTGGCCGCCCAAAGGACTCGGCGGGGTCGAACTGAGCGGGAAAACCCTCGGCCTGGTGGGCCTCGGCAGAGTCGGGCAGCGCATTGCCGTCATGGCCGGAAAAGGTTTCGGAATGCGGGCCGTGGGTTTTGATCCCTTTCTGTCGGATCAGGCCTTCGCGGATCTGGGCGTGGAAAAGGCCGCGACGGTTGAAGCGCTGCTGCCCCAGGCGGACTATATCAATATCAGTGTTCCGTACACGCCGGAAACCGCCAATCTGATCGGCGCGGCGCGTCTGGCCCTGTGCAAAAGCACGGCCATTCTGGTCAACACGGCCCGGGGCGGCATCGTCGATGAAGACGCCCTGTTCCGGGCGCTGTCTTCCGGCGCTCTGCGCGCGGCCGCCGCCGACGTGTTCGGCAAGGAGCCCGCCGCGCCGGATCATCCCCTGCTTTCCCTGCCCAACTTCGTCGCCACCCCGCACGTGGGGGCCACCACGGAAGAAAGCCTGATCCGTATGGGCAACACCGTTGTGGACGACGTGCTGCGCGTACTTCGGGGCGAGGCGCCCGTGTACCCCTGTCCCGGCTTTTTGTAACCGGTTTCTTTCGAACCCGCAGTCCGAAGGCGTTACGGCCCTTCCCGCCGGAATTTGAACCGGGTCTTCCCAAGGAGTTTCCATGTCCGCCATTGAAAGCATTTTGCGGGATTGCGCGCTGCCTCCGCTGGTGCCCGTGGTCTGCCGCTATGAAGACGACGGCATCCGGGATGTGCATGCCGCCGTGCATGTCGCCCTTGACGCCTCCCCCGTGGCCCCCCGCCTGCCGGAAGGCGGCGAAATCGCCATCGGGGTAGGTTCGCGGGGCATCGCCCGCCTGCCGGATCTGGTGCGGGGCACGGTGGACTGGTTCCGGGCCAGGGGAACCAGACCCTTCATCATTCCCTGCATGGGCAGCCACGGGGGGGCGACGCCCCGGGGGCAGACCGGAGTGCTGGCCGAACTGGGCGTGACGGAGGACAGCGCGGGCGCGCCCATCCGCTCGTCCATGGATGTTTGCGAAGTGGGCCGGCTTGCCGACGGCATGCCCGTGTACATGGACGCCCTTGCCCATGCGGCCGACGGCATTTTCGTCATCAACCGGGTCAAGCCCCACCCCACGTTCAGCGGCGTCCACGAAAGCGGCCTGGTGAAGATGCTGACCATCGGGCTGGGCAAGCAGCGCGGCGCGGACTCGTGCCATGTTCTGGGTTTCGGGGCTTTCGGCGCCATCATGCCGGCCATGAGCACCCTGATCCTGGAGCGGAAGAAAAGCATCCTGGGCGGCCTGGCCACGGTGGAGAACGCCTATGACCAGCCCTGCCTGATAGAGGCCGTGCCGGCGGAAAAGATTCTGTCCCGCGACGCGGAACTGCTGCTGTACGCGCGAAGCCGCATGCCGGCCATTCCCGTGGACCAGGCTGATGTGCTGGTCGTGGACTATATCGGCAAGAACATATCCGGTTCGGGCATGGATCCCAACATCACGGGCCGCCACGCCACGAACCTGAAGCAGGGGGGGCCCGCCATGGCGAAGGTCGCCGTTCTGGACCTGACCCCGCAGACAGGCGGCAACGCCACCGGCATGGGCAACGCGGACATCATCACCAGGCGCATGCACGACGCCATTGATTTTGCCTACACCTACCCCAACGTGCTGACCAGCACCCTGCTGCGCGTGGCGTTCACGCCCGTGGTCATGCCCACGGACGAGATGGCCCTCAAATGCGCGGTTAAAACCTGCAACGCGGGCAACCGCGACATTCGTTTCATCCGCATCCGCGACACCCTGACCCTGGACCGCCTGCTGGTTTCCCCGGCCGTGGCCGGGGAACTGGAAAACAGACCCGGCTGCAGCATCACGGGCCCGGCCGCGCCCATGCGGTTTGACGCGGCGGGCGCGCTGCTGGAACGCGACATCTGGGACAGGTTTCCGGGCGCCGCCGGCCACCGCTGATTTCCGGCCGGCCGGCCCCGCACCGGGCGGGCCGGTTTTCGGGAGGGGGGCTGATCCCGCTACAGCGTCACAGTTTTGCGCAGGCCCAGGGCGCGCATTTTTCGATGCAGCGTGCTGCGGTGCATGCCCAGAATCGCGGCCGCCCTGTGCAGGCTGCCGCCGGCCTGGTCAAGGGCTCCGGCTATCCGCTGCTCTTCCGTGCCTTCCTGAACCGGCTGCCGGGGCTTTTCCGCCGTTCCCCGGCCGCGCGGGACGAAATGTTCCAGAGCCAGGGCCTCTTCAATGCAGGCGGGGGTGACGGCGTCGGTTTCGCTGATCAGGGCGGCCCGTTCGATGACGGTGGCCAGTTCCCGCACGTTGCCGGGCCAGTCGTGGGCGGAAAGGCGCTCAAGAACGGCCGGCGGCAGCCGCAGGGCGCGGCCGTGGATTCTTTTGCCGTCGGCCGCGAAGCGCCCGGCCAGATGGGCCACGTCGCCGCTGCGTTCCCGCAGGGGCGGGATGACAAGGCTGAGCACGTTCAGGCGGTAAAACAGATCTTCCCGAAACCGGCCTTCCCGAACCTCGGCGCGCAGATCCCTGTTGGATGCGGCAATGACGCGGGCCGCAACCGGGATGTATTTGTCCCCCCCCAGACGCATGCTGACCCTTTCCTGAATGACCCGGAGCAGACGCGTCTGCCCGTAATGGTCCATCTCGGAAATCTCGTCCAGAAAAATGGTGCCGCCGTGGGCCAGTTCGAACAGCCCCGGCTTGCCCTTGCGCTTTGCGCCCGTGAACGCGCCTTCCTCATAGCCGAACAGTTCCGACTCCAGCAGGGCGGGGGGCAGGGCGGCGCAATTCACCGCCACCAGCGGGCCGTTCCGTCTGGGGCTGGCGCTGTGGATGGCCTGGGCGAACAGTTCCTTGCCGGTGCCGGTTTCGCCGCACAGCAGCACGGTGCTGTCGGTGGCGGCAAACTGGCGGGCTCTGGCCACGGCCTTTTCCATCTGGGGAGAGACGCCCAGAATGTCGCCGAACGAGTACTGGCTGACCAGGCCCTTGGCGAGCAGGCTTTTGCGTATCTTTGTCTCGAGAGCGGCGATGGCGTCCGCGGGCTGCAGCACCACCACCGCGCCGGTGACGTAATTGTCGAGTCTGGTGGGGGTGACGCTGCACAAGAGGGGCGCGTCGCCGAACTGCACGATTTCGTCCAGTACGGGGATGCCGTCCGACAGGCATTTGCGGAGGGCATCCATGGGCAGGATGTCCGAGATGGCCTTTCCTTCCGGCGGGGCGGGCAGCCGCAGAATCTGGCGGACAGGCGCGTTGGCCAGCATGACGCGGCCGATTTCGTCGATGACCGCGATGCCGTCGCGCGACGTTTCCAGAACCGCCTTGAAACGCTGGGTCTGCGCCTTCTCGATTGTGCGGGCGTAAGCGACTTTTTTGGCGTCCAGAAGGGCGGCGCGCAGCGACATCTCGCCGGAATCAAGAGGCATGCTGAGCATGCCCGCTTCCGCCGCGATGCGCGAGGTGACGGATCCGGCCACAACGATGTGCGCCCCGTCCGCCTTGGCCCGCCGAACCTGTTCGGCGATCCGTTTTTCATCGGCCCACACGCTGTAGACGGTCAGGCTGATGCCCAAAAGGCCCGCGAACACCTCCAGATCGCTGGGCAGCGCCGCGTAAGCCAGCAGGGCGATGCGCGGATGCGGCACGCCGGTCAGGCTTTTGGCGTCGCTGAGCGCTTTTGCCAGGTCCTGGCCGCTGACCGGAATTTCCACCACCGGCGTGCGCACGCCGGAGCGGATGATGCTTTCGGCGGAACTGCCCCTGGCCACCAGCACGTCCACTCCGGCGGATTCCAGCACTCTGGCCCGCTGGAGCGCGACGCGCAGATGGCCCTCGTGGACGGAAACCGCGTCCGCCATGCCCAACTCCGACGCCACGCGGGCGGCGCGTTCCGCAATGGTGGGATTGGGGGCGAGCACCGCGATCTGGCCCGGCATGGCATTCCTCCCGTCGGCTGTGGATACGTTCGCTGTTCCGCGACGTTTTTAGCAGATTTCGTCGCAAACAACAATTGTCGCAGCGGGCGGGGAGGGATCTACAAGAAGCGGGAGTTGACGACGTTCTGCGCGTTGCCCGCCTTCCAGGCGGCCAGGTTTTCCGTGGCCGTGCGCATCAGGTTCCGCCGGGCTTCCAGAGTAGCCCAGGCCACGTGGGGGGTGACAAGGCAGTTGGGCAGGCCCAGCAGCGGGTTGTCGTCCGCGGGCGGCTCGGAAGCGAGCACATCCAGCCCCGCGCCCGCGATGGTGCCGCGGAGCAGCGCGCGGACCAGAGCGTCCTCGTCGATCAGAGGGCCGCGCGCCGTATTGATCAGGTACGCCGTTTTTTTCATGCGCCCCAGCAGTTCGTCGTTCACGAACCCGCTGTTTTCAGCGACCAGCGGGCAGTGCAGGCTGACCACGTCCGCGCGTTCGAACACTTCGGCAATGGTCTCCACATAGGAAAAGGGCGTGAAACCCGGATCAAAGCGGGGGCCGAAGGTATGCCCGACGACTTCCATGCCGAAAGCGCTGGCGATTTTGCCCACACGGCTGCCGATGGCGCCGAAGCCCACGATGCCCATGACCTTGCCCTCCAGGCCGATCTGGGGCGCATCCCAATAGCACCAGTCCGGAGCTTTGCCCCAGCGGCCGGAGGAAACCCCGGCGGCGTGGCTCTCCACCCGGCGGCACAGGGCCAGGAGCAGGGCGAAAACCTGCTGGGCCACGGCCTGGGATCCATAGGTGGGGATGTTGCACACGGGTATGCCCGCCTTGCCCGCGGCCGCAATGTCCACCACATCATAGCCCGTGGCCAGAATGCCTATATATTTCAGGTCGGGCAGGGACGCCAGAGTCCGCGCCCCAAGAGGGGTCTAGTTCACAAGCACCGCCTCGGCCCCGCGCGCGCGGGCAGGCGCCTCTTTTTCCGGCGTACGGTCGTAAACCGTGACTTCGCCCAGTTTTTCCAGGCCGTTCCAGGGGTTGTCGCCGGGGTTCAGCGTGTATCCGTCAAGTACCACAATTCGCATGAAAGCCTCCTGATCGTTCGTCGCGCGAAAACAGGCGCGACACGGGGACAGCGGCAAGCAATAAACATGCCGCGCGAGAGTCCGTGTAGGGAATGTGCTGCGGCGTTCCGCAGCCGGCGGTCACATGTACCCCGCCGCCCGCAGGGCCAGGGCGAAGGCGGGAATGGTGGCCATGGACAGGGCCGCGGTGATGACCACGGACAGGGCGGACTCCTCGGGGATCACCCCGCTGATGTCGGCCAAAACGTACGTCATGACCGCCGTGGACGTGCCGGACGTCAGCACCCCGGCGGCCAGCCAGATATCCGGCACGCCAAGGGCGGCCATGATGATCCAGGCCGCAAGCGGATGCCCCGCCAGCCGGGCGGCGGCGATGCCGCTCTGCCATTTCAGGCGGTGCGGGCTGGCTGCTCGCCCGGCCACGGCGAGTTTGCGGCGCATGTCCAGGCCCAGGGCGACCAGGGCGCAGGGCGCGGCGGTGGAGCCGAGCAGCGCCAGCACCCGGTCCGCCGGCGCCCAGATGCCGGTTCCGGACAGATTGCAGACAAAGCCGGATACGGTGGCCAGCAGAAAGGGGTTCAGCAGCACGGCCCTGGCCACGATTTTCGGCATGGCGCCCCCGGCCGCCCGGGTCCGGCTTTCGATCAGGGCCTGGGCGCTGATCAGGGTCAGGGGTGTCAGGGTGCAGGCAAGACCAACGGCCACCAGGGCTTCCTTGTTGCCCGGCAGCAGACTGTCCACCACGGGCAGGCCGATAAAGCCGGAATTGCTGCAGCCGAAAGCCAGGGCGACGATTGCCGCCTCCAGGCTCGGCCGGCGGAAACCGGCGGTCATCCAGGCGTAGCCGGCCCAGAAAACGAGGGTCTGGGCCAGGAACATGCCGAGCAGATATCCCCCCATGCGGGAAAAAGACAGGCCGGACACGGCCACCAGCCGGAACAGCAGGCAGGGCATGGCCAGGTTGAAAACGTACAGACTGAGCTGGCCGGCGAAATTTTCCGCCAGCAGGCGGCTTCTGTCCAGAACCATGCCCACGCCCAGAATCAGAAATACGGGAAATACCGCGAGAAACACTTCAGCCATGCCAACCCTGCGCTTTATTCCATGTATTGCTTCATGCCGTTACCGTGCCCCGCGGCGGGGCACGCCGGGGAATTTTCGCGGCCGCGCGTCCAGGCGCGGCCTCCCTTCAGGATCTTCCACGATCCGGTTCCGAAAAAAGACACAACGCCCTTTTCTCCGCGCTGCTGCGCTCCACAGCATTTCCATCCTGAAAACGCCCTACATCATCTTCAGCAGGCGCGGCAGGAACAGGGTCAGGTCCGGGAACACGCACAACACGAACAGCGCGATGGCGGACGCGATGATCAGCGGAACGGCCGGCCGGGCGATGGCCTCCATGGAAAGGCCGCTGATGCGCGCGCCGACGAACAGGTTCACCGCCACCGGCGGGGTGACCTGGCCGATGGCCAAATTGACGGTCATGATCACGCCGAACCAGATGGGGTCCCAGCCCAGGGCCTTGATGATGGGCATGAGGATGGGCAGAAAGATGTACATGATGGAGTTGGCGTCGAGCAGCATGCCCGCCAGCAGCAGAATGATGTTGATCATCAGCATGATGACGGCGGGATTTTTCGAAACGCCCAGCAGAAGGCCGGCGATTTTGTCGATGATGCCGACGGTGGCCCCCAGCCAGGAATACAGGCCGGCACAGGCCACCACGAACATGACCACGGCCGTGGACACGACCGTTTCGACCAGAATTTCATACAGCAGCGGCAAATCCAGGGTCCTGTAGATGAAAACGCCGACGAACAGCCCGTAAAAGGCGGCGACGGCCGCGGCCTCCGTGGGAGTGAAAATGCCGCCGTAAATGCCGCCCAGAATGATGACCGGGGTCAGCAGGCCCCAGAAGGCGTTGCGGAAAGCCGCCAGAAAGGCGGCGGCATCGCCCCGCTTCTCGCCCCTGTACCCGTGCTTGCGCGAGATGGCGTACACGGTGACGCACAAAAACGCCGCCACGATGATGCCGGGCACGATCCCCGCCGCGAACAGGGTGCCCACGGACTGCTGCATGATGTCGCCGTAAACGATGAAGGCGATGCTGGGCGGGATGATGATGGCCAGGCCCGAAGCCACGGATACCGTGGCCGTGGCGAATGCCTTGTCGTAGCCGGCGATCGCCATGCTCGGGATCAGGATCAGGCCCAGGGCGGCCACGGTGGCCGGGCCCGAGCCGCTGACCGCGCCCCAGAAGGCCGCCACAATGACCGCGGCCACGGCCAGTCCGCCGCACATGTCGCCCACCAGTTGCTTGATGAAGGCGATCAGGCGTTCGGCTATGCCCACCTTTTCCATGATGATGCCGGCCAGGATGAAAAAGGGGATGGCCAGCAGGGGCGTTTTGGCGATGCCCGCGTAAAAGCTGTACGACAGCATCTTGTAGCCCAGGTTCCAGTTCCAGACGACCACGAAGGTGGACAGCCCCAGGGCCACGGCAATGGGCACGCGGATCAGGAGCGGAACCAGAAAGAGCAGCAGGGTCCACAGGACGGGATCTTGCAGTAACGCCACCGGTATCCCCCCTTAAAAGCGGCCTTCACGCGTCGTCCGGACCATGAACTGCGTGATGCGGATGATGATGAGCACGGAAAAGACCGGAATGCCCGCGGAATAAACGCAGGACGGAATGGCCAGCGAATCGGTGATGGCGCCCAGTTCCCACTCGTCCATGACCTGATGGAACCCGAGCCAGGCCAGCAGGGCGAACAGGGCGAGGGCCATGCCGTTGGCGATGAAGAAAAAGAGTTTTCTGACGGATTCGGGCATCAGGTCGTTGAAAAAGGTCACGGCCAGGTGCGCGTTCTTGCGAAAAGCGATGGAAATGCCCAGCAGCGTGACCCAGACGAACATGCTGATGGTGATCTCTTCCGTGAACGCCAGGGGATAGACGATGACGTAGCGCGTGATGACGTTGACAAAGGCCAGTGTCACCATGACCGCCATGACCAGGGCCCCCAGGATTTCTTCCAGATGGTCGAAGATGGTTTTGAGCACGCCCACTCCTCATGCGCGGGCGGCAGCGGGAGGGGCCTCCCGCTGCCGCCGCCGGCTTACTTGCTTCTGGCAGCGGCCATGTCGGCCTGGGCGGTCTTGATCAGGTCGGCGCCGATCTTGTCGCGCCACTGGTCGATAAGGGGCTTGGTCGCGTCGACAAAGGCCTTCATTTCCGCGGGGCTCAGGTTGACGACCTTGGCCCCGGCCTTGGTCAGCGTCGCCTGCCAGTCCGTGGATTCGGGCTGCTTGCCGATTTTTTTCAGATAGGCGGCGTTCTTGCCGCCGTCGTTCTCGTCAAGTCCGCAACGGCCCAGCGCGATCTGGTACGCGGCGGCTTCTTTGGCGGCTTTCGCGATCATGGCCTGATCCGCGGCGCTGAAGGATTTCCAGATGTCGGGGTTGGCCACGAACATGGTCGGATCGGCCACATAGTGCCAGTTGGTGATGAACTTGTGATAGTCCGTGATCTTGAGGGGGTAGAAGGTCATGACCGGGTTTTCCTGCGCGTCGATGACCCCCTGCTGGATGGCGGACATGGTGTCGGACCAGGCCATGGTCATGGGGTTGGCGCCCAGAGCCTTGAAGATGTCGATGAACAGGGGGCTGCCGACCACGCGGGCCTTGAGGCCTTCCATGTCTTTGGGCGAACGGATTTCCTTCTTGCTGTTCGTCAGTTCGCGGAATCCGTTCTCGCCGAAGCAGATGAACACGGCGCCCTTGGCTTCCAGGGCCTTGGCGATCATCTGGCCGGATTTGCCGCCCGTTATGGCGTCCAGAGCCTTGTAGCGGTCGGGTTCGCCGGCGATGAAAAAGGGCAGGGCGAACAGGTTCAGTTCGGGAATCTGGGGCGAATAGTTGATGGTCGACTGCACGGCGAAGTCGATGGTGCCGTTGCGCAGCAGCAGAAAGGCGTTGGTCTGTTTGCCCGTGGTCAGCTGCGAGTTGGGATAGACCTTGATGGTGATTTTTCCGCCGCTGCGTTCCTTGACCAGGTCGGCGAAGTACTGGGCGCCCATGCCCCAGGCGGTGTTGATGCCCGGCACGATGTCCAGCTTGTATTCGGCCCGGTAGGCCGCGAAAGACGGCGCGGCGAACGCGAGGAGAAGAAGGGCCGCCATGGCGGCGATCAGAAGTTTTTTCATGGGGATGCCTCCTTTGATGTACAACTGCAGGTGGTATTCGTTTACAGAATCTTTTTGACCGCGTCGTAAATGCCGTCCGCAGTGACCGCGTACGCTTTTTCCAGTGAAGGCGCGAAGGGAACGGGGCAAAAGGGCGCGCCCACGCGCGCGACTGGCGCGCGCAGGAGGTCGAAACCTTCTTCCGCGACCATGGATGCGATTTCCGCCCCGAAGCCGCCCTGCTTCACCGCCTCGTGGGCAACGCACAAACGGCCCGTCTTGGCGACGGAACGCAGGACAGCTTCCTTGTCATAGGGCGAAACGGACCGCAGATCAAGCAGCTCCGCGCTGACTCCCTCCGCCGCCAGCCGGTCCGCGGCTCTCGCGGCGTGGTGCAGCATCATGGAGTAGGAAACAATGGTCAGGTCCGTTCCTTCGCGCTCGATGCGGGCTTTGCCGATTTCCGCCACATGGTCGCCGTCGGGCACGTCGCCGGTCATGGAGAACAATCCCTTGTGCTCGAAATAGATGACCGGGTTGTCGTCGCGGATGGCCGCCTTGAGCAGGCCTTTGGCGTCCGCCGGGTTGGACGGGGCCACGACCTTGAGGCCGGGGATATGGGCGAACCATGCCTCCACGCACTGGGAATGCTGGGCCGCGGCGGATTGCAGCATGCCGTCGGGCGCGCGCAGCACCAGAGGCACGGATTTCTGTCCGCCGAACATGTAGTGGACCTTGGCCATCTGGTTGAAAACCTCGTCCATGCACACGCCGATGAAGTCCGCGAAATGCATGTCCGCCACCGGCCGCATGCCCGCCAACGCCGCGCCGACGGCCGCGCCGACGATGGCGGTTTCGGATATGGGGGTGTCGCGTACGCGGTCAAGGCCGAAAGCGTCGGGCAATCCCGCGAACTGGCCGAACAGCCCGCCCTGCCGGGCGATGTCTTCGCCCATGACGAACACGGAAGGGTCGCGGGCCATTTCTTCGCGCATGGCCTCAAGGGTGGCCTGGGAAAACGTGATGGTTCTCATCGGGCCTCCGGCTGGACATAAAGATCCGCGAACAGTTCGGAAGGGTCCGGTTCCGGCGACGCGCGGGCGAAATCCAGGGCCGCGGCGACGGCCGCTTCCGCCGCATCGCGCATGGCCCGCAACTGTGCCGGCGTGAAGGCTCCCTCCGCCAGCGCCCTGCTTTCAAAGACCGCCAGGGGGTCCCGTGTGTCGATGTGGCGCTGGACCTCTTCGCGGGTCCGATATGTTTCCGGGTCGCCGACAAAATGGCCTTTGACCCGGTACGATTTGCATTCCAGAAAAGCCGGTCCGCCGCCCGCGCGGATGCCGTCAACCAGCCTTTTCGCGCCTTCGTGCACCGCGAACACGTCGTTGCCGTCCACAATGACGGCGGGCATGCCGTACCCGTAAGCGCGGCGGGAAATGTCCGCCACGGCCGTGGCGTCCCGGTACGGCGTGGTGGATGCGTATTCGTTCAGTTCGCAGACGAAAAGCAGGGGCAGCTTCCAGACGGCGGCCATGTTGGCCGCTTCGTGAAAGGTTCCCCGGTTGCTGGCCCCGTCGCCGAAAAAGACCGCGGAAACGCCGCCGCGGCCCCTCATCTTCTGGGCAAGGGCCGCCCCGGCGGCCAGGGTGTAGCCGCCGCCCACCACGCCGTTGGCCCCCAGCATGCCCACGCTGAAGTCGGCGATGTGCATGGACCCGCCCTTGCCTTTGCAGCAGCCGGTTTTTCTGCCGTATATCTCGGCCATCATGGCGTTGAGGTCCGCCCCTTTGGCGATGGTGTGCCCGTGGCCCCGGTGCGTGCTTTCAATGTAGTCCCCAGGGCCGAGGCAGGCCATGACGCCCGTGGCGATGGCTTCCTGCCCGATATACAGATGGACGAAGCCGGGGATCTCGCGGGCCAGGTAGTTTTTTTCCACCGCGCGTTCGAATGCGCGGATGGCAAGCATGGTGGAATAAAAAAATTCGAGCGTGCCGCGACTGTATTCCCCGAGCGGGACAGTCGCGCTCACCCGCGTGATGTCGGGCGCTTCCATAACAACAACTCCGGTGGCGTTGATGCGGTTCCGCAGAGCGCAAAGGCGCTCATTTTCGCGGTCCCGCCGGAAACCCGGACGCATCCGGGCAGCCCGGCCGGACAGCCTCAAATTTTTTCCAGCACGAACAGGGTCTGCCGGGGCATCAGCCCGTGCCCTTTGCGTTCCCTCAGGGTGAACTTGGCGGGGTCCACATGGGACTGCACGTCGAATATGGCGGAAAAATGCAGCATCTTCGTCAGCGGGGCCAGCATGAGGTTCAGCCTGTGCCGCCACGTTCCGCTGCTCACATGGTGGTTGAGGATAAAGGCCCGTCCCCCCGGCACAAGAATCCTGTGGATTTCGTCCATGACCCTGCCGGGCCGCTCGACCACGGACAGCACGGACGATATGACGGCGTAATCAAACGCGGCGTCGGGAAACTCCAGATTTTCGGCGTCCATGACGCGCAGGACGCAGCCGTCCGGGGCGCATTTGCGCGCAAATGCCAGCATGCCTTCGGACGCGTCGATGCCGGTAAGAGAGGCATGCGTATATCCGCAGAGCGTGTCGCCGCGGCCTACGCCGATCTCCAGCAGCCTGCCGGCGGGTTCCGCGTTGACCCGCTCGACCAGTTTCCTTTTCGGCGCGCGCAAAAACAGGTCCAGCACCGGATATAGCGCCGCGAAGGTGTCATAGAACCGGATTGCCGCTCGTGACATGGAGCATCCTTATTTGCCGTCCGCGATCCACCAGTCGATCATGCGGCGGGAAAGGCTGATGTTGGTGGGCAGTTCAGGCAGATTGTCCCGGGTGAAAAAGCCGCCGGAAGCCAGTTCGCTTTCCTGCAGCGCGATCTCTCCGCTTTTATAATCCGCGACGAATCCGACCATCAGGTTGCTGGGAAAGGGCCAGGGCTGCGAGCCGAAATAGGTGATGTTGTCTATTTCCAGGCTGGTTTCCTCGCGCGTTTCGCGGCGCACGCATTCTTCCAGGGTTTCGCCGGGTTCCAGAAAACCCGCGAGAATGCTGTGGTGCGGTCCCCTGAACGTGCGGTTGCGGGCCAGCAGGATGCTGTCGTCCTTGCGGATCAGGATCAGCACGGCCGGAGTGATGGGCGGGAATATTTCCTGGCCGCAGCTGGGGCAGGATTTGGAAATGGCCGTGGCGGGACGGGTGGCCGTGCCGCAGGATGGGCAAAAGCGCGACTGCTTGTCCCAGTGGATCATCTGGAACCCTTTGCCCGCATAGGGGCGCAGGGTGGGGTCCATGGCCCGGTAGGCGGCGCGCAGATCCGTGGGAACCCAGCCGCCGTTTTCCGGAGAGCGGGCCACGGCATACGCCGTGCATCGCGTGTTTCCCCATACCCCCAGGTTGTGGAGCGCCCCCGCCGGGGGCAGGGGGGGGGCGTCGCCGCGCGGCACGCCGAAGGTGCCGCCCGCGCCGGGGTCCAGCAGCAGGGACCCGCCCGAAAAGATGAACCATAACGAATCATCTGGCATACATATGCTCGCTGAAGAAAGATTTGCTCGACGCACTGTAGTGAAACACGCCCGCCATAGCAAGAGCCGCGTGAAAAATGGATGCCGCCGCGCCCGCCGGGCGCGGCGGAAGGCAGGACTCAAACGAGATAAAACTTCCAGACCAGCGAGGCGAAAAGCAGGGTCAGCGACACGATCAGGACTTTGCGTACAAAGGCGGCCCCGCTCCTGATGGCCATTTTGCTGCCGATGTAGATGCCCCCGATATAGGTCGCGCCCAAAGGCACGGCCAGAAGATAGAGAATCTTGCCGTGCCAGGCGAAAACGCACAGGGCGACGATCACGCTGGCCAGGTTGAAGACCTTGGTGGTGGCGGCCGCGTGCAGCAGGCCGAGTCCGAGGATGCAGTGAAAGGCCAGGATAAGGAAGCTGGCGCTGCCGGGCCCGAAAAACCCGTCATACACCCCGAGGACGGCGCAAACCAGCGGCGCGGCG
Organism: Desulfovibrionaceae bacterium; assembly: GCA_031550605.1. Classification (GTDB taxonomy): domain Bacteria; phylum Desulfobacterota; class Desulfovibrionia; order Desulfovibrionales; family Desulfovibrionaceae; genus FLUQ01. Next base: position 26,723 of record JAVBOK010000022.1, on the reverse strand, counting down.
ACGTACAGACTTTTCCGGGCCAGTTGCTCCGAACCTCCCCTGTCCTTCTTGGGCAGCAGCGTCGCGGCGATGCCCAGCGGCAGCAGAAAAACGATGGCCCGGCCGATGCCCGCATTGTCGAAGCGCAGTATGGCCGCGGCCCCGAAAAGCGTGCCGACCACGGCAATGGGAACGCCGACGCGCACCAGCTGCCAGGTCACAAACCCTCCGCGGGCGAAGGTTGCCAGCGACACGGCTGTGCCCGGCAGCATGGCCAGTTTGTTGGTGCCCAGGACGAATTCCGGCGGAACGCCGGCCAGCAGCAGGGCGGGAACGGCGAGAAGCCCCCCGCCGCCGGATATGCCGTCAAGAAACCCGGAGACGAAATACACCAGGCAGAGCAGCAGAAGAAGCGCCAGTTCCAGTTCCAGTTCGAGTTCCACGGCGCAGGTATAGTCCATTCGGCCGGGGAATGCAAAGCCCGGTCGTGGCTCAATGTGGCGTGATCCCGCGTCAGGCGCGTCCCGTGCGAAGCTCGTGTATGTTCTGATACGCTTCGCTCCGCCCGGAACGCGCCTTCCTTGGCTGACGCCGCATTGAGCCGCTGCCCGCCTTGCCCGGCGGGGGGGGGCGGATTGCCGCAACCCCTTACCCGATATAGAATTTCCAGATCAGCGAAGCGAAAAGCAGGGTCAGGGAAAAAATCAGGATCGTGCGCACAAAGCCCGCGCCGATCCTGACCGCCGCCACGCTGCCCAGGTAGTTGCCCGCGATATTGGCGGCGGACAGCGGTATGCCCAGCAGGTACAGCACCTTGCCGTGCCACATGAAAACCAGCAGCGCGATGATCGCGGTGGAGAGGTTGAACATCTTGGTGGTCGCGGCCGCCTGCAAAAGCCCCAGTCCGAGGGCGCAATGAAAAGCCAGGGTAAAGAAGCTTCCGGAACCGGGGCCGAAAAATCCGTCGTACAGCCCGAGGACGGCGCAAACCAGCGGCGCGGCGACGTACAGGCGCCTTGCGGTGATTTCGCCGGTGCCGCCCAGGTTTTTTTTGGGAAAAAGCGTCGCGGCGATGCCCGCGGGCAGCAGGAACACGATCAGCCGGCCGATGCCCGCGCTGTCGAAACGCATGATGGCCGCGGATCCGATCAGCGCGGCGACCACGGCGACGGGCACGCCGACGCGCACCAGGGGCCGGACGACAAGGCCGCTGCGGACATAGGTGGACAAGGACGCGGCGGTTCCCAGCACGACGGCCAGCTTGTTGGTGCCCAGGGCGAGGTCGGCGGGCAGGCCGGCCAGCAGCAGGGCGGGAAGGGCGATAAGCCCCCCGCCGCCGGAAATTCCGTCAATGAATCCGGTGGCGAGGTACATGAGGCAGAGCAGAAAGATAGTCCACAGTTCAAGTTCCACGGGGCCGGTATAGTACGTTCGGCTGGTTTCTGCAAAGGGTCGGTATTTTTCATTTTTTATCGATCCGCTCGATATGCTTTTTCGTTTTGATCAGTTTTTTCGTATGAAACCAAATAATTATATATTTCACATGGTCGGTTTTTTGTTGACGGGGCCACGGCATGCCGGTAGCAACATAGTGTCAGACGTATGCCCGGCGGGCGCAAGGGGCCGTTATGGGAAACACGGTTCCTCCCGCCTTTGAGGAGGGAATCGCGATGATCACCGTCTGCCGCGGGGAGCAATTGACTTCCCCGAACAGCGAAATCCTGCACGAGCTGCGCGCGGCCGCGGAACGGGCGGCATCCGGTTTCGAAGTCGGGGCGGTCATCATCACCAACAGATGACGGGCGCAAGGCCCGTTTTTCCGGAGCGCATATGGACGCCATTTTGATTCTCGGCGCGGGGACCATGGGGGCCGGCATCGCCCAGACCGCCGCCCGCAGCGGATACCGCGTGTATCTGCGCGACGTCTCCCGGGATTTTGTGGACAAGGGGCTGGCGGGCATCGCCAAATCCCTGTCCCGTCTGGAGAGCAAGGGCGCATTGACCGGCGCCGAGCGCGAAGAGGCGCTGGCCCGCATCACGGGCATTACCGACTTTGCCCCGGCGGCTGAAGCGGAACTGGTCATTGAGGCGGCTGTCGAGAACCTGGAGATCAAAAAGAAAATCTTCGCGGAACTGGACGCGGCCATGCCGCCGCGCGCAATTCTGGCGACGAACACTTCCAGCCTCAGCATCACCGCCGTGGCCGCGGCCACCAGACGGCCGGACAAGGTGATCGGCATGCATTTCTTCAACCCGGTGCCGGTCATGGCTCTGGTCGAGGTCATCCGCGGCGCGGCCACCAGCGACGAAACGTATGCCGCGGCCATGGACGCCGCACGGGGGCTGGGCAAAACCCCGGTCACCGTGCATGAGGCGCCGGGCTTTGTGGTCAACCGGATACTGATTCCCATGATCAACGAGGCCGCGTTCATCCTTGCCGAAGGCGTGGCCAGCGCGGAAGACATCGACGCATCCATGAAGCTCGGCGCGAATCTGCCCATGGGGCCGCTGGCTCTGGGTGACCTGGTGGGACTGGACGTGTGCCTGGCCATTATGGAAACCCTGCACGCGGAATTCGGCGACGGCAAATACCGTCCCGCCCCGCTGCTGCGGAAAATGGTCCGGGCGGGGCACCTCGGCCGCAAGACGGGCAGAGGGTTTTTCCTGTACGTGTAACGCGTTCCTCCCCGCGCCCTCCGCAGCCCCGTATCCGGCGGGGAGCTTTTTTACTCGGTTTTTTCCGTAATAATGCCGTTGCGCCATTATTGGAGTTGGGCTATAGGATATCATGCAGAATGGGGAACGCACGGGTGGGATCAGGGCATTTTTTCGGAGCGGGAGATGAAAAGGGCGCATCGAATATGTGTTGTCGCGACCACCGTGGCGGCCCTGTTTTTTGCCCAGGCCGCGTTCGCGGCCCAGAAAGCCGGCGCGCCGGCGGCGGACGCGCGGCAGGAACAGGGCGCGCCCGGCCAGGGCTGGCCCAGCCACCTGCGGCTTCTGACCGGCCCCAACGGGGGGCAGTGGTTCATGATGGGCGATCCCATTGCCGGGGTTCTCAGCCGCCACGTGGCCCCCACGACCAGCCGCATTGGCGGCGGGGTGGCCAACATCGCCAGCCTCAACGCCAAGCGGGGCGATATCGGGTTTTCCCTGACCTGTTTTCTGGGCGCGAGCCAGTCCGGCGAAAAGGAATATCAGGATATTGCCACGGATAACGCCACGCTGCTGGCGACCGTGTATCCGCAGGTGCTCTACTTTTTGCTGCGCCGGGATTTTGCCGCGAAGCACGGCATAGACAGTGTGGGAACCCTGCTGCAGAAGAAAATCCCCGTGCGTTTCGCCTCGCTCAAACCCGGCACGGCTTCGGAATTTATCCTCTCCCTGCTGTTCAAATACGGGTACGATACCAGCTTCGCCAAACTGCGCGAACAGGGCTGGACCCTGGCTTTCAACAATTACGCGGAGACGGCGGACAATTTCGTGGCCGGAGACATCGACTGCTTTGCCTACACCGCGGGGACCACGGTGCCGCTCATCCTGACCATGGAACAGCACACCGGGGTCGTGGTGCTGCCCATCGACCAGAAGGTGCTTGATCTTCTGCAGAAGAAATTCAAGACCCACACCTACACGATCAAGCCCGGCGTGTACAAAAGCGTGCCCAATGCCGTGAAAACGCTGGGGGATTACACATGCCTGCTGATCCGCAAGGATCTGCCCGACGATCTTGCCTTCGCGGTGGCCAGGGCGTTGTGGGAAAATAAAAAAACCGTCGCGGACGTGGTTGTCGATTTCGGCGCACTGTCCCCGGACACCGCCCTGCCGCAGGGCCTGCCGGCGCACCCGGGCGCGCAGGCTTTCTGGCGGGGTATCGCGAAAAAGCAACCGTGACACAAACAGGCCTATCCGCATACCCCCAGAAAGGGGCCGGGCGGCGGCACGGGCATTTCGGCATACGCGGCCTCCGTGCCAAGCTGATCGTTCCTTTTGTTCTGGGCTCCCTCATCTTGACCGTGACCCTGGCCGGATATACCTACATTTCCGCGCGGCAGGCGGTGGAAGAGGCCATGCTGCTGATCTCGGAAGCGAAGACGAGCCATGCCGTCAGTTCCATGAGCCTGCTGTTCAAATCCATGTCCACCGCGTTGCAGAACATGGTGGCCGACCCCCACGTGGTGGACCTGTTCCAGAAGCAGCCGGGCGGGGGGGCGGACCGGCCCCGGTCGGGCGTCACGAACGCATGGCTGGAAATTATCACTCAGGGCAATGAATTTTACCGCGACATCCTGGTCGTGGATAAAAACGGCCTGTGCGTCGCCTCAAGCAATCCGGGGCATGTGGGCAATTCTTACGCCGACAAGGCATATGTGCGCGATGCGCTTCGCGGCAGATTCAATTTCGGCGAATCGAGCGTGGGCCGGGTTACCAGAAAGTTCAGCGTGACCGGGGCGGGCCCGGTGGACACGGCGGACGGCATCGCCGGCGCGCTGGTCATCGTCAACGATTTTCCGAAAATCGTGGATTACGACGTCCAGGCGACCCATGACACCCAGACGGTCTTCACCGCCATGCTCAACCCCGATGGCGTGTTCATGGTGCACAAGAACGAAGGGTTTCTGGGCAGCGAGACGCAAAGCCATCGGGATTTGTACGCGCAACTTTCCTCCGTGGGCGAAAGCGGCGGCACCGTGGAATACGCCCTGCGCGGCGAAACGTATATCGGCTACGCCAGGGTGGAAACTTCCAGCAAATGGCTGGTCGTGACCAGCGGGATCAAAAGCGAGGTTTTCGCTTCCGCGTACAGACAGGGCATGGTGGTGCTGATCATCAGCCTCGTCTTTCTGTGCGCCACCGTGCTGGTCGTGGTGCGGTTCGCCAACGGCATCCTCAGTTCCCTGCTTTCGCTCATCGGGTATGCCCAAAGCGTTTCCGAAGGCGATCTTGATCTGCAACTGCCCCCGTCCGAACGCGCGGACGAACTGGGCATTCTGCACAATTCGCTGCAAAGCCTGGTGATTTCGCTGCAGTCCATGCTGCGGGAAACCCAGGAGGCCAGCAGGATGAAAGGCGCGTTTCTGGCCAACATGAGCCATGAGATCAGAACGCCCTTGAACGCGATCATCGGCATGGCCCATCTGTCGCTGCGCGACGGCAACCTGCCGGAGAAGCAGCGCGGGTATCTGGACAAGATCCAGCTTGCCGCCAGGTCCCTTTTGGGGCTGATCAACGACATTCTTGATCTGTCCAAGGTGGAGGCGGGCATGCTGAGCATGGACAGCGTGTCCTTCAACCTGCGGGAAACCGCCGGGAATATCCTGGCCATCCATCAGGAAACAGCCGACAGCAAGGGACTGGCCCTGAATTTCGAATACGAGGCCGGCGCCCCCGTGCGCTTCATCGGCGACCCGCTGCGCATCGGGCAGGTGCTGAACAATCTGCTCAGCAACGCCCTGAAATTCACTTCCCAGGGCAGCGTCACCCTGCGTTGCGCTCAGGACCCTTCCCCCGACGCGGGCAGTGGATACGTCGTCATGCGCTGCAGCGTGGCGGACACGGGCATCGGTATCGAAAAAGACGCGCAGGGCATCCTGTTCCAGCCCTTTATCCAGGCGGATGCCTCCATCACCCGTAAATTCGGGGGTACGGGGCTGGGGCTGGCCATCAGCGAAAAACTGGTGACCCTCATGGGCGGAACCATCGTGGTGAGCAGTCGGGCAGGGTCGGGGTCCACGTTCAGTTTTACCATGCGCCTGCGGCCGGATGCCCGCGTGCCCGGCGAGGATGCCGCCCCCGCGGACGGGCAGTCCATCGAGCGGCTGAATCTGAAGGGCAAGCGGATCCTGGTGGCGGAAGACAACCTGATCAACCAGATGATCATGCAGGAACTGCTGGCCCCCAGCGGCGCGGAAATCGTGCTGGCCGGCAACGGGCGGGAAGCGGTGGACGCGGTGGCCGCGCAGACTTTCGACCTGGTGCTTATGGATATGCAGATGCCGGTAATGGACGGGCTGGAAGCCACCCGCGTTATCCGGATGCTTGATGCCGCGAAGGATCTGCCCATTGTCGCGGTCACGGCCAACGCCATGTCCGAGGACAAGGAAAAGGGCTTCGCCTGCGGCATGAACGACTATCTGACCAAACCCGTGGAACCGGCGGATTTGCTGCATGTGCTGCGCATCTGGCTGGTCGAGGGCAGGCGCATGGAATAGGCCCGCGCCCGCGCTTTGCAGCCCGGAGAAGAGGGCGGCGGAACCGTTGCGGGAATGGTTTGCCCTGCCGGAAGTTTCATGCAACAAGGCCCCGCAATGGGGCCTTGTTGCATGCGCTGTTCGCGGCGCGTTGCCGGACCGGACACCGGACCCAAGAATCTTGTCCAGCAGGAAGACAATGCTGTCGGAAATGGCGCGCATCATTGCGCCTCCATAGTATCACGCGCATCTATAATCCTATATCCATGTCGCTGTTTTTGGAAAGCTGAAAAAGCGGAAAAGAGGCAATCGGGCATTTCACACGGGAAATGCGGCAGGGATTTGCCGTAAATTCTTGCCGCCGGATAGGCGAGCCTTGCCCGCCCGGAACGATGACAAACCCCGCAAAGCCGGTTTTGCGGGGTGTGTCATCGTTCCGGGGCCGCCGCCGCAATGCGGTGACAACCTCGATCGCTTGCCGATCGCGCGGACGTTAGGGCGCGGGCTTCGCGGGCGTTTTCGGGGCGGGCGCGGCCTGTTGCGCTGCCGTGCCGTTTTGCTGCGCCGTGAACAGGGCCGTTTGCCGCGGTCCGAACCACAGCCATGCGGCCAGAGCGGCCAGGACCAGGACCGTTGCGGCGGCGGCGGCCAGAGGCCAGCGGCTGGGTTTGGCCAGAGGGTCCCTGAAACTGCGGGTGGCGTTTTCCGGCAGCGCGGGCGTGTCCGTCAGCTTGGACCCCAGGGTCAGGTTGACCGGGATGCGGCTGTTGACCGCCCAGCCGGACGCTTCCAGCAGCGGACCCAGGGTGCGTTTGCGCAGTTTCAGCCAGGCCAGGACCAGCGAAGGGCCGGAAATGACGAGGAACAGACCGAGAAGAAGCAGGGGAAACTGCCACCAGGCCAGGGAAAAAAGCGCGTTGGCGATGCCGGCCACGGCGGTGCCGATCGCGCCCAGGGCCAGGCCGACGGCGGCCAGGATGCCGACGTTTCTGCCGATGTCGAACCCGGCGGCCGGAGGCACGGCTGGCGGCGGGGCGGTCGCGGCCGTGGCCGCGGCCTGCACTTTCTGCCCCATGCTTGCCGTCTGGGCCGTCTGCTTTGCGGCGGCGAATTTGCCGATCTGCTCCGTGATCATGCGGCCGAGGCGCTTGTACGGATCCCACAGGGCCTGGCGCAGGCTGATGGGGTTGCTGATGATCTTGACCAGGGTGGCGTCCCAGTCGTTGCCCAGGCTGTCCACAAAGACGCCGTTCCGGCCTTCCAGCAGCAGGTCGGAATCTCCGGCCGTCATGGCGGCGACGATGGTCATGGTTTTCGACTCGCCGGATTCTTCGTCGGGGCGGCGGCATAGGCAGTACACAAGGCAAAGCTGGCTGAAAGCGGCCAGCACGGCGTGCCTGGCCATGTCGGCGACCGGCAGGCACAGGCGGCAGCTGCGGCCGTCCAGGAAAAGCGTGCCCGACTGGAACATGGCGTTGCGGCGCAGCGAATAAAAGTCGTAGAACGAGACGAAGTTCGTGAGCAGCCGGTGCAGATGCCGGTGATACAGCACCAGCCGTTCCAGGTCGGCCACGCCGGCGACGGCCGGCGCGGACGCGTCCCTGTCCGCCAGTTCCGCGAAACGTTCGCCCTGCCCGCCGGAAAGCAGCGCCTTCACCCGCTCCTCTCCCAGCATGTCCGGCGTGCCCGTGGGGGGGATGACGACCTCGGCGGCGACCGGCGCGGGTTTCAGCGCCAGAGCCGCTTCGTGGGCGGCGAAGCCGGCTTTGACGGCCAGCCAGTCTTCACGGGTCATGCCGTCCGGCTGGCCGAGCAGAGGGCGGATCAGAGCGAAAAGGCGGGCCACGCGTTCGCGCCAGACCGGGTTGCAGCCCGAAGCCGGGCGCAGGGGCCGGCCCGCTTCCACGCGGGCCAGGGGCAGGTCGGCCAGGGTGTGCGCGTCAAGCAGGCCGCGCTCTGGCGAGAGGACTCCCTTCTCTTCGGCGCACGCCGCGTCGGGAATCTGCGGGGCAAAGTCGGCGAAGTCGCAACGCAGGAAATAATCGTCAATCTTTTCCCTTAGTTCCAGCATCATCTCCCAGGCGGCGGCGGTATCCGCGCCCAGGGGGCCGGCGGCGTCTTTCATGGACTGTTTCCAGTCCCGCCACTGTGCCAGGGTTTGCAGAAAGGCATCGGCGACGGCGCGGTTGATGCCCGCCTGGCCGCCGGCGTCGGGGATGCCGCCGACCACGGCCAGCGCGTCCGCGATGAACTGCCGCATGTCGGGGGAAAGGTCCGGATGCGGCGGCACGACCCCGTCGCCGTTAAAAAGGTTTTGCGCGGCCTGGGACGCGGCCTGGGCCACGTCGTCCTGGCTGACGGCTTCCGCCCCGGCTTTGCCGGCATGCTCCAGAACGGCCCTGGCGGACGCGGCCAGGCGGCGGCCTTCTTCCGTTTCCTCCGTGATATGGGCCAGGGGCATGGCTTCCGGAGGATCCACCAGGACGGAAGGGTCGGTCAGGCGGGCGCAGGCCCATTCCACGGCGGCCTTGACCTCCGGTATGCGGATGCGGCCGTCGCCGTCCGCGTCGAGGAGGCGCAGCGTGCGCTCGTCGAATTCCAGACCGGAAGCGGGGCAACTGAGCGCGGTCCACAACTTGGGATCCAGTTCGCCCAGATGGCGCAATTCTTCGGCGGTGCGCAACGTGACCTGATCCAGGCCGCCGATGCGATGAAATTTCCACATGAAATCGGATGAAGAGGGCATGGGCGCTCCTTGAAAAAAGCGCGCCGGGCGGCTACCCGGCGCGTCGGTTTGCGGGTTGCTCCGGTAAAGGGGCATATCGCTTTGCCGATACATCATAGCAGGCTTCCCGATAAAAAGGAACAGATCGTCCCCGGAACGCGTTTCCGGAACGTCACGCTTCCGGGGCGTCGGGGGCGAGGCAGCGCGCAACGGCGGTGAACAGCGCGGCGACGTTGATCGGTTTCGCCAGATGCCCGTTCATTCCCGAGGCGATCGCGCGGTCCACGTCTTCGCGGTACGCGTTGGCGGTCATCGCGATCACCGGCACCTGTTTCGCATCGGGGCGGGGCAGGTCGCGGATTTTTTCCGTGGCTTCGTAGCCGTTCATTTCGGGCATCTGGATGTCCATGAAGACAAGATCGTAATGCCATTCCGGCGAAGAGGCGAACATCGTGACCGCCTCCGCCCCGTTCACGGCCTGGTCAATGACGACGCCTGTCGAGGAAAGCAACTCGTCGATGATCATCCGGTTGACTTCAATGTCTTCGGCCAGCAGTATCCGCATGCCTTCCAGGTTCAGGGATTCGATTTCCTCCGGCGGTTCGTCGGCCTCGCCCGTCCGTCCTTTGCGCATCGTCAGTTGGAAGCTGAAGGTCGCCCCCGCGCCGGGGGAACTGGCGACGCTGATCTCTCCGCCCATGGCGTTGATCAGGTTCTTGCTTATGGACAGCCCCAGTCCCGTGCCGCCGAAACGCGAGGCGATGCTGGAATCCGCCTGCTCAAAGGGGACGAACAGCCTGGCCATCTGCTCTGCCGTCATGCCGATGCCGTTGTCCGAAACGGCAAAGGCAAGGCGCAGTTCCTGCGGCGTTTCCTGCAGCAGTTTCGCGGAAAGGCCGATGCGGCCCCCGGCGTCCGTAAATTTCACGGCATTGCCGAGCAGGTTGATCAGCACCTGGTTCAGCCGCAGCTTGTCGCCGACGGCCGTAAAGGCCTGCACCTCGTCCACGTTCGCCGTGAAGCGGATATTTTTCTCGGCGCAGCGCGAAAGAATGATGTTCGACACCTCGTCAAAGGCCTTGCCGAGATTGAACGGAACGTTCGCCAGTTCCATTTTGCCCGATTCTATTTTCGCCATATCCAGGATGTCGTTCAGTATTCCGAGCAGATGGTGGGACGAGGACAGAATGCGGTTGATCGCCGACAGCGCTTTGCTGTTTTCGGCCACGCTTTTTTTGGCGACTTCGGACATGCCGATGACGGCATTGAGCGGCGTTCGTATTTCGTGGCTCATTTTGGCCAGAAACGAGCTTTTCGCGCTGGAGGCGACGCGCGCTTCCCGCTCCGCGGCTTCCCGTTCCTGTATCTGCAGCCGCAACTCGTGCGTCCGTTCCCGGACCAGTTTTTCCAGCTTCCGCTGCATCATCCGGTTACGGAAAAGGTGCCAGGCGATGAACGCGAGAAGAACGAACAGGAACGCGATGCCGATAAGCAGCAAATACACGCGCGTCCGCGACAGTTCGGAAGAGTAGTCGAACACTTTCCCGAACCACCGTTTTGCGATCATCTCGGTTTTGATCAATCCCTGCGCCTTGCTGACGATGGAGCAAAGGCGCGTTTCATTGATGTTGAATCCGAATTTGGCCTCAATGGCGTGGTTCAGAAGGATATTGACCTTGTAGCCGGGTTTTTCGCGGTAGTTCGTCTGGCTCAGCAGCAGGGCTTCCGCGGCCAGTATCAGCGTGATTTCATCCCGTTCCATGGCGTCGAACGCCATGTCGCCGGTATCGAAGACAACGGGTTTGTTGTCGGGAAACCACTTGCGGTACATTTCTTCGTATGCGGTGCCCTTGATGACGCCGACCTTCTGGCTCATGACCTGGTATATTTCAAGGTCGGGGAAGGAGGATTTGGAAATAAAAGCGTATGCCGTGGTGCAGAAGGGATTGTCCGTCCAGAGATATCTGCCCCTTCTCGCTTCCGAATACATGAGCTGGGAAATAATGGAGGCTTCGCCGTTGGTGAGGCTTTTGAGCAGGTCTTCCCATTTGGTGCCGCCCTTGTTGATGATCCTGAATCTCAGGCCGGTGGATTTCGATATGGCGGCCAGCAGGTCGGCGACGATGCCCTCGAATGCGTTCGTTTTGTAATTGAAGAAACTGACGGGATAGTTGTCGCTTTCGAGAGCGACCGGAATTTCCTGCCCGGCCTGCAGGGTTTGCTCCAGATAATATTTTTCCTCCGGCGTGAACGATTTGAAGAGCCCGTATTTTTTATAGTCGTTCTCTCCGAAGGTATATAACTGGGCAAGGATATCCTGGCCGCCGTGCAGAAGATATTTGTTCAACGCGCTGACGATGGATCGCAGCTCATTTTTTTCCGTTGTAAGAGATACGGGGATATACATGAGGGGAAAGAATGCCTTTGATTCGATAAAGCCATATTCGATAAAAAAGCAATCAGAAACGCTTTCGTTGATGAAGGCATCGATATCGTCGTTTCTGAGCAGCGACGCCGCGGCTTCAAAATTGTCCACATAGACAAGCTGGAAAGGGTCCGCATACACATTCTTGAATGCCGGAAGGTGCGCGGAGCCCGACAGAAAAGCCAGTTTCGGGCTGCGCCTCCTGGCGATGTCGGTCAGGCTCTCCGTCCCTTTCTTCTTGAATATGCTGATGGAACGCTCGGCGATGGCATCGGACATGAAGTATTTTTTGCGCCGCTCCGGGGTGGGGATCAAATCGCCCGAAAAATCGATGCTTCCGTCCGCTAGCCCCCGGAGAATCTCATCCCAGTCGTGCAGTTGCGGCACGAAGCGTATGCCGAACAACGTCGAAAGCAACGCGCACAGGCGTTGCGCGTAGCCCGAGAATTCGCCGTCGTCGTTGATGAATGCTTCTGTTGAAAGCAGAACGCCGTATGACAACGGCTTGTTCTTTTTTTGTATGGCCTGTATGGCCGCTATCTCATCTTTTGTTATGCCGGGTATTTGCGTGTAGCTGTGTATCGTGGGAAGGGGAAGCGCCCTCTTCTCTTCCTTGCATCCTGATATCGCAAAGAGAGAAAGAAAAATTGCAAAGAGCGCGGTATTGCGCAACACGTTATTCATGGCGCTCATGCAGGAACGCCCTGTGGCGTTGCCGTTGTTCGCGCGCGGATGGCAGCGCGCGCCGTTGTTTTTTTCCGTGCCGCAGCTTTTCCTCGCATGGGGATGCGTCCGGATGCGGAAACGGCACGAGTGCGGCGGCAAAATGCCCGCCGGCAGCGTGCCGGCGCGGGAAACAGCCTGCACGCAACAGCGTTGAATTTTGAGTGTACAAAAAGGATTTACCCCCGATGGCCTCTTTGGCTCCCCCAACTCGTTGCTGTACACGGATGGCATAAATGCCGCGTGAATCCGTTCCATACATTAAAGCCGCAACTTTTGCTAGATGCTTTGCGCAGCGAAAAGGAAGAATTACGGAGAACGTAACCGCAGGATCCGGTATTTTACTTGGAAACGGCAACGCGCGGCAATGGCTCTCCTTGGGGAAGAAAGCGCGCAACACGCGCCGGACAGGCGGCGGATGGTCCGTATTCAGATGTCGCCCGGCAGGACGGCGTAGGTCGATGCGAAAATGGAAGCCGCGACCACGCCGTATTCGGCGGGGGCATACTGGACAAGCCAGTCGCCGGGCAGGCCGGAAAGCACGCCCCCGGCGATTGCCACCCGGAACGGTTCCGCCATGCGTAGCGCCCAGACGGGCAGGTTTTTTTTCACGTACAGCCCGTCCCCGCCCGCCACGGCGGGCGGCAGGGGCACGTAGGTATCCATGAAACGGCTGCGGGCGACGGGCCATTGTTCTCCCGCCGGGCCGGTCAGCAGGGCGTCCCCGGCCCGGTACGCCACGGGGCCTTCCCTGGTCGCCATGACGCCGGCATCCGGCGCGAAGCGCGCGCGCACCGGAGCGGAATTTTTTTTCATCACCCGGACGCGTCCGGGATGGGCAGCAATGTCCGGGGTGATACAATTCTGCGGCTGCATGGCGCCTCCATCCGCTTACGCGGGTTCATACAGCACCGGGAAAAGGGGGGCGGTGATCACGTAGGCGTCTGTCGGGTCGTCGCCCCGCGCCGCGAGCCAGTCGCCTTTTTCGCCCCGCAGATAGCTTTCCCGGTTCCAGCGGGTAAAGACCTTGACCCCCGCTTCCAGCCGCCGCGCCCGGATCACGCCGCCCGTGCCGACGCAGGCCCTGGCCGCCTGCAGCAGAGAAAGGCGCAGGCCGGAATTTTTATCCAGCACGACGGGCGGATATTCCAGAAGGGGAGCGAAGGGTTTTTCCACGGGCGTGTAGGACGCGGCGAAGGTGTCCCTGCGAATGGGGTATACCTCGCCCGTCACCCCGATCATCAGGTAGGTGTCGCTGTCGGCGGCGATATCCATGTCCCCTTCCAGCATGCGCACGCGCAGGGTCGTGCGGCCGGGAAACAGTTCCGCGCAGGGCGCGTAGCCCAGAGGAACGGGGAGTTTTCTGTACTGCCGCATGCCGCTCATGTCCACGCCGCCGCCGGCTCCGCAGTCGATGACGGCATATGCGCCCAGGTGGCGGTTCACCGTTTCGGCGAAGTACTCCAGAGGGTCCGCGTTTCCATGCGCGGCCCGGAACCGCGTCATGTTGATATAGCCGCCGGCCTTTTCGCCATGCCCGCCGCCCGAGCCGGTGCCGCCGGCGGTGAGCGCGCCCGCCAGTTCCGCCGCCGTCACTTCCCGCGTGGAGGTGCGCACGGAAAATTTGATTCCGTCGGCGGCCTGAAAAAAGGCGATGACCATGTCCACGGTGTCCACTTGCATGGCCAGATCGCTGATGAAACCCAGAATGTTGGGGTCGCAGGGAGGGGCCTGCACCAGGGCCAGGCGGCATTCCGTCCGGTACGCGAGGGCGGCCAGGGCGTCCGCCGCCAGATCGAGATCCTGAAGGGAGAGGTTGGAGCGCATGAGTTTTCTGACCACCGGCAGGTCGGGCGCAAGGCCGTCCCACATGTCCCGGTCCAGGGGATGGCGTATTTCCGCGAACCCGCCCGTATCGGTATACAACCCGTAATACAGGGCCGTGGCCAGGGGCGTTTCCGGCCTGTACCCGCCATCGGCCAGCAGTTTCCAGACCAGGGTAGAGCAACTGCCGAGGTACGGGCGCAGATCGTGCAGAGGCGGCAAATCTTTTTCCTGGATATGGTGGTCAATGACGGCCACCCGGTCCGCCGCGACGGGCGCGACGTTCCCCGCGCCGTACTGGCAGTCGACGGTGACCAGCAGGCCCCGCACGGATGCCGGCGACGGATCGTGTTCCGCCGGTATCCGCAGGGCCCGCAGCATTTCCAGCAGGTTTGGTTTCCCGACCGGGGCGCGGCCCCCGTAAAAAAGACGCGTCTTTTTTCCCGCGGCGCGCAGCCAGGAATACAGACCGAATCCCGAGGCCAGCGCGTCGGCGTCAGGGTTGTCGTGGCACTGGATGGCCACTTCGTCGAATGAGAGCAGAGACTGAAGCATCGTCAACCCCTTGAAGCAAATTGCCGTTGAAATTTTCCCTGCGCCAGTTTTGAAAAAGGCGGCGCGTTTTTTTTCCGCCACGCAGGCGCGGGCGGCATCCATTGCCGCCGGAAAGCGCTGAAGTGGGCGTGCCTTGACAAACCCCGGCCTTGCGGGGTTTGACGTCAATCTGGGACAGGCCGCTTCGGCCTGTCATGAAGGTGCGCCGCCCGGTCCGCTTTCGCGGAGCGGACCGCGCCAGTATACGGCCAGCATGGCGATATCGTCCTGCGGCCCGTCCGGCGCCGTGTGGGCAAGAACATCATCGCGCACTGCCCGCAGCAGGGCTTCGCAATCCGCCCGCCCGCCGGGCGCGAACGACCGCAATGTCGCGGCCAGGCGACTTTCTCCGTACAGAAGGCCCTCGCCGGACCTGGCCGTGCACAGTCCGTCGCTGGCAAGGAACAATCCGTCCCCGGCCCGCAGCCGGACCTCAAGATCCCGGTACCGGGCGTCCCGGCGGATGCCCAGCGGCATGTTTTCGGACCAGGGCAGTTCCGTGACGGAGGCGGCGCTGCAGTGCAGGGGGGGCGGCTGCCCCGCGCCCGCCCAGGTGAAAAGGCCGGTCCGGATATCCAGCACGCCCGCGATGACGCCGACGAAATCGGTGACCGCCCTGTCCTTTCCGCCGATGCTCAGGGTTCTGTTCACGGTTTCCAGGGCCATGCCCGGAGCCATGCCCGACAACAGCGTCTCGTGCAGCAGCGGCATGACCCTGCCCATCAGAAGCGATGCCGGCACGCCCCGCGCGGCCACGTCGCTCAGCACGCAGCACAGCTCGTGCGGCGAGCGGAAAAAGGCGTCGTACATGTCGCCGCAAACCGCCTGCGCCACGTGCAGATGGGCGGCGGCGTCCAGGTTCGCCGCGCGGGGCATTTCTCCGGGCCGGATGCCTTCCTGAATGGCCCGGGCAAGGGCCAGTTCACCCAGGATCCGTTCGCGGGCGGACGCCGCCAGGGTCAGATCCTCCGCGCGCTGTTTCAGGGCCAGGCGCAGGGAATCCGCGGCGCGCATCAGCCTGCCCGGCTCATCCCCGCCCGCGCGCGGGCGGGGATGAGCCGGCTGGGTTTTGCCCGCCGCGCCGCCGCCGGGAGCGAAATCGCCCTGTGAGAGCCGTTCCGCCATGGCCGTGAGGTATTCCAGGGGACGCAGCATGCCTTTGGTCGTGGCGTGCAGGCTCCAGACAGCGGGAGCCAGGGCGGCCAGAGCCAGCAAAAACAGCATGCGGGTCAGACGGTTCAACGGGCCGAACAGCGCCTTTTCCGGAATCAGCACGGAAAGGAAAAATCCCGTGGGCGCAAGAGGCACAAAGACGGCCACCCGGTGTTTTTCGTTCACGGGCCGGGCGGATTCGCCGGAATCTCCGGCCCGCGCGCCCCGGTCGAACAGGGCCGCGTTGTCCCGGACAGCGGTTTTCCGCACGTTCGGGGGAACGTCCCGGGCCGGAAGGACAAGGGACCGCATGTCTCTGATGCCGGCGACGCCGTCCACGAAAGACGCCAGCCAGGACATGCTCACGGTCAGCGAGACGGCCCCGAACGGGCGCGGCGCGCCGTTGTCCGTCCGCATCAGGACGACGGTGCGCCGCATCAGCGTTTCCTCGCCGTTGCCGTCAGCCGGAACAGACGGGACCCAGCACGCCCGCGCGCCGCCGGCGATTCCATTATCCTGCCCGGCCTGGCCGGAAAGGATCCGCGCCGCATCGCCGAAAACCGCGGGCAGGCCGGGCGCGGGACCGTTCCCGGCCGCTCGCGGCCAGACGGCGGAACGGGTCCGTCCGTGTTCGTCCACGATGCTGACGGCCAGTTCCTTCCAGGAGTTTTCTCCGGCAAAACCGGCGGCAACAAGGCGGCCGAGCGCGGACGGGCCGGTCGCCAGCATGGCGGCCGTCTCTTCCGGCCCGGCCCGTTCCAGGCAGCGGACGATACCCTCCATCCGCTGTTCCGCCCGTTGCAGAAAGCGGACGCTGGCCGTGCCCGCCACGCCGGATATCTGCCGCACCCTGGCGCCGGATGCGTCCAGAATGGCGTCCCGCGCGTACAGATAGCCGAAAGTCAGTGACGCGGCGAGCAGCACCAGAAGGCCGACGAAGATGGGGATCGCCTGACGGACGGCCAGACGGTGGGGAAAGGCTATGCCGGATGAAACGGACATGTGCCTGCACTTGCGTTAAGGTCTCATCCGGATTTCGCATCAAAGCCGTCCGGAAGTTGGTCGGGGATCCGAACCGGCCGCAACGCGGGAAAAATCACTTGTCTTTGAAGCCCCGCACCGCGCTGTCCACGTCCGGAAAATCGCGAAACAGAGAATTGAACCCGCTGCCCCGGTAAACTTTCGCCACGGGCGGCTGCAGGTCGGCCACCAGCAGTTCGCCTTCCAGGGGTTCCAGCAGTTTGCCCAGGTTCAGCATGGCGCGCAGGCCGAATGAACTCAAATAATCCACCTTGGCCAGGTCCAGTACCACGCGGCGCATGTCTTCCTCGCGCACCAGATCGGCACATCGCTGTTCGAAGGCCGCGGCCGAAAAAGCGTCCCAGCGCCCGGAAAGGTGGATGACGTGGGCTTTGCCCGCGCGTGTGGTCTGTATTTCCATGCTTGAGCGCTCCTGTGCGCGCCCGGCGCAACAGGGCCGGGGCAGCGCAGCTTTGTGACGGCGTTGTTTTCTTTCGAATACGGCAGTTGCACAAGATATGCCACAGATTCATGGGTGAAAAAAACGGAACAGCCAGAAAAAGGCCATGATTCCGGCGGGAAGGGGTCTGCCCGTTTTTTTGGCATTGCCTTTGCGTATTCGTGAAAAGACGGCGGGGTGGCCAATTTTTGGGCACCAGTAGAGCGGTTGCCGCTCCAGATCCTTGGCGCGGCGATCAGCGTTCGCCTGCCTCGATTCGGCGGCAGGGTGTTGCGGACAAATCCCGGCGGCATGTCACGGGGGAAATGCTCCGGATCTCAGGGGCAGTGCGCTCCGCAACGCCGCCGGATGACCATCAGGGTGATGTCGTCGTGCGGGTCCGCGCCGGCCATGTGCGCGAACAGGTCCGCCCGGATGCCTTCCAGCTGGCCGCGGGCGTCGGCCTTGTCCCGGTGGCGGGACAAGGATCGGGCCAGGCGCTCTTCCCCGAAAAAGGAGCCGGCCGCGTGCCCGCCGTGTTGCCCCCGGTACGGCGCGGGGCATGCCTCGACGGCGCCGTCGGTGTACAAAAGGGCCGCGCCGCCGGGTTCAATGACGCGCGAGAACGTCGAATAGCGGACGTCCCTTCTGGCGCCCAGAACAAGTTCGCCCGGCCAGGGGCATGTCGGGGGCCAGTTCTCCCGGCCGGACCGGGGCGGTCCCACCAGCATGGGAGGCGGGTGCCCCGCGCTGGCCCAGATGAAGCGCCCGCTGCGCGGTTCGAGCACCCCCACGATCATGGTCACGAACATGCCGGCCGTGGCGGTTCTGACCAGGGAGTTGTTGACGCGCCCCAGCACCGCCGCGGGGGGCAGCCCCTCAAGCAGCGCCGCCCTGGCCAGGGACACGGCGCCGCTCATCAGCATGGCCGCGGGCACGCCCTTGCCGGATACGTCCCCCACGACGCAGCACAGGCGTTCTTCCGGCGCGCCGCCGTGTCCGCCGCCGGTCATGAGAAAACAATCGTACAGATCGCCGCAGACTTCACGGGCCATGTCGATGCGCGCGCAGACATCCGCCAGAGGCGAGGACGGAAATTCCGTGGTCAGCATGCCTTCCTGAATGGCCCGGGCGACGGCCAACTCGTTGGCCAGGCGTTCCTGTGTCGCGGTTCTGGTGATCAGGTTGCGCAGGGCCGCCCGCAGGGTCAGGCGCACGCGTTCGAAGGAATGCAGCATGCTGCCGGTTTCGTCCGGCCGCAACGGCGCGGGCAGGGGGCTGGCCAGGTCGCCGGCGGCCATCTTTTCAAGGCCGGCGGACAAATCCCGCAGAGGCAGCAAGGTCTGCGAGGTTACGCGCCAGACAAGCAGACAGAAGGCGGCCGATCCTGCAAGCGCGAACAGCGCCAGGCCCGGCGGCAGGGGAACGGGCCCCCCCCCGAGGCTGCGCGAGGGAAGCAAAAGCCCCAGATACAGGCCGTGAGGCGGTCCCGCTGCCTGAACCGGACGGTACAGCACGCTTGCCGGCCCGTGTTCGGGCAAGGCCCAGGGAACAGCTTTTTCCGCATCGCCGGCGGACAGATGCGTGATGCCCTCTTCCCCCCACAGCATGGCGCGGCCGAGTTCCTCCAGAAAAACGCTGCCGGAAACGCGGGCCTCGTCGAATATGGATCCCGGCCGGTCGCCCTGTTCCCGGCTGGGCGGAACCAGCATGTACTCCCCGTTCCGGTTCAGCATGAACGGCTCGCTCGCGGCTATGCCCGCGGCGGCGCGCAGCAGACGGGCCATTTCCGGCGTGCTGACGAGCGCCCCGATCATGCCGCCGGAGCGGTTTTCCCCGCCGCCCGCGGTTGCGGCGCCGTTTGTTCCGCCGCCCCGCCAGGGTGCGCCCAAAAACAGGGCGGCATCGTTCCCCGGCAGGCCTTTCGGGATGTCCGCGACCGGCCCCTGCCAGACGGCCCCGCCGCGGTTCCGCCGGTTCGCGGCCCAGGCCGGGGCGAAGGTGGACGCAAGGGGCGTCTGCGTCAGCGTGTCGTCCCGCAGGGTCAGCAGCCACTCCTGAAAGCGCGAATCATCCGTGTACACAAGGCCCAGAACCGCTTTTTCCGCCAGCAGGGCGCGGGCCAGTTCCGTCGCATCCCTGGTCTTCAGCGGCGGGCCTTCGGAACCGGCGGCTTCCCCGCCGCTGTAGCTTTCGCCCAGGCTGGCGGCCAGCGTTTCCGCGCCGGTGGTCAGACGATGGAAGAAATCGGAAGCGACCCGGTCCAGAGTGCGCATGATCTGGCCGCCCAGGGCCTGCGCGGCCTCTTCGCGCCCGGCGTTCACGGCGCGGTGGAAAAAGAATATGGCCGACCATACGATGAGGGCGGTGCACAGCCCCAGAAAAACCGTCTGCTTCACCGCCAGGCTCACGCGCCGCATATCCGGCAGCAAGCCGGGCCGGCGGAGAAAATGCCGCGGCGAGCCGGGTGCGGCGGGCGTCCCGGTTTCCGCGTCCGGCCCGTCGGCGGCCTGCGCCGCGCTCAGCGGCAGGGTCAGGGACAGGACGTTAAGCCC
This sequence comes from Desulfovibrionaceae bacterium, assembly GCA_031550605.1. Classification (GTDB taxonomy): domain Bacteria; phylum Desulfobacterota; class Desulfovibrionia; order Desulfovibrionales; family Desulfovibrionaceae; genus FLUQ01. The sequence goes on along the minus strand of JAVBOK010000022.1, from coordinate 7,096 downwards.
GTTTTCCCGTGAATAGGAAGCCTCGACGGCCAAAAGGCGCATAAACGATATCCCTCTGCCCCCGGCCGTCATCGCGCCCGCTTCGGCCGCGACCGGCGCGGGCTGGTACGCGAGCGGATCAAAGGGGCGGCCGGCATCGCGGACGCGCAGAAAAAGCAGTTTTTCCTCCTGCGCGGGAACCCGCCCGGCGGAAGATCCCGCCCCGGCGGGCGGCGCATCCAGCCGAAGGAGCAGTTCCGCCTCGTTGGCGGAGCGGGATGCGCCCGCGGCTTCCGGGCCGGAATCGGGATAGGCGTGGAAGCAGATGTTGAGCAGCAGCTCTTCCAGCGCAAGGCGCAGGGTCCCCAGGTCCGCGCGGGCGATGCCGCGGGCCACGGCCCATTCCTGGGCCATGGCCAGAATGCCCTGAACGGTGTCCCGCGTGGCCGGAAAACGCAATTCAAGAGCGGCGCCCGCGTCGCGGGCGTTTTCCTTTGGCGGAAACCGGGAAAAAGAAGAGGTGCCGTCCATGCCGTTGCAATCCGTTGGTATGCCTGATAGCAACAAACATGCCGCCATGGCGGGTTGTAAAATTTTCTTGTCCGCGGCGGGCGTTTTTTTTATACTGCCCCGCAGTTCTTCCGGCAGGGAGCGCAGTAACCGGTTGTTCAGAAAGCGTCGCCGCACGTGCGCGGAATGGTGCAGTATGACAAAAATGACGGCGCCGTCCGATGATCTGTACGGGCAGCTTGTCGCCCTGTGCGAGCAGATAGCCAGCGGCAACTACGAAAAGGCCAAGGGAGTTTTCGATCTGCCGTTCGCGGGAGCGGAAGATGCCCCGGCCCGGGTTCTGGCCGAGGCCTTCGCCATGATGATGGTGCGCATTGAGGCCCGCGAATTCGAGATGGAAAGGCTGCTGACGGAAATATCGGCCGCGCGGGAAGAACTGGAACGGCACCGGGCGCGTCTGGCCGTGGAAAACCGCCATTTGCGGGCTCAGGTGCGCGGCCGGCCGGCGCCTGTGCGGGCCGCCAGCCGGGACCGCGCGATGCTGACCCTGCTCGCGCAGGCGGAACGCCTTGCCGCAACCAGGGCCAATTTGCTCATCACGGGGGAAACCGGGGTGGGCAAGGGCATGCTGGCCCGGCATATCCACGATATCGGTCCCAGAGCGGGAAAGCCGTTCGTGGCCATCAACTGCGCCGCCATTCCCGCGTCGCTGCTGGAAAGCGAGCTGTTCGGCATAGAGGCCGGGGTTGCTTCCGGCGTGCAGGCCCGCATGGGGCGTTTCGAACAGGCCTCGGGCGGGACCATACTGCTGGACGAAATAGGCGACATGCCCCTGGAAAGCCAGGCCAAGATGCTGCACGTGATCGAACTGGGCACGGTGGAACGGGTTGGGGGGCGCAAGCGCATTCCGGTGGACGTGCGCATCATGGCCGCCACGCATAGAAACCTTGAGCGCCTTGTGGAGCAGAAAACCTTCCGCGAGGACCTCTTCTACCGCCTGAACGTCGTGCAGTTGCATGTGCCCCCGTTGCGGGAACGGCCGGACGACATCCCCATGCTGGTCCGCAAAATCCTTTCCGGCCTTGCCGACCAGAGGAACGATTCGCCCCAGCGGATCAGCCCGGAGGCGCTGCGCCTTCTGATGCGCTATTCCTGGCCGGGCAATATCCGCGAATTGCAGAACGTGCTCGAACGGGGAACGCTGCTGGCCGGGGGCGGGCGGATCACTCCGGAAGATCTGCCGCCCGCGCTGCTGGCGGGTTATGTGCCGGAAACGGAAGCCCCGCCTCCCGCTCCGGTTTGCCTTTCCGAAGAGGTTGCGGGTGCCGGCGGTTTCGGGGAGGATATCCCCCCTTCCGGGCAGGTTCCGTCCTTTCTTCCCCTGGAGGAAGCGGAAGCCGTCTATATCCGCAAGATTCTGTCCGTCAACGGCGGGAATAAGTCCCATACCGCCCGCATGCTGGGCATCAGCAGGGAAGGTTTGCGCATCAAGCTGTCCCGCCTGAACATATCGTAAGAATATCATGCGCCGCCGTTGCAACCGCCCACAGCCCGCCCGGGTGGCCCTGCCGCCCGGCGGCGGCCATGTGGTTTCCGCCCGGCAATCCGGCCGGCTTCAAGCAAAAGCGCCTCGCGGCCGGGACAGGCTGCGGGCGGTTCCGCGCAACCGGCCGGGCGTCGTTTTCCCCGGACCCGGGGGGGCCGCGTGCGTATGGCAGCCATGACAAGCGCGGCCGGGCGCGAGGATACGAACGCGGGCGGCCCGGTTCCGCTGAAAAACCGCCTGGCCGTCCGGCAGGCGGCGCCCATTGTCGCCGCGTTGATCTGCCTGATCGGCCTGCTGCCGGTGGCGGGCTATTTTTTCGCCCGCGGCGAGGCCCTGGAAGGCGCCCGGCGCCAGACGGCCCAGCTTGCGGACAGCATCGGCCATTATGACGGCTATTACCGGTCATGGTTCGCAAGCAGCGCCGCGCCCCTGGTCCGGATTTTTGAAGCGGCGGGGCCCGCCATGGCGCCGGGCCGGGATTTCAGCGACACGGAACAGGGCCGGCGGGCCGGCCGCATGCTGGGACTGCGCGAACTGATCGTGCGCACCGTGGATGAACAGGGAACGTACCGCGCCCTGCGTCTGGAGCGGACCGGCTTCGAGCCGGCCGTCGCGGAGGACGGCGTTCCCGAGGGCGCGGAGCGGACCGCGGAACGCCTGAAAGCCACGCTGGCCGCCATCGGGGATTCGCCCGGCTGGCATGCGCCGTCGGTGGACGAGGCCGGGCTGGAAAAAGAACCGCGCATACGCTACAGCGTGCCCCTGCGGCAGGGCGGCCGGGGTGCGGTGTTTGGCGCGCTGACCCTGACGGTCTCCATGTCCTGGTTCGAGGAACGGGTCAAGGCGTTTCGCGGCCTGGACGGCTGCGTCGTCTTCCTGTTCGCTCCGGACGGGCGCTGGACCCTGCCGGAAGCGCTGGCCAGGGGGCGCGTTGCAACGGGCCTTTCCGCCGAGGACGGCCCGGCTTTGGAGCGGCTGCGAGCCGCCATGCGGGAGAAGGGGGCCGGCACAAGCACCGTCGGGTTGGGCGGCCGCAGTTTTGTGGCGGAATTCATGCCCCTGAGCATGAAAGGGTTTACTCTGGGCGTCCTCATCCCCAGAGAGAAACTGCTGGGTTCCCTGGATTCCCTCACCCTTGTGCTGTACCTGGTGGGAGCGGTCCTGTTCTGCCTTGCGCTGTTCAGTTTGTATCGAACCTCTCTGGGCATGCTCCGGCCGCTGGTCCCCCTGAAAATGCTGGCCGAACGGCTGGCCCGCGGGGACGTCAGCATCGCCGACCCGCCGCGGGCGCCGGGACGCTTCGCATACCGGGACGAGCCGGAACGTCTGGCCCGTGCCGCCGAACGGCTGCGCCACGCCCTGGCCGAGCGTTCGCGCGACCTGACCCTGCTGGCCGCCACCCGTGAACGGCTGCGGGGCGAATTCCGTCTGGCCCGGATCATTCAGGAGGGGCTGCTGCCCGCCGCTCTGCCCGAAGCCGGCGACATCGTGGTCGACGCGCGCCTGGAGGCGGCGGGAGATGTTTGCGGCGACATGTACGATTGTTTTTTCACCGACCCGGACACCCTGTGCTGTCTGATGGGCAACGCCGCCGCGCGCGGGGTGCCCGCGGCCCTGCTGATGGGGCGGGTCATGCCGCTTCTGCGCGAGTTGCTGCACTTCGGGCTGCCGCCCGGCAAAGCGCTGGAAAACGCCAATCAGGTCGTCACAGGGAATCTTCCCGCGCCGGCGGACGGCGAATCCCTGTTCGTCACCGTGTTCGCGGGGCTTTTCAACCGGCGGACCGGTCGCTTGCTGTGGGCTTCCGCCGGGCAGCGGCCGCCGTACACAAGCTGGGGGGAAAGCCTGCCCTGGTCGGAAGATATGCCCCTCGGGCTGCGCGCCCGGGCCTCGTATCGGGAACGGGAGGCCGTCGTGCCGCCCGGCGGCCTGCTCTTTTTCTGCAATGAGCGCCTGCTTGCCGCTCCGGACGCGGCCGGGAACCTGTTCGGCGAAGGGCGGGTGCAGGCTCTGCTGCGCGAAGGGAACGGCGAGCCGAAAACCCTTCTGCGGGCAGTGCGCGATGCGGTACTGGCCCATTGCGGCGGGCGGGCGCATGAGGATCTGGCCATGCTGGCTCTGCTCCGGCGGGGGGGGAACGCATGACGGACGCGTCTTTTTCCGGCGGCCGCTATGGCCTGCAGGCTTCGCGGCGCAGCCTTGAACTGCGCTTTGACGTCAGGCTGGAGACCATCGGGGGCGTTCTGACGCTGGCCCAGGAATGGGCCGCGGGCCGGGGCCTGAGCAGGGACGACAGGGCCGGGCTGCGTCTGCTGTTGGAAGAGCTGCTGCTGAATATCCGCTTCCACGCCCTGCCCGGGCAGGAAGAAGGAGAAGCGGAAAATTTTTTCGTCATCGTGCGCCTGGAATTCGTCTTTTCCCGTGAAGGCAGGGATGAAGAGGAAACGGCGGCGGAAGAGGACACGGCAAACCAGGCGCCCGACCGGCTGCGCATCATTCTGCGGGATCCCGGCGAACCGTTTGATCCTTTGCGCCACGCGCCGGCGGAATCACTTTCCCTTGAAACGGCGCCCGGCGGGCGGGGTCTTTCGCTGGTGCGGCTTTTTTCCGTGAACCGCCGCTATCGGCGGGAAGAGGGGCACAATATTCTGTCCCTGGAAATGCCTCTGGGCGGGGCGGCCGGCCGTGCGGGGGCAAACGGGGAATCCGGCGGCGCGCGGCCGGACGGTCTGCCGCCGGCCGCCGGATTCCGGCAGAAACTGCGCCGGGCCTGGCGCGAAAAGCTGGCCCTGCGCCAGACGGTGCTGTTCACGGTGAGCGCTGCGGTTCTGTTCTGGAGCGGCATCGGGGTCTATTACGCCACTGTGGCGACCATGCGCGCGCGCAACGCGGAACTGCTGGCCATGCAATCCATGGCGACCCAGGATGAACTGAGCCGGGCCTTCCTCAAACGGGTCGAAGGGGGTCTGGCCGCTTTCGCCCGTGGTCTGGCCGCCCATCCCGCCGCGAAAGGCCTGCTGGGCGACAGCGCCGCCCTGCTGGGCGTTTTGCGCCAGGGGGATTTTTTCCGTCCGTTCACCACGGAAACCCCAGTCATCGGCATTGCTCTGGGCAGGGCGGGGCGGAAAGAGGCATGGTTTTTCCACCTGCGCGATGCGGCGATCGTCCGCTCTTTTCTGCCCGACGCCCTGGCCGGGATGGATCCTTTTTCCCCCGGCAACGCGGAACCACGCTGGCACGGGCCGGTTTTCCATATCCCGGACAGCCGGACCGGGCGCCATGCGGCCATGTTTTTCGCCACTCCCGTGGAGATTTCCGGCGAGGCGCCCGAACACTGGCTGGGCGTGGTCATCGGCATGCCCTGGATCGCGGAGACCCTGCGCGGGATTTCCGGCTTCGGCTCCTGTGTGCCGGTGTACTGCAACGAGCGGGGGCAGTATGTCATCTATCCCCCCGGCCGTTCGGCGGGGCAGGGGCCGCAGGGCATTTTTGAAGACGCGGCCGACAACGGCCTGCCGGAACTTGTGACGCTGGGCCGGCGCATGGCAGCCGGAGAAAAGGGCCTTCTCAAGTTCGCCGACGGTCTGGAAACGAAAGGGGGCGAGCCCGTCTGGCCCCTGCCCTGGAAGGCGCCGTCCACCCTGATTTACTATCCCATGGGCATGCCGGGCTGGCGTTTCGCCCTGGCCGTTCCGAGCGGCGAAATCGGCAACACCCTGCCCGGCCTGCCTTTGTGGCTGGTCCTGCTGGCCTTTCTGGGGCCGGCTTTTCTCGGCGCCGTGACCTGGCATGTGACGTCCCGCAGCCTGCGGTCGTTGCGGGATCTGGCCGCCGCCCTGGAAAATCTGGGGGACGGCGATCTGGACACGCCCTTTCCCGTGGCCCGGCGCGACGATGAAACGGGCAGGATGCTGCACGCTTTCGAGCGGACGCGCATCATCCTGAAAACTTCGTTCCGCAACCAGGTGCGCGGCGCCACAGCCCAGCAGCGCATGCGCAACGAACTGGCCCTGGCCAGGGCCATACAGGAATCCATGCTGCCCCGGCTGTTCCCGCCTTGCCCCGGCCTGGACATGGCCGCCCGCATGGACATGGCCCGCGACGTGTGCGGCGATCTGTACGACTGTTTTCTGCCCGATCCGGCCCGGCCCGACCGCGTGGCCTGTCTGGTGGGCGACGTGTGCGGCAAGGGCATACCCGCGTCCCTGGTCATGAGCCGGGTCATGCCGCTGGCCAGATCCGCCCTGCTGGGGGGGCTGTCCCCGGCCGGGGCTCTGGAACGCATCAACACGGCCATGTTGCGGCAGGATGCCTCGGCCATGTTCGTCACCATGCTGATCGGCATTTTCGACAGCGTTCAGGGCAGTTTCACCTGGTCCTGCGCGGGACATCCGCCGCCCTTGCCGGGGCCGGTTCCGGGGGAAGGGGCAACGCCCGGCGCGCCGCCCTGGTCCGATTCCCTTGTGCTGGGCGTGAAACCGTGGGTGTATGGCGAGCAGACCCTGCGCCTTGCGCCGGGGCAAAGCCTGTTGCTGTATACGGACGGCGCGAGCGAGGCCATGGGGCCGGCGGCTGCCGGCGCTGGTCCCGGCCGGCCGGATTCCACCGAGGGCTTCGGCATTTACGGAGAAGACCGGCTGGCCGCCGCGTTCGCCGCCGCCTGCCGCGCGGCGGGCGCGGCCACCCCGGCCGCCGTCGTCCTGGAAGCGACAATGGGCGATATCCTGGCGCACATGGCCGGGACGCCGCCCTTTGACGACATTTCTCTTCTGGTGCTCAAGCGGATGCCCGAACCTTCCTGATCCGGGCCTTGGCGGTGGAGACGCGCGAGAATTGGATCGAGGCCATCGCTGTCTGGATATGAACCTGCCCAAAGAATGCGGAAAGCGGGAACTGGCGCAACGCGCGGCATGGCAACCGGCGGCGGCCTCCGACGAGCTTCTGATTGCCCATTCCCGGCCGCCGCCGGATCCGTGCCCCAGGCACGGGGCATCGGCCAGCGATTTGCTGAACGCGCCGCGCACTGCTGCCGTACACCAGGTATCGCGGCGCAAAATCCTG
>JAVBOK010000017.1:0-5212 GCA_031550605.1 Desulfovibrionaceae bacterium | reverse complement strand
AACGGCTTTTTGCCTGGTTGCAAAACTTCCGCCGCCTTGTCGTGAGGTATGAATTTCATGCCGAGAACTTCCTGGCCATGGCGCAATTGGGTTGCATCATGATTTTGCTCAGGTTGGTTTGATTATGAGATGGCTTCTAGTGTGATGTTCACGAAATAGCTGTAGCTATTTCGTGAAAGATCGTTCGCCGAAAAACGTGGTTTTCGGCTCACTCACGCCGCCTTCGGCGGCGAGTCGGGCTGGCGCCCGGCGCGCCCAGTGTCGCTTGGGTCAGGTAAAATACATCAAATTCATTTCGTGAACGCGACACTAGCGCGACTGAATATGCAGCAGACGCAATCCCTCAAGAAGAAGATCGGGCCGCACAAGAGTAAAACAGTCCGTCACCCGGGCAATGCCGCGGGCAAAACCGCCGGTGGCGACAACGCTGACCGGGCCGGGCAGATTTTTCGCCATGCGGGCGGCCAGGCCTTCCGTCATGGCGGCGAAGCCGAAAACAAAGCCGTGGTTGATGCTGGTGGCTGTGGACCGGCCCGGTTCCGGCTCCACGGCCTCGAAGCTCAACCCGATGCTCTGCAGCTTGGCCGCGCGGGTCGCCAGAGCTTCCAGCGCAGAATGCACGCCGGGGCAGATCAGGCCGCCCAGGTATGCGTTGTCCGTCACGCAGTCGAAAGTGGTGGCCGTGCCGTAATCCACGGAAACAATGGACTTCGCGTCCGGCAGAAGACGCCGGGCGGCATAGGCCCCGACCAGTCTGTCCGCCCCCACTTCCATGGGGCGCTCATAGCGGTTTTCCAGAGGAATGGGGATATCTTCCGGCGCGAGCAGCAGATTCTTGCCCCAAAAGCGGGAACAGGCGTCGCGCACCAGCGGGGTGACGGCCGGGGCCACGGACGAGCCCACGCAGGCCGCAATGCTTGCGGCACGGCCCATGTGCGTGCGCAGCCCCTCCAGGGCAAGGCCCAGGCTGTCGGCGGTCTCGCGCTGGTTGGTCGGCAGGCTGAACTGCTGGACAATGCCCGAGGGATCGGCGAAACCAATCTTAATATTAGTATTGCCTATATCAAAAAGTGCGGTATACGTACGCATAACAGCTTGACTGCGATTACAGTGTGGCCGGGCAACGCCCGCTTTCGTCCAGTGTACCTGTTTCGGACAAAAAAACAAGCCGCCGGCACGGCTCTGCCGGCGGAGACCAAACTGCGCGGCGCGCGCAACAAGGAGGCCCCATGGCGACGTTGAAGGTGACGGAAGAATGTATCGGCTGCGAATCCTGTGTGGAAGTGTGCCCGGATGTGTTCGTCATGGACGAAACCACCGGCCACGCCAAGGTCAAAGATCCGTCCTCCACCGCGGACTGCGCGGATGAGGCCATGGAAATCTGCCCCGTGCAGGCGATCGTCCGCGAATAAAACAAAAAAGCCGAAAAAAAAGACTTGCCAAACTCCTCCACTTGCAGGTATACGTCCTTTCCGCGCCGAAGTGGTGGAGTTGGTAGACACGCTAGGTGCAGGGCCTATTTTCACCATAAAAGGCCCAAGTCAGAAAATCTGCCCTGGTGGTGGAATTGGTAGACGCGCCGGGTTCAGGGTCCGGTGGCCGCAAGGCCTTGCGAGTTCGAGTCTCGCCTAGGGCACCAACGATTTTCTAGCGATTCAGTCAAAAAGATAGCCGCCCCGCAAAAGGCGGCTTTTCTTTTGAAAAGTCAATTACCCATGTGCAATCCAGCGTCAAGGTGCAAAGACCATTTGGGGTCTGCACCAAAGAAAGGGGCATTGGGCAAAAGGGAATGTTTCCGACGAGTTTTCATGATCACTATCCGCGAGCGCGGACCCGCAAGCGGTAGTTTTCGAAACTGCCATCACGATCACGGGGCACAGAGATGGGCAAAGAGCCGTTTTTCCCTTTCAAGGTCTTCTTGCTCGCGCCGTTGCGCGTATTACCAGCGGCGTTACCCACTTTGCCATGTTTCTCATGGCCCGGGTGATGGGTCAGGCTTGTAGGGCACGCTCCACAACCCGTTTGGCCAGTTGCTCCAGGATGCCGTTGAGACAAGACATCAGGATACCGGCGGGCACTGCCGCGCGGTGTGGATGACGCGCAGAATCTGTACGGTTTTCCCTTTGACCCTGTACGCAGGAAAGTACGGCAGACCTTCCAGCATCAGCTCCCGTGTGCCGGGCACACGACCGGGGCGTCCTCTGTCCGGCAGCGAACTGAGGCTTTGTCCTTCCTGCCAGATACGGCTCACGACGTCTCTGGCCGCTTCCGGAGAATCCCGAGCAATGTAGGTTGCTGTTTCGTGCATGTCTTGCAAAGCCATACGCAACCAGTCAACGTGATACTCCCGTTTATCCGGCATCGACACCCCAGGCCGCGAAGGCTGTCTTCACTTCATCGGCTGTGGCGAAGTTGCCGGCATCAGCCTGCCGCACACCTTCTTCGATGGCGGCCACCTGCCAGCTTTCCTCATCAACATAGCGACGAACGGCATCAGCCACCAACCAGGATCGGGAACGGTCGGTGGCTTTGGCCAGCTTTTCCAGCCTGGTCTGCGTTTCTTCGTCGATACGAGCGGTCACGGTGGTCATGATCTTTCTCCTTTGTTTGCGATGTATACATTTAACACAAATGAGTCAACGCTCATTCAGGCGTCCCCATGTCCGATACCGTTCCCATCCTGCTATCCTTGCAACCTGCCGATATTGAAGCGGGAGCCGAGCCGGGCGCTCCAGTCCGGCGTATAGCAACAGCGCGCAATTGACGCTCTGCGGCATGCCCTTGTATACCCGCGGTCCGCTGGAGAAGAGGCGACATGCGGAAGAATCCCGAAGAGCTCTTTGGGGGAGGCGGGCGATTGCTGTTCACGCCCGGGACGAAGGCCGAACGCCGCAAGCGCACCGCGCGCCATGGCCGGCATACCGTTATCTCTTTGAATTATTGGGAAAATACAAAAGTTTGCCACGGCATGGCTCCGGACGTATAACAACAGCCGGAGAAAATCGTGGCATTTTTGAGCATGCAGGGCGTCACCCTGAACCTTGGCGGCAAGCCGCTGCTGGATGCGGCGGACCTTTCCGTTGAAACCGGCGAGCGGCTCTGCCTTGTCGGCCGCAACGGCGCGGGCAAATCTTCGCTGCTCGCGCTTCTTTGCGGGCAGATGCAGCCGGATTCCGGCACCATCGTCCGGCCCGGCACGCCGATCGGGCACATGCCCCAGGATGTGCCGGAAAGCTGGCGCGGCTCCGTATTTTCCCTGGTGGCCGAGGCCCTCGGCGAAGAGGGCAAAGCCCTGGCCGCGGCCCATGCCGGGGCGGCACGGGAATCATGGCAGACCTCGCGGGCACGGCACGGCAGTTTCGGCGGGATGCCGGAACACTCGCGGGAAGCGCCCGAGCCGTACGGCGCGAGCGCGGCGGGAACCGCCCCGCCGACCGCGGGCGAGGCGAAAGACGGCTGCATCCGGAAGGCCGCCGGCCAAAGCGAACGCCCCGCGGAGCACGGGATCGGACATCATCCGGAATCGGGCTGGGAACGATACGGCGACGTGCTCGCCGTCATCAACCATCTGAAACTGGATCCGGATGCCGACTTCACCGCGCTTTCCGGCGGCAGCAAACGGCGGGTGGCACTCGCGCGGGCGCTCGTCCGTTCCGAAAACCTCATTCTGGACGAACCGACCAACCACCTGGACCTTGCGACCATCGTCTGGCTGGAGGGTTTTTTGCTGCGCAAGGCCCGCACCCTGATTTTCGTCAGCCACGACCGGGCCTTTGCCGGGCGCCTCGCCACGCGGGTGGTGGAAATCGACCGGGGCAGGCTCCACAGCTATTCCTGCGGCTTCGACCGCTACCCGGAACGGCGGGAGGAACGCCTCGCCGCCGAGGAACGCGCCTTCGCGCTCTTCGACAAGAAGCTCGCTCAGGAGGAGGCATGGATACGCCAGGGCATCAAGGCCCGGCGCACGCGCAACATGGGCCGGGTGCGCGCCCTTGAATCCCTGCGCGCCGAGCGGGCCGCGCGGCGCGACAAACAGGGGAACGTGCGCATGGCCGCGCAGGAAGCCGAACGTTCGGGCAAACTCGTCGTCGAGGCCAATGCCATCGCCTTCGCCTATCCCGGCAAGCCGGCGCTTTTCAGCAAATTCTCCGCCGTTATCCAGCGCGGGGACCGCGTGGGCCTTATCGGCGACAACGGAACCGGCAAAACAACCCTGATCCGGGTCCTGCTCGGCGAACTGCCGCCCACGGAAGGTTCCGTACGCCACGGCGCCAATTTGCAGGTCAGCTACTTCGACCAGATGCGCGAAAGCCTGAACCCGGAAGAAAGCGTCATGCACAGCGTGGCGGAAGGAAACGACCTGGTCACGGCGGGCGGCGGCACGCGCCATGTCGCCGGGTATCTGCAGGACTTTCTTTTCACCCCGGACCGCCTCCGCCTGCCGGTCAAAGCCCTGTCCGGCGGGGAACGCAACCGGCTGCTCCTGGCGAAACTCTTCACCCGGCCGTCGAATGTGCTGGTGCTGGACGAGCCCACCAACGACCTGGACGCGGAAACGCTGGAGCTTCTGGAAGAGCTGATCGCGGACTATTCCGGCACCGTGCTCATCGTCAGCCACGACCGGACCTTTCTGGACAACCTCGTGACCAGCGTGGTCGCGCTTGAAGGCGACGGCCTGGCGCATGAATATGTCGGCGCGTATACGGACTGGCTGCGCCAGCGGCCCGCGTCGGCGCAGGAACGCAAAGCGGAAGAAAAAACCGCCCGTCCCGATCCCCGCCCGGACCGGCGTCCCGCCGCGGGCAAGACCCGCAAACGCGGATTCAGGGAGCAGCGGGAGTTCGAGCAGATGGAAAAAGAACTGGAATTCCTGCCGGAACGCCTGGACGCGCTGGAGCAGGAGCAGAAGAAACTTGAAACGGCCCTTGCCGATCCCGACCTCTTCATCAGGGATCCGGCGGCTTTCACCCGGACAACGGAGCGCCTCGCCGCGCTGGAAGAAGAGCAGACGGACCTGTTGCTGCGCTGGGAGTTCGTGGAGCAGCGACTGCAAGAGCTTGGCGGAAGCGCCGGGTAATTCGATTGTGCGCGGCTCTGCCCCGGCCCCTAGTGTGATGTTCACGAAATAGCTGTAGCTATTTCGTGAAAGATCGTTCGCCGAAAAACGTGGTTTTCGGCTCACTCACGCCGCCTTCGGCGGCGGGGCGGGGGG
>JAVBOK010000074.1:0-3371 GCA_031550605.1 Desulfovibrionaceae bacterium | reverse complement strand
TGTGGTCCTCGATCTCTATTTTTTGGTGTTTTTTCTCCCCCCCCCCCCCCGCGGGGGGGGGCGCGGGCCCCCCCCGCGCCCCGCCGCCGAAGGCGGCGTGAGTGAGCCGAAAACCACGTTTTTCGGCGAACGATCTTTCACGAAATAGCTACCGCTATTTCGTGAACATCACACTAGATACATACTAGGATTTCAGGCGGACATTGCCTTTGTTCTGCCTTTGGGGCACAGTGACCAGACTCATTCACCTCCCACATGCAAGCAAGGAGTTGCGCATATGGCAAATCTGCTCGACGGCATCAAGCCCATACTGCTGATGGGACCCGGACCTTCCGCTGTGTATGACGAAGTGTACGCGGCGCTGGGCAAGCCCACTCTCGGACATCTGGACCCGTACTTCTTTAAAATTATGGATGAAGTGAAGGCCGGCCTGCGCACGGTCATGAACACCAAGAACCCCGTGACTTTCGCCATTTCCGGCACCGGGTCCGCGGGCATGGAAACCGTGTACACCAACCTGGTGGAACCGGGCGACCGGGTGCTGATCATCGTCAACGGGTTTTTCAGCAAACGCATGGAAGATGTCGCCGGCCGCCTGGGGGCCAAGATCGACCTTCTGGAATTCGAATGGGGCACGCCCATTGTCCTGGACACGGTGGCGGAACAGCTGAAGAAAGGCCCGTACGCCATCGTGGCCATGGTGCACGCGGAAACCTCCACCGGCATGCGCAACCCGGTCAAGGAAGTGGGCGAGATGGTTTCCAAAACCGGCGCCCTGTTCCTGGTGGACTGCGTGACCAGCCTGGGCGCCATGCCCGTGGACGTGGACGAGCGCAAGATCGACGCCATCTACAGCTGCTCGCAGAAAGGGCTTTCCTGCCCCCCCGGCCTTGCCCCCGTCTCCTTTTCTCCCAAGGCCGTTGAAAAGATTCTTGCCCGCAGGACCAAAGTGCCCAACTGGTATCTGGACATCTCTTTGCTGGTCAAATACTGGGAAGGCGAAAAACGCGCCTATCACCACACCATGTCCAGCAACATGATTTACGGCCTGTACGCCGGTCTGCAGATGCTGCTGGCCGAAGGCATGGAAAATGTCTACGCCCGCCAGATCGCCATGCAGAAACGCCTGGGCGAGGGGCTGCAGCAGATGGGCATCTCGTACTTCATCCCGGCGGAACTGCGCCTGCCGCACCTGACCGTGGTCAGCATCCCGGCCGGGGTGGACGACGCCGCCGTGCGCGCGCGCCTGTTGAATGAATTCCAGATTGAAATCGGTTCCGGCCTGGGGGCCCTGGCCGGAAAAATCTGGCGTATCGGCCTGATGGGGCACACCGCCCGTCCGGAAAACGTGGACCGCTTCCTGGCCGCTCTGAAAGCCTGCCTGTAGGCGCCGCGCCGCTCCGCCGGCAATGAATGCAAAAAGCCCGCGGCGACGCGGGCTTTTTCGTTGCGGCCCTGCGAGGCGGCTCAAATCAAAAAGAGCAGAATCTGCGGAAAGAGCACGAACAGAAAAAGGGTTGCGGCGAACCCGATGAAAAAGGGGATTTCGCCGACGCATATCTCGCCCATCTTCAGCTTGGAAACGCTGGCCGCGGCAAAGATGTTCACCGCCACCGGGGGCGTCATGGCTCCCAGCACGCCGCAGATGGACACGATGATGCCGAACTGCAGCCCGCTGATGCCCAGGCCTTTGGCAATGGGGAACAGCACCGGCACCAGCAGCACGCAGATGGCGATGCCTTCCATGAAGGTGCCGAAAAGAAGCAGCACGAAAAAGATCAGCACGGAAAACAGGGTCATGGACAGGTTCAAACCTTTGATGGCCGCCACCAGGGTTCCGGATATGCCCGAATAGGTGAACAGCCAGGAAAAGGCGGCGGCCGTCGCGATGACGAACAGGATCATCGCGCTGCTTTTGGCTGATTGATAAATAATGGGGATAAGGTCGTTCATCCGCAGTTCGCGGTAAACGAACAGCCCGACGATCAGGGCGTACACGGCGGCCACGGCGGCGGATTCCGTGGGGGTGAGTTTTCCCGAATAGATGCCGCCCAAGACGATGACCGGCAGAAAAATGGCGGGCAAGGCGCTGAAAAACGATGTCCCCAGTTCGTTCAGATCGAACTTTTGGTCGATTTTGGGCCAGTTTTCTTTGCGCGCCAGCACCGCGCAGATGCCGCACAGGACAAGGACCACGGCGATGCCGACGTACAACCCGGCCGTGAACATGTCGCCGATCGAGGTATTGGTGATGGTGCAGTAGACCACCATGATGATGCTTGGCGGTATGACCGGCCCCAGCCCGCCCGCCACGGCCAGCAGCCCGGCGCAGCGCGCGGGGGGATAACCCAGTTTTGCCATGTCCGGGTACATCATGGAGCCGATGGCCAGCACCGTGGCCGGGCCGGAACCGGACAGCGCCGCGAAAAACGCGCAGGCCAGCACCGCGGCATAGCACAGCCCGCCCCGGATATTGCCGACAATGCGGTTGGCGAAACGGACCAGGCGGTTCGAAATGCCGCCTTCGCTCATCAGGTTGCCCGCCAGGACGAAAAAAGGAATGGCCATGATGGACACGGAATCCAGCGCCGCGAACAGCCGCTGGCTGACCACGGCCACCGGGGTGTCAAAACAGATGAAGATGGTGGTCATGGTGGCCGCGCCCACGGAAACGCCCACCGGAACGCCGATGACCAGGAACAAAGCCAGGGAAGAGAAAAGCACGATCCCGGTCATGGCTTTTCCTCCCCGCCGGGGTTGCCCGGCCCGCCAGTCTCCGGCGCTTCCGCCGGCCGCAGCATGACTGCGCCCAGCAGGGCCGTCTGAACCAGGGTGATGATCCCGAAACTGAGAGGCAAGGCAAAATACGGGATATACATGGGTATGCCCAGGCCGGGCGAATTTTGCCCGAATGCGAACTGGGCTTTCAGAAAGACGAAGGAATTGATGAACAGCACGGCGGAAAAGACGATGATCACGAGTTTTGTGGCAACAAGGGCGCACTTGCGTATTTTGGGCGGCATTTTGTCCACGGCCGCGGTGATGGACATTTGCGTGTTGTCGCGCAAGCCCAACTCGGTGGCCAGCAGAGCCATATAAATCATGCAGTAGCGGGCAAGTTCCTCAAACCAGCCGATACTGGCGTGGATCAGGTTGCGGTTGATCACCTGGGCAAAGGAAGCCGCCAGCATGACGATGAACGCGGTAATCAGAATGCAGTTTTCCGCCTTTTGCAGACATCCGAGCAATTTTTTCATAGAACCTCGCGTTTCCGGCGGCGGGGGGGGGGGGGGGGGCGGGGGCGCGGCGGGCGGAGAGAGCACGGGGGTTTGTGTGAGGTTGAGGGGGGGTGTGTGGAAGGAGTAGAGAAA
>JAVBOK010000028.1:0-21972 GCA_031550605.1 Desulfovibrionaceae bacterium | reverse complement strand
CGGGAAAAGCGGCCCATGGCCTCTTCGGCCTTTTTCAGCAGCACCTGGTTGCGGGCCAGGCGCGCCTTCACTTCGTTGACCGCGGCTTCAAAGGGCCGGGGGTCCAGGCGAAACAATATCTGCCCCTCGGTCACGTCCTGGCCGGAACGCACGGGCGCGTCCACGATCTGGCCGCCGATCTGGGGCTTTACCGCCACGGAAGCCGCCGGCTGCACGTTGCCGACAGCCGTCAGGGTGCGGGGCATGTCGCGGCGCAGCACCGTGGCCGTGACCACGGGCACGGCCCGGCCGGCAACGGTTTTGACGGCATCGTCGCCGCAGGCCGAAACAAGAAGAAGCACGGAAATGAAAGGAACCAGAAAACGAAACGATGCGTTCATGAGCGTCCCGCGAAGAGAGAATTCATATCTGCAGCGGCAGGCCCAGAGCCACGCCCGGATCCATTCCCAACTCGTCCCTGGAAATGGTGCGGATGATGCCCGCTTCGCCCTTTTCCGCCAGATTGCATTCCTGAAGATTCGCCTTGTTGCCGTTCTTGTCGCGCACCAGAACGATTCTGGGACGCAGGGGCTGCGCCGGGTTGGACACGGAAACCACGCCGCGCCGGCCGTCTTCCAGTTCCACCGCGCTGCCCACGGGGTACACGCCCAGCAGGCGGATGAACCGTTCCACCATGCCCGAGGCAAAATCCATGTCCCGCATGGAATACAAAATGCTGAGAGCCTTGCTGAGCGGAAGGGCTTCCTTATACACCCGCTTGCTGCTGAGCGCATCAAAAACATCCGCCAGGGAAGACACCTGCCCCGCGAAGCTGATATCCCTGCCGGCAAGGGCGCGGGGGTACCCCTGGCCGTTGAATTTTTCGTGATGTTCCAGCACGATCTGCAGCACTTCCTGCGGAACGCCCCTGATTTCGCGCAACTGGTCGTGCCCCAGTTGCGGGTGGCGGCGCATGATTTCAAATTCTTCGTCGCTGAGCTTGCGCGGGGCGTTCAGCACCCGCAGGGGGATCAGGGCCTTGCCCAGGTCGTGGAACAGCCCGCCCATGCCGATGGCGCGCAGGGATTCGTCCGACGCGCCCAGGCCGCGGGCGAACATCACCGCCAGCACGGAAACGTTGACGCAGTGCGTATAGGTGTAATCGTCGGTCTGGCGCAGTTTGCACAGACCCACCAGGGCATCGGCGTTGCGGTCGAGGCTCTGCAGAATTTCATCGACAATCGGTTCCGCCGCGGGCATGTCGAATATGCCTTTGCGCATGTTGTCCATCATGTCTTTGGCCTGCGAAAGGGACAGGCGATAGATGGACCGGGCGGCGCGCATTTCTTCGGCCAGGGGCACGCGGGGCGGGGACGGGGTGAAGTCCGCCGGAGGGGCCGTTTCCCGGCCGGGCAGCGCAAGCGCGGCCAGTTCCGGGGGCAGGCTTCCCGGCCTGCAGCGGGTAAGATCGATAAAGGCTTCCAGATAGCCTTGTTCGCGGATGGTGGCCAGTTCCAGGGGGGACGTGACTTCCCCTTCCACCGAATACAGGAACGGGTGTTTCAACCAGGAAACATCGGCATCAACAACAAACATGCCGATCCGCAGATCCTGTGTGGGAATTTTGTGAAACATCCGCCCCCCGCGCACATGTTCTTCCGTAAAAATCGCCCCATCGCAGCAGCCACGGAGCAACTATACAGAAAAACAATCTTTTTCGCCAGTGCCCGGAAAAGTAGCGGCGAAAAGGGTCCCGGCATCCCGTATGGAATTGCTGCGGAACGCGGCGCCGGGATCGCGCGCGAACGCTCCGGCGGCCGGCCTGCGGGGCAAAGCCCCGCCCGCGCGGCGCCCTGCGGCCAAAGCAGGCTTTGCCGACAGCCTCGGGAAGCGCGAACGCCTCCGTTGCTTTCGGGCAAAAGGCGTTACGCCCCCTGCAGTTTGCGGCGGGAAAAATCGGCCAGTTTTTTGGCTTCGACGAAATCGGGTTTCACGCTGAAGGCTTTGTCCCCGTGCTCGGCGGCCTTTTCCCATTTGCCCCATTCCATATACATGCGGCCGATGTTGAAATGCAGATTGGGGTCGTCGGGCGCCAGCGGCAAGGCCTTGTTGTAATACCCTTCGGCGGCGTCAAAACGGCCCAGCTTGCGCAGGGCGATGCCCAGCCGGTTGTACAGGACAAGGGCATGGGGGTCGATGTTCACCGCGTCGGCAAGATACTCCGCCGCGTCTTCGTACAGGCCGGATCTGAGCACCCGCTCGCCGATGTCGCCTTTCAGCTCGCTGTCGTCGGGGTATTCGTCGCTGATGGCCTTGAACACGGCCCGGGCATGGTCGTGTTCCTGCGCGTCAAGGTGGGCCTGGCCCCTGGTCAGGGCCGTCTGCTTTTTGGCGGCAATGGCTTTGGCGACTTCTTCCGCTTCGGACAGGCTTTGCTCTTTCAATATGTCCAGAAGCTCGCGCAGGTTTTCAAACAGGTCTTTTTCCCCGCCGGGCTGGTATTCCAGAGACAGGGGATATATTTTGCGCAGGGACGGGTCGTTGTTCAGGCGCGCGATCGAGTCGCCGATCAGTTTGGCGAATTCGTCGCGTTCCGCCCGCATCAGCGCGTTGGTCAGCACCACGCGCAGGGCCGAAACCATGCTTTGCACGGCGGGCAGTATCTTCCCCTGGCGCAGCATGCCGGCAACCTGGGAAAGCTGTCTGCGCGCGCCGACTATATCTTGTGACATATGTCCACCTTGGTTCCTGGTACAATACGCTACAGCATCCCCCGCATCAAGGGGAGCAGCCGTTCCAGGTCTTCCGGCGAATCAACGCCGTGGCTTCCGTGTCCGGTCAGGGACACCCGCATGGGGCTGCCGTTTTCAAGCAGGCGCAATTGTTCCAGCTTTTCCCTGTTTTCCAGCGGCGACGGCGGCAGTTGCGTATACCGTTCCAGCGTGCGCATGCGAAAGGCGTACAACCCGACATGCACAAGGTACGGCAAGGACCCGGCCGCGGCTTCGCGGTCGTGGGGGATCATGGCGCGGGAAAAATAGAGCGCGTCGCCTTTGGCGTCGCGCACGACCTTGACCCGGTCGAAGGACGCGGCGTCCTCCCGGCCGGCGGGGTGGGCCAGGGTCGCCGCCTCCACGGCCGGGTCGGCAAAAGGCGCGGTCAGTTCGTCCAGCATGGCCGGGTCAAGGGCCGGCTCGTCGCCCTGGATGTTGACCACCACCGCGTCCGGCGGCAGGCGCATGGCCCGCGCGGCCTCGCAGACCCTGTCCGTGCCGCTGGCGTGGTCGGGCCGGGTCATGGCCAGGGGCACGCCGAGTTTTTCCGCCGCCTCGGCAATCCGGGCGTCGTCCGTGCACAGGGTCACGCTTTTCAGGTTCGCGCAGCGCGAAGCCCTGCTCCAGACATGCCAGAACATGGGTCTGCCCAGAATGTCGGCCAGGGGCTTGCCGGGAAAGCGCGTGGACGCATAGCGGGCGGGGATGAAGGCGTGGCAGTCGGGAAACGTCATATGCAGCCTCGTGAATCGCCGGGGGCTCTGCTCCCCGGATTTGACGGCGGACCCCGGAATCGGGGGCAAACACAGGCCCGTTCCGGCGCCGTGCCGCGGGGCGGGCAATGCGCTCTCGCCGGGAAAGCCTTTGCCCCCGCGATGCGCGGTCCGGATGCCGCGCCGCCGGCGGGAAAGCCCGAAAGGAAGGGGTCCCGGGGACAGTTACAATTTTTCCAGCCCTTTTGCCAGGCTTTCCAGATAGGCCCGGTCAAGGATGTGCACATCGCGGCCTTCCAGTCGTATGGCCCCCTGTTCCGCCATGCGGGCCAGACAGCGGGACAGGGTTTCGCGGGCGGTGCCCAGCATGGCGGCAAGCAGGCCCTTGCTGACGTCCAGACGGAAGGAGTCCGCCTCGTCCCTCGCGCCGCTTTCGTGAATCAGATACGCGGCCAGGCGCTGCGGGGTTTCCAGCAGGGTCAGGGACTCTATTTTGGCGCTGAAGGCGCGCAAGCGGGCGGCAAGAGCCCCCATCATGTTCAGGGCCAGCACCGGATTTTTGGCGAAGGCCGCAAGGATGTCCCGCCGGGGCAGGGCCACCAGGAGCGAGCTTTCAAGAGCCAGGCTGGAGGCGGGGAACTTGCCGCCCTGCAGCACGGCGGCTTCGCCGAAAGGCTCGCCCGGCCCGAAGATGTGCAGCAGGGTTTCCCGGCCGTCCGGGGCGGCGCGGAAGATTTTCACCTTGCCCTCTCCCACGATGTACAGGGTTTCCGCGATTTCTCCTTCATGAAAGATCACCTGTCCTTTGGGCGCGTTTTTCCAGGCGGCCAGGGCCGCGAATTCCGCCAGGGCGGCCTGGTCCAGGCCGCTGAACAGGGGGGTTTGCGCCAGAACGGGAACGAAGCCGTTCATGTGGGCGATCCCATGAAGCGCACCAGTTCGAACAGCCGTTTATGGTGCGTGGCCACGATATGGTAGTATTTGTCGTGCGGCACATAGATGTACGGCACGTCCACCGTGCGGCGGTACAGGAACAGGGACAGGATCATGCGATTGATGGCCTGATGCCCGATGATCAGGGTGCCCGGCGCCGCGCCGGACAGGAACAGCGCCTTGCGGAATCCCCGGCTGATCCGTTCGCGCATGGTCACGTATCCTTCGCCGCCGGGATAGACGTAATTGTACTTGTCCCTGGCCCTGGCCGCGTATTCTTCAGGATATTTTTCGCGGATTTCTTCATAGCGCATGTTCTCGCACAGGCCGGAATTGATCTCGTCCAGCTCCGGCATGGCCATCAATACGCTGTCCGGGTGGTCGGCCACCAGGGGCGTGGCCGTCTGTTCCGAGCGGATGCGGGTGGAAGTGAAAATATAGGGCACGGGTTTGTCGCGGAAATGGTCGGCCAGGGCTCTGGCCTGGGCGTGGCCGCGTTCCGTCAGGGGCGAATTGCCGCCGATGCGGTTTTCCAGATTGTAATACGTTTCTCCGTGCCGGACCAGATACAGGTTGTTCACCCAGTCGGAAACCATGATGTCGCGGATGCGGACGTAATAGGGCACGATGAAGCTGAACTGCTCCTGCAGAATGCGGTTGTACAGGGTGTCCACCCGCACGAAGTTGGCTTCGGATCCCAGCGGGGCATAGATGGATTCATAATACCGGATGCGCTGCACGAAGTGGCGGGTGGCCTCATCCCGCGACATGCGGGCGAATTCCGGCAGACGGATTTTGCGCTGAATGCTGGCCGCCACCAGGTCCGGTTCGTTGTTCACGCATTCGATGTACAGGACGGGAACGCTGCCCATTTCCGTTTCCAGCATTTCCCGTCTGGTTCTGCTGGCGTTGGTGGCGTCCAGAATGGCGACGTGCCCTTCTGTTTCCAGGTACTGGCGGGCAAGCTGCATGTTCATGCGCGACAGTTTGTCCCGGGCCTGGTTTCCTTCCTGGTTGGCGGGATCGTAAAACCACGGCTCCGACGAAGCTTCGCCGTAATGGATGCGGCGCAGCGCCCCGTTGTTGAAAATGCGCACCCGCACGCCTTCGGCTTCCAGCCCGTCGCGCAGGCGCAGGGCCAGGGTGGATTTGCCCCGCGCGGGCAGGCCCACAAGAACGATGCACAACCGTTCGGCCGGGGATTCCTGAATGTGGCGCATGGGACGGTTCCTTGTGAAAATGTTTTTCCGCCGGCCGGCGGGGACGGTCCGCGCCGGGCATGGCCGTGGCGGCGGCCGGTTCAGCCGGGGGCGTCCGCGCCCCCGCGGGCCGGCGCCAGCGACTGCCGCAGTTCTTCGGTGATCAGCGATATCAGCCTGCGTTCGGGTTCCGTCAATTTTTTTTCCTTGCGGTACAATACGCCCAGATCGCAGGTAAGTCGCGGCGCGGTCGGGACCACGCGCACGGACGGGCTGGACAGCGCGAACAGTTTCGTGACGAAGGAAATGCCCATTCCCTTGCCGACGAATTCGATGGCGGAACGCGTGCTGGTCACTTCAAAAAGCTCGCGCGGCCTGATGGCAAACCGTTTGAACGCGTCATCAAGCTCATGCCGCAGCACCCTCTGTTTGCTGAGGCAGACGAAATTCTCGCCGGACAGATCCTCCAGCCGGACCGGGGTTCCGGATTTGCCGCGGCCGCCCGATATGAAAGGATGCGAAGGCGGCACAATCAACACCAGCTCCTCCGTGCCGATATACGCGCAACGGAGCGTCCGCCGCTTTTCCCCTCGCTGGAGCGCGGGCACGATGGACAGGGACAGATCCACCTCTCTGTCCATGACCATATGCTGCAATTCAAAAAAATATTTTTCAACCAGTTTGATGGACATGTCCGGAAATTCGTTCTGGAAGCGGGAGTACACCAGAGGAAACACAATCGACGCCCGTTCCGAGGTCATGCCCAGGACGATGGTCTGCTTTCCCGCGGCGGAAATCGTTCTGATGTCTTTCAGCAAGCGGTCGCGGATTTCCAGTATCCTGCCGGCGGCCTGCAGCGACAATTCTCCGGCGGGGGTGGGCACCCATTTGTTCTTGTCCCGGATGAACAGCGTGACTCCCAGAAGGTCTTCCATCTTGGCCAGGGACTGGCTGAGCGCGGATGGGGAAATGCAGCAGGCCGCCGCCGCGCCGGCAAGATTTTTCCGTTCGGCAATGGCGAGCAGGTACTCCATCTGGCGTACATTCATGCCCCGCTCTCCTTGGTTGGTCCGCCGGTGCCGCGTCTTATCCGCTGCCGGCTCTTCCGAACAGGTGCGTGGCCCGCGCAAGCTGCGCCATCTGTTCCGGCCGCATCTCGTCGGGCCGCATGCGCCATGTCCAGTTGCCCTTCGCCGTCGAGGGCGTGTTCATGCGCGAATGCATGCCAAGGCCCAGAACATCCTGCATGGGGATGACCGAAAGGGACGCAACGGACGCGTGCGCCAGGCGCAGCAGCACTTTGTTGCAGTTCTCTTCCGTGACGTCGTGCCCCGCATAGGCGGACAGATTTTCTCTTTCCTCGTGGCTTGCGTCGGAGACGAACCAGCCTCTGGTCGGGGCGTTGTCGTGGGTGCCGGTGTACACCACCCGGTGCGGGTCAAGATGGAACGGCGCATAGGGGTTGTCCGCCATGCCGCCGCCGAAGGCGAACTGCAAAATGGCCATGCCGGGCAACTGGAAATCGCGTTGCAACTCGCGCACGTCCGGGGTGATGACGCCCAGATCCTCGGCGATGAAGGGCAGATGTCCCAGGCGCCGCAGCAGGGTCGCGAACAGCGCCCGGCCCGGCGCGTCGACCCATGCGCCGTTGACCGCGGTCTGTTCTTTCGCCGGTATTTCCCAGTACCCGGCGAAACCCCGGAAATGGTCCAGACGCACGACATCGAACAGGGCCAGATTGTATTCCAGCCGGCGCAGCCACCAGCGGAACCCGTCGCCGCGCAGTTTGTCCCAGCAATACACGGGGTTGCCCCAGCGCTGGCCCGTGGCGCTGAAATAGTCGGGCGGCACCCCGGCCACGACCGTGGGGGCGAAGGCTTCGTCCAGCTTGAAGAATTGCGGGTTGGCCCAGACGTCCGCGCTGTCGTGGGTCACGTAAATGGGGACGTCCCCGATCAGGCGTACCCCCAGTTTGCGGCATTCGGCGCGCAGGCGCAGCCATTGGCGGTAAAAGAGGTACTGGATGAAGCGCTCGCGCTGCATGGGGCCGCGTTCCGCCGCGTCCCAGGCGGCCAGGGCCTCCCGGTTCCGGCGGGCCAGCGGTTCGGGCCAGCCGGTCCAGGCCGCGCCGCCGTGGGCGTTTTTTATGGTCACAAAGCGGACGTAGTCGTCCAGCCAGTGCGCCTGTTCCGAGACGAAGGCGCGAAAGCCGGGGTCGGCCTCCAGACTGTGGCGGTTTTTTTCAAAGGCCAGAGAGAGCAGGGCGTCACGCTCTTTGCCCACCCGTTCGTAAGCAACGGGGCCTTCGCAGCCCCCGCCGCCCTCCGGGCAGGCGGAATCCAGATCGGCGTGGGAAACAAGCCCGTCCTGCACCAGCAGTTCCGGGCTGATGAACAGCATGTTGCCCGCAAAGGCCGAAGGGCTGGAATACGGCGAATTGCCGATGGCCGGGGACGTGGGGTTGAGCGGCAGCACCTGCCAGGCGCTCTGGGCGTTTTCCGCCAGCAGACGGGCAAAAGCGTGGGCCGCGGGCCCCAGGTCGCCGATTCCCTGGCCGGACGGCAACGACGAAATGTGCAGCAGAACACCACTTGAACGCGGCCGCATAGGGTCTCCTTTGGGGGATGCGTCGGGGGACAGGCCTCCGTTTCGTCAATAATAGAACAAATACCGCGGCTCTGCCAGGGACCGGATATCGTCCGGATCGATCAGGCCTGTAAGCAGTTTTTTCCACCAGGGCGAGGCGCTTGGGGGGCCTTCCAGGATTTTTGCCGGCCGCTCGGGCAGGTTGCACAGAACCGTCAGACGATTGAGGGCCGCTTCCTGGTCGCCCAGACGGTCCACCAGCTTTGCTTCCAGGGCCTGGCGGCCGGTGAACACGCGGCCGTCGGCCAGGGGACGGACGGTGTCGAGCGGCAGCTTGCGGCCCTCGGCCACCGTGCGCACAAAGGCATCCTGCATATCGTCCAGCAGCGCGTTCAGATAGTGTTTTTCCTCGTCCGTCAACGGCCGGAAGGGCGATCCCGTGGTCTTGAACTTTCCGGTGGCCAGGCTTTCGGATTTGACGCCCAGGCGTTCCATCAGGCCCCGGACGTCGGCAAGCTGCATGCGCACGCCGATGGAACCGGTCAGGGTCGAGGGGCTGGCGAACAGTTCCCGTCCGGCAACCGCGATGTAATAGCCCCCGGACGCGGCCGCGGTGCCCATGGAAACCACCACGGGCTTTTCTTTGGCCAGCCTGCGGATGGCGGCGTGCATTTCCTGCGACGGAACCACCGCGCCGCCGGGGGAATCGATGCGCACCAGCACCCCGGCGACGGTGGCGTCGCGCCGCAGTTCCTCCGTCCATTTCACGACCTTGTCCGCATCGCCGATGAAGCCTTCGATGCGGACAAGTCCCAGGCGCGGCCCGGAAAAAAATCCTTTTCTGTCCGCAAGGCTCGTAACGGCAAGGGCGGCCCACACAAGCGCCGCAACGGCAAGCAGCAGCAGAAGGCAGAACAGCACGGGCCGCCGTTTGCGGAACGAACGCGGCGGCATATATCCATATCCCTGTGTCATGCGGCGTTACTCCTGATCGGGGGGGGCATCCGTGACCCGCACCTGGCGGATGCGGTTTCGGGTCATGACGGCCACGACGAAGCGTTTGCCGCACAACGTGATGTGGTCGCCCTCGACCGGGATGCGCCCCAGGGTGTCGATGATGTGCGCGGCGATGATCTTGTACGGGTTGATGTCCTTGTCCGGACAGGCGACATCCATATGGGCGGCCAGATCGTCCAGGGACAGTTCGGCGGAAATAAGCGCGGAACCGTCCGGCTGGGGCTGGTAGTCCGGCGCTTCGTTGTCGAATTCGTCCTGAATGTCGCCGACAATGGCCTCCACGATGTCTTCCATGGTGATAATGCCCTGCCAGGCGCCGTATTCGTCCATCACCACGCAGAACTGCTGGCGTTTGGACTGCATCATCTCAAGCAGCCTGTCCAGGTGCGCGGTTTCGTACGCGTACAAAGGTTCGCGCACCAGGGCGCGCAGGTCCGATCCGGCCGTCTGCCGCAACAGATCCTTGGCGTGCAGAAAGCCGATGATGTTGTCGTAGCTGCCCTCGTAAACCGGAAAGCGCGTATGCCCGCTCTTGTTGGCCAGGGCGCGGGCGGCTTCCGCGCCGTCGGTGATGTTCAGGGCCACGGTGTCCATGCGGTGGATCATGATGTCTTTTGCCATCTTTTTGTAAAAACTGAAAATATTCCCCAGCATGCGGCCTTCGCCCTCGTCAAGCTGCCCCCCTTTCTCGGAATCGAGGATAAGCATGCGCAATTCTTCCGGCGAATGGGACTGATCCGCTTCCGAGGCGGCCTGGAACCCGGCCAGATGCAGAAACATGTTGGAAATTCCGTTCATGACGGAGATCACGGGAAAGCAGAGCACGTAAAAGCAGCGCATGGGCAGGGCGAGAAGCAGCACGGCCTCTTCAGCCCGCTGGATGGAGATGGATTTGGGCACCAGTTCGCCGAAAACCACATGCAGGAAGGTAATGAACGTAAAACCCACGGCAATGGACAGCGATGTGATCAGCGCCGGGGTGTCCACGCCGATGAAAAGCAGCACGGGCCGCAGCAGCGCCGCCACGGCCGGTTCCCCCAGCCAGCCCAGGCCCAGGCTGGAAAGGGTTATGCCCAGCTGGCAGACCGAAAGATAGGCGTCAAGGCTGTTCACCCCGAACAGGGCCTGCCTTGCCCTGCGGTTGCCTTCTTCCGCCAGCAGTTCCAACCGGGTTTTGCGGACTTTGACAAAGGCGAATTCCGCCGCCACGAACAGGCCGTTCAACACCACAAGGAGCAAGGCCACAAACAGCATAAGGCCGGTGTACATACCACCCGTCTTTTTACAATGTTACGTCCTTGTCCTGCCTGTACGTGATTTTCGCGGGAAACGGAAGGCGTCAGGACAGAAGTTCGGAATAGGTCAGGAAGAGGTCCAGGCTGGACCAGAATTCGTCGTCCGCTTCGGTGAAGGCCAGGCCGAGCTGCATGCGGTTGGCGTCCGTGTCCACGCTGCGCACGGTGCAGGTGACGGCCAGCGGCAGCCCCTCGGCGGCCAGGATCGCCCGCAGAACCAGAATGTCGCCGGAAACGGTGTGGCGAAGGCCGTTTTGCCCGCGCACGTTGACCGCCAGACGGCAGCCCCCCCGGGACAGATCGGCGATGACCCCCTGGGCGTCGCCGCGCCGGGAATGCAGTTGCGCCGGCAGGGCGCAGTGCACGCGTTTATGCTGGCGCAGGGTCAGTTTTTCGATGACTTCCGGGTATTGCAGAAAAAGCAGCAGAGCGGGCTTGGCCACGTGGGTGATGATTTCGCTCTGGAACCCGCAGAGTTCGCCGTCGCTGACAAAACGCACCGTGGGCGAGATCCCGCTCACCAGGCGGGTGCGCAGGCCGGGCACCCAGGGCAGACGCACAATCAGGTATTCGAAATGGACCACCCCGACCAGATCGGCGGAAAGGCGGTTTTCGGGGCTGTCTTTTTCCGTGCCGAGGCTGATGGCCATGCGCATGCCCACATTCAGGGACAGGCGGATCCCCGAATGGCGGCTGTGTTTTTCCGGGGCATTCTCTTTTTCCTGCGGCATGGCTGCAAAGTTCCTGCGTGGAGGCCCGTGGGGGAGTCGCACGGGCGGGGAATGCCGGAGCCGATCTCCCCGAGCATGCGTATCGGCTTTTATGTGTAAATAACTAGAGGATAAATTGTAATTCGGACTACCTATCAGAAGTGGAACAGTAAAGCAACAATCAAGTAAAAGCGTTTGAAACACAGTGGTTTCTTTCGTTTGCGGCATGCGCTACAAGAGAATCCATTGCATCACTCATTGCGCGGCGGCTTTTCCCGCCGGGCGGCCGTCCGGCGCGCCGCCACAGGCGGCGCGAGCGGGCCGGAAACCACGCTTTCCGGCGAAGGATCCTCGTCAATCGGCCGCTGGACGATTGACGAAATGAGTGCTCGCGCGGCCGCGTTTCTTCATCCGGGGTGTTTATGGGCGATTTTGTTCTCTTCGGTCTGGGCCTTGCGGCCGGCACGCTGGCGGGCGTCATCGGCACGGGATCTTCGCTGATCCTGCTGCCTCTGCTGGTGGTCATGCACGGGCCCAAGGCGGCGGTGCCGATCATGGCCATCGCGTCGGTCATGGCCAATTTCGGCCGGATTCTGGCATGGTTCCGCGATATCGACCGCCGCGTGCTGTTGTTTTACAGTCTGGGCAGCGTTCCCTGCGCCGTTCTGGGCGCGCGGACCCTGATCGCCATCCCCGCCTGGACCGCCGACGTGGTGCTGGGCCTTTTTTTCTTCGCGGTCATATTCCTGCGCCGCCGCGTGGTGGCGACGCAGCCAGAGCCCGGTGTGAAAAGCATGCTGGCCTGCGGCGCGGGGGTGGGGTTTCTGACCGGGCTTGTGCAGTCCACGGGGCCGCTCAGCGTGGTGGTGTTCACTTCTTTCGGCATGCGGCTGGGGCGGCTTCTGGCGACGGAATCAGCGGCTTCGCTGCTGATTTACGGAACAAAGACGTCCACCTTCAGCGTGTTGGGCGTGATCACCCGGCCGCTTTTGCTGCAGGGGCTGTTCATCGGCTCCTCGCTGATGATCGGCGCGTTTCTGGGCAAACGCATTGTGCGGCGGATCGGAGAGCGGCGGTTCAACCTGCTGCTGGACCTGGTCATCGGCGTGAACGCGCTGATCATGCTGGTGTCGGCGGCGCGCGAGTACGCGGCGGGATAGCGGGGCCGGCATCACTCGCGGTAATGCGGCGGAGGCAGATTCACCCCGCCGGATTCGTCCAGCAGGGCGGCCAGTTCCGCGATTTTTTCCTTCGCGGCCAGCAGTTCCTTTTCCATGCGGTCGATCTGGCGTTGCTGGCCCGTCAGGGCGGCGTTCAGGTCCTGCACCAGACGTTCCTGAAAAAACAGCCCTTCTTCCAGGCGGGCGATGCGCAGTTCCCGGCCGCTCACGGCAGAGCCCCGGCTTTCCGGGCCATGCCGAGCACAGCCTCGTACTGTTCTTTGGCCACCGGCTGCACGGAAAGGCGGCTGCCCCTGCGCAGGAGCTCCATGCCCGCCAGTTCCGGCCGGCCGCGCAAAAAGGGCAGGCGCAGCGGCTGCGCGAAGATTTCTTTCAGCCGCACGTCCACCAGATACCAGCGGGGATTGTCCGCCGGGGACGCGGGGTCGAAATGTTCGTTCGACATGTCCCACTGGCTGGGATCGGGGCGGGCTTCGCCGGCGATTTCAGCCAGACCCACGATGCCGGGATCGGTGACGGAATGGTAGAAAAGAACCTGATCGCCGGGCCGCATCGCGTCCCGGATGAAATTGCGGGCCTGGTAGTTGCGCACCCCGTCCCAGGGCGTGGTCCGGCCCGGCAACGCCGCCAGGTCGCGGATGGAAAAACAGCCGGGCTCGGTTTTCAGCAGCCAGTATTGCATGGACCCTCCTGTGCGGGCGTTTCGCGCCACGTACCGGGAATCAAGGGGGGCCGGGGGGAGGATGATCCCCCCCGGACGGGGCCTGGGGCGGCAGCCCCAGGAAAGCGTCGAGGCCTGAGCCTACCGGGAGCCGGCGCCGCGTTTCCGGCCGCGTCCGTTGCGGACGGCTTCCGGCGTGTTCCGGTGTACGCCGCTTTTTCTTTCCGGTCCAGAGTCCTTTGCGGGCGCGGGATTTCCCAAGCGCGCTTGTTCCGCCGCAGGCGGCCCGGCCCGGCCGTTTCCGGCAAAGCGCCCGCCGGAGGTCCCCGCCGCCGCGCCGTTCGCGCGGACGGCACGGACGTCGTCGGGGGCGCCGCGTCCCGCCAGGATATAGTGCTGGCGCATGCGCGCGGCATCGGTCCTGGCCACGGGTATGGGCCGCATGTCCGTATCCGTCCCGGCGTAAAACATGGCCGTGGCCACGGTGCCGGGCGTGGGGATAAAGCACTGCACCTGCTGCGGCCGCCAGTTGCGCCGCCGCAGCCAGGCGGCCAGTTCGCGCATGTCCTCGTCCGTGCAGCCGGGGTGGGCGCTCATCAGATACGGCACCACGTATTGTTCCTTGCCCGCCGCCTGCGACAAACGCGCAAACCGTTCCAGAAACCGCTCGAACACCGCGGGGGGTGGCTTGCGCATCAGGCGCAGCACGGTTTCGCTGATATGTTCCGGGGCTATTTTGAGCTGGCCGCCGGTAAATTCCCGCGTGTACGCGGCAAGGGCCGCGTCGTCGCGCAGGGCCAGATCGAAGCGCACCCCGCTGGCCACGCGCACATGGCGCACCCCCGGCTGCCGCGCGACTTCCCGCAGCAGTTGCGCCCCTTCCGTCTGGTCCACGCGAAAGCCGGGGCAGGGCGCGGGAAAAAGGCAACTCTGCCGTTCGCAGCGCGCCGGATTCAGGGCGCACGCCGCCCGCCACATGTTGGCCGAAGGCCCGCCCACATCGCTGATGGCCCCGGCCCAGGCCGGAGGAGCCTTTTTTTCCCCCCGGGGCGGCCCTGCCGCAATGATTCCGGCTTCCGCCAGGATGGATCCGCTGCTGCGCGAGGCGATGCGGCGGGTCTGGTGCAGGGCCAGGGAGCAGAAAGCGCAACCGCCGGCGCAGCCCCGGTGGCTGGTGATGCTGGTGCGGATCATTTCCCAGGCCGGTACGGGTTGCGTATGCGCGGGATGCGGCAGACGGGAAAAGGGCAGGCCGTAAAGGCCGTCCAGTTCTTCCGCGGACAGGGGCGGGGCGGGCGGGTTGACCAGCACGGCCCGTTCCCCGCTGATCTGCACGGCAGGGTCCCTGCCCTGGTGCGTCTGGCGTTCCATCGCCAGGGTGGCGGCCATCAGCAGGGTCCTGTCCGCCAGGATGTCCTCGTGCGACGGCAGCCGCAGGGCGCCGGGGATGGTCGCGGCCTCTTTGGCGCTGATGGCGGAGCTTGTGCCGGGGATGGTCCGGGCCAAAGCCTGAAAGGTCCGGCAGACCGCGCCGGGGACCGCGCTGCTTCGGGCCTTTTCGGCCGCCAGGGCGCACGCGGCCAGCGCCGTTTCGGCCATGCCGTACAGCAGAAGGTCGGCTTTGCTGTCCAGCAGGAGAGAGCGGCGCAATGAATCGGACCAGAAATCATAATGGCTGACCCGGCGGAGCGAGGCCTCCAAGCCGCCGATCAGCACGGGCAGATCGGGAAAAACGCGGCGCAGCAGGCCGCAGTAGACGAGCACGGCGCGGTTGGGGCGTTTTCCGGCCAGGCCGCCGGGGGTGTAGGCGTCGTCGGAGCGCATCTTGCGAAAGGCCGTGTACCGGGCCAGCATGGAATCCACCGCGCCGGCGCTGACCCCGGCCAGCAGGCGCGGGCGGCCCATTCGGCCGAGGTCGGCCGCGGCCTCGTCCGGGTTTTGCCAGCGGGGCTGGGCCACGACCCCCACACGATAGCCCCGGCTGACGAGAAAACGGCCCAACAGCGCGATGCCGAACGCGGGATGGTCCACATGGGCGTCGCCGCTGACCAGCAGGATATCCAGCGCGTTCCAGCCCAGGACGCGCATTTCTTCGCCCGTCGCGGGCAAAAACGGCGGCTGGGCGATCATCTGGCCGGGGCCGGCGCGGGCGGCGTCAGAAGCGGCAACGCCGGGGCGGGGGCGTTTTGGGCGCCGGAGGGGAAAGCCGGTTTCCCTTCGGCGGGCTGCGCGTTCGGCGCGGCTTCCGGCTTTGTCCCGGGGGGAATGTCTCGCGCCGGCGGGGGCGGGGTCAAAAGCGGCAGCGCGCCCTTTGCGGGGGACGGCGGCGGGGCGGGCAGAGACCGTGAAGCGCCGGAAGAAACCGACCCCGGCATCGTTTCGTTGCGCTGGCCCTGCGCGCCGTGGCCGATACGGAAGGCGCCCCATTCTTCCCTGGAAATGCTGCCGTCCCTGCTCGCGTCGATCAGGTCAAAGGCGTCGCGCCGCAGGGAAGGAAAGGCGGCGTGGAATTCTTCCCAGCTCAGGGTGTCGCTCTTGTCCGCATCCGCCCGGTCAAAACTGCCGGCGGCTCCGCCGCCGGGCATGGCCGGGGCGGCAAAGGGCCCGAGCAGAAGAAGGGAAAAGAGAAAAAGCGGCGCGCTGCGCATGGTCAAACCTTCCCTGCGGCGTTTTCGGAACCGGCCGGCAGGCGGCGCATCCGTCCGGGGAAATCGGTGATGATGCCGGCCACGCCCAGGTCGACGGCCCGGCGCATGTCTTCGGGGCTGTTCACTGTCCAGACGTTGACCTTGACGCCCGCCTTGTCCAGGGCGGCCATGTCTTCCGGCAGGATCAGGTCGTGCCGGGGGTGATAAAAGACAGCCCCGGCCCCGCGGCAGACGTCCACGGCGTTCGCGGGCCGCGCGCCTTCGATCAGCGCCCCCCGGAGCATGCCCGGCAGCAGGGCTGCGGCCTCAAGCAGATAGCGGTGCTGGAAGGAGGAAAGCAGCACCCGGTCCGTCATTTCCAGGCGGCGGACCATATCCGTCACGTCGCGGGTCACCCGGTCGTGTCCCGGCCGGCGGGAATGGTCCTTGATCTCCACGTTGACGGCCCAGTCCAGGTCGCGGGTCAGGCGCAGGGCTTCCTCGAGGGTCGGAATTTTTTCTCCGGCATAGGCCTTGAGCATGGCCGGGGAAACGTCGCCCGAGGCCACGGTGCCGAAGGGGTCTTTTTGCGCGAACCAGCTGCCGGCGTCCAGGCTGCGTATTTCCGCCAGGGTGAAGCCTTCGATTTTCCAGGGGCGGCGGCCGGCGAATTCCGGCCGGTCCGCCACGTCCGTGGTCCGTTCCAGGGTGTCGTCGTGGATGACGACAAGCTGGCCGTCGCGGGTCAGGGCTGTATCCAGCTCCCACAGCAGGGCTTTTTCGGCGTGGGCCAGGCAGGCGGCGGCCAGGGTGTTTTCCGGGGCGTGAGCCCGCGCGCCGCGATGGGCGACGATGATTGGTTGGTTCATGTCACAGCCGTTGTTGTGTTGTTGCGTCAAACAGGTGCGCGCGGCCCGGCCGCACGGCAAGGTGCAGGATTTCGCCGGGCCGGGGCCGCAGGGATCCTTCCATGCGGGCGATGAGCAGGGCGCCCGATTCCGCGCCGCCATAGGGCAGGCGGCAGTGGGCCAGGGTGTCCGCGCCCAGGGCCTCGGCCAGTTCCACCGCGCACCGCAGCGTTTCCGGCCCCTCGGCGGCGGGCAGCAGGTCTTCGGGCCTGAGCCCCAGCAGAATATCGCCCGAGTATCCGGCCAGTCCGTGGTCCGGGGACGGGGCCACGGGCAGGGTTTTGCCGTCGGGCAGGGTCAGGGTGCCGTTTGTTATCGTGGCGGGCAGCATGTTCATGCTGGGCGAGCCGATGAAGCGGGCCACGAACACCGTGGCGGGCCGCAGATAAAGGTCGTCCGGCGTGCCGAACTGCTCCACCCGGCCCAGGTTCATGACCAGGATGCGCTGGGCCAGCGTCATGGCCTCCACCTGGTCATGGGTCACATAGATGCTGGTGGTGCCCAACCGTTGGTGCAGCCGGCGCAGTTCAACCCGCATCTGGTTGCGCAGGGCCGCGTCCAGGTTGGACAAGGGTTCGTCAAACAGAAACACGGCCGGTTCGCGCACAATGGCGCGGCCCATGGCCACCCGCTGGCGCTGCCCGCCGGAAAGTTGGCGCGGCGTCCGGTCCAGATACTCGGCAAGGCCCAGCATGTCCGCGGCGGCGGCCAGGCGTTTCTCCTGTTCCGTTTTCGGGATGCCGCGAACTTTGAGGCCATAGCAGATGTTGTCCCGCACGTTCATGTGCGGATACAGGGCATAGTTCTGAAAGACCATGGCCACGTTGCGGTCCTTGGGTTCCAGGTCGGCCACGTCCGCGCCGTTGATGCGGATCTCGCCGGACGAAAGCTCTTCCAGCCCGGCGATCAGGCGCAGCACTGTGGATTTGCCGCAGCCGGACGGCCCGACGATGACCAGAAAGGTGCCGTCGGGCACGGTCAGCGAAATGCCTTTGATGATGTCGTTTTTGGCGAAAGACTTTTTGACGTTGATCAGTTCGACTTCTGCCATGAGTGCCTCGCGCTTGTTTTCGCCATTGTACACCATGGCGGAAAAAAAGTATCGCATGCGGGCGCAATTTTTGCCGTCGAAACCGGAAAATCGCGGCCGGCCGCGGGGCGGCTTTCCGCCGTTGCCGTTATTCTTTTTCCGACCATGCCAGGGATCGCGCGACGGCCTTGTCCCAGGCGGACAGCAGTTCTTCGCGCCGGTCCTGTTTCATGGACGGTTCAAACACCCGGTCTTTTTTCCATTGGCCGGCAATGGTTGCCGGCGAATCCCAGAACCCGACGGCGAGTCCGGCCAGATATGCCGCGCCCAGGGCGGTGGTTTCCGTGACCACGGGCCGCACCACCGGCAGATTCAGAATATCCGCCTGGAACTGCATGAGCAGATTGTTGTTCGATGCGCCGCCGTCCACCCGCAGTTCGGTCAGGGGCGTTTTCGCGTCCCGCTGCATGGAGGACAATACTCCGGCGACCTGAAACGCGATGCTTTCCAGGGTGGCCCTGGCCAGATGCGCGCCGGTCGCGCCGCGCGTTATGCCGAAAAGGCCGCCCCTGGCGTAGGGATCCCAGTGCGGCGCGCCCAGGCCCGTGAACGCGGGCACCAGCACCAGCCCGCCGTTGTCCGGAACGGATGCGGCCAGTTCTTCCACTTCCGGCGCGGTTCTGATGATGCCGAGGGCATCGCGCAGCCACTGCACGGCCGCCCCGGCCACGAACACCGCCCCTTCCAGGGCGTAGGCCGGAGCTTTCTCCCCCAGTTTCCAGGCCACGGTGGTCAGCAGTTTGTTGGAGGAAAAAACCGGTTCGGTCCCGGTATTGAGCAGCATGAAACAGCCGGTGCCGTATGTGTTTTTCGCCATGCCCGGACTGTGGCAGGCCTGGCCGAAGGTCGCGGCCTGCTGGTCCCCGGCGACGCCGGCAATGGGTATGGCGGCCCCGAACACGTCCGGGTCCGTTTCGCCGAACAGGCCGGAAGAAGGCAGAATGCGGGGCAGCATGGCCCGGGGCACGCGCAGGAGGGAGAGCAGCCCCTCGTCCCATTCTCCCGCGCCGATGGCGCACAGCATGGTGCGCGAGGCGTTGGACGGGTCGGTTGCGTGCACGGCGCCGCCGGTCAGTTTCCAGACCAGCCATGTGTCGATGGTGCCGAAAAGGAGTTCCCCCGCTTCCGCCCGCTTGCGCGCGCCGGGCACCTGGTCCAGGATCCAGGCCGCCTTGGTGCCCGAAAAATAGGCATCCGGGATCAGGCCCGTTTTTTCGCGGATCAGGGGCGCGTGCCCGTCGCGGGCCAGGGCTTCGCAGATCTCCGCCGTCCGGCGGTCCTGCCAGACGATGGCGTTGTGGATGGGGTTGCCGGTGGCTTTTTCCCAGATGACCGTGGTTTCGCGCTGGTTGGTGATGCCGATGGCCGCCACCTCGGAAAAGTGCCGGCCGGCCCTGGCCAGCACTTCCGTGGCCACGCCCAGCTGGGTGCTCCAGATGGCGGTGGGATCGTGCTCCACCCGGCCCGGCCGGGGGTATATCTGGGGAAACTCCCGTTGCGCCATGGCGACGGCCGTGCCTTCGCCGTCAAAAAGAACGGCCCGCGAACTGGTGGTGCCCTGGTCAAGAGCCAGGATAAGGGGTGTCATGGGGTGTTTCCTCCGCTTTTCGCGTCCGTCCGGGCGTTTCCGGCATCCCCCGCGCCCAGGGTTTTGCCGAATTCCGTGGTGCGCAGGCTGAGGGTAAAGGATGCGCCGTGGTTCACGCCGTTGCCGCGCGCGCGGATGTCGCCGCCCCAGGCGGTGACGAAGGCGTGCACGATGGAAAGCCCCAGGCCCATGCCCTTGTGGGCTTCCTTGGTGGTGAAGAACGGGTCGAAGATGCGGTCTTCCACCCCCTGGATGCCGGGCCCGTTGTCCACAATCCGCACACGCTGGATGCCGGGTTCGCAGACGCCCATAAAGATGCCCACGATTTTCTGCGGCCGTTCCACCGTGTCCAGCGCGTGCATGGCGTTGATCAGCAGATTGATCAGCACCTGTTCCAGCTGCACGGGGTTGGCGTACACCAGCGGCAGGTTTTCGGGAACATCCACGCTCACCACGATGTTGTGCGCCAGCAATTGGGCGCCGACAAGGGTCAGGGCCCCGTCCACGGCGGCGCGCAGGGGAATCGCCGCGGGCGGCGACGTATCGTCCTGCATGACCAGGGCGCGCATGTGGCTGATGATCTGCTGGATTTTTTCCGCCTGGCCGAGAATCAGGCTGAGCCGTTCCAACACCCGCTGCGCCGGGATATCGTCGCCCTGCTCCAGCAGCATCTGCAGGCCGCTGGCGTACAGATGCAGGGCGGAAAGAGGCTGGTTGATCTCGTGGGCGATGCCGCCGGCCAGCGTGCCCATGGCTTCGAGCTTGCGCAGATGCTGCATGCGCGTCGCCAGGTTGTGGCGGTCGGTTATGTCTTCCAGCATCATGACAATGGCCCGCATTTCCCGTTTGCGGGTCAGTATCGGGCAGGCGATCAGCCGGAAGTGGCGGGCTTCGCCGCTGCCGGTCAACAGACTGAATTCCTTTTCGTGGTTTTTCTTGTCGGCCAGCACCTGGCGGAACACGCAGATTTCACCCGCCGCCTCGTCGCCGCAGCACTGTTTTTGCAAAATGTCGCAGATGGGCGTGCCCCGCGCCGCGTCAACGCCGAACCACTCCACCAGCCGGGGATTGACCGTCACGGCGTTGAGCTGGGGATCCAGCAGGGCGATGCCGATGGTCAGGTTGTCCGCGATGCTGCGGTACCGCTGCTCGGAAAGATCCAGGGCATGCTGGGCCCGGACCCCGGCCGTGATGTTGATGCCTATTTTCAGCACCAGTTTGTTGCCGCTCAGGTCTTCAAACGGATAGGAGTGCACGCGGAACGCCGTATTGCTTCGGGTGCTGGCCCATTCGTGCACCTGAATGGCGCTGGCCTTGAAAACGGAAAAGGGGGGGCAGTGCGCGCAGGGCGTATCCCGCCCGTACAGGGTATGGTAGCAGGGCCGGCCTTTGGCCTGGCCGAATATCTGGCGCGAGACCCGGTTGTCGAAACGGATGATGTGGTCCTGCCCGATCAGCATCACATAGGCAGGCAGCACGTCCAGCAGTTTCAACATGCGCGCCCGTTCGGCCTCCATGTCGGGCACGGCGCCCATGCCGGCCGGAGCCGGGGCGATGGCCGCGCTGACGGGGCCTTTGTCCCCCGCGCCCGGCCGGGGAAGGGCCAGAAAGGCGGCCTCCGCGCCGTCTTCGCGGAAAAGCTTCAGCACGAAGGGCGTGAAAATTCCGGCTGCCTGCTGCTGCCGGGCCTGCTCGAGCAGGGCCAGATTATACGGGCTGGAAAGGTTGCGCATCAGACGGGGCAGAAATTCTTCCTCGGGCCAGTCCATATGGGGAAGGATGACCGATGCGGCATACGAAAAGGCCCCCGCATCCACAGTGCCCGGAAGATCCGCCACCTGGGAAATGAACGCGGCCACCAGCGGCGGCATGAACCGCGCCGGATTGTTGTTTTGCAGGGTGAAGCCCGCCATGGGGACCGCTCCGGTGTGCCGCCGCCCTTCCCTGGCGGAGGGGCGGCGGTTTTATTTCTGTTGTGTTTCAGAAAAGGATAGTGGGCTTTTTCGTGCCCAGGGTCAAGATGGCAAGGCGGACGGCGTCCCCCCGGCTCTTGAAGAAACAAGACATACAGTGTATGCCGTTTTGTGCGATATCATACTATACATATCCCCAAGGAGCCATCATGAAGCCCGCCATATGCAACCATGTGCACCTGGCCTGTACCGACCTTGCCGCCATGATCGATTTTTGGAGCAAGGGATTCGGCGCGACGTTTGAAGAGTTTCGCAAATTCGGCGCCAGCGAGGGCGCGGTTCTGGATCTGCAAAGCCCCACCAAGCTGTATCTGAAGCAGATGGCCTGCGATCCGCAGGATGCGGGCGCCCCGCGCGCGGGCGTGGATCACCTGGGGGTGACGATCGAATCGATGGAAAAAAGCCTGCAAACCCTGCTGGGTCTGCCGAACGTCAGCCTGGCGCGTGAACCCTTCGAATCCAGGGGGAACCTGTGCGCGTTCGTTAAAGGGCCGGACGGGGTTCTGGTCGAGATCATGCAGCCGATACACGCCTAGTGTGATGTTCACGAAATAGCTGTAGCTATTTCGTAAAAGATCGTTCGCCGAAAAACGTGGTTTTCGGCTCACTCACGCCGCCTTCGGCGGCGGGGGGGGGGGGGGGGGGCGCGGCGCCCCCGGGCGGGGGGGGGGGGGGAGAAAAAAAAAAAAAAATTTGTGAACGGAGCCCACGCCCCCGCCCGCGGCAGGTGATAGGGGG
>JAVBOK010000054.1:0-40088 GCA_031550605.1 Desulfovibrionaceae bacterium | reverse complement strand
GGCCGGCGGATGAGGACCGCTTTGCCCGGAAACGCGGTTCCGGGCCCGTTTGCGCCGCCCCCGGCGGCGCGCCGGACTTCCGCCCGGCGCCGGAAAGCCGCTTCCGGCCGGATTGGGGAACGGCTTCCATTCCCAATGCCTTTACCTTCCGGATTGGGGAACGGCTTCCATTCCCAATGCCTTTACCTTTCCTGCCGGTCAAGGTAAAGAATTCAGTTCGCGGGTGTTCCCGCCATGAGGATTGGCCTGTGATGTACGCTGCATTGTATATCGTCAACGTGGTTTTCGTGAACTGGCTGTTCACGGTGGTTCCCGCCGTGCCGCTGCCCGGCGGCGATTTCTGGCCCCCGGCCTCGCTGGTCGTGGGGTTCACTTTCGTCATCCGCGACTATGCCCAGCGTGAAATCGGGCATCTCGTCCTGCCCGCCATGCTGGCGGGCGGAGCCCTCAGCTGGCTCATGGCCGGGCCGGAAGTGGCCTTTGCCAGCATGGCCGCTTTTTTGACGAGCGAGTTTCTGGATTGGGCGGTGTACACCTGGACCGGCAGGCCTTTTTCCCAGCGCGTGCTGCTGTCCAGCCTGTTTTCCGTCCCCGTGGACAGCGTGGTTTTTCTGGCCCTGCTGGGGCTTGCTTCCGTGCCGTCGGTGCTGCTCATGACGGCCAGCAAGATGGCCGGAGCGCTGGCCGTGTACGCCCTGGCCCGCCGCCGGGAACAGGCCGCGTCCCCGCACCCGCAACGAGGGTGAGCATTCCCCGCAACAAAGAGGTTTCCCATGCCTGAACAAACGAAACGGGACTGGGTGGCTGTGGCCCGCAAGGACGTTTTCGACGTGGAGATGGAAGGGCTGCGGGCGGTCAGCGAACGTCTGGGCCGCGAATTTGCCGATGCCGTGGACATTCTGGCCGCCTGCTCGGGCAGGGTGGTGGTTACGGGCCTGGGCAAATCCGGGCTGGTGGGCCGCAAGATCGCGGCCACCCTGTCATCCACGGGCACGCCGTCTTTTTTTCTGCACCCGGTGGAGGGCGCGCACGGCGACCTGGGTTCCATCCGGTCCGACGACGCGGTGATCGCCATTTCCTATTCCGGCAGGACCGCGGAACTGAACGCCATCATGCCCGCCCTGCGCTCCATGGGGCCGAAACTCATCGCCATCACCGGGGACAGGTCGTCCCCCCTGGCCGGGCTCTCGGATCTGGCTCTGGACGTGGGCATCCCGCGCGAAGCCTGCCCCATGGACCTTGTGCCCACATCCAGCACCACGGCCACCCTGGTGATGGGCGACGCCCTGGCGGTCTGCCTGATCCATGCCAAATCCTTCACCCGCGACGACTTCAGGCGCTTTCATCCCGGCGGCACTCTGGGGCAGCGCCTGCGCCTGAAAATTTCCGAGGTCATGCACACGCGGAATCTGCCCGTCGTGCCGCCCGACACGCCGACCGGAGCGGCCCTGTCCGTGCAGGACGCCGGCGGCCTGGGCGCGGTGCTGGTGACCGACGCCGGCGGCAGACTTGCCGGCATCGTGACGGACGGCGACGTGCGCCGCCGCATCGCCGGGGGCGGCCTGGACATGGCCGCACCGGTATCGGGCCTCATGACGAAAAAACCCCGCTGCGGCAGGGCGGATGAATCCGTGGCCGAACTGCTGGACCTGATGGAGCGTTCGGCCATCACCGTGCTGCCGGTGGTCGGAGACGGCGCCGTGCTGCTGGGCGTCATCCACCTGCACGACCTTCTGGGCAAGGGCAAGGTGCATTTCACCGTTTGAGGGAGCATCGCGATGGAAGGAAAACCGATCAGCCGCAGCCGCGTGGAAATGCGGCACAAGCCGCAGCCCGCGGAATCGAACACCAGCGGGGTGATGCACGGCGGTTTCATTCTGTATCATCTGGATACGGCCTCGGGCATGGCCGCCGCCCGCCATGCGGGCAACCGCGTGGTCACGGTTTCCGTGGACCGCATGGACTTCAAAAGCCCGGTGCGCATGGGCGAGGACATCGTCTACAAGACGTCCGTGAACATGGTCCACAGAAGCTCCATCGAAGTGGGCGCGCGCATAGAGGCCGAACATCCGTATACGGGCGAAACCCGCCATGTGGGCACCGCGTATCTGACCTTTGTGGCGCTCAACGAGGAAGGG
This sequence comes from Desulfovibrionaceae bacterium, assembly GCA_031550605.1. Classification (GTDB taxonomy): domain Bacteria; phylum Desulfobacterota; class Desulfovibrionia; order Desulfovibrionales; family Desulfovibrionaceae; genus FLUQ01. Next base: position 37,950 of record JAVBOK010000054.1, on the reverse strand, counting down.
CGCCCCACGGCGGTGCGGCCGCTGATTCCGGAAACGGCCGAAGACCGCCGCCGCATGGCGGACGCCGCGCGCCGCCGCAATCTGCGCCGCATGGAACGCGCCCAGGCCGACGGCAAGGCCTTTGTCTTCCGCATTGCCCTGCTGCCCGAAACCTACGCCCTGTGCCGCCTGGACCCGGCATCCCCCGTGCCGTCCCTGCCGGAAGGCTCTTTCGCCGCCATGGCCCGGGGCAAGGACGAACTTTCCCTGGTCGTGCCCGAGTCCGTCCGCCCCAAAGACGGCCCGGGCCTGAAATGGGACGCCCCCTGGCGGGCTTTCGTCCTCCGCGCGGACCTCGACGTGTCCCTGTCCGGGGTGGTGGCGAACTGCAGCGCCATTCTGGCGGCGGAACGCATCAGCATCTGCTATGTCAGCACTTTCAGCACCGGCTACTTCCTGGTTCGGGAAGACCAGGCGGAAGCGGCGGCCGCGGCGCTGCGCCTGGCGGGGCACACCGTCGACGGCGGCGGATGAGGGCCGGCGCCGCCGCGCGGAGAGCCGCTTTCCGCCCGGCAGAGGGAATGGACAAGGACGGTAAAGCGCTGTAGTCTGGTACGCTACAATCCTGTTGTTGTTTCCCCCTATCCGCGCAGGTGTGTGTATGAGCATGGAATCACAGCGTAACCGCCCGGTCCCGCCGGTTTTCGTTCCGGCGCTTCTGCTGCTGTGCCTTTGTCTGGCTCTCGGCGGGTGCTTCAAAAAGACCATCGGCGCCGGCGATCCGGGCCGGCCCGTCACGCCGCCCGCCCCGGCGGCGGCCGGAGCTTTCCCCGTTTCCGCCGACGGGGCGGAGGCGGCTTTCCGCGCCGGCGACATGGCAAGGGCCGAGCAGATCGCCACCCAGATCACCGCCGGTCCCGGCCTTCCCCGTCCCGATGCGGCCAGGGCCTTCAGGGTTCTGGCCCTTTCCGCCGTCGCCAACCGGCACGCCTATCTGGGCGCCGCCGCTCTGGATCGCTGGCGGGAAGCCGATCCCGGGGCCGATGCGGGCAAGGAATGGCAGGACGCGTTTTTTGCCGCCATGTCCCAATTTCCGGAGTACGAAGCCGCGGACAGGATCAAGGCGGTCCATGCCGACGAGGCGCGGCCGTTCAGCCTGCGGGCGGCGGCGTTGCTGCGCCTGTCCGCGCGCCAGTGGGAACGGGGTCCGGCGCAGAACAGCCTGGCCGCTCTTGCCGCCCTGTATGCCGGGGCCCCGGACAAGAACCAGAAAATCGCCATGGAATACGCCCTGTTCGATGCGCTGCACAACGCGAGCGCGGGGGCTCTGGCCGCTCTGAGCGGGCAGGTGACGGCGGAAAACAGCAAAAAGTATCCTCACGCCCTGGTGCGGCTGGAAGAGATCCGGCGGGCCGGCCTTGCGCCCGGCGGGCGGGAGGCGGCCCAAACGCAGGCGGAGGCCCTGCGGGAAGGGACGGCGCTGGCGGACCCGGGCCTTTTCGCCGCCTGGGGCGCGGCGACATCCGCGGCAACGGCTTCCCCGGTCATTCCCCTGGCCGGAAAGACCGTGGTCATGGCCTTGCCGCTCAGCGGGCAGCTGGAGAAAATCGGTACGAAAATCGCGCGCGGCGCGGAGGTCGCCCGCAAGGGATTCGAGGCGTCCGGCCACACGGTGGGCCTGGTGCTGCTGGATACAAGCAAGGCCGACTGGCTGGACAAGCTGGCGGCCCTGCCGCCGTCCCTGGCCGTTGTGGGCGGCCCCCTGCGGGCTCAGGACTTTGCCGCCGCCCAGGCCAGGGGCCTGACCTCCGGCCGGGTTTTTCTGACCTTCATGCCCACCCTCGGATCCGGCGCCGAAGAAGGCCGCACGGCCTGGCGCTTTTTCCCCAGCCCGGACGACCAGATGGCCGCCCTTTTCCGCCTGACCCAGGAACTGGGCGTCGGCAGCTACGCCATTCTGATGCCCGACGGCGACCCCTATGCGGAACGGATGGCCAATCTGTTCGAGCAGCAGGCGGCATCGCGCGGGGCGCGGATCGCCGCGCGGGCGAAATACCCGTCCAAAGCGCCGGACACCTGGAACAAGTTCGTCGGCTCCTTCCTCGGCACCAGCAAAAACGCCGAACACGCGCCCGCCGTCTCCTATCAGGCCATTTTCCTGCCCGATTCGTGGAAGAACATGGAACTGATCGTGCCCAATCTGTTCTATTTCCGCGAAACGCGGCAGGTGCTGCTGGGCACGTCGCTGTGGGAACCGGGGCTGACCAACAACGACCATATCGACGCCCGTTATTACGGCATGGGGGTTTTCCCCGGTTCGTGGAACCCCGGCATTCCGACGCCGGCCGCTGAAAGCCTTCAGGCGGCCTTTGTCAGGGGGGGCTACGGCGAACCCGATTTCTGGGCGGGCCTCGGCTATGATTTCGTGCGTTTCGCGGCCACGCTGGATATTCCCCAGGGCTGGACGCCGGATACGGTGAACGCGGCCCTGTCCGGACACGCGGACATGTCCTGGAGCACGGCCCCCATCGTCTGGTCGGGACGGGGCGCGGGCAGCCAGCAGATGCATTTGTTCACGCCCGCCAGCACGGGCTTTGTTCCCGTCAATGTCGGCGACGTCAAGGCGCGGTTCGACAAGGCCTGGAAGCGGTGACCGCCTTCCGGCGGCTGGTGCCGGAGCGGGCCGGCACATGGTTGAAAAGGACAACGGAGCGGATATGAAAGAAAGTCTGGAACGGGTTCTGGCTGTGGCCAGGCTGGCCCGCCTTGATCTGGCCGAGGGCCTGGCCCCGGAGCAGGCGCAGGCCGCCCTGGAGCGTTTTGCCCAGGAGTTCAAGGATATCGTGGCGCTGATGGACACGCTGGAAGAAGTGGATACGCGGGGTGTGGAGCCCCTGTACTGGCCCCTTGCCGTGCCGCCGGCCGGCCCGCGCGGGGATGAGGCGGCAAAGCACAACACCAGGGCCGAACTGCTGGCCGGCGCCGCGGAACAGGACGGCCGGTTTTTCGTCGTGCCCAGGATTGTCTAGGCCCGGTCCCCGGCACTTTGGGGGACCGTGTCCCCCAATCCCCCCCCCAGGGGGGTGGCCCCCCTGGGGGCAATTTTTGCCCCGCGACGCCGCCGGACGGAAAAAGGCGGCTTTGCGGCAGGCGCTTATGGAGAGACAGCCCCAGTGTCCGTTCGCAAAACAAGCACTGGACAATTGGCGCACGGGAAGATCCCGCAATCGCTGTGCGCCGGGACATCAGGATAAAGGATTGTTTCATGTCGACCCTGTACAGCCAATCCCTGCTTTCCGTGCGTGACGCCCTCGCCCGAGGGGAAGTGAAGGCCGCCGACGCGGTCGCCGCCTGCCTTGAACGCATCCGGTCCACGGAAGGCGTCATCAGGGCGGTGGTTCCGCCGCTGCTCGCGGACACGGCCCTTGAGACGGCGGCCGCGATGGACAAGGCGGGGCCCGATCCCGCGAAACCCCTGTGGGGCGTGCCTGTCGCGGTCAAGGACTGCATCTGCGTCAAGGGGCATCCCACCACCTGCTCGTCGCGCATGCTGGAAGGTTTCGTGCCCTTTTACGACGCGCACGTGGTGCGTCTGCTGAAGGATGCCGGCGCGCTCATCGTGGCCAAGACCAACATGGACGAATTCGCCATGGGGTCCACCACCGAGCATTCCGCCCTGCAGACCACGGCCAACCCCTGGGACGCCTGCCGCGTGCCCGGCGGGTCCAGCGGCGGCTCCGCCGCCGCCGTGGCCGCCTGCCAGGTGTTCGGCGCCCTGGGTTCCGATTCGGGCGGGTCCATCCGCCAGCCCGCCGGCCTGTGCGGCTGCGTGGGCGTGAAACCCACGTACGGCGGAATATCCCGTTACGGGGTCGTGGCCTATGCCTCGTCCATGGACCAGGTGGGAACCTTTGCCCGCACGGTTGCCGACGCCGCGCTGCTGACCCGCGTCATCGCGGGGCATGACCCGCGCGACGCCATGTCCGCGCCGCGTCAGCCGGATGAGTACATGGACGCCCTGCGCGACGGCGGCGACCTGAAGGGCCTGCGCATCGGCCTGCCCCGCGAATTCTGGCAGGGCAATGATCCGGAAGTGGATGCCGCCTGCCGCGCCGCCCTGGCCAGGGCGGAAAGCATGGGCGCCCGGCTGGTGGAGGTTTCCCTGCCCCATACCCGCTACGGGGTGGCGGCCTATTACATCCTCAGCCCGGCGGAAGCCAGCACCAACCTGGCCAAGTTCGACGGCATACGCTACGGCCTGCGCGACAAGGAGGCCAGGGAACTGGAGGACATGTACGTGCGGTCCCGCTCCAGGGGCTTCGGCGCGGAGGTCAAGCGCCGCATCCTGCTGGGCACTTTCGTGCTGTCGGCCGGGTATTACGACGCATACTACAAAAAGGCCGCCCAGGTCCGCCGCCTGATTCAGGACGACTATCTGGCCGCCTTCGCCCATTGCGACCTGCTGGCCGCCCCGGCCGCGCCCATGACCGCCTGGAAGCTGGGCGGGCACAACGGCGATCCCGTGGCCGCGTACCGGCGCGACGCGCTGACCCTGTCCCTGAACCTGGCGGGCCTGCCGGGCATGAGCATCCCGGCGGGGCTTGGCGCGGATTCCGATCTGCCGGTGGGTTTGCAGCTTTTTGCCCCGGCTTTCGGCGAAAACGTCATGTTTCGCGCGGCCAATGCCATTTTCGAGGCGTTGCCGCCGCTGGGCATGCCCAGGGCCATCGCGGGGTGCGAATAGCGCGTTTTTGCCGGGCAAGGCGGCGGGAGCGGGGGAATGAAGAATGGCGCTCCCCTCATACTCCCCGTTGTATTGCCAGCAGCTGTTCCGCCGCGGCGCGGCCGCTGCGCCGGAAATTGAACAGGCTTTTGCCGCGCAGTTCCCGCATGCGGGCGCGGAACGCCTCCGCATCCGGCAAGCTGTCGATCAGTTTCGGAAGGCCGGCGACGTCTTCCGGCGCTATCTGTGCGCCGAGTTCCGGCAGCAGCGCCAATTCCCAGGCCGGATGGGGCAGATCGCCCGCTTCCAGCCCGCGCGTGTCCACATCCATGGCCACGGTGACGACCGGCCGTTCCAGGATGAAGGCATAGTCGAACACGATGCCCGAAAGATCGGAAACCAGGGCCCGCGAATCGAGCATGGCGGGCAGGGGACTGCGCTGCGTGTCCCAGCGCACGGAAGGAAAGCTTTCCAGGGCGGAACGCAGTGCGGCGAGCATGGCCGCTTCGGAAATGCAGCTTTGCGGATGGGGGCGGATGGTCAGTTCCAGCCCGGCCTCGGCCAGGGGCCGCAGCAGGTCGAGCCCGAAACGGCGGAGCAGGCCGTTGGCCCCCCAGGTGGGGGCGATCAGGATGCGCGCGCCCGGCGCGGCCGGGTCCGCGCCGTCCCGCGCGGCGGCGAGTTCTTCCGCCAGCGCGTCCACATAGGGACAGCCCGTTTCCAGCAGCAGCTTTTCCGGCGTGCCGCGCAGTTTTTCCAGTTCCCGCAGGGAACGCATCTGGTGCGGCCCGCTGCAGAGCACGCTGTCGAACCAGTCAAAGGAAAACAGTTTGTACACGGCCATGTCGGTGACCGAATGCACCAGATGGGCGTAATGCTTCACCCCCGGGGCGCGGCGTATCTGCAGAACGTCCAGGCCGGGGGTGGTCAGCGCGCAGACGTCGGCTTCCAGCATGTTCAGGCGGGCGAAGGCCCGGTTGCCCGAGCCGATATGGCGGGCCGTCACATGGGTGAAGGGGTGGGAAAGGCCCGGGTCGTCCGCGCCGGACGTCAGATAGACCGCGCTCTGTCCCATCGCGTCCAGAGCCTGCAGCACGGGTTTGAAAGTGCCCCAGTACTGCCTGCCTTCGGAATAGAAAACAATGCCGTTCCCGCCGCCCGGGGGGACGGCCGCGCCCCCTCCCGCCAGCCGGTACAGCAGCCCGGCCGCGCGGTAATACAGGGTTTTGGCCATGAAAAACGCGGTGGCGGCGATGCCCGCCAGGGCGGAAACCAGCATGCTGCCCGTGCCGGGATCAAGGTAGGCCTGCGCCGGGCCGGGGCACAGACAGACCAGCAGCGCGGCCGGAAGAAAAGCCCGTAAGCATGTGCCGCGGTTCATGATGCGTCCTTCCGTTTTTTCGGCTTGTTCCCTTTGTCCGGCCCCCGCCAGTTGGCCGGGTCCGTTCCCGAACCGGTGACCGTGTACGTTTCCACCCGGAATGCGCCCTTGTCGTGCCGCCTGATGCTGGCCAGGCCCGCGCTGTGGGTGCGCGCGCGTTCCCGCCCGTCCGGCGGGGCGATCCGGGGGTCGGGCCGGTTCACGCCGGGGCAGGGACCGCTCTCCGCACAGATGAGGGCCACCACGTCCGCGCCGCTCATGGGCATTTCGGAAACGCGCAGCGTGCCGCGGGCATCGCGGCTTTTGACCATGAGCAGCGCATCCGGCTTCCACAGCAGGCCTTTGGGCCGCAGGCGGTCAAAGCGTTTTCCGTATGCCGGGCTGTCGCCGCCGTCATGGTCGGAAAGCAGGATGATCTGGGTGTTGTCGTACACGCCGTTGTCCTTCATCCAGACCAGCCAGCGGGAAAGGGCCCGCAACGCGCAACGCTCGGCGGCCCGGTGCTCGGCGATGCTGCCGTCGGGCAGCGTCGTTCTGGAGTTGTCCGCCGCGGGCATGCAGGTGTCCGCATCCAGCCGCCACGGATAGTGCGTCGCCATGGACGTGAAATATTTCAGCGTGCTGCCGCGCCGTTCCGCGTTGGAAATTTCCGGCAGCAGGTCCAGCATGGCGTAGGGGCCTTCCGAAGGGTTGTGCAGCAGAGTCTGGGTATTCATCCAGGATCCGTCGAAATAGATATGCGGCCGCAGCGCCCAGGGGGCGGCCCGGAACAGGCCCACGCTGGCCAGGAACGGCGCGCGGCTTTCCGGAAGGATCGAGGGCAGCCCTTTGCGCTGCCGCCAGTACGGGGCATAGGCGGTGGCGAACGACTGCCCCACCACCAGGGTCCGCGGCGCGGCGGCGCACATTTCGCCGAACAGGGAAGGCTCCAGATGGTCCACGCCGGCCAGTGACACCTCGTAGCCGCGCGGCACGAAGATGTCGGGCAGCACGGCAAAGCCCTTATGGATTTCTTTCAGCAAGGACGGGGGGGTTCGCGCGTTGACGTTCGGCGGGGTATAGTCCTCGCCGCCCAGGATGGAGGCGATGGAAAGCAGCGTCGCCGCGCCGGGGGCGACGGTGTCCGCATACCAGACGAAACCGTCCAGCGCCTCTTTCAGGGCCGGTTCCCCGTCCAGAATGGCGCGCGCGTGGCTGCCGGTGAACATGTCGAGCATGACCACCACGGTGTTGGTCCCCTGCCGGGAAAAGCCGAAAAAGCGGTCGGTATAGTCGGGCAGCTGGGCGGAGGGTTCCCGGCCGGTTCCGGCATCGGGGCTGTCGGCGCCGGCGGCGGGCACGCTCACGGCCTGCCAGGCGCTCATGATCGCCAGGGCCAGGCACGCGCCCCGCAGCAGGGCGGCCAGGGCGGCCGTCTTCCGCTTTCGCAGCAAAGCCCACACGGCGGCCCCGGCGGCCAGAGAGACGAGCGCGTCCACCAGCGGGGCCAGCCGGGTTTTGAGCGGGCCGGGGTTGGTCAGCAGGAATTCGTCCATGGTGCCGTAATCGCCGGCCGCCGCAAAGGCGAACAGCAGAGTCCCCGCGGCGGTCCAGGCCGTGGCCGCCGCCAGAAAGGGCCGCAGCCGCGCATGGGCCAGGTGGAAGAAAGCCCAGGCGGCGGCCAGGAACAGCAGGCCGCGCCAGGTCAGACGGGCGGCCAGTTCGGGCAGGGATTCGTGAAAAAAGGAGGGATCGGACGCGTACAGCAGGGACGGGGTGTACCAGCAGACCAGAAGCGCCATGGCCAGGGCGGCGGCCCGGAACAGGCCGGGCGCGCTTTTCGCGCTGATGCGCGCTTCGCAGAAGCAAGCCGCTCCGGCCAGAAAACGGACCAGGGGCTGCCGGATCGCCGCCCAGCCGGCCAGAGTCCCGATGCAGAGGGCGAACAGCGCGAAATGCCACCAGGAAAGCGTTGTGGCCAGGCGTTTGAACGAGGTCAGCTTCCAGACGCCCAGGCCCGTGACATGGGCCAGGATGAGGGCGAAAAGGGGAAGATGCCGTTCCAGGCCTTCCCGTCCGCGCAAAAAGGCGGCGCGCAGGGTGAACGCTGCAAGGCCCGCTCCCGCGGCCGTCGCGACGCAGGCCAGAACGGCGGGGCTGACGCCCGCGCGTTTGCGCAGGAAGAGGGAGGCGGCAAAGGCCGCCACGGCGATTGCCGCCGGGATCAGATCGGCCCGGGCGGGAATGGTCCCGCCGAAAAGCGCGCGGCGCGGCGCGGGGTAGGCCTTTCCCGCGGGGTCCGGCGGGCGGGCGGCCCGCGCGTCGGCGTAGACGAAGCGGGTGTAGATCAGGTTCTTGAGCAGGGAGATGCAGTTGTTGCTGGTCCAGTACAGCAGCAGGGCCGCGGAGGAGGAATACAGAAGCGTCAGGAACAGGGCGGCCAGCGCATACAGCCGCACGGTTTCTTTGCGGGTCAGGCGGCTGGTGTACACGGCCGCGGACAGCAGATTGGCGGCGGTCATGACAAAGGGCAGCAGGTTGACGCTGACGCCGCCGGCCCGGATCAGGCCGTCGGGCAGGGACAGATCACGGATGAACAGCCAGGAACCGCCCGCCAGCTGCGGCGCGGCGTGCAGCAGATGATAGGCCGCGAAAAAGAAGGGGATCTGGATGAGCAGCCCGCAACTGGTGCGCAAAGCCAGAACGGGGCTGTAGCCGTGCAGGCGGTACAAAGCCCGGACGTACATGTCCCGTTCGCGGCCCCTGAATACGGCGCGGATTTCCGCCAGTTTCGGCTCCATGCGGCTTCTGGCGGCGCGTTCGGCTTCCTGCCAGCTTTCCGCCAGGTGGTAGAAGGGGATCAGCGCGACGTTCACCGCCAGGCTGAGCAGCAGAACGGATTCCCCCCAGGATCCGGTCAGCGCATACGCCGCGTGCAGAGCCGCGCGCATGGCGCTTTCCAGCGGGGCTATGCACAGGTAATACAGAAAATCCAGCATGCGGTCCTTTTCCTCTTGCGGCGACCGGAACAGTTCCCCGGTCCTTCTTTTTTCGCAGGCCCCCGCGCCATCAAGCGTGTTCCGCAATGGGGACCGGGGGGCCGGGCCCCCCCTCGGCGCGGGGCGGATCCCCGTTCCGGAAAGAGGGCTTCACCAAAAGCGGCTCTATTCCTTCACCAGCGCCCGGATTCCGTGCGCGGCCAGGGCGGCGGCCAGGATCAGCACGCCCATGGCGGACGCTTCCGCCGTTTTGCCCGAATCGAGCATCTGCAGCACGGCCACGGAAGCCGGAATGCTGTCCGGGGTATACAAGAACACCACGGCGGAAATGGTGGTCAGGGCGTTGACGAACAGATACAGGGCCACGTCCGCCAGGACGCCGCGCTGCAGGGGAATGATCACCCGCCTGACCGTGCCGGGGCGGGAAACGCCCAGGGTGCTGCCGGCTGTCTCGTAATGCGGGTCCAGGCGGGCCAGAGAGCCGGCGCAGGTGAAATGGCAGACGGTGTACAGGTGGACCACGGTGTTGCAGGCCAGAAAAAGGGTGCCGCCGTATCCGCCCGGCATGCGCGCGGCCAGAAAGCCCGGCCAGCCGTCCGGCGCGTTGAAGGCCAGAATGTACGCCAGCCCCAGCACGGTGCCGGGCACGGCAAGCGGCAGCAGGGCCAGGGCGCGGTACGGTCCGGTCAGCCAGGGCGGCGTTTTGCAGCGGCCGCTCAGATAGGCCCCGGCAAACACGGCGGCCGTGCCGATGGCGGCCACGCAGGCGGCCAGTTCCAGGCTGTTCCGGAACGGGGCCGCGCCGTACACGGAATCGCCGAACCCGTAATTGGCCAGGGTGAGGCCCAGCTCATAGGGCCAGAAGCTGATGAACGAACCCCAGACCACCATGGCCATGACGGCCAGCGGCAGGGCCAGAACCGCCCAGGCCGCGACGGTAAAGGCCGCGTCGCGGCCGGCGGCCGGGGCCGGGTTCAGGGATTTTCCGCGCAGGATGTAGCGTTGCCTGCGGCGGCTCCAGGCGTCCAGCGCAAAGGCGGGCACGCAGGGCAAAAGCAGGATGAAGCTGACCGTCGCGGCCATGCCGAAATCCTGCATGCCCACCACCTGCTTGAAAATTTCCGTGGCCAGCATGGAATATTCGCCGCCCAGCACTTTGGGCACGCCGAAATCGGTGATGGTCAGCACAAAAACCACGATGGCGGCCGACGTCAGCCCGTACCGCGCGCCGGGCAGGGTCACGGTGAAAAAGCGCCGCAGCGGCGGCGCGCCCAGGCTTTGCGCGGCGCGGTACACATCGGCGTCGATGTCGCGCAGGGCGGCGGTCAGCACCAGCACGGCATGGGGCAGGGTGTACACGATGCTGCCCAGGACGACGCCCGCCGGGCCGTAAAGCGAAAATTCCAGCCAGCCGGAAGCGACGCCCTGCGCGCCGAAAAGATAGATCAGCCCCAGGGCGGGGAACAGGGAAGGCACGCAGAGCGGCAGCAGGCAGAGGGCGCGGCACGGCCCTTTGCCCGCCATGCGGGTGTGGGTCAGGGCGTAGGCCGGAACAAACGCGAGGACAAGGGTGACAAGGGTGACGGCGCAGCCCGTGCCCAGGGTGTGGAACAGGGCAGCCACCAGGCCGGGCGTTTCCAGATACGCCGCGATGTTGGCGAAAAGCGTCCAGCGCCCGCCGTTCCAGGCGCTTTCTCTGAGCAGGGCGAGCAGGGGCAGCAGCAGGCCGGTCGCCAGAAAGGCCAGCGGAACAAGCAGCAGAACGGCCGGCCCGCCGCGGGCGGACGACAACGCCGCGGCGGTGGCCCCGCGCGTTTTCCGGGGCGCGCTTTCCTCCCGCAGGGCGGCCGTCATCCGTTCCCCCGCTCCGGATCTTCCCACAGGCGCAGGCGGTTTTCCGGCAGGGTGACGGCCGCCAGGCTGCCCCGGACGAGGGCGTCGCCCGCTTCCCCTCCCTGCGCGGCGCGCGGCACGTCGGCATACAGACGGGTGGTGAAATCGTTGAGCAGCACCTCCACCCGGTAAAAGGCTCCCATGAGGGCGCGGTGCTCCACCTTGCCCACCCAGGTGTTGGGCTGGGCCAGAACCTGCTCGGACGGGCGGGCCAGGCGCACGTCTTCAAAGCGGATGCCCGTGGGCCGGCCGCCGTTGATGGACGGCAGCCGCACCGTGTTCATGTGGCCGACGAATTCCGCCGCGAAGGGGGCGGCGGGCCGCGCGTACAGCGTTTCCGGATCGCCGGTCTGCACCACCCGGCCGGCGTTCAGCAGCACGACGCGGTCGGCCAGGGCCAGGGCCTCCTGCTGGTCGTGGGTGACCATGACCGCGGTGACCCCTGTTTTGCGTTGCAGGCGCAGCAGTTCCTGCCCGAGGCTGACCCGCACCTGGGCGTCCAGGGCGGACAGGGGTTCGTCCAGCAGCAGCACCGCCGGGTCCGGCGCCAGAGCCCTGGCCAGGGCCACGCGCTGGCGCTGGCCGCCGGACAGCTGCGCCGGGTACCGGTTTTCCAGCCCGGACAGCTCCGTCATGTCCACGAGTTCGCGGGTTCGGGCCAGGGCCTCGGCCTTCGGCCGGCCGTGCAGGCCGTAGGCGATGTTGTCCCGCACCGTCAGGTTGGGGAACAGGGCGTAATTCTGGAACACCAGGCCGAAATTGCGCTTTTCCGGGGGGACGGCGGTGATGTCGCGGCCTTCCAGCAGCAGACGGCCGCTGTCGGGCGGCTCGATGCCCGCGAGAATGCCGAGCAGCGTGGTCTTGCCGCAGCCGGAAGGGCCGAGCACGGTGACGAATTCGCCCCTGGCGAAGGACAGGGAAACGTCGTCCAGGGCCGTGCAGTTGGCAAAGCGTTTTGTGATGCGGTCAAGGTGCAGATAGATCACGGGCGTGTCTCATGCGGGATTGCGGCAAAGACAACGGAAAACGGCAAAGCGGAAAACCCGCCGTCCGCGGGCCGGCGCCGCCCGTCCCGTTGCGCGTATTCCGGCTTTACCCGTATCAGCGGCCGGCGTCAAAGCGTTTGCGCCATTCGGCAAGCGTTTCGGCGCGTTTTTCCGCGGCCCCGGCCCGGTCCGTGGGCAGAAAAGCGGCCAGCTCTTTTTTCGCTTCCGGGGTCAGGGCGTCGGCCCTGGCCGGGATATAGGCCTTGGAAAGGGCGATGCGGGCCACCTCCGGCGAGGAAGCGAAGTCCAGCAGTTTTTTGGCCGCTTCCGCATTGCGCCCGCCTTTGACCAGGGCGCAGGCTTCCACGTCCCAGCCCGTGCCCTCGGCGGGAACCACCAGAACCAGAGGGGCCTTGCGTTCCACATAGGGCTGGGCGCAGGCGGCGGAGGCGACGGCGATGGGGATTTCGCCCTGGGCCGCCATCTGGGCCGGCTTGCAGCCCGAATGGGTGTACATCCGGATGTTCTTGTGCAGCGCTTCCATATAGGCCCAGGCTTTTTCCCCGCCCATGTTCTGCAGCCAGGAAGCCACGTTCATGTACATGGTGCTGGAGGAAACCGGGCTGCCCATGGCGATGAAGCCCTTGTAGCGCGGATCAGCAAGGTCGGCCCAGGAAGCGGGCATGGGGAGTTTTTTCTTCTCCAGTTCGCGGGTGTTGACGCAGATGGCCGAGCCCCAGGAATTGATGCCCACCCACACCGGCTTTTCGCGCGCGTCGTACAGGCCGGGGCTGAGATCTTCCACGCCCCTCGGGCGGTACGGCTCCAGTATGCCGTGCTCTTCCAGCGGCAGCAGGCCGGAAAGGGCGACGCCGAACACCACGTCGGCCCTGGGCGCGTCTTTTTCCGCCAGCAGCCGGGCCGCGATGGGGCCGCCGGAATCGCGCACCCAGCGGATGCTGATGCCGGGATTGGCTTTGGTGAAGGCGTCCGCGTACAGGCTCAGCAGTTCCGGTTCAATGGCCGTGTACACGGTCAGGCGGGTCGGTTCCGCCGGCGCGGCCGCGCCCGCGAAAGGACCGGCAAGCAGGGCGCAGGCCAGCAGGGCGAGGGGGAAAAAACGGGCCATGGCTACTCCAGCCGGAATTCTTTTTTGATGGTTTCAATCAGCAGGCGCGCAATCGTGTCCGAACTGCTGGTGGATTTTTTGGTCAGGTTCAGGGCGATAAGGCAATCGAGCACCCGCTCGCGCAGGGATGAACTGCTGATGCCCTCCGTTCTCGGGAAAATAGCCAGTTTTTCCGGAGGAATATGGTTGGAATTGTCGTTGCCGTGCACCAGCAGGTCGCAGTTGTGTTGGACCAGAAACGCATCGTCGATCAGCCAGGGACAGGGAACGACCTCGTCCACGTAGCGGATGCTTTCAAGAATCTCCCTGCGTTCCTCAAAGTTCAGTTCCGGAACGTAGCCCTTGGTTTTCTGCACCTCGTCGTCCGTGGTCAGGGCGACGACGACGGAACCCAGGGCGGCCGCCTTTTTCAGAAGCCGGATATGCCCGTGATGCAGCAGGGTGGCGGACATGTCCACCATGATACGCTTCGCCATGTGCCGTGGCCTCCGCAATGGATGGATGACCATTTACCCTACTCCGCCCGGCCGCAAAAATCAAGGCGCGCGTGCGGGCGGAAACGGAGCGCGCAGAGCCTCTTGACACGGCGGCGCGGCAAGGCTACACACACGGTCCCGCCCCCAGTGCGGAATACGCGCGATTAGCTCAGTTGGATAGAGCGTTGGCCTCCGGAGCCAAAGGCCACAAGTTCGAATCTTGTATCGCGCGCCAGAAAATTCAAGCCCTTGCGATGCTTATCGCAGGGGCTTTTCTTTGCAAAGCGACAAGCAACGGGCCGGCGGCACTCAACCATTATGGCGCTCGGCAGCGTTGCCGCTCAGCAAGGCGATTTGCCATTGTTCAAGGAGTTGCAATGCCTCACGGTACCGTTTGCGGGGAATAAGAAGATAGGAATCCACTTTCATCTTTTTGCAAAATATTCTTGATATCGCGGAAAAAGGAATACGCGTGTGTGATTTTTTCTTTTGCAGGCGCGCTATTTGCTGCAATAAAAATAGTATTTCCGATGATTGCCTTTCTGAAATGTGATAATTATTTCCAGTTTGTTGTATTCTTTCATCATGAACAACATGTATATTTGCCGTTATATTTATAATTATCTGTCTTTCGTTATCTTTGGGACACGCGATCTCTTTGCAGTTGATTGAAGATAAGGCATCATAGATTATTTTTTTTCTGATATCGATATCTTGACGAGATATGCTCCAGTGATTGTGCATAATATGCTCCTCACTTCGGCAATACTGCAAATGGGAAAAAAAAATCTAGATCAAGTGTATAGAGAAATCAATCCACCATAGTGCCGGCAGGTGCATTTTTTGAGATCACCATGCCGGCATGGCCGGTCCGAATTCACACTTACCCGGCCGCGGCCAGTGCGCCACGGATGAGGCGTAACGCCTGCAGCGGTTTTTCCGTGCGTTCTTTTTCCTCCGTTTCAAGGACAAGCTCGTAAAGCTGGCAAATGACCAAAGCTTTGTCCTGGGGGGGCATCTCCTTTTTTTCCATTTGCAAGAAATCTTCTAGAATTTCAATGCATTGTCTGAGGAGCGCTTCATCGATATGGGGTGTTTCCGGTTGCGCCATCTTCATTGGCCCCATGCCGAAAAGCAGCCAGTTGGCGTTGATGCCGAACTGCTCGGCCACTTTTTCTATCCAGGCGCCGGGAATTTGTTCCCGCTTGCGCGCCGCTGCGACAGACGGCGGCTGAATTCCCAAGACCCTTGCCAGGGCGCTGTCCCCCCGCGTCTGGGTGGCGGTGAACATTCTCGCCAGTTTTGCCTCGAACGATTTTGCGCTGCCCATGGCGTCTCCACAAGAGTAGTTTGATAATATGCTGGAATATTTGGCGTATTATCGTTTCAGGGTCAAAATTTATATTTTAGCTTGATTTTTTAGTTAAAATATAATAGTACGAAGGCAAATCGTTGCATTTTTTATCTACAAGCTAAGTTTACCTTTCTTGAGTCTACTGGTCAATATCGTATTGAAGATTTTTGTTTGCCGCAACGGCCGGGCCCGCGCAGCCCATTCCTCGGGCGTCCGGCGGCCCGCGCGGCAGGGAGAGAACATGGATATCACGTCAGGGCTTCAAAAATCCGTGTGCAGGTTGCGTGCGCTGACGCGCCGTGCCAACGGCGACCTTGAGCTTTTGCTCCCGCGCATTCTCCATGAGATGGAAAGCGATATCGAACGGGTGCGCTGCCTGGAGAATGCGCTTTTATCTTTGCCCGCGCGCGGTGTCCGCAAACCGCAGCATGGGGAAAACGGGGGGGCGCGATGACCGGCGACAACTGTGAGGACGGCATGCCCGACGCGTATGGCGGACTTGAATATCTGGAAAGGTTCACGCCGGTCGACCAGGAGGATGGCGGCCCGGCCCGCGGCCTTGGCACAGGCGCGTTGGGCAAGGCGCTGCTTGAACTGCGCAACGAGCTTCTGGACGAAACGGACGGCTTTTTCGCCCCGGCGGAACAGGGGGTTCATGGCGGGGCGCCCGCGGGACCAGAGGCCGGGACGGATTTTGCTCAAGAATCGGCCGGGAAAAGCGTCGAAGAGTTCCTGGCCGCCAACACCATAAGCTGTATCTCCATGCGCGCCCGGATCACGCGCAGGCAATGCCGGATCAACATACTCTCCGGAACGATGCCGTGCTGCGCCCTTTGCCCGCGGGCCGCCGGGATCGGCGGGAGCGAACGGCGCGGGGTCTCCGCGCAGGGGGGCGCGCCATGGGCGCGGTCCTAGAGTTTTTCCGGAAAAATCCCTTCCGGAACGGGGGGAACACCCCGGACACGCTTGCCGAAAATGCCGACCGCGCCGGTCGGAACGGCGCCCGTCCGGCGCCGGCCGTCAGGGTGCGCAGGGCGCTGCGGCGCATGCGCTTTCTGGCGGAAAGCGACGGAGTGTGCCCCGTGGCGCTGTGGGAGCAGGATGCGGCCCGCCGTTGCACGGAGCTTGGCCCGGAAGAACTGCGCGGCCTTTTGCGCCGCTTGTCCGCCTTTGCGCTTGCGGGGGGGGATTGCGGACATTCCGCCATGCGGGAAAGCCTGCTGCGCAGGGTCGAGGCCATGCTGGAGGAAAGGGAGCGAGGCAAGGAAAAAAAAGCGGGCGCCGGACGGCGTGAAGGGGCGGCCTGATGTGGATTTCCATGCCGGAACTCATCCGGATACTGGGCAAGGATGCGGCTCTGTCCATGGCCGCCGCCATGGGCGGAACCCGTGTGTACGTCCCGTCGAAAGCGGACGAAGCGCACCGGCTGGCGGAAATCGTCGGCCTGCGCGGCATGCGGGCCCTGTGCGCGGAATTCTGCGGCATGGTCATAACCGTGCCGAACGCCAGACGGGAGGCGCTGAAGGAAAAGGCCGTCACCCTTTTGGGCCAGGGCAAGGCCCCGCAGGAAATCGTCAGGGAATGCGGCGTCACATTGCGCTACATCCGGTATCTGGCGTCCCTGGAAAGCGGGACAGACTCCGGGCGGCCGCCTTGCCGGTAAAATGCGCCGGCGGAGCGCGCGTTTTTCCTCAATTTCGGCTTTGCGCGACCGCAACAGTTCATATCCATGGGATCCGACAAAGGAGGGCATTGCATGACTGTCTGCCGACTTCCCCGTATGTTCGCCTGCCTGGTTCTGGCCCTGCTGGGCCTTGGCGCCACAAGCGTGCTGGCCCCGCAGCAGGGACCGGTCATCGTGTACAAGGTCAGCCTGGTGCTGCTGGCGGGTATCGCCGGGTACTGGCTGGACCGCTGGATTTTTCCCTATTCCCGGCCGGACGGGTATCTGAAGAGGGAGTGGCGGCATAAGGGCCTTGATTTTCCGGAAGACAGGGCGGACTTTGAAGTCACCCCGGACCATATGGCCGCTTTCTGCGCGGCGATGCGGCGCAGGGCCATCATCACGGGCGCGGCCATGCTGGCCGTGGGCATGGGGTTGTGATGGCCGCGCGGAAAATTCGCGCGGCCGTCGGGGCGGCGGTCCTTTCGCTGCTGTTTGCCGCCGCCGCGTATGCGGCGGAAACGGCCGTCCCCCGCGCGGCCGTCCCGTACAGGTCCCTGCTGGTCCGCGCCGCGCATGCGGAACTGGGTCTGGATGCTCCCGTTTCGCTGCTTGCCGCCCAGATCCATACGGAAAGCTTGTGGCGGCCTGACGCGGTTTCGCCTGCCGGCGCGCAGGGGCTGGCCCAGTTCATGCCGGGCACCGCGCGCTGGCTGCCCCGTGCGGCGCCGCACACCGGGGCGCCTGCGCCGTTCAACCCCGGCTGGGCGTTGCGGGCCTTGTGCGCTTACGACCGGTATCTGTTCCGGCGCGTGGCCGGCGCGGCAAGCGCGGGCGACCGCTGGGCCTTTGTCCTGTGCGCGTATAACGGCGGCCTCGGCTGGGTGAACCGGGACCGGGAACTCGCCCGCGGGCGGGGGATTGACCCGGCCAGATACTGGTCCGGCGTGGAGTCGGTCAATGCCGGCCGGAGCGCGGCGTCGTTTCGGGAAAACCGGGAATATCCGCGCCGCGTCTTCACCGTCCAGCGCGCCTATATGCAGGCCGGCTGGGGACCGGGGGTGGACCGTGACTGACTATATCCGATCCTGGCGTATGGCGGCGCTTGTTTTCGCGGCCATGGTGGCCGGGGGGCTGTTTTTTCGGGCGCTGCGCCTCGCCGGCCGGCTTGGGACGGAACAGGCCCGCCATGAAACCACGCGCCGTGAGCGGGATGCGGCCGCCGGCGAAGGGTTGCGCTGGAAAGCGCTGGCGGAGGACAGGGACCGGAGGATCAAGGCCCTGCGGGAAGCGGCCGACCAATGCCTGGACCGGGAACGGGCGTTCCGGGAAGACGCCGCCGCGCGCGAGGCCATTTTGCGGGAAGCCGCGCCCGTTGCGCGGCAGCCGGGGCAGACAGCGCCGAAGGCCGGCGTAACCACGGGGGGAGGGAAAAGCCATGCGCGCATCGTTGATGACGCCACGCGGGAAAAGGCCGCGGACCGCCTCAACCGTCCGCTCTGAGAGCGGCTGCCCGCGCCGCGCGGGCGGGACCGCCGCCAGCGGGCCTGATGCCGGCGAAACGCGGCCTTTTCGGCGGAGCCTGGAACCATGGGCGTTCCGCTGCGCGGCGGCGTTCATGCTGGCGGCTTTGTCCCTGCTCGGGGGCTGTTTTGCGGCCGCGCCGCGCGTGCCGCCGGCGCCGGCCGTCGCGCGGGCAGTCCGCTGCCCCGCGCCCGAAACCCCCGTTCTGCCTCCGCTGGACGCGGACCTGCCGTTCGATTCTCCGGAGAACGTCCGCGCGCTGCTGGAAAGGGACGATCTGCTGCGCCGCTATCTGCAGGGCCTGAGGGCCGCCCTCCGTTGTTATGAAGTACAGGACAAGGAATGACGATGGGGACTTTCGGGGAGACAGTGGTCAGGTATCTTCCGGATATGCTTCAGTATGCGGGATGGGCCTTGGCGCTGTGGGGATGGTGGTCGCTCAAGCGCGTTTTCGTCAGTTATGAGGCTCTGGACAGATACAAGACGCAGATGGGGGACAGGCTGGCTGAAATAGAACGGCAGCAGATGGCCACGGCGGCCGCGCGCAAGCGTCTGGAGGGCAGGCTGGACCAGTTGCCCACGGCCAGGGAGATGCAGGCGATTTTTCTGGCACTCAAAGAGCTGGAAGGCGACGTCAAAAGCATGGACAGCAAGATCGAGGGGCTGGATCACGCCACTTCGCGCCTGGAACGGAGCTTGGACCTTTTGACGGAGTCGCACCTCGGCAAGCGGTAATTCCGCTTTCGGACCAATCCCGCCTTGTTGCCCGATCCGGAACCGGAGCGGTCCCGGCGCGGAATTTTCGGCGCGCCGCGCCTCTTTTTGCCGCGCGCTTCTCCCGCATTGCCGCTTCCCGCCCCGGTTGCTCCATTTTTTCAGCCCGCCGTGAAACGCTGTCAAGGGTGAACGTGTTCACCCTGAATTTTCCCCGCCGAAAGCGATAGTACTTGCTCCGCGCGCAATAATGCCGCGCAAGGAGGTACGGCGTGAGCCAAGAGCCATTGCCGATTCACGGTTCCTATGCGGTCAGCATGCCCGATGTGTTCGCGGCCGTGCGCGACTATGTCGCGGACCGGGCGTTCCCGCCCATTGATCCCGACCGGATTTTCCGGGGGTGGCGGCACAAGGATGCCCTGCCCGGCCGGTCCGGGGATGACGCCGATTTTGCGGTGCTTACCATCCTGTCGGACACGCGCCGGGGCACCAACGTCTCCGGCTTCACGACCGATGCCGCGACACGGGACGACGGCACCCTGACCCGCTCGAAGCTGGTGGTCTGCGAGGTGCTGGCGGAGTTCTACGGCGACGCCGACCTGTCCCGCCGCCGGGCCTGCGCCGTGGAAACGGCGTTCCGGGACGAGATCGCGACGCGGTTCCTCGCCGGCCGCGACGTCACCCCGCTATACGCGGACGCGGCGCGCGAGGTCACCCCCGCCGAGCACCGGCGGGACATCCCGCCACGCTACGCCGTGACGCTGCGCCTGAGCTACTGGATGAGCCTGTCCGCGCGTGCGGACTGGTTTGACAACGCAAACGTCCATTTTCTTGTCGAAGTGGACACACACTACCCCATGGAGGACTAATGGCTATTGCAGCATCGCAGATCGTCCAGATCAACCCCAGGCTTCTGCAGCCGGGAGGCGTTGACCTTGAGCTCAACGGCCTTCTGCTCGTCCGGGATGACGCCATCCCCACGGACGCCCTTGTGCTGCCCTTTGGAGACCCTGACGGCGTCGGCGGCTACTTCGGCGTGGATTCGGACGTGTACCGCCTGGCGAACGTCTACTTCCTCGGTTTCAACAACAGCCAGATCAAACCCCGCGTCTTTTACGCGGCCCGCCGCGTGGACGCGGACGCCGCGCCTTTCCTGCGCGGCGGCGAAGTGTCCGCATCCGTCGCCGAACTGCGGGGCATGCCCGCGGGCAAGCTGACCCTGACGCTGGGCGCGCACACGGAAGAGATCGCCGACATCAGCTTCGCATCCATCAAAACGACTTACAGTGAAGCCGCGGAGATCCTGCAGGCCGCCATCCGGGCCAAATCAGCCGGAGGCGCGGCCTGGACCGGGGCCACGGTGACCTATTCCAGCGTGTTCAAGGCGTACACCATCACCGGCGGGTCTAAGGGCGCCGGGCAGCGGGCGGGTTACGCCGCCGGCAGCATGGCGGACCTGCTGCGCCTGACTCTGAAAGGCGGCGCGGTGGTCAGCCAGGGCATGGCCGCCATGACCGAAGCGGAAAACATGGAAGCCATCCTGGAAAAGACCCGCAACTGGGTGAGCTTCACCACCGACTGGAAACCGGACAAGAACGCCATGACCGCCTTTGCCCGGTGGTCCGGCGGCAAGGGCGTGCAGTATCTGTACGTCGGCTGGGACGACGACCCCAATCTGGCGCAAGCTGTCATCAATACCAACCCCGATAACAAAACCGTGGCGGAAATCTTCAAGGACCTTGAATTGTCCGGCGCGGCCCTGGAATGGCAACGCGCGGATTACGCGGCTTTTGTTCTGGGGGTGGGCGCGAGCATTGATTTCAACCAGCGCCAGGGCGCCGTCAGCACGGCCTTCAAGGCCCAGGAAGGTCTGGCCGCCAACGTCAGCAGTTCCACGGACGCCGTGAACCTGCTGGCGAAGAACGTCAACTTCTACGGCAACTACGCCACCCGCAACGACAACTTCGTGTTCCATTACCCCGGCTCCATGTTCGGCCGCTGGCGGTACATCGACACCTACCTCAACGCGGTGTGGTTCAACAACGCGCTGCAGGCCGCGCTGATGGCGGGCCTGACCCAGACCCCGCGCGTGCCGTACACCGAAGCCGGGTACGCCCTGGTCCGTTCCTGGATTCAGGACCCGGTGAACCGCGCCCTGAACAACGGCGTGGTCGACCAGGGCCTGAAGCTGTCGGAGGCGCAAAAAGCCCGGATCAACCGCGAGGCCGGGCTGAACATTGTGCCGTACGTCGAGCAGGACGGCTATTACGTGCAGGTGCTTGATCCGGGCGCGAACGTCCGCATCAGGCGCGACAGCCCCATCATCAACATCTGGTACGCCTACGGCGGCAGCGTCAACCGCCTGGTCGTCACGTCAACCGCTCTTGTGTAGGGAGGAGAAACCAGCATGGCATTAGGCAACATCACATCGGCCAACGCGGCCGTCATCCTGACCGTGGACACGCTCTTTCCTTCCGGCGTCAGCCTGGAGCAGTTCGCGACCGACCAATCCGTAACCCAGGACGAGGTGACCCTGTCCGAAACCCGCATCGGGGTGGACGGCCACATGGCCGCCGGGTTCAAGCCGTCGATCAAGCCCGTGACCGTGATGCTGGAAGCGTCCAGCCCCTCGCGGCAGGCTTTGGATCAGGTCGTGCGCGCCATGGAGCAGAACATGACCACCTATGAATGCACCCTGGTGGCCCGCATTCCCGCCATCGGCGTGACCTACACCTGGACCGGCGGGGTGCTGAAATCGGGTTCCACCTTCCCGGGCCTGAAGGCGGTGCTGGAACCCACGACCTGGAAGTTCGACTTTTCGGGCATGAAGGTTTCCAGCATGTAGAGCGTTTCGGCTTTGAAAAAGCGGAAGCGCTCAGGCGACGCGAAGCGGCGCCCGCCGCGCGGGCGTGGGCGGGATTTCCCGCCGCCACGCGCCGG
This sequence comes from Desulfovibrionaceae bacterium, assembly GCA_031550605.1. GTDB lineage: Bacteria > Desulfobacterota > Desulfovibrionia > Desulfovibrionales > Desulfovibrionaceae > FLUQ01. The sequence goes on along the minus strand of JAVBOK010000054.1, from coordinate 16,210 downwards.
AGCGAGCGTCCTCAAAGCCGTCTGTTCTGATGCGCCCGCCGCCCCGGCGTTCCGCGGCGCCCGCAATACCCGCGCGGCCGCGCCGCGCGCCGGGGCAACCCGGCCGGCGGGGATGATCCCCGCCGGCCATCCGGGAGAGTGCGCGCCTGTATACTCCGTACGGATATGGAGCGGGCGCGGCGGAACGGCCGCCACCCCCGGCGGAGAACAAGCCACGGACATAGAAATTCAAGGATATGGACCTATGCGCAGAGAAGTGAGCATCACCCTGGACGACAGAGGGAACGATCTGACCTTCAAGATACGCGAGATGAGCGCGTTGCAGCTGGAACGCTGGATCATGCGCGCCTGCCTGGTGGCGGCCAGGGGCGGCGTGAAGCTGCCCGACGCCATGGACATGCACGAGGTGCTCGCCACCATCCAGCGGGGGGATTTCAAGACTCTGCTGCCAGTGCTTTCGGGCATTGAGGTGGAAGACGTGCAGCCGCTGCTCGATGCCATGCTTGCCGGCTGCGCCCGCGTGGTGGGCAAGGCGGAAATGGCGCTTACCCCGGCGATGGTCGACGACGTGATCAGCGATGTGCGCACCCTGTACCAGCTGCGGATGGAGATTTTGAAGCTGAATTTCGGTTTTTTTATCGACGGCGGCCCCTTGAGCTCCCCCCGGTCCACCTCCCCGCGGGCGGACGGCGGCAAGGCCTAGGCAGGTACGCCAACCTTTCGAGTTTTATCGGCCCCGTGGTTTCACACCGGCTCGCGACCCTGAAGGAACTGGAAGAGTACTACAGCTATGGCGACGTTCTCGACATGTACGAAATTCTTGCCGTTGATGCGCATAATGAGCGCGTCCGGTTTGAGGGCGCGCGCGAGCACTATCGCTGATGGGCGGGTTTGGCACGCGGCGCGTTACGACGCGTACCCTGCTGCCGCAGAAAGCGGGACAGCACGGCAGAAGGCCGGGGACCAGCGCGGCGCGGGGGGCTCATTTTTTACCCCGGATGAGCCCGTACGCTTTCCTCATTTCGGACAATCGCGGGTTCCCGCCATCAAGAAGCATGGGGATTTCTTTTCCGAACAGCACAGGGACATCAATGATGCGGCAGTTCCCGAAAACAAGAAGATCCCTGTACTTGCCGAAACAAGTACCCGCGACAACGACGGTGGTCCATGGTTTCAGTTTGTCAAAGCGCCTCTTGTCCGTCGGGTCGATGATGCAGGCGACGTTGGGCGGCTGGCCCGAGCTGTCTCTGTACGAGTCAAAGGCGATGACGAAAGGACCCCAATTGTTGATGGCGACGATATTGCCAAGCAGCGTCAACTCTTTGCCGATATAATTCTTTTCCGCTTCCGGTCTGTTGGTTTCAAACGCCATCCAGGGGACATTTGGGTCGACGGCGGCGGCGCAAATCGTAGCATTGGGCACGGCATCGCGCAGGGTTTTTCGCAAATCCGGATCCGCTGCGCTGTCAGCCGCAAGCAGCAGGTAACGCTTCGCTTCTTCAGGTTTTTTCTCTATGGCGGCGGCCTGCGCCAAATTGACGTATGGCCGGGAATGAAATTCCTCCGGCAGCACCTTAAGGGCTTTTTCGGCCACAGCCCTGGCCTCGGCGGGCCTTCTGAACACAACGCAGTCTCTGGCCATTTCATAATACACTTCAGCCTTGAAAGCGGTGTCGCTGCCGGCGGCCTCCAGGGCCGCCCGGTAAAGGCGGAAAGGATTATTGAGCAATGTTTCATCAGACACCGTCGTCCGGAACTCACGGAGAGTCATGGCCTGGGCGGCCATCGCGGACCAAAGCATCACCCAGCATACGGCGGAAACAATGAGCGCACGCTTCATGGAAAGGCTCCTGCGTGAGGTGAGAGCAATATGTCTGCTTTTACCGCTAATGGCATGCCGAGGCAAGCAGGCTCAAAATATAAATCTTACGATGTAGAACAAAGGATAAACACCATGCCAATCCCTTTAGCAATATCTATTCCTTCATTTGTCTTTGGCTTTCTGGCGGATCTCTACACGCTGATTGGCAAAGCGGAAAAAAATTTCAGCCAGATGCTGAATGATGAAAAGAATGCAACAGCCAACTATCGAAGAAGGTTACGGAAACGGGGTGAGAATTTTCACGAAAACCCTTTGAGAATGCAGGCTATTGACATGCTCTTCGGGCAGGATGGCGTCGATCCTTACATGATTGATACCGTTCTCGGCAATCTGCAGGAGAAGTTGAAAAGTGAAAATGAAGATTTGACCGATTTTTTAAAAAAATTAGATATTGATACGCAAAATGCTAAGCGCGCGCAGTCGCCGTTGCATCTACTGCTGCTAATGGCAAAAGGAGCCGATACGGACGACAAAAAAGATGAATTGCGGAGTATCCTTCAAAGGTATGGGGCAAATGAAGTATTCAAATATGATGTAATAAAGTATGGTCAATATTTATCGGACATGTTGGATGAATGCATAAAGGAACTGCGGAGAAGTGAGTATCTTCAAACCGCGAGAAAAGAGATTGACGACGACGCGCGCAAGCGTTTTCATAATAAACCCGGCGCATGGATCGGATACCAGAACGAACGCGTTTGGCGGGTGCATGAAGCGGAGAAACAATGGGACGCTGCGGAGGCCGAACGGGAACGGCACGAAAAGGCGAAACGAAAAGCTGATCCCTATTATGTGCCGCAGTATCCCGGAATAAAAGTTCCCATTGGCCCTGGAGAAAATGCGCTTGGCCTGCCCGCTTCGTCCAGGGGAGAGAAAGAGACGGTTGTGGACAGTCTTTACGGCGGCGCGGGCAGCCATACTGCGGCGTCTTTCGGGGGGCACCTTCTGGCGTTGGCCGGAAATGTCGCCGACACCCTGGACCGAGTGAAATCCATACAAGCTACTCTGCCCATTGTAAGGGCGACAAGTCTGACGGCTTACGGCTTCTCCTCCGACATTTACGACCTGCTGCTGGGCATCCGCGCCAACGCCAAAGGCTCCTACACGGAAAACAACATCACCGTCACCCCTCAGAGCCAGCCGCTGCCGCTGTTCGGCGGCTGCCCGGTCATGCGCGAATTTTCCTCGGTGGCCACGGGCAGAATTTCGGGCAGCCTGACCGGCTGATGCCGGCCGAGCCGGCCGGACATTGTCTTGTCCCGGGATCGTGCCCGCAACCTTTTTCGCAAGGAATACAGGTTATTCTATGGCAACGCCCATCAACATCTCTCTCAGCAACGCCTACGCCGCCGTATCCGGCCTGGTCCCGGCTTACTCTTCCGCGCTGCCGGCCGTGCCGGGCATGCCCCGCCTGGGCGCCTGGACCGTGGCCGACGAGCGGGGCCAGGACCTTGTCGAGTTCACTTCCTTCATCGGCCTGGCGGTGTCTTCCGGCGCGGATGCGCCCAGGCAGCCCGTGGAGCGGGGCGGCTTCTACGCCTACAACAAGGTCGCTTCCCCGGTGGAAGCCACCGTCACCCTGGCCGTGCAGGGCGACAGCGCGACCTTTCAGCGGGTGCTGGACACCCTGAACACCTTCACCCGCGAAGCCAGATGCATCAGCGTGATCACCCCGGAACGCGAATTCGCCCCCATGACCCTTACGGGCTTCAACTACACCCGCAAGGCCGAAGAAGGCGTGAGCATGCTGATCGCGGAACTGAAAATCCGCGAGGTCCGCCTGATCCCGCCGCGGTATTCCAACACCGCCATCACGCGGGAACAGGCCAAGAATCCCATGGACGTCAGCAGCGTGAATTTCGGGCTGAAACGCCCCGTCAGCCGGCCGGACCTGATCATGTACGCCATATAGCCCCGCGCCCAACCCGCGCCCGGGCACAACAACAAGGCAGGAAAACCATGTACGAAATACCTCTTGATCCCGTTCCGGGGCAACGCTTCGCCATCACGCTGGGCAACCGGGAATGCGCTTTCCATTTTTACTGGCGCGGCCGGCGGCTGTTCTGCGACCTGGATGCGGCCGGCGTCCGCGTGGCCAGCGGCGGCATCTGCCGCGACCGGCAGCATCTGCTGCAATCCCCCCGCGACGTCTTCGGCGGCTGGCTGTTCTTCGCGGATACGCGGGGTGGGGAAGATCCCCGCTGGCAGGGCCTGGGGGACCGCTGGCTGCTTCTGTACCAGCCCACGGAGGTTGCGGCATGAGCGGCGCGGAGTTTTTCACCAGCAAGGCCGTGCGCTGCCGCATAACCCTTGGCGAAGGCGGCAGGGAAAAATTCATCGAGGGCCTTGCCATCGAGGTCCACATCGACAAGCCGAGCCTGCCGGACAAGAACAGGGCTTCGATAGCCGTTCGCGGCATGCTCGACAGGGATATGGACGAGTTGACCCAGTTGAGCTTCAAGCCCAGGGAAGCCCGCAACAACCGCATCATCGTGGAAGCCGGGGAAGGCAAAACCCTCTCCCAGGCATTCGTCGGGGAGATCACCAGCGCGTATGCCGACTTCAACGCCGCGCCCGACGTTCTGTTCAGGATCGAGGCCATGAGCGGCTTTTACCCCGCGGTTTTCCCCGACCCGCCCTGGAGCGGCCAGGGAGAGGTCGCCGTGACCACGATCATAGAAGAACTGGCCAGGAAGGTCGGCTACGCCTTCAACGCCCGTAACATCGGCGCGCGGCTGCTCAACCCCGTGCTCACGGGCACGCCCCTGGAAAAAGCCCTGGCCGCCGCGAAACAGGTGGGCCTGACCCTGCTGGTGGATGACGGCGCGATGATCCTGCTGCCCGAAAACCAGGCCAGGGAGGGCAGCCCGGTCCTCATATCCGGGGAAACCGGCATGATCGGCTACCCGTCCTTCAGCAGCAGGGGGATTGCGGTCAGAACCTGTTACAACCCGGCCCTGGTCCACAAAGGGTTGATCCGGGTGGAATCCGTCGTGAAAAAAGCCTGCGGCGAATGGCGTATCAGCAAACTCAGCCACGCCCTTTCGGCGTATCTGCCCGGCGGACCGTGGCAGAGCGCCATCGAAGCCGAGCCGACGGATGGGGGGGCATGATGGCCAACGACACCGTAACAACCACAGCCACCAGCAGCATGGGCAATTCCTTGGCCAACATGCTGCAGTTCGTGATCGACAGCGCGCTGATGAAAGGGGTCAACACCGCCCTGCCCGTGCGCGTGGACGCGGTCTACCCCGGCGGGACCGGCCCCGTGGGCCGCGTGGATGTCACCCCGCTGGTGTCCCAGCTGGACGCTGCCAGAAAAAACCAGCTCCGGGCCACGGTCTACAACGTGCCCTATCTGCGCGTGCAGGGCGGCATCGCGGCCCTGATCATCGACCCCGCGCCGGGCGACATCGGCATCGCGATCTTCGCCCAGGACGACATCAGCCGGGTGGTCACGGGTATCAAAGGCCCGGTGCAGCCGGGCAGCTACCGCAATTTCGACATGGCCGACGCCATGTACATCGGCGGCATCGTCAACAAACAGCCGGAAATCTATCTGGAACTGAGCCAGGACAAGGTGGCGACCCTGCACGCGCCGGCCAGGGTCGTGGTCAATACGAACGAGGCCGTCATCAACGCGCGGACCTCCGTCACCGTCAACAGCCCCCTGTCCCGCTTCAACGGCTCCGTGGAAGTGTCGGAAAACCTGAGCTGGGGCAAACGCGGCAGCGGCCTGAACAACGGCCGGGCCCGCATATCCCACGGCCTTGACGTGGAACAGGGCGTTACCGTGCAACAGGGCCTTGCCAATACCGGCGGCGCGCTGTCCTCCAACGGCATCGTTCTTGATACCCACGTCCACGGCGGAGTGGAAACCGGCGGCGGCAGCACGGGCGCTCCGCGCTGAACGCGTCAACCGGCCACGGGCGCATTCTCGCGGCCAAACGCGCAAACCCTCAGCGAACGGTGGAAACAGGGCAGCCATGACACCATTGTCGACAGATACGAAACCTGCGCCGGCGGCGTCCTTGATGAACGCGTCCGGTTTGAGGGCGCGAACCGGCGGCGCCGGCGGGCTATTCCGGCGGCCTGGGGTACAGGCCGCGCACGATGGTGTACGCCCGCCGCATCGCGGGCTCGTGCGGGCTTCTGCTGTTTTGCGTGAAACCTATCCGGACCCTTGTTTCCAGCACTTTCGGTTTTTCAATCACGTGGCAGTCGCCGATGACGAGAAGATCCCGATACTGGCCAAGGCAGGTGCCGATAACGATGACGCTGTCGAGTATCTTGAGCTTTTTGAACAGCGGCATGTCCTCGTCGCGGATGATGCATGCCACGTCGGTGTTTCTTGTCCTGTCATTGTAGCTGTTGAAGCCGACAATCACCGGAGGATTCACGGGGTCCGCGGAATCAAGGAAACTGATGTTCCAACAGAGGACAACCTGTTTGCCGACGTATTTTTTTTCCGCCGCCTCGCGGTCGATCTCAAAAGCCTGCCGCAGCACGCGGGGGGCAAGGGCGACGGCGCTGTGCACGATATCCTGTTCCTGCGCGCGCAGGCGTTGTTGCAGCACCGGGTCAGGGATGTGGCCAGCGGCAAGGGCCAGATAGCGCCGGGCTTCCTCCGGGTTCTTTTCGGATACGGCGATCATGCAGAGGTTGGCGTAAGCCCGGGCGCGGAATTTTTCGGGCAGTTCCCGCAGGGCCTTTTCAGCGATTGCCCGCGCCTCGGGGTACCGGCCGAGGCCATATTGCCGGTTGGCCAGCCAGAAATAGGCCTGGGCCTTGTATTCCGGATCGTTTCCGGCGGCTCTCAGGGCTTCCTCATGAAAAGCTTGCGAATCGGATCCATTCAGTACTTTCTGCCTGTATTCCTCCAGGGTCATGCATCGTCCCTCTGCTGCAGCGAACAGAAGCACGCATAAGGAAAGAACGAGTGACGCATACTTCACGGAAATACCCCTCATGCCATTTGAAAACTGCAGCAAAAAATGTTGCTGGATGCCATAAACCATGGCGCCTGCGCGTGTATTCCGCGCAGGCGGAGAACACAATACACGATACTGGAGATTGCCATGCTTCCTGTTATACCGCCCGCCGTATCAGTTTTACTCGGCAAGGCGTATGCCGCTCTCGGATATCTTCTCGCCGCTGTCGGGTTGGCGGAGGTGACGAAGAACCTATCCGCTTCCGGGCAAAAAGAAAAGATGGAGCAGGCCGCCCTGGAAAAGCTGGCCGTAAGGCTCGGCGAGAAAAAGGACGAGCTGGAAGCCGTCGGCAAGACGCTGGTCAATGAAGAAACAGGAGGCAACTGGGCGCTGCCCTTTGATCAGGCCCGGGATTTTATCGCGGAATTTTCCGCCGAACTGAAAAAAGAAGGTAGCCCTCTGGCCGCGGCGTTAGAAAACGCGGGGATCAAGACCACGGATGGTACGAATGAAGCAAGGCCCGCCACTGAAGTGCTAACGGAACTTTTTACCAAAAAGATCGCTCCGGAGCAGTTGGACGCGATCGCAAAGCTGGCGGGCGAGCTGACGCACAATTTCAACATCGTGAAAATGATCAGAGAGGGCGACAAGGGACTTGCGCCCCGTCTGGCGGCCAGCAAAGCGAAGGTGGCGGAACGCCGGCGTTTGGAGGGCCTGCGCGCGCTGTCGGCGGAAACCGACGGGCAGATACTGAGCGAAGAGGAAAAAGAGGACATCCTCATGGAAAAATTACAAAAACTTCAAAAGGAGGCCCCCCCGTCCGCAGAAACGACTTCTTCCCTCAGCCCTGTTCCGGCGGATACGGCTGCAAAGGATCGGCCCGGTCCCGCCGGTACTGCCCGGTCCGCTGCGGATGCATCTTTTTCCGGCGACATCGCGCCGGTATTATCCGCCGCTCTCGGCAATCTGGCCGGCATGCTGGACCAGATGCAACGTATACAAGCCCGGGCCATCCTGCCGTTCGCAAACCCGGTCGATCCGGCGGGGCGCGGGCTCCCGCCCGAACTGTACAGCATGCTGGAGGACATCCGCGAAAGAGCCGGGGGTTCCCACACGGAGAACCATATCTCCGTCTATCCGCAGCAGGACAGGCTTCCGGCGTGGCACGAGGCGTCGAGCTGGGAATCCCTTGCCCGGCGTACCGCTGATGCCTTCACATCGGGAACGCTGACAGGTTGAGGCCGCAAGCGCGTACGGCAGCGGCTTCCGTTCGCGCGCCCGTTATTTTAGATTTTAGCTAAAAAGTTATATTTAGTATGAAAAACCGGAAAATATTCAGCGTATTTTCCGCCTCCCAAACAACGGACAATTGGAGAGACCTTATGGCCTGCACCCTTTCGCTTACCGACGACTGGGACATAACCCTTACCGCCTCGGGCCGCCTGGCCGTGAAGCGGGACGCTGCCGCCGTGGCCCAGAACGTGGCCAACGCCACGCGCCTGTTCACCGGCGACGCCTGTTTCAACAGGACGGACGGGGTGCCGCACTTCATCACGGAACTGGGCCGCAAACCCAGGGAATCCGTCGTGCGTTCGCGGCTGAACGCGGCGGCGCGCGCCGTTCCGGAAGTGGCCGACGCCAGCACCGCGATCACCCGGCTTGAGGACCGCGTGCTGGAAGGCGCGATAACCATAACCACCACAGAAGGGGATACCATTCATGTTGCAATTTGACGTGAAAACCGGCCTGTATTCCGACGCGACGGAGAAGATCCGCCAGGATGTGCGCAACGACTGGACCGCCGCTTTTGCCGGCGACGGCCTGCCGCCGCTTGACACGGACCCCGCGACCCCGGCCGGCCAGCTTATCGATGACGAGGTTGCGGAAATCGCGGCCAAGGACGCCCAGATCCTGTTCCTTGCCAACATGTTCAGCCCGAAAGTCGCGGAAGGCCGCTGGCAGGAAGCGCTGGGGCACATCTATTTTCTGGCGCGCAAGATGGACGAGCCCACGGTGGCGACCTGCCGGGTGACGGGCCGCGCCGGCACGACGATCCCTTACGGGGCGCTGGCGCGGTCCGCCGACGGCCATACCTTCATCTGCAACCGGTCCGTGACCATCGGTTCGGCCAAATGGGCGGAAACCACCTTCCGCTGCGCGGAAACCGGCCCGGTGCAGGCGCCGGCGCGCAGCGTCGCCACTATCGTCACCACGGTCCCCGGCTGGGATAGCGTCACCAATGAAAACCCCGGCACGGTTGGCCGCGACGTGGAGACGCGCGCGGAATTCGAGCAGCGCCGGGCCGCTTCCGTCGCGGCCAACGCCCACGGCAGCGCTTCCGCCATCTACGGGGCCATAGCGGGGCTCAGCGGCGTGCTCGACGTCCAGGTGCTGGAAAACATCGGTCCGTCCCCCGTCACCAGGCACGGGGTGGCGGTGCCGGGCCACGGGATCACCGTGTGCGTGCGCGGCGGCGAGGACGCGGCCATTGCCGAGGCCATCTACAGAAAAAAAGGCAACGGCGCGGATACCGGCGGCAACACGACGATCGCGCACCGCAGCGCCGATTACCACAACGCGGTGTACACGTATAAAATCCTGCGCCCGGCGGTCACGAACTTCTGGGTGCGGGTGACTCTCGGCGGGGCCGGGCCGGTGGAGCGGACGCTTGCGGAGGCCATCACCCAAGCCGTGATCGGCGATTTCAACGGCGGAAGCACGATTTCGGGAAACCCGCGCGTGGGCCTGGCTTCCACGGTGTATGCCTCCCGCTTTTACAAGGCGGTCATGAGCGTGGACGGGGTGCAGAACCTGCACAAGGTGGAAATCGCGCTCGGCAGCGCAACCGCGCCGGGCGCCTATGCCGACATGCTGGCCATCCGGGCCGACCAGTCGCCCGTAACCGACAAGTCCAACATTGTCGTCGCCGCCCAGGGGTAAGCCATGCCGACATGGAACGACATACGGGAGACCCCCAACCTGCGGAAGATGAGCGATGTCCGGGAAACGACCAGCTACGCCATCCAGAGCCAGTACAGCGCCAGCCCGCGCATTCTGGCTCTGGCCGCCCAGTTTCAGCGGCACCTGGAAGCCACGGCGGACATCGACCTGTTTTACGAGAAATTCGTCAACATCCACACCGCCAAAGGGCCGGGGCTGGACAACTGGGGGATCATCCTCGGCATCGGCCGCGTCGTCGACGACCCCGACACGGGCGAGGGCCTTACCCTGAACGATGAATATTACCGCCTGCTGCTGCTGTACAAGGCGCTGGCCAACATATCCCCCACGGACGCGGACAGCCAGAACAAACTGCTCAAAGCCCTGCTCGACACGGGCATCGGCAACTTCAACCCGGTGGGCTACGTGCTTGAAACCGATGTCATGGCCATTCGCTGGGTGTTCGAGTTTTACCTGGATCCCGTGCAGCTCGCGGTGTTCAAAACGGCCGGCACCCTGGCCAGGGGCGCCGGGGTCGGCTGGGAACTTTACGCCGTCAACCCCGGACAGGTGTTCGGGTTTGCCGGGTCCGGCATGCTGCCTTTCAACCGGGCGCCGTTCGCGCCGGACAAGGCCCTGGTAGTCAACGGATAACCATTGCCACACCAAAGGAGACTGAATAATGGCACGCGTACCTTCGTATCCCGCCTTGCTGGCGCGCCCCTTTGCCGACACCGGCAACAAACGCGCCATACCCGAAAACACGTCTGAATCCGGCCGCGCATCGCTTGCGGCGGGCTTTCCGCCGGCAACGCAGCTGCCCCTGAGCGCCGGCGGCATGGCCCCCAACCGCCTCGATTTCAACGGAACCTTCAACATGATCACGTCCATGCTGTTCTGGGCTCAATCCGGCGGGCAATGGACCTATTCGCAGGCCCTTTGTTACGCCGTCCCTTCAATCGTCTTCCACAAGGGCGGCCTGTGGTGGTGCCTGAAAGAAAACGGCCCGTCTTCGTCGGGCGGCGTGAAAGAGCCGGGGGCCGGGGACGCTTCCGAGTACTGGCAGGAACTGCTCTCCGCACTGGCCGGCATGGCCGGCAAAAGTTCCGCGGGGCTGCTCGGCAACCCGGTGGGCACGGTCATCATGTACGCCTCGGCCATTGCGCCGCAAGGGTACCTGGTCTGCGACGGCTCGTCTTTCAGCGCCAAGCTTCTCCCGCAGCTTCATCGCCTCTTGGGGAAGAACACCACGCCGGATATGCGGGGGTTGTTTGTGCGGGGGTATGATCCAGCCGCAGTGCATGATCCCGATGGTAGGATCCGCGCCCTCGGGAGCGAGCAGGGCGACGCCATCCGCAACATCACAGGCAAATTCACGGCTGACGAGTTCACGGCCTACCATAACAAAAAAATAGAGTACGAAGGAGCCCTGTACGCCACGGGCGAATATCGTTTCAGCGGAAACAAATCCCGTGAGGACCATTCCGCAGTACTGGCTTTTGACGCCTCGCGTGTTGTGCCGACAGCCAACGAAAACCGCCCCAAGAACATCAACCTGCTGTACTGCATCAGACACGATTGAGGTGTGCAATGACAACAAAATTCGCCTATGTGCCTTTCGCTCCGGAATCCCTTTCCGGTCCCGCGTTCATCAGCCAGACGGAGCGGGCGTTCAATGAACTGGGCAGTGCGATGGACGCGGCCAACACAACGGCCGCCCAGGCTCTGGGCAAGGCCGGAAGCGCGCTGGCAACGGCTGCCGAGGCTTTGTCCACGGCCGACAACGCCCTTTCTTCGGCGGAAGACGCCGGCGGTTCCGCCGCCGGCGCCCTTAGCGCCGCCAAAACCGCGCAGAACAGCGCCGACGCCGCGAATGCCTGCGCCGACAGCGCGTACGATCTGGCCGCCAGCGCCATGACCACGGCGGAAACCGGATCCGCCGCCGCGCAAACGACCGCGAACAAGGCCCTGGCCACCGCCGAAACCGCCAGGACGACGGCCGAGGGCATCCGGGATACCGCCGGGCAGGCGCTGTCCACGGCGGAGGACGCGCTTTCTCTGGCCGGGGTGGCTAACGGGAGTTTCCGCATCGTCACCGCCCCCGAAGAGATGGATGCGGGCGAGTATACGATCCCGGACAAAGTGTTTTTCGAGGGCACGGCGCCTGTCGCCGGTTTGCCCGCCGGACACGAAGCCAAAGGCGGCTACCTGAAGGTGTACGCCGCCGAATCGGAAAACGGCGACAGCCGCATTTTGCAGATCTTTTACTCCACGGACGGCAGGGCGGTCTTCCGGCGCGAGGGGCGGTTCGCGGCCGGAGAAGTCGAGGAGGAAATCCTCACCTGGGGCCGGTGGGCAAGCCTTCCGGATACCGTTGTGACCACGGGAGATGACGGCAAAATTCCGGCAGGCGCGCTGCCGGCAGATCTGGCGCGACTCTCGCAGGTTCCGGCCCTGTCCGACTCCGTGAGCAGCGCCTCCAGCGCGACGGCGGCCAGTTCCAAGGCGGTAAAGACGGCCTATGACGTGGCAACGGCGGCCCGGAACGCGGCCAGCGCCGCGCTGCCGACGTCCGGAACGGCTGCCGCGGCGGCGAAACTGGCGGCCGCGCGGACCATAGACGGCGTGGCGTTCGACGGCGCAAAAGACATCACGCTGCCGAACGGAATAACCAGGATACTGACAGGCGCCACAACCGTATACGCCGCTCCGGCGTCCAAAGGGACCGGGGACGGTTCCACGGCGGCCAACGCCATGGAACTGCAGGCGCTGCTCACGGCGATGGAATCCTGGAACTTCAACGGCCGCGGCGCGAATGTCACCCTGGCATCCGGCACGTACAGCGGGTCATACGTCGTCAATGCGCGCTACTACACGAACGCGACGAACATTATACTCAACGGCGCGGGCGTCGATGCGACGGTTTTTTCGTCCGGTTCCGGCAATGCCGTCGCGGTATACGGAAGCGGTTCCGGAAGCGCGGGCAACACGATTCTCTACGTCAACAACTGTACGTTCAGCTTGTCCGGCGGGTACGGGCTGTATTCGCAGTATGGCGCGTCTTCGTATGTTAACGGCAACGTGAAATTCAAGATAACCGGCGCTGTGAGCGCGTGCGTCTATGCGGGGGAGTGGGCGAAAACCACCATAAACGGCTCTTCAAGCGAAAGCCTGTCCATCGCGCTGGATTGCGTGTCCGGTTTCGCGCCGACGTATTTCCTGCATTGTTCGCAGTTCTCGTATGTGTACGTACGCTACGCCGACTTTGCCATAACCGGGACCCCGGCGATGACGGCCTTTATTTATCGCGAAGGTCCCGGAAGAATATACTGGGGTTCCGTAACCAATACGGGCGACGTATCCGCCGCTACCGATAAAATTGTATATGCCACGGCAAGCGCGTACGGGTATCAATTCAATTCGGCGTCAATACCCGGAAAACGCGGCGAGACGTCCAACCTGCCGGTCGCGGCGCTGAATTCTTCCCAGACGGCGAATCAGGTGCTGCGCACCAATGCCGTTAATGCCGAACCTGTATGGGGCGCGGTCAATTTGCCCACCGACGTGACCGGCACGCTTGCAACGGCCAACGGCGGCACGGGCAACACAACCGGCAACGCGGCCACGGCCACGAAGCTCGCCAGCGCCCGCACCATCAGCTTGACCGGCGCGGTCACCGGCTCCGCCACCTTTGACGGCTCCGCCAACGCCTCCATCGCGACCAGCCTGGGCACGACCGGCGGGGCCGCGCCCAAACCGCAGACAGCGGCGGGGGGCGGGCAGTGGGTGCCCGTGGGCAATGGAAAACTTCCCTCTGGCGGTACGTGGGCGTACTTTACCTATACATTTCCTGTTGGTTCCGAGGGGTCGCCGACGCCCGCCGAAAGCAAAGCGGGAGTGGCGGCCGGCGGAACTGTAGTAGGCGGAGACGGATTAGGCTTCGCCTGGAGGATCGCATAATGAAAAACGCATACTGGCAGACCCAACCGGTCATCGTCCGCTCTGACGGCAGCTACCTCATCCGCGTCGAAACCCCCGGGGGCGATGCGCCGTACCACGTGCCCCGCGAGGGCGAATGGCTGGAACTCTGGGCCGAGGTCGAGGCCTGGGCGCGGACGCATCCGGGGCAGGTCTCGCCGGAACCGCAATCCGTTCCCGATCCGCCGACGCCGGAGCGGATCCTTGCCGCCTTCACGGCTGCCATCCAGCGGCATCTCGACGCTTTTGCCCAGACCCGCAACTATGACGGCATTTTGAGCGCGGCAACCTACGCAACCAGCACGGTGCCCAAATTCGCGGCGGAAGGGCGGTACGCCGTGGAAGCCAGGGACGCCGCCTGGGCCACGGCCTGCGCCATCCTGGCGGAAGTGGAGTCGGGCAGCCGCCCCATGCCGGGCATCGAAGAGGTGATCGCGGAACTGCCGCCGCTGGCCTGGCCGGAAGCGTGACGTTCTTCGCCGTTCGGGCCGCCTTTCCCAATCAGGCTCTGGCTGCAGCTTGGCAAATTTCCCAGGAACCTCTACACATACATGGCAAAGAGTGTCGCGCTCAGCAGGCAGGTGTCGGGCAACCGACACCTGCCGAATCCAATCAGGCTCAAAGGGTTGACAAGGCATTTCCCGATATCTTTCTGGAGGGATCACATAATTTGGCGCACGACCAACCGCATCGCAGACTGGGCTGGGAATCTCTCCCATTTCGTATGCGTCTGCGCGATCGTAGCGCTATTTTTCTGAGTGAATTCCCGACATTATCTCCGACATTGTCGGGATAAATGTCGGAAAAGCTCAGGGTTGCCCCGCAAACATCATTCCCACCGGCACGGCAAAAATCCTGTCGCCCATGGGCATAACTTCCTGCCCTGTGTACACGACCACACCCCGGACAAAATGATTGCCCAGCGCATCGCGTAGCGAAACCAGCCCCTTGATGTCGTGCGACGCCACGCTGGCGGCGAGCTTCACCTCCACGGCTGCCACGCGCCCGGCTCTGTCTTCCAGAACCACGTCCACGTCTTCGCCGCTTTGCGAGCGGTAATGATACAGCGACACCGGATGCTCCGTCCAACTGCTCTGTTTCAGCAGTTCCCCGGTGACAAAAGATTCCAGCAGCCGCCCAGCCAGGATCGAGTCATCGGCCAGGCGTTCCGCGTCCGCGCCGCACAGATGGCAGGCCAGACCGGAGTCGCAGACATGGATTTTTGGCGACTTCACCAGCCGCTTGCCCAGATTGCTCGACCATGCGGGCAGGAACCAGATGAGGAACAGTGCCTCCAGCAAGGGGAGATACCTGCCGAGAGTGCTGGCGGGCATGCCCACGCTACGCGAGAGTTCGGCCTGGTTGTGCAGCGTTCCGGAGCGAACGCCGAGCAGACGCAGCAGGCGGATCAGGCCGCTGATATCCTGAACATTGGAGATATCGCGAATGTCCCGCTCCACCAGAATGGTGATGTACGAATCGAACCAGGCGGCGCGGCGTTTCGGATTGCTCCTGGAAATCACTTCAGGGTAGCCGCCCACGGCGATGGCTTCCAGGAGCGCGTCCTTGGTTAGCGAAGCCGCTGTGCTCTTGGGCGGAAAATCCTTTTGAAAGAGCGCGTGGATAAAGTCTTCCTGAACGCCCGCTATTTCTCCCTGCGAGAGCGGATACAGGGTCAGCACTTCCATACGCCCCGCCAACGAGTCTGCAATGCCCGGCAAGGTCAGGATGTTGGCCGAACCGGTCAGCAGATAGCGCCCGGCGTGGCGCTCACGATCCACGTCCTCCTTGAGGGCAAGCATCAGAGCGGATGCGCGTTGCGCTTCGTCAATGATCAGAGGTTTTTTCAGCCCCTGCAAAAAGCCCGTCGGGTCATCCAGCGCCCCGGCCAGAGCTGTCGCCGAATCAAGGCTGATGTACTGACGGCTGTCGGCGTCAGCCGGTTTCTCGGCCAGTTGCTTCACCAGCGTTGTCTTGCCGGTCTGCCTGGCTCCCCGCAGAAAGACAACGGGTGTGTCGGACAGGGCTTCCAGTAATTGTGTATATATTGTGCGCTTGTTCATGGTATAAAATATACCACTTTATGGTGGATTTTACAAGAATGTTTCTGTGAGATTTTTCCAAACTCAGGGAAGGCAAGTTTGATAGCGGTGAGCATAAAAGCGAGAGTAATTTTGCCAATGGCGTTGGCCAAATTAGGCCACCCCAGTGGCCCAGTTTGGTTATCGTGCATATTGGCATAAAGGAAATTCCTTTTTTGAGAAATGCGTCAAGTAAAATTTCAGGAAATCTTTGGTTGCTGTGGGTTGTTGAGAGGTGTGGCAAGTTGCGGACATTCGGTAATCCCCCCGAAAAAAAGTAGCGTTTTGAAGTAGAATTTCCGAGAATAAGCAACACGGAGATTTTGCATGAAAACGTCCCGATTTTCCGACAGCCAGATTCTGGCGATTTTGAAGCAGGCCGAGAATGGGGTTCCCGT
>JAVBOK010000013.1:0-49129 GCA_031550605.1 Desulfovibrionaceae bacterium | reverse complement strand
AGTTCGCGTTGCAGGGTTTTCTGGCGTTCGGCCTCGGTTCTTTCTTCGGTGGCCAGGCGTTTTTGCTTCTGCTCCAGCCAGGAGGAGTAGTTGCCTTTCCAGGGGATTCCCCGGCCTCGGTCCAGTTCCAGAATCCAGCCGGCCACGTTGTCCAGAAAATAGCGGTCGTGGGTCACGGCGATGACCGTACCGGGAAAGTTCTGCAGATAGCGCTCAAGCCAGGCGACGGATTCCGCGTCCAGATGGTTGGTGGGCTCGTCCAGCAGCAGGATGTCGGGATTCTGCAGCAGCAGGCGGCACAGGGCCACCCGGCGTCGCTCGCCGCCGGAAATGACGGAAATCGGCGTGTCCGCGGGCGGGCAGCGCAGGGCGTCCATGGCCATGTCCAGGCGGGAATCCAGATCCCACACGCCCTTGTTGTCCATCAGTTCCTGGACCCGGCCCTGCTTTTCGATCAGGGCGTCCATTTCCTCCGGCTCCATGGGTTCGGCGAATCTGGCGTTGATGGCTTCATACTCGTCGCGGATGGCGACCAGTTCCTTGGCGCCTTCCTCCACCACTTCGCGCACGGTGCGTTTTTCATCCACCAGCGGTTCCTGCTCCAGATAGCCGATGGAGTAGCCGGGCGATACCGTGGTCTGACCGTCAAACGCCGTGTCGACCCCGGCCAGGATTTTCAGCAGGGAGCTTTTGCCCGACCCGTTCAGGCCCAGCACGCCGATTTTGGCCCCGTAGAAATATCCCAGGGTGATGTCTTTGAGCACCTCGCGCTGGCCGTGGCGCTTGGTGACTTTATACATGGAATAAATGACTTTTTCGGCTTCGTTGCTCATGATTTCCTCATAGCCGGCGGCAGCGCCGGAAAAGACTGTTCGGCGGTGCTTATAGTATGCTATGGCCGAAAAGAAAAGGCTCCATGCATCCATTCCGCCACCAAATTCATCGCGGGAGGTTTGCCTGAAATGGCTGTTGGCGAGCAGTTCGCGAAAAGGCAGCCTGGGGTTCGGGAGCACGCGCGCGACCAGATCAAGCCCCGTTTCATCAGCGGCAAACCGGCGGGCAGCCTGGTGAAAGCCGGGAAGAACGCCTGATGGTACGCCTTGCGGCCAATCCCGCGGAAAACGTGCCGGCCCTGCGCGAAGGGCCCGCTCTGCTGATTGAGGCAAGGAAGCGAGCCTGCCGGGCGACCTGGACGCCCAGGTCTTCCATCAGGGGGACGGCGGAAGGCGTATCTCCGGGCGGGAAGTTCCCGTTGAAACGCATCAATGGTTGAAGAACGGAAATGCTTGCCGGGACCGCCTTGCGCACCGCAATGGGGTTGGGGCTCCCGCAGGGCCGGCAAACCTCTGATCTCGCGATGGGGGCTTTTTGAGGGGGCGCCGCTTCGGGGTTGTCGGTGTACCGGGGCAGTTGCGAAAAGAACGTAGCGGGCAAAGTGGAAAAGGGGCCGTGCCGCGCCGAACCGTCACAATCCGCCCAGGTCGTCCAGCACCAGGGTCGGCTGGCGTTCCAGACCGGCCAGATCGGACCGTTTGCTTTCTCCCGACAGGACCAGGATGAAGTCCATGCCCGCGTTTTCCGCCAACACCTTGTCCGTGTACAGCCTGTCGCCGACCATGACCATTTCTTCGGGCGTGTAGCGGGCCAGCAGCGGTTCCAGAATCAGGGTCCGGGGTTTGCCGAACACGAATTCCGGCGTGCGGCCGACGGCCTTTTCATACAGGGCGAGAAAGCTGCCGGTGTCCGGCAGCGGCCCTCGCGGAGACGGGCAGACATTGTCCGGGTGAGTGGCCCAGAAGGCCACATCGGGCCGCTGCAGCAAAAGGCAGGATTCGGCCAGTTTTTCGTAGGTCAGCTCCGTGTCGTATCCGACCACCACGGCCCGGCAGTCTGCGGATGCCCCGAAACGCAGTCCGGGCAGCCGCCGGCGCAGGTAGGCGCAAAAATTGCCGTTGCCCACCGGGTATATTTCTTCGAATCCTTCTTTTTCCAGCCTGTCCGCCAGGGGGATAAGAGGGGACAGCATGCGGGATGCGTCGATTTCTATGCCCATGCCCCGCAGCTTGAGCACATAGTCGTCGAGGTTTTTCGACGTGTTGTTGGTCAGAAAATGGATATCGAACCGTTCCAGGTTGCGGTGCACGAAATCGACAGTGCCGGATATGGGGCGGTCGCCCATGTAAACGGTGCCGTCCAGATCGAAAACGAAACAGCGTTTGCGCGAAATATCCATGGTCGCTCCTTGTTGCTGCGGTGTTATCGCGTGGCGGGCCGGGCTTGTCAATTCGAAGTCCGGTCCGGGCACTGGCCCCGGCACTTTTGGGGGACCGTGTTCCTCGATCCCCATGGCAGGGGGGAATCATTCCCCCGGACGGGGTTTGGGGCGGTAGCCCCAAGAAAGTACCGGGGTCCGAGCCTAAGGGAACGCGCCCGGCTGTCGATAAGAGATACGAAGAGACTGCGGATGCCGTTCAGGAGAAAAGTTATGGCCGTGATTTCCGGAGGAGATGCGCAAAAAGTCGCGCGCAACCTGCTGCGGGACGTCATCCGTGATGAAGTCCGCCGGGGAACGCTGTCCGGCACCGGCGAGATGATCGGGTATTTTTTCCAGGGCCTCGCCGTATCCGAAGCGTACAATAGGGCCAGCGTGGAAGCGCCCAAACGCCGCATCGCCGCGCCGGAATTTCTGACCGGCCTGCTCAGGGACGAAACCGCCTGAACCGCCCGCCGCGGAAAAACCGCTTGCCGCCGCCCGCGGGCCGTGCCACAACCGGCGCATGGTATGCGGTCGCCTTGCCCCCAGCCCCACGGGCCTTTTGCATCTGGGCAACGCCTGGTCCTTTTGGGTCGCCTGGTTGGCGGCCCGCAAGGACGGCGGCCGTTGCCTGCTGCGTCTGGAAGATATCGATCCGGCCCGCGCAAAGCCGGAATACGCCGAGACTCTGGTCCGCGACCTGGCCTGGCTGGGGATAGACTGGGACAACGCATCCGGACCGGCGGAATGCCTGTCCGGTGCCGGCATATACACGCAGAGCCGCTGCCTGCCGTATTACCGGGCCGCCCTGGATTCCATCCGCCGGGCGGCGTTCGTGTACCCGTGTTACTGCACCCGCAAGGAACTGCGGGCCATCGCCGGCGCGCCGCATGTGGATGACGCGGGCGCGCCCTATCCGGGCACCTGCCGCTATCTGCCGCCGGGGCAAAGGGCGAAGTTTGAACGGGAAGGGCGGCACTTTTCCTGGCGGCTGGCCTGTCCACCGGACCAGCTATGGACTTTTACCGACCTGATCATGGGGCCGCAGCGCTTCACCTTGAGGGAATGCGGCGGCGACTTCGCCCTGTGCCGTTCCGACGGGGTGTTCGCATACCAGCTGGCCGTGGTCGCGGATGACATCCGAATGGGCGTGACCCAGGTGGTGCGCGGGTTGGACATCCTGATCAGCACCCCGCGCCAGTTGTACCTGTATTCCCTGTTCGGCGAAACGGCCCCGGCGTACGCCCATCTGCCCCTGGTGACGGATGCGGCGGGGGAACGGCTGGCCAAGCGCCATGCCTCGCTGACCCTGCAATCCCTGCGCGACGCCGGGGTGCGCCCGGAAACCCTGCTGGGCTGGTTGGCAAAGGCATCAGGGCTGCGTCCGGACGCCTCCCCCCTGGCGGCCGGAGATCCGTTGCGGGATTTTTCCTTCAACCGGGTCAGGCGGGAGCCGTTGCGCCTGCCGGAAGATCCCCTGCGTTCTTTTCTGGCCATGCAGAAATAATCGGATTTTTGCCGGACAGCCGGATTGCGTGGACAACAAAAAAGCCGCCCGCGCCCGCGAACGGCTTTTTTGTTGTTTTGCGGAATCCGCCCGAGGGCGGAACCCCCCGGCTGATCAGGCCTGCAGCTTGTCCAGCAGTTGTTTCAGTTCCTGGGACATGCGGGAGAGTTCCTGCACCGCCGACGCGGATTCGCTCATGCCGGACGCCGTGTCGGTGGCGATGCGGTTGATTTCTTCGACGGAACGGTTGATTTCTTCCGACGTGGCGGACTGTTGTTCCGCCGCGGTGGCGATGCCGGCGATGGTCGCGGCGTTCTGCCCGGCCAGATTCACGATTTCGTGCAGGGCTTCGCCGGATGTGCCCGCCAACTCCGTCGCGTCGCTGACGCTTTTGCCCGCGTCCCCGACCCGCCGGATGTTGGCGGCGGTGGCGCTCTGAATGCCCTTGATGCTGGAGCCGACTTCCGTGGTGGCGCTCATGGTTTTTTCCGCCAGTTTGCGGACTTCGTCGGCGACCACGGCGAACCCGCGGCCGGCTTCGCCGGCCCTGGCGGCTTCGATGGCGGCGTTGAGCGCCAGCAGGTTGGTCTGGTCCGCAATGTCGGAAATAACGTTCATCACGCCGCCGATGGCTTCGGCCTGTTTGCCCAGTTCCTGCATGTTGTTTTCCAGTTCCAGGGCCACGGTGTTCACATGCTTGACCGCGGCGATGACCTTGTCCACCAGTTCCGCGCCGTGAGCCGCCCTGCTTCGTGTGGCCTCGGCCTGTTCGCTGGCCTGGCCGGAGTTGCGGGCCACTTCCATGACCGTGGTGTTCATTTCTTCCATGGCTGTCACGGTGGAGCCCACGCGGTCGCGCTGCACGTCCGTGCCCCGGCTGACCTCCTCCACCTGGGCGGAAAGCTCTTCCGAAGCCGCGGCCACGCGGTTGGCGATGTCCAGCGCCTGGGTGGCCACATCCATGATGGTACGCTGGGTGTTTTTGATCTGCGTCAGGTCGATGATCAATTGCAGCACGGAAACCAGATTGCCCTGGGCGTCCAGCATGGGAATGCTGGTGTAGCTGATGTCCATGTCCCTGCCGCCGGGATGGGCGCGGGTTTCCGAATGGCAGGTCTTTTTGGTGCTCGCCGCGCGAGTCAGCGCGCAGGTCGCGGACTTGTCGTCGTCGCGGCGGAACACTTCGCCGCAGGTCTTGCCCTGATAATCGGAACGCACCAGTTCGCGCGCGATGGCGTTCATGTAGCGGATGCGCAGGTCTTTATCCAGCATGACCGTGGGCGAGGGGATGTTGTCGACGACCAGGCGGAAGCGGTCCAGAATGGCGTTGGTTCCCTGAACCAGGTTGGCGAATTCGCCGGAAAAAAGGCTGGCGTCGGCGGTGGAATCCAGGCGGCCGGTTTCCATGTTTTTCTCCAGAACGCGGTATTCCTCCGTGATGCGCTTGAGTGATTCGGGTATGGCCCGCAACGCGTTGGCCAGCTTGCCGAGTTCGTCTTTTCTTTGCACGCTCAGGGTTCCGGAAAGATCGCCCGCGGCAACTTGCCCGGCAAAGCGCATGCCCAAATTGATGTCCCGCAGCACGGGCCGCAGAATAAGGAAGATCAGAAGGCTCGCCAGCAGGATGGAGACGATGGAAATGACCAGAGAACTGTTGCGCATGTCGGCAAGGCTGGAGAAGACGTCGCCGTATTCCGCCTGGACGACGGCGGTCAGGCCCGAAGGCTTGTGCTTGGCGTAATACGCGAAGACGTGCGCCCCGCTGTAGTTGGTGAAATCAAGTATGCCGTCCTTGGAGGCCGTGGCCATGGTTTTATAATTTTCCATGCCGCCGATGGACGGATTAAGAATCACGTCGGCTTTCTGATGCAGCACAATCTGTCCGTCGCTGTTCAACACGTACCCGTAGCCGCGAGCTCCGATCCGTATCGGTTCGACCGCCTTTTTATAGAGCTGTTCGAGCGAAAGAATGCCGTACGCCACGCCCACAATCTTTCCGTCCAGCGTGACTGGGGCGGATGTGGCCATGACGGCTTTTTTGGTGACGGAACTTCTGAATGGCGGAGCGAGAAAGGCCTTGCCGGTTATGGCTGCCTGGAAATAGGCGCGGCTGCTGAAGTCGTTGCCCACGGTGCTGGCGTCCGACGACGCGATGATGATGCCTTTTTCGTCCATCAGACTGAGGCGTTCAAAATTAACGTACGTGTCCGACAATTTCTTTAAAAGACCGGAAAATGCCGCCGCGTTCTGTTTGTTGCGAAAATCCTGCTTGTAAAAATCCTGCACCAGGGTGCGGTCCGCAAACAGTTTGATATCCGCCAGGGCGCTTTCCGTAGTCAGATCAATAGCGCGCACCAGAGCGTCGGTTTCGCCACTCATGTTGTCCACCAGCGCAGTGTACAAACTTTGCGACGATTTCTGATATGACACGTATCCGCTGATTCCCGCCATCAGGATTATCAACAACATGATGGGCAGTTGGATTTTGGTTTGCAGATTCATTCGAAAGCGCTCCTGTTGCTGAAAGAGTACAAAACAGTCCCGGCGTGCTTTCTTCGCGCAGAATAACGACCGGGGAATTTTTATCGTCAATCCGGTATCGTTATAACCGCTGTATGTCAATTCCTATTTTTTAATTTACAGAAAAAATTAGAAAGCTATGGAACCGTTTCCGGTTCATAGAGAAATGAATTGTCAAATACGGTTTTGCCGGCGTAAAGCCGGACAAACGCGAACAGCCCCGCCGGTGGGGTGGGGCTGCCAGAGAACTGGGAGCATGAGAGCCCCATGCTCGGCGGTTATTTTGCGCGGACTTTGACGGCAACGGCTGCCCTGGCTTTTTGCGCAGCCCGGGCGGCCGCAACGGCGAGGGTAGCAGTTGCCGCGGCGATGGCGAGAGTCAGTGACAGAAACATGGTATACCCCTTTGTTGCCGTAAACTTTGGCAACTATGCCTCAAACATACACCGGCGGAGGGAAAAAGCAAGGGGGATGGCTCTTTTTTCCTGTTTCATGACGATATCGGCCCGGCGGAACGCGACGCCCCGCGCATGCCGGCGGCGTGCGCGGGGCGTCGTCTCATGAAAGCCGTAATCAGAAGAAAATAAAGGTCAGCACGATGAACAGCGGGATCAGGATACCGACGGACCAGACCATGTAGCCGAAAAAGCTCGGCATGGTCACGCCCTGGTTTTCGGCGATGGAACGCACCATGAAGTTGGGCGCGTTGCCGATATACGTATTGGCGCCCATGAACACCGCGCCCGCGGAAATGGCCGTCAGGGTGGGCGCAAGGGTGGTGGTCAGGGTAGCGGCCTCGCCGCCCGCGGTATTGAAGAACACAAGATAGGTCGGGGCGTTGTCGAGAAAACTGGACAGCGCCCCGGTCAGCCAGAAATACATGGCGTTCACGGGCGCGCCATTGGCGTCGGACACCATGTTGATGACCGGGGACAGCGCGCCGGCCTTGCCGGCTTTCAGAATGGCGATGGCCGGGATCATGCTGATGAAGATGCCCAGGAACAGCTTGCCCACTTCCATGATGGGATCCCAGTTGAAATCGTTCAGTAGGCGGGTTTCCTGGCTGGTCAGTTTCAGGGATGCCATGGCGATGACGATCATCAGAAGATCGCGGATCATGTTCTGCAATTCGACATAGACGCCGCCGTATACGTGGAAGGTGACACCGGGGTTCCACATGCCGCTCATCAGCACGGAGCCGACAATGCAGGCCAGCAGCAGGAAATTGACGTTGCCTTCCAGGGACAGTTTCTCGCCGCTCTGGTTCGGGGGAACGGGTTTGCCTTCCTTGGCGAACAGGGCGGTGTCAAGGGCGAAGAACACGGCCAGCAGGATGGCCGCCGCGACCACCATGGGGATAAACAGATGGGTCAGGGTCCAGAAAAAGGGCACCTGCTTCAGAAAGCCCAGGAACAGCGGGGGATCGCCCAGCGGGGTCAGAGAGCCGCCGATGTTGGCGACCAGGAAGATGAAGAACACCACGGTATGCACCCGGTATCTGCGGTGGGCGTTGGCGCGCAGCAGCGGCCGGATCAGCAGCATGGCCGCGCCGGTGGTGCCCATCCAACTGGCGATGACCTTGCCTATCAGCAAAATGACCGTGTTCACCATCGGGGTGCCGACCAGCGTTCCTTTCAGGGCGATGCCGCCCGCGACGGTGAACAGGGCGAAAAGCAGCAGGATGAAAGGGATGTACTCGGCGACGATGGCGTGCAAAAATTCATTGAGGGCCATGGAAAAGCCGAAAACCATGGCGAAGGGCACCAGAAAGGCCAGACCCCAGCCCACGGCGACCTTGCCGAAATGGTGGTGCCAGAAATGGGGCACGGCCAGGGGGCAGACGGCGATGGACAGCAACATGCAGATGAAAGGAAGGACCCAGGGAAGGGACAGTTTCGAACCGTCAAGGTGGTCGGCCGCCGCCAAGGCGCTGTCGGGAACAAGAAATATGAACGCGGTCAGAAAAAACAGGGAAAGCGCCGTAGCGTGAGAGCGGATAAAGGCCATGCAGCCATGCCTCCTTGGTATGCGCCGCAATGCGCGAAAAGAATGACGCTCACGCGTCATCAAACGCTGCTCGGCAGTGCGGCAGGGTTGTCACATCGCCAGTCTAGATTGCATCCGAACCGCATTCTCTGTATACGGATTTTCCGCAATGATCAAGGCAAAGGATACGGGTAAATCGCCTGGGAGGAGGAGGGATGGCGCGTCCACGCACACCGGAAAGAGAAGCGAAAATCAGGCGGGTTCTTGCCCGGCGCCAGAGCGATCTGACCCTGATCCTGGCCAATATCCACGATCCGCACAATGTTTCAGCCATTTACAGAAGCTGCGACGCTTTCGGCGTCCCCCGCGTCCATCTGTACTACACGCGCACGGCCTTTCCCATGCTGGGCGAGAAAAGCTCCGCTTCCGCGCGCAAGTGGGTGGAATCGGTCCGGCACAACACGGCGGAAAGCCTTGCGGAAACGCTGAGAGCGCAAGGCATGCGCATATACGCCGCCAGTTGCTCCCCGGAAGCCCGCCCGATCACGGATTACGACCTGACCCTTCCCAGCGCCGTGATCATGGGCAACGAGCACAGCGGGGTGGATGAGGAACTGATGCCGCTGGCAGACGGGGAACTGTTCATCCCCATGTACGGCATGATCCAGAGTTTCAACGTATCCGTGGCCGCGGCCCTGATCTTGTCCGAAGCGTCGCGCCAGAGGGCGCTGGCGGGCCGGTACCTGACCCCGGCTTACGGGCCGGAGGAACTGGAGCAGCGCGTTCAGGCATGGCTGAAGAAATAGCGCGTTCCCGCATGGGCAAGGCAAAACGTGCTATAATCCGGTCAGTTCCGTTCTGGCTCTGGCTTTGACCGCCTCTTCCGCGTCCGGCGAGGCGACGATCGCTTCCAGCAGTTCCCTGGCCCTGCCGGGATTGTTCAGATAGTGGCGGTAAAGCACGGCCAGGCTGAACCGGGCGGAGGCGTTGTTCGGCGCAAGCAGCAGCGCTTTTTCAAAAGCTTCCGCGGCCGGCGCGCTGTCGCCTTTTTCCGCCAGGGCCATGCCCTGAAAATATTGGGGCCGCATATCCGCCGGGGCGGAATCGGCCGCGCGCCGCAGAAAACCCAGAGCCTTTTCCCAATCCTTGTTGCGTCTGAAAACATCGGCGATGGCCAGCAGGGTGTCGGTGTTGTCCGGCGCTGCTTTCAGTTTCGCCATCAGGCCGCCCAGTTCGGCAGCGTCGGCCTCGGGCAGTGGGGCGGGCGGGCGTTGAGCCGCCGCGTTCCCGCCGGGTTGCGGATCATTCCCTCTGCCCTGCGGCTGCATGTCCAGGGTCTGGATCAGCGAAGGGCTGGCCATGCGCTGGTACAGTCCGGTGGCGAACAGGCACCCCAGGGACATCAGCAGAAACCAGAACGCAAGCGAGCGCGCCGCGGCGTTCATGGCCGGCCCCCGTCCGCCGCGCTGGATTCCAGACGGCGCAGGCGTTTTTCAAGAGCCGCGGCTTTGCGGCCCAGAATGAACAGATAGCCCCCCAGCCCCAGCCAGGCGGCCGCGCTTGCATACAGCAGCCAACTCGCATCGTGCATACCGTCTCTCCGAAACAATCTCTGTGCGGGGGCAAGGGGGCTGAACCCCCTTTGCGAAGCGCGAGGCCGCACCTCGCTCCCCTGCTTTGGTTTCAACAACAATCCGGTTTCGCGAACTGCCCGGCGCGCAGTCCGCGCAGCCGGTCTTCCATGCGGGCCAGGCGGCAGCGCAGCAGCAGCAGTGTCAGCCAGAATACGCCGAACGCCGCCAGACAGGCCAGGACGGTCAGGCGCATTTCCGGTTCCAGGCCGTCGCTTGCGACCATGGTGCCGACGGGATGGCGCGACTGCCACAGCCGGGTGGCGAAAAAGACCAGCGGCACGTCCAGCAAGGCCACGATGCCCACCACGGCCCGCACGGCGGCCCTGCGTTCCCAGGGCAGATCCAGGCCGCGCAGGACCAGGTGCGCCGCGTAGACGAACCACATGATCAGGGTCGTGGTCAGGCGGGGATCCCAGGTCCACCATGTCCACCAGGCGGCTTTGGCCCAGATGGATCCGGTGGCCAGGGCCAGGCCGGCCAGGACCACGCCGATTTCGGAGGCGGCGTCGGCCAGAGTGTCCCAGTGCCGCTTCCCGGTCCGCAGAAAGCCGATGCCCGCGACAAAGACCACGAAAAAGCTGATCAGCCCCCACCAGGCCAGTGGCAGATGCAGATAAAAAATCTTCTGGGTCAGTTTCATCGTGGCCTCCACCGGGGCGTAGGCGAAGACCAGCCACTGGCTCAGGGCCAGAAGGACCGTTGCGGACAGGGACAGGAACACGGGCCATGAAGAGGAACCCGGAAAAGGGGAGGGACTGCGCATGCTCTCTGATACCATCAGCGGCCGCCTCCGTAAATAAAGGGAAACAATACGAGGGCGGCGGCGACGAAAATGGCGTCAAAAGCGGCGGCCAGCGCGATCCAGTTCGGTATGTCCGCGACGGCGGCGGCTGTATCCGTACCCGCGCCGAACAGCGCGGCCAGGGTGCGTATGCCGGCCAGGAACAGGGGGACGAGCAGAGGAAAAATAACGATGCTGCACAGCGATTCCCTGGTGGTCCCGCTCTGGGCCAGAGCGCCCAGCAGAGCGCCGGCGGCGGCGATGCCCGCGTCGATCAGCAGCACGGCGGGCAGAACCAGGGGCCAGGCGCTGTTGACGTCCTGACCCAGAAAGATGACGGTGGCGGCCAACAGAGCGGTTTGAATCAGGGCCAGCAGGGCCAGGCCCGCCAGCGCCTTGCCCAGCCACACGGCCTGGACGGGCGCGGGCGAGAGCAGCAGGCCCAGACGCGCGCCGCCGGCCTCCTCCAGGCTGAACAGGGTGTTGAATACAAGGGTCTGGCAAAAGGCGGACGAAAGCCAGAACAGGGTGGCGGCGGCGGGAGCGCTCGCTTTGGCCTGGCCGTCCAGGGACAGGCTGAACAGTACGGCAAGCAGCAGCCCGAGCAGCACGGCCTGGGCCGGGGCGTTGCCGCGCAGCAGGGTCAGACGCAGGTCCTTGGCCGCCAGGATCAGGGCGCAACGGATCATGAGGCCGCTTCCGTGATGGTTTCTTGCCGCCAGGCGGCAAGGTCAAAGGCGTCCTTTGTGAAAACGCGGGCGCGGCCGTCCTGAAGCAAAACGATCTGGTCGGCCGCTTCCAGGTCGTCAGCCAGGCCGTGGGTGACCCAGACCAGGGCCGCGCCGTTGTCCTTGGAGGCAGCCAGTTCCGCGCGCAGGCAGGCCAGGGACGCGGCATCCAGCCCCGTGCCCGGCTCGTCCAACAGGACCAGCACGGGCCGCAGCAGAAAAAGGCGGGCCAGGGACAGACGCTGGGTCATGCCCCGCGAAAAGACGCCGGCCTTTTCGTCGGCGAATGCGGCCAGTCCCATGCGAGCCAGCCGCATCATCAGGATGTCTTCGTCAGAGGGAACGCCATGCAGGCGGCACCAGAATTCCAGATTTTCCAAGGCGGTCAGGCCGGGGTAGATCAGGCTGCTGTGCCCCAGGTAGCCGACGCCGCCGGGCGGGGCGGCGTGGGCCACCGTGCCGGCATCGGGGCGGAGCAGGCCGGCCATGATATGCAACAGGGTGGATTTTCCCGCGCCGTTGGGGCCGGCGAGCAACGTCACGCTGCCCGGCCGCGCGGCCAGGGTGACGCCGCGCAGCACGTCCCGCTCGCCGTAATGTTTGCAGACCCCGTCCAGACGCAGCATCAATCCCCCGGCGCGGCGCGGCCGGGCAGCATCCCCAGCAGCGGGAACAGACAGAGCAGGACGCTGCCCAGCCAGATCCAGTTGACCAGGGGGTTCAGGCTGATCTGCACCGTGGCTTGGCCGTTTTCGTCCACGCTGGACAGGTTGGCGTACACTTCGTTGCCCCAACTGAACAGGGTGTCGACTTCGGAGAAAAAGGTGTCCGGCCGGCTGGCATAACCGCGCAATTGGGGTCGCAATATGCCGAGATCCCTGTTGTTTTTTGCCACACGCAGAACGGCTTCGGAATAGATATAGCGGGGAGGGTTCGCGGCGTGATCGTGGGGCTTGCCCGCCGCGCCGGGTTCGTGGTCGTGGGAATCGCCGCTGCGGATGCTTGCCAGTTGCAGCAGATATTCACCGAACGCCGCGCTCTGGCCCGGCCTCAGAGTGAATTTTTCCTCTATCTTGTAGGGACCGGAAAAAGCGACGCCCAACACCATCAAGGCGAACCCCAGGTGCACGCCCGCGGCGGCCATGCTTGCAGGCAGGCGGAACAGCCCCGGCCGGGCGGCCGGCAGCAGGCAGACGCCGGACGCGACCCCCACGGCGGCGGTCGCGGCGGCCAGCGGCAGGGGCCGGGTCATGCCCATAAGGGCCAGCATGATCCCGGCCAGCGCGGTCATGCCCAGGGTGGCGAAAAACGGCCCTTTGTAGCGCAGGCCGCCTTTCCAGCCCAGCCAGGGGCAGAGCGTCAGCAGCAGAGCCAGCAGCGCGAACAGCGGCAGGCAGACCGTGTTGTAGAATCCGGGACCGAAGCCCTGGGGCTTTTCGGACCACAGCCGGCTGAGCACGGGCCACAGGGTGCCCAGCAGCACAACCACGGCCAGGGCCAGAAAGACCCAGCAGGCGCCGGTCAGGGCGCCTTCGCGGCTGAGGGGTTCTTCCAGCGGTTTTCCGGTTCGGGGGGCGGCAAGCGTGACCAGGGCGGTAAAAGCCAGAAAGGCCAGGACGAAGAGCAGCAGCGGCGTGCCCACGGGGCTGGCCCCGAAAGCGTGCAGCGATTTGACCGCCCCGCCGCGCACGATGTAGGTGGCGAAAAGGGCGCTGATCGTGACCAGGGCCATCAGAAAGACGTTGGTCCGGCCGAGCTTTCCCCGGCGCTCCTCAATGACGGCCGTATGCAGATACGCGGTCGCCGCCAGCCAGGGAATCAGCGAGGCGTTTTCGACCGGGTCCCAGGCCCAGTATCCGCCCCAGCCCAGTTCCATATACGACCACCAGCCGCCCAGAATGATGCCCGCGCCCAGAGTCAGCCAGCCGGTCAGGATGAAGGGCCGGGTCAGGCCGGCCCAGGAATCTTCGCGCCAATGGGCCAGCAGGCAGGCCAGGGACAGGCAGCAGGGGATGGTGAAAGCGCCGTACCCCAGAAAGAGCAGCGGCGGATGAAAGATCATGCCCGGGTTCTGCAGCAGGGGGTTCAGGCCCAGGCCGTCGTCGGGCGGGGGGGAAGCGACCAGGAACGGGTTGTTCCAGGTGGTCAGCAGCAGGCAGAAGAAGCCCATGATCACAAAATACAGGCTCCAGTACCACAGCCTGGCCCCGTCGGAAAGGCGGGCGTACCCCTTGCCGCGCTGAAAGAGCGCGGCGCAGAGGACGGCGCACAAAGCCCAGAACAGCAGCGCCCCTTCCTGCCCCGCCCAGAACGCGGTCAGGCGGTAAAAAAGGTCCAGGTCGCGGTCGGTATGTTGAAAGACGTAAAGAAAGGTGAAATCGCCGCGCACCAGGGCATGGACCAGGATGGCGCTGATAACGGCCAGCACGGCCAGCAGCGCGTCATTACAGCGCGCTATCTGCCGAAGATGGATTGCGGCCCCTTCCCGCGTTCCGGCCAGGGCCAGGCCCGCGGCGATGAGCGTCAACAGAAAGCAGAAGGCAAGCAGACCGAAAGCGAGTAAGGACATGAAATCTCCCGTATGCCGGACGGAGCCGCCCGGCGGGCCGGCCGCGCTGGAAAGCGCCGGTCAGCTGCGGTTCTCTTTTTTGTACTTTGAGGGACATTTGGTGGTCAGCTCATGCGCGGTCAGGGTTCTGTCCGTCCCCGCGCAACTGCCCGTGGCGTACAGTTCCGCCTCGGCCTTGAAGCCGTCGGGGATCGCGCCGCGGTAGACTACCGGCAGGGTTTTGTCCGGGTGCTTCAGATCACGCAGGATGAAGCGCACCCCCGAAGCATCGGGGGGCCGCGAAATGCCCTCGGGGCTGACGATGCCGAAAATCCGCACGGAGCGCAGATCATCCAGGGACATGGTCAGGGCTTCGGCCACATCCACATGGTAGGATTTGTTGGCGTTGACGGCCGTGTACAGCAGATAGCCGGTTCCGGCCAGAAACAGCAGCAGGGCGGAGAGATAGAGACGGGTGTTCGTGCGCATACGGTCAGCAGCGTTCCTTTCCCTGCAGCTGCTCATGGTATTCGTCGCCGTAAATACGCAGCATCACCACGGCGAAGGTCAGAATCAGCGGGCCGTACAGCAGTCCGAAGACCCCGAAAGCGTGGATGCCCCCGAGAATGGCCAGGAACAGGAACAGCAGGGGGATGCCCGAGGCGTCGCGCATCAGCAGCGGGCGCAGGAAAGTGTCGATGGACGTGACCAGGATGCCGCACCAGAGGGCGAGGAAAAGCGCGCTTTTCCAGTGGCCGCCCAACAGCAGATATAACGACGCCGGCACCCAGACCAGTCCTGTGCCCAGAACCGGCACCAGCGAGGCGAACGCCATGACCGTGCCCCAGAACAGGGCGGGAATGCCGACAAAAGCCAGGCCGATGCCGCCCACGGTGCCCTGCAGCGCTGCGACCAGAAAGCCGCCGATCAGCACGGCCCTGGAAATGCGGCGCAGGTTCTGGATGATGCGGTCTTCCTGCTCTTCGCGCAGGGGGGTCAGATATTTGATGTGCTTGACCATGGCCGCCCCGTCTTTGACAAAAAAGAACAGGGCCAGCAGAAACAGCAGGAAGTGCAGAAGGAAATTCAGGATCTGCCCCGCCAGATTGGTGGACAGGCCGATCAGGCTCTGCCCCAGACGGCGGGAAGCGACGATCAGGTCCGCCTTGACCCCTTCGGCGGTGATGTCCAGGAAGGGGGCGTGGCTTTGCAGCCAGGCGAAAACCGGGTCCAGGTGGGCGTTGAACACCTCGTTCAACTGCGTGCTGTCCACCCAGAGGATGACCGCGGTAACGCTCTGGCGCATTTGGGGAATAAGGCCGATGATGAACAGGGTCAGGGGAATGATGACCAGGATGACCACGCAGAACGATATGGCCAGGGCCGTCAGAGACTGGTTGCCGCGCAGGCGCGGCAGCAGGCGCGAATAGAGCGGATGGCAGATGGCGGCGAAAACCACGGCCAGGATCAGGGTGTTGAGAAAAGGTTGCAGCAGCAGATACGCGAAATACAGGCCGAACATGACCCAGTTCAGCAGGGTGCGGGAAGAAAAACGCAACCCTTCCTGGTCGTTCGGGGACGGCGCGGCGACGGCGGCGGTTTCGTCGCCGGGCGCGCGTTTGCTCTCAGGGGTGTCTCGGGTGTTTTCTGCCACAACGGTTCCTCGGAACAATACACCTTTGTGGCGGATGCTTCGCCACGCCACGTATCCGCCAGCGTATCTTCAAAGTATCAATACGCGCTATCCGGCGTTTTTTTCAGCGGCTTTCGCAGCCGACCACAGAGCGTTTTTCGTTTCCATATCCAGAGCGGCGAAATCATGGCCGCTTCCGGCCGCCGCTTCTTCCATATGCCGGAACCGGCGGAGAAAACGCAAGACCGTTTTATGCAACGCGGCGTTGGCCTTGATGCCCTTGCGCCTGCCCAGTTCCACCAGGGTGAAGATCAGGTCGCCCAGTTCCTGTTCTTGACGCTCCGGGTCGCCGGACGCGCAGGCGTCCAGCCATTCCAGCCATTCTGCCTCCGCCTGCTGTTCCACGTCCTCGTCCGCATCCCAGGTGAAGTCCGCCCTGGCGGCCTTGGCGTGAACGCGGTAGGCCCTGAGCAGGGGCGGCAGACCCGCGGGCAGGGAGGCGAAAACCCCGCCGGTCTTTTCCTCCCTGGCTGTCTTTTCCGCCTTTTTGACCTGTTCCCAGGTGCGCAGCAGCTGTTCACGGTTTTCACAGGTCGCGTTGGCGAATACGTGGGGATGGCGGCGCACCATTTTGTCCGCCGCCTCGCGCAGCACGTCGTCCAGGGAAAACGTGTCGCCGTACAGGCGGCTTATGAACAGGATGAGGAACAGGACGTCCCCCATTTCCTCGCGCACGTCTGCGGCATTGCCACGCCGCACGGCGTCGATCATCTCAAAGGTTTCTTCGGCCAGATAGTCGCACAGGCTGCCGGGGGTCTGTTCCTTGTCCCAGGGACAGCCTTCCGGACCGAGAAGCGCGTCGAGCACGTCCTGCAGATGGTCAAGGGCGGAACAGTCGGGTTTTGATTCGATATTCATAAAATTCGTCAGACGCGCAGGGTTCCGGTCGCGGGCAGGAAATTGCGCAGGTATTCGGACATGGATTTGAACAGGGCGGCGGTCTGCGCGTCTTTCACCACCGGGGCGTCCGGCAGGAAACGCAGCAGCAGGTAGAAGATGACGGTGGTGACAATCAGGCCCTTGGCCGCGCCCACAACGCTGCCCAGGATGCGGTCGATCCACGATGTGAACGTCACGGCCATGAATTTGCGCAACAGCGCGGCGGCCAGAGCCACCACGGCGAGAACGGCGGCGAAGACCAGAACGTAGGCGATGACCGCGGACCATTCGCTGTTGCCGAAAAAGCGGGTTACCGTGGGCTGCACTCTGGCTTGAAACTGGCTGGCCAGGGCAAAGGCCAGAATGATGCCGACCAGGCCCGCGACCTCCTGTACCAGGCCGCGCATCAGGCCGCGCCCGGTGAAGAAGAGCAGCAGCCCGACCATGGCGAGATCAAGCAAGTTTACCTGCAACATAAGGACGCCCCATAAAGAAACAGTCTGATCCTGTTCCGGTGCACCGTATCAGAACTCGCGGGCAAGGGGAAGCGTTGACGGGCGGCGACTGTCCGTTCCGGCAAAAAACGGAGGGCGGCGGGAGCCGCCCCGAGGCCGAGGGCAAAGTCTTCTTTGGCAGCGGCCCGTCCCGCCGGTGCGCGCCGGCGGAACGGGCCTTGACAAACCCCGGCTTTGCGGGGGGTGTCATTACTCCGGGGGGCTCCCGCCTCCCCCCCCGGTGCCTCATTTTTCCGTGATGATCTCGTGCCAGGGCAGGCCGTGCTTGTTCATGCGGGCCATGAAGGGGTCGGGGTCCAGCTGTTCCATGTTGAACACGCCCTTGCCCCGCCATTCGCCGGTCAGCATCAGCAGGCCGCCTATCATTGCCGGCACGCCGGTGGTGTAGGAGATGGCCTGGGATTTGACTTCCCTGTAGCATTCCTCGTGGTCGCAGACGTTGTACACGAAGCAGGTTCTGGGTTTGCCATTTTTGACGCCCTGCATCAGGCAGCCGATGCAGGTCTTGCCCTTGGTCAGGGGACCCAGGGATGCCGGGTCGGGCAGCAGGGCTTTCAGGAACTGGATGGGCACAATTTATTGCCCCTGGTACAGGACGGGCTCGATGCCGGTCATGCCCACGTTGCCCAGCACTTTCAGATGCATCAGGTAATTGTCGGAAAAAGTCATCCAGAAGCGGGCGCGTTTGATGCCTTTCAGGTTTCTGACCAGGGATTCCAGCTCTTCATGATAGAGCAGGTAGCATTTTTTCGGCCCCACTTCGGGGAAATCATAGGTCATGGACCAGGACAGGGGGTCGGTTTCCACCCATTCCCCGCGTTCCCAGTAGCGGCCGCGAGCGGTAACCTCGCGGATGTTGATTTCGGGGTTGAAGTTAGTGGCGAACGGCTTGCCGTGGTCCCCGGCGTTGCAGTCCAGAATGTCCAGTTGGTGGATTTCGTCGAAATGGTGTTTCTGGCCGTGCGCGCAGAACACGTTGGTGGCGCCGGGGTCAAAGCCGGAACCCAGCAGGGCCATCAGCCCTCTTTCCTTGAACCGGTCGTGGTAGGCCCACTGCCATTTGTATTCGAACTTGGCCTCGTCCAGCGGCTCATAGTTGGCCGTGTCCAGATAATCCACCCCGGTTTCCAGGCAGGCGTCCATAATATGCAGATCCTGGTAGGGCAGGGCCACGTTGATGATCAGGTCCGGTCCGTAAGAACGGATCAGCTGCACCAGTTCCGGCACGTTGTCCGCGTCCACCCGCGCGGTCTGAACGGGCCGGGGCAGATCCTTGGCGATGGCGTCGCACTTCGCTCTGGTGCGGCTGGCCAGCATGATGTCCCCGAACACTTCCGGAACCTGCGCGCACTTGTGGGCAACAACCTGACCCACGCCGCCCGCGCCGATGATGAGCACTTTTTTCATGGCGTTTCCTCCTGTGGTTTGCCTTCGGACGCCCGGCGGGGGTCGCGACCCCTGCGCCCGTGAATAGGGCCTATCTGGTCCCGTTGACGTTTTTGCAAATAGGATGGGGAACGGGGGCGGGGAGGAAATTTTTATACAAAAGAGTTTCTTCCCTTCCCCCGTGTGTCATCGCTCGAAATACGTATACCCGCGCAGGCCGTCTTCAAATGCCTGCATGATGCGGAAGCGGTCGGCCGGGGATATGCGGCCTGCGCGCACGGCGTTTTCGGCCAGTTGGCGGATGTCTTCAAGGATGCGCCGGGGGTCGTATTCGACATAGGCCAGCACGTCGGCCACGGAATCGCCGCGGATTTCGCGCACGAGCTCAAAAGTGCCGTCTTCGTGAATGCGCACGGAAATGACGTTGGTGTCGCCCAGCAGGTTGTGCATGTCGCCCAGGGTTTCCTGGTACGCGCCGACCAAAAAGACGCCCAGGTAATACTCTTCGCCGTCGGTCAGGGGGTGCAGATCAAGGGTGTTCTTGACCCCCTGGGGGGCGATGAAATGATCGATCTTGCCGTCGCTGTCGCAGGTGATGTCCGATAAAATGGCCTGACGGGAAGGGTATTCGGCCAGACGGTGGATGGGCATGACCGGGAACAGCTGGCCGATGGCCCAGGAGTCGGGCAGGGATTGGAATACGCTGAAGTTGCCGTAATAGATGTCGGCCAGCACGGAATCAATGGCAGCCAGGTCTTTGGGCGGCTGCTGCAGCTTGGCCTTTTCCAGGGCGATGCGTTTGATGATGATCCAGAACAGGCGTTCGCCGACGGTGCGTTCGCGCAGGGTCAGCTTGCCGTGCAGAAACTGCTGGCGCACTTCGTCGCGGTAATACAGGGCGTCGTTGTAGCATTCCTGTAGGTTGCGCACGGAAAGGGATTTCAGCGCGTCGCGCATGTTCAGCAGCGATTCGGGGCCGTCCGGATCCAGTTCCGGCAATTCGGACGTGTCGCCGTATTCGATGCGGCTGACGTCCAGAATGTTGAACAGCAGCACGGAATAATAGGCCACAGTGGCCCGGCCTGATTCGGTGATGATGTGCGGATGGGGTATGTCGCATTCATCCAGAATGGACATGACCGCTTCAAGCACGTCGGAACAGTATTCGTCCAGTCCGTAGTTGCGGCTGGACACGTAGTTGGTGCGCGAACCGTCGTAGTCAACGGCCAGACCGCCGCCCAGATCCAGATAGCCCATGGTCGCCCCTTCCGCCACCAGGCCCGCGTAAATGCGCGAGGCTTCCATGGACGCGGCGCGAATGTCGCGGATGTTGGGCACCTGTGATCCCAGGTGATAGTGCAGCAGCCGGAAACAATCCAGCATGCCGAGTTTTTTCAGGGTGTCGATGACGTCCACGATCTGGGCCGCGGTCAGGCCGAAGGTGGACCGTTCCCCGCCGGAATCGGTCCAGTGCCCGCCGGCTTTGGAAGACAGCTTGGCGCGCACGCCCAGCAGAGGATTGACGCCAAGCAAACTGGCGCGTTCCAGGATCAGCTCCAACTCGCCCGGCATCTCGATGACGAAAAAGCAGTTGAAGCCCATGCGTGTGGCGTGCAGGCCCAGGTCGATGAATTCTTCGTCTTTGTACCCGTTGCAGACCAGGCAGGCTTCCGGGTCGCGCAGCAAAGAGACGGCGGCCAGCAGTTCAGCCTTGCTGCCCACTTCCAGGCCGTGGTGGTATTTGGTTCCGGTGCGGGTGATGGCCTCCACCACCTGCTGCTGTTGGTTGACTTTGATGGGAAAGACGCCCCGGTATTCCCCCTTGTAGCCCAGGCCTTTTATGGCCTTGCGGAAGGAGTTGTGCAACTGGCCGAGCTGGGAATCGAGGATGTTTTCGATACGCAGCAGCACGGGCATATCCAGGCCGCGTTCGCGCAGCCCCCGGATGATGTCGATCATGCTGACGCCGGCGGACTTGCCTGTGCCGTACGGATGGATGACGACGTTGCCGTCGGGGGAAATGTCGAAATACCCGGCGCTCCAGTTCCGGATGCCGTACAAATCGGCGGAGTCGTCGATGCTCCACCGCTGCAGAGCGGATGTTTTTGCCAAGGCCGGGCCTCCGCCTTGTTTGGGGCCTGTGTGCAGGCCGGCAGTGCGCCGTACGGCGCGTCAGCCGCAAACAACCTGGTTCGCCCCAAGGCGCGTCAGGTTACGTCTGACGAAATACGCTGCACCGTTTAGGGTACAGCGTACGGGGTGCCTTGCGATATGTCGGGACCGGCAAAACAGCGTACCGGACAGCGTACCGGCGGCGATTCGCAAATACGAAGAATCACAGGTTTTGTCAATGTGAAGAACCGGAGGAAAGGCGGTCGGATGTTTCTGCTGCGAACAGTTCGGCGTCATCCGCGCTGCTGCGGAACTGGTGCAGCCAGAACGCGGTGGCGCGGGCCGCGGCCGCGGCGGATTGCGTCCTGTCCGCCATGCGGACCAAGGACGAAAAGTCCCGGCCGTTGCCGCCGGGAACGGCGCGGGGCGCGTTGTCATTCGCGGGGAACAGGGATACCGCCGCGGTGCCGCCGTGAACGCCGACGAAGACGAAACGGCTGCCTTCGGGCATGGCGGCCCAGCCGGGGGCGTCATAGGGCGCGGAAAAAAACGGGCGCTCGGCATGCATGGCCGAAACAGGGCAGCCCAGCACGGCGGCAAGGGCCAAAAGCAGTATCAGGCTGGCGCAAGAAAAACGGGACATGGCATCCGGATTCCGAGCTGGCGGTTACATCAAATGGTCGCCGTAATCATTGCACAGGAAAAATCCAGGTCGTATTTAGAAAAAGCCGCGTGTTCTGTCAAGATGCGGAGGCCGATTTCTGCAGTCGCAGAATAAAGTATAGTATATTGGAGTGT
Source organism: Desulfovibrionaceae bacterium (assembly GCA_031550605.1). GTDB lineage: Bacteria > Desulfobacterota > Desulfovibrionia > Desulfovibrionales > Desulfovibrionaceae > FLUQ01. Next base: position 27,788 of record JAVBOK010000013.1, on the reverse strand, counting down.
TGTGTGAACAAAAAACGTTTACTGCAAAAGATTTTTTTCCCCGCGAAAGCACCGCCGGGACTTTACGGCAAGACAGCGGTCATGTAAGGCATACTCTGTAGGGGGAAATGGCTTGCTTGCCGTCTAGATAAAGTCTATACATCAACCAGGCAGGATTGTATCCGGGGGGAAGGAATCTGCATGGCTTATGATCTTATGGGGTACTGCCGCACCTTCAGCAAAGAGGAAGTCAACTCTTTGCCGTTGTTTCGGTATGAGGGACCGGTTGTTGTTGTGCGCAGCCGGGAAGAACTGGCCGAGGCGCTGGAACACATGCGCCAGGAACGGCTTCTGGGATTCGATACCGAAAGCCGCCCTTGTTTCCGCAAAGGGGCTGTGAACACGCCTTCGCTGGTGCAGATTGCCTGCAGTGATATCGTCTTTCTGATTCAATTGCGCCAGGTGCCTTTGGACGCCGATCTGGCGGCTGTTTTGAGCGACGGGTTCCGGATCAAGGCGGGCGTGGCCATCGGCGACGACATACGCCTTTTGGCCAAACTGTACCCGTTCAGCGGGGCGGGGCTGGTGGATCTGGGCGAAGTCGCGCGCAGCAAGGGGTTGACCACACGCGGGTTGCGCACCCTGGCTGCGAATTTTCTGGGAATACGCATTTCCAAAAGCGCGCAGTGCTCCAATTGGGAGCATGACGAACTGTCGCCGCAGCAGATCCATTATGCCGCGACGGATGCCTGGGTCAGCCGCCAGGTGTATGAACGGATGAGCGAACTGGGCTTTTTCAGCGAAGCGTCAATGCTTTGTTGATGGCGCCGGGCAAAAAGGTGTTCCGGGAAGGGCGGCCTCCGGTGTTGCGCATGTGCGGGGGCGGTCTCAAGCCAGGTGCTCCAGCATGTCCATCGGGCGGCGCAGCAGGATGCGCGCCCCGTATTCTACCAGTTCGCTTTCCGGCCTGAATCCCCACAAGGCCCCCACAGGGATCATGCCCGCGGCGCGGGCCGTTTCCATGTCCGTGCGGGTATCCCCCAGAATCGCCACGGCGTCCGGCTCTGTGCCGATCAATTGCGCTATGCGCAACGCCAGGGCCGGGTCCGGTTTGGCTTTGCCGCCGGGCGGGCTGCCCAGAACCGCGGCAAAGCGCGTGGAAGGGAAAAAGTGCGCGACGAACTCACACGTGAACTCATGCAATTTATTGGACAGCACCGCCAGGGCGACGCCCCTGGCCGCGAGCGCCTCCAGTAGTCGGGGAATGCCGTCGTACACGCGGGTTTTGTTCGCCCAGTTCCGCGAATACTCATCCTTGGCATGGGCCACCAGTTCCCTGATCACCGGTTCATCCGTTCCCGCCGGCGCGGCACGGCGCAGCATGTTGTCGATGCCGTCGCCGACGAAATAGCGATACGGGTCCAGGGGATGGGTGGGAAAGCCCCTGGCGGCCAGAGCGGCATTGGTCGTATCGGCCAGATCTTCCAGGCTGTCGATCAGGGTTCCGTCCAGGTCGAAAATGACGGCTGAAATTGTCAGAGCCATGCATAATCCTTTGGGTGCCGAGAGTGAAAAAGACCCGGGAACATCGTCCCCGGGTCTTTGGTATATACGCTTTCGGCGCGAGAGGCTATCTGATTTCGTTGAACTTGGGAATCTTGGGTTCGTTGCCGAATCCGTGATAGGACACGTCATCCTTGTTGGCGCCGGTCTTCTTGGCCAGCTTGTCGGTGTCGATATTCAGGCTGGTCTTGTCGATGCCCATGCAGGTCAGCAGCTGGCCGCCCAGGGCCTTCAGGCGGTACTGGGCCGCGATTTCATTCAGGCGGGCGGTGACCAGCTGGATGGAGGAACTGTACAGTTCGTTTTCAGAGTCGAGCACGTCCAACAAGGAACGCTGCCCCACGTTGAATTGCTGCAGATAGGAGTCGCGGGTCTGGGTGTTGTTGTCCACCGCCACGGCGAAAAATTTCGACTGTTCCCGCGCGGAAAGGAGCGAACTCCAGGTGGAGGACGTTTCGCGGGACAGGGTTTCGGTCTGGCTGTTGATCTGCTGCCGGGCCTGGCGCATGCGGGCCTGGTCGCCCTTGACGTTGTAGTAGTCATAGAACCCGTCAAACAGGTTCCACACGCCGCGCAGCATGATGCCCGTTCCCCACTCATACGTCTGGCTGCCCTGGGCCTGCCACGAGTAGGAAGGGCCGATTTCCAGATAAATCTGGGGATGGAACGGGGACTTGTCCAGGTCTCTCTGGGCTTTCGCGGTCATGAAGTCCGACTGCAGCGCCCTGACTTTGGGGTTCAGGGTGTGGCTGTCCGCAAGCACGGCTTCCATGCTGGGATAGGGGTCGTCCGGGCCGAAGGGGGCTTCCAGATCCCCGGCGTCCTTTCCGGTCAGGCGCTTGTAAGCGGCCATGGAGATTTCCAGGGCGGAGCGCGTTTCAGCCAGGGACGCCTGGGCGCGGGCCAGCCGGCCGCGGGTCTGGGTCACGTCGGCGACGCTGGAGGCGCCCAGCCGTTGCCGTTCTTCCTGCGAAGCCAGAATGTCCTGATGGTTTTTCACGTTCAGTTCGGAAAGAGCGACCAGGCGGCGCTGCCGGTACACTTCAATATGGGCCAGCAAAGCGTCCAGTCCGGCCGCTTCCGAGTTGTCGAGCAGGCGGCTGACCGCGGAATCAAGGCGCGACGTGCCGATCCGGTACCGGCTGAGCGTGGCGAACCCGTCCCAGATGGTCTGCTGCAGCACGATGGAGGCTTCGCCCCGTTCATAGTAATCGTAATCGTTCTGTTTATATCCGTACTGCTTGTGGTTGCGGGTTTCGCGGCTGCTCCACTGTTCATACCCCCAGCCGGCGCGGGCGTCGACACGGGGCAGCCAGCCGCTTCTGGCGCGGCTGACGTCGTGGACGGCGGCCTGGCGGTATTCCTGGAACGCTTTGATGTCCGGGTTGTAGCCGATGGTGGACAGAACGGTGTCCTTCATCGTGCCCGTCGGAGCGGAAGGTGACGGCTGTCCCGCCTGCTGCGCGAAGGCTGCGGACCCGAACAGCCCCAGAAAAAGGGCCAAGCATCCAGAGATAATCCATGTAGTCGTACGAGTTTTTTGCATATTTTTCCTTCCTCGCCAAATCGCTAGCAGTCTTTTACGCCTTGTTGCCACCCTACCATGGCACAAAAAATCGTGTCCCGTTCCGTTGGACGGTTTCCGTCACATGCGTTTCACCGCACGCCGACAGAAAACATGCATGAAGCTGGGCAATGACGCGGCAAGGAGCGATATTCATCATGGATTTGCCATGATGAATTTTCGACCATTACCAGTACCCGTAACCGGGGCGTGGAATCTGCCTGCTTCCTGCGTGCGCGGTCCACCTTATTTTAGTGTGCCTGGGTTAGTGTCTAACCTACTTGGCTATATGCGTCAATCAAAATTCATCCATCGTATGCGGATGGTGCGGCCTATATAGCAGAAGGGAAACGCCGTACCGCCACAATTCGTTCAAGGTATACGGACGGTACAGCCTATACAGCAAGCAGGAAACACCGTTCCGTTCTTTCATTGCGCCATGCAAAAGCAGACTCCCCCGCAGGATATCTCGCGGGCTTTTCCCCTCTTTCCCTGTTCTGGATAAAACGGCAAGGCTGTTTTTTGTTTTTGAGAACAAAAACGCATGACGGGCGGAAGGTGCGGGAGCCCGCCATGTGGCGGCCAGTTCCGTGGTCATGGCGGCGATCAACAACAGCACCGCGCGCGTGTCTTCATCCGTGTGCGCATGACGGTTTTCTGTCATGTGCGGCGTCCCGGGGGGGAAGCAGTCCCGCGGCATGCAATTCCGCGGCGTATGCCGCATCTGGCTGCGGCAATACTGCACGGCTGTACGTATAGAGCTGTACGTATACAATTGCACGATGCTTTATGCAAAGAGATGGCAAGACGTTTCGCGCCAAAAAACAGGCCCTTCACCGGAATTGTCGGGCAAAGGGACCCGCGGCGGCGGACGCCGCCGGGTATCAGGACCGGGCCAGAAGCCGCACTTCATCGCGTTCGTCCCGTTCGGAAACCAGCACGTCCACATGTTCCTGGCGCGCCGTGTTGACGCTGCGGCCGATGTAGTCGGCATGGATGGGCAGTTCGTGGTGCCCCCTGTCGACCAGCACCAGCAATTCCACCCGGCGGGGGCGGCCGAAATCCAGCAGCGCTTCCAGGGCGGCGCGTACCGTTCTGGTGGTGAACAGCACGTCGTCAACCAGGACCAGATCGCGGTTCTGGATGTCGAAAGCGATGGTCGTGGGACCAATGGAGGGACGCACGCCGACGCTGGTCCAGTCGTCGCGGTACAGGGCGATGTCGAGGGCGCCGCAGGGCACGGAGCGTTGCAGGCGATCACTGAGAATGCTGGCAAGGCGGGCCGCGATATCCGCCCCGCGCCGCTGGATGCCGACCAGGGCCAGATCGGGGGAGTCGCCGCGTTTTTCAAGTATCTGGTAGGCAAGCCGGTCGAGGGTGCGGGCCATTTCATCCGCGGTCATCAGCACGGTGTATCGTTCCATATGCTCCTCCCTGATCAATAAAAATACCTGTTCTTTTTTACGCGTTTTGCTTCGGACAGGCAAGAGCGGCGTATGCCGGCAGGCGCCGGATCGCGCCGGATCCGGCGCCATGTCATTGCGCTTCACAATGCCGGGAAAAGGTTTATATATATGGAAGGCGGCTATGACGCCGCCGGGTCATCCGAAAACCACATGGAGGGTCGCATGGCTTTCACGAAGATTCTCTTGCCCGTCGACGGATCGGATCCCGCGAAGAACGCCTGCGGACTGGCTATGGATCTTGCCCGCACGTACAAAGCGGAAATCCATCTCATGCATTGTTATAAAGATATTCCGGCAACTATCGGCGGCCATGCCCGGGAAGAATTGAGCCGGGAAGAAATCGCCGCCGCCGAGGAGATCATTGAAGAACCTTTCCGCCGGATCAAACACGCGGGCATCATCTGCGTTTCCCATGTGACGCGCGGCAATCCGGCCCAGTGCATCGTCAAGGCCGCGCACGACAACGGCTGCGATCTGATCGTCATGGGCAGCAGAGGGCTGGGCTGCCTTGAAACCCTGATGGTGGGCAGCGTCAGCCAGAACGTGCTCAAGATGTCGCTTGTTCCGGTGATGCTGACGCACTGAGTCGCGGGACGCCAATGCCGGACAAAACGGCCGGACCGGAGAACCCGGCCCGGCCGTTGGACCATGCGACGCCTTTCCGGTTGTTTCAGACGCCGCAGGTCGTGGAATTACCGCGGATATTTACGGGGACAAGGAGTTCCACCCGATTCCCCCGGCAGCCGATCAGGTTGGAGGTCAGGTTGGCGCTGGAGCAGGAATGGTTGGGGATAATTTCCAGCCTGTCGCCCATGGCGATGCGCGTTTCCGGACGGACGCGGATTTTGCCCACTTCTTCGGACAGGCTGTAGATTTCACGGTCCGGATGCCCTTTGACGCGGCCGTGCCCTTTCAGGCTGTCGTTGCCGTGCGCCCCCTGATCCAGCCCGAGGCATTTGGCACCGGCGTCAATGATCAGCCGGTCCGGGGCCGGGCGGGAAATGACGCCGGCAAGCACGCTGAGCGCGCAGTCCGCTTCGGACGCCACGCCGAGTGCCATCTGGATGGCGTCAAAAAAGACGTAGTTGCCCGGATGGTAGTGGGTGATATGCGGGTCGTTGACGGCCGCGCAAAAGGTCGGAGTGCTGCCGCTGCCGACGTGTTCACAGGGGTGGCCGGCGGCCAGCAGGGCTTCTCGGGCGGCGTTCAGGCTGTTCTTTTCGTCGGCGGCGCAGCGGGAAATCCCGGCGGGATCCGCCGCCCCGTACACATGGCCGGGGTGGGTGGAAATGCCCTTGAGGGCCAGATTTTTCAGGGGCTTTATGGCGTCGGCGAAACGGGCGGCTTCCGCCGGGACCACGCCGAAGCGGTGCAGGCCGCTGTCAACGATGATCGTGCAGGCAACGCGGACGCCCGCCGCTTCCGCCGCGCCCTGCACGGCGCGCGCGGCCTCGATGCCGTCCAGGCGGAGCATGAAGGCGCACCGTGCGGCCAGGGCGAGCGCCCTGCCGACGCCGACCGTTCCGGCCACGGGATACGCGTACATGATGTTCCGCACGCCCAGGGCGGCCAGGGCTTCGCATTCATCCAGGGTGCCGCACAAAAAACCGTCCGCTCCCGCTTTTTGCTGCATCAGGGCGATGGCCGTGCTTTTGTGGGTTTTGGTCATGGGCCACAGCTGTTTGCCATGCGCGTCGCACAGTGATTGAAAGCGCGCGATGTTGCGTTCCAGAATGTCCAGATCCACCAGCACGGCCGGGGTGCGCAATTCGTTTTTGTTCATGGCGCCTCCTGCACAAAAGGATTGAAGTACCCGAACTGCATGTCCGGACAGGCGGCGCGCAGCCGCTTGCGGAAGTTGGCGAAACCCAGGCGCGGCCCCATGTCGATTCCGTCCGTCAGTTCCAGGTAATATTCGGGGTCGATATTCAGATTGCGCAACTGGATGCAGTCGACTTTCGCCGTTGCCGCGAGTTCGGCCAGCGCCTGCGTTTCCTCTTCCGTATCGGTGACGCCGGGGAAAAAGAGCAGGTTCAGGGAAACGAAAACCCCGGCGGCTTTGGCCGCGTCGATGCTGCGCCGCACGTCGGCGAAGGCATACCCGTGGGGCCGGTAGTATCGGATGTATGTTTCTTCCCTGGCGCTGTTCAGGCTGACCCGCACGGACGACAGCCCGGCGTCCGCCAGAGAGGCCAGGGCGCCGGGAAGCGAGGCGTTGGTGTTCAGGTTCACCGTGCCTTTGCCGCCTTGCGCGCGGAACAGCCGGATGGCCGCTTCCAGCAGGGGGGCTTCGGTCAGCGGTTCGCCCTCGCAGCCCTGGCCGAAGGAGAAAATGGGCTTGTCCACCTCGTTGCGGCCGTGGTGCAGCATCACTTCGGCGATTTCTTCCGCCGTGGGGGTGAACGCCATACGATTCTGCGGGGTCGCGCAGATACGTGAGCCTTTTTCCTGCTGCGATATGCAACCGACGCAACGGGCGTTGCAGGCGCGGGACACCGGCAGGGGAGCTTCGTAGCGCCCCAGGCACAGGTTGCGCGCTGCCGGACAGGCGTAGGTCAAGGCGCATTTGGCCATCAGGTGCTGCATCAGGCGGTTGTCCGGATACGCCTGCATCAGGGCTTTGGCCTTTTTTTCAATGGTCTGGCGGGGGATGGTCTGAAAGATCTGGCGGGGGTCCGTATCCACCTTTTTGGCGCAAACGTAAAAGCGGCCGTTGGCGAAGCCCACCGCGCCGTATGCAAACAGGGGCAGCATGGGCGCGCCCTTTTGCGTGTGGTAGGCCGCGTGCGCCGTCAGGGTGTGGGCCGGGGAGACAAAGGCGGCCACGGCCACCTCTTCCAGCATCTCCGCCTGGCCGGTTTCCGGATCAAGGCCCATGGCGTTGCGGCCGGGCAACAGAAACAGTTCGCTCTCATCCGGCAGGGGCATGAGGTCATCCGGACGGGGCAGGGCGAATTCCCGCCCCTGGCGGCAGATCATCAGCAAATCGGGGTGATCGTAAATGCGGCCGTTCGCGTCGGCCATGAGCAGGGCCGGGCGGATTGACGGTGAAGCCATATTTCCTCAAGGGTGTTTTTTTGTGGCGGCGCGTCCGCGCTGCGTTTATACTCCGTTCCGGCCTGTATTCGTACGTTGTTTGCGCTGACTAGGCAATGACCCTGTTGCAGTGTATCATGGCGGATCAGCACAGGAGAAAGTATGTTTTCCGATCCTTTTACCGCGGTCATGGTGCTGGTGGTGCTCAATTTCGCGGGCGTGCTGGCGCTGTTCCTGTTCATACTGCGCAGCCTGGAGGCGACGCAGCGGGCCATTCACGACGCGCGCGCCAATGTGCAACTGCGCATGGCCGATATGGAACAGCAGGTGAATGACATGGCCGCCGCCCTGCGGGAACTGGCCGCGGCCCCTCGGACCGCCGGCGTGAAAGACCCCGCCGACCTGGGGGAGATTCTGGAAAAGGGCTTGCCCAACCTGCGGCGGCAGCATGACGGATTCGATCTGCCGGACCTGAAGCTGTCGGATGTGGCCGACGCCAAAAAACCGGGCGGGAGTGCGGGCGACGGCTCCGGCCCTCTGGACATTTCCTTATGATGTGCGGCGAACGGCATACGCGCGGCGCCGAGCGACACCCGGTGCGTTCCGTGGCCTTGCTGCACAAGGAGGGCAACGCGGCGGCGGCGGAACTTTCCCGTGCCGTGTCGGAATGGTTCGCCGGGCGGAACGTTCCTTGCGCGGCCTTTCCCTATGCATCCGAGAATCCCGGCCCTTTTCTCCGTCTGGGCAGCGCGGACGTGGTCATCGTGCTGGGCGGGGACGGCACGCTGGTCAGCGTGGCCCGGTATCTTGCGCCCGCGCCCAGGCCTCTGATCGGGGTCAACCTGGGGCGAGTGGGCTTTCTGGCGGAAATCGCCCCCGGCGACTGGCGGGATGCCTTTACCGCCATGCTGCGGGACGGGGTTTTGCTGGAAGAAGGGCTGGCCCTGCGGTATTGTCTCAACCGCAGGGGGGTTTTCCCGGCGTCGGGCCTTGCCGTCAACGACATCGTCATTTCCAGGGGCGGTCCGGCCCGGCTGGTCAGCCTGGAACTGACCGTGGGAGGCATCCGTCTGGCTACCTTGCGGGCCGATGGGCTGATTCTTTCCACCCCCACAGGGTCCACGGGCTATACGGGATCCGCCAGAGGGCCTCTTTTGTCTCCGGGCCTTGCGGCCTACGCGGTGACCCCCATCTGCCCTTTTCTGAGCAATTTTCTGCCTCTTGTGCTGTCCGGAGACACGCACCTTGCCGTTACCGTGGTCGAGGCCGGGCCTGAAATCTATATGACCGTCGACGGGCAGGAATCGCTGCGCCTGGAAGAAGGCGACTGCCTTGAAGCCTGCGGGGAACCCGACAGCATCCGCTTCGCCCGGCTGGACGGCGAGGGCTATTTCAGCAAACTGCGTTCCGCCGGATTTGTCCGCGATTTTTCCGGCTACCCGCACGCGGCGGAGCATCCATGAACGCGCTGTCCCCCATTGACGAGGTCAGGGCTATCCGCATTGGCCGAGACGCCGGGCAGGAGGCCTGGATCCATCACTTCCTGATCGAAAACAATCTGGAACACCAACTCAGTCCGGCCCTGGTGGCATCGCCCCAGCAACTGCGGTTCATGGTGGCCCTCGGCGAGGATCAGGTCTATTTTCCCTGCTCGGATACCCTGTTCCGCCAGTTCTACCGGGGCAAACTCTCTTCCGGCCTGAAGGCCCAGTACGCCGATGCCTGGAATTTCATCGAAACGGCGGTGGAAGGGGCGAAGCTTTCCGCGCCCGGGCGGCAGCGCATTCTGCAACTGTGCCGATACCGTTTTGAACTGTACGTCGCCTCGCGCATGATTCTGCCTTCGCGTCTGGTCAAACGGCTGGTGGGCATCGTGCTGGCCCAGACGGGGGAGCCGGACCCCTTCCGGGAAAAAAAGCAGCAGTCCAACGCGAAAATGGCCGCCATCCTGGCTGACCCCCGGTTCCGCGCCGCGCTTTGCGCCGCGCCGGACATGTCCGGACAGGAGAGCATCGCCGGTCTGCGCTGGATTCTTGATTTCGCGGAACTGCAACGCCTGTTCCGCGTCGCCACCCACCGGGATTTGTGGCAGGGCCGCGTGACGCCGGAAGCGTTGGAAGCGGAACTGAGCCTTCATTGCGCGGATTGCGACTGCCTGCACGCCATTTTCGGGCCGGAAGACGCGCCGCGCAAAAAAATTCTGTATCTGCCGGACGTGGCGGGCGGGTTCATGGCCGACCTGCTGATCATCCGTGCGCTGCTGCGGCAGGGACATCAGGTCATCCTGGCCCTGAAGGATGCTTTTTATTTCAATACGCCGGTGATCTGGGACATGGAAATCGACCCGGCCCTCAAAGACCGGGCGGAAGGCATGTTTTTTCTGCACAACGACGCGGTGTCCAAGAATACGCTTCTGCAACACCTGCGCGAACACCGGCTGGTGGTCATCAGCGACGGCACCGCCGAACAGCTGAACCTGTACCGCGTCAGCGTGACCTTTGCCAGGGCCTGGAAGGAATGCGATCTGATCATCGCCAAAGGCCGGCGCAACAGACAGGTACTGCTGGATTCCAGCCACGAGTTCACGCGGGACGTGCTGAGTTTCTGGCGGGAAGAGAACGGCCCCTTCCACATGCGCTGCAAACCCAGGGCGGCGGACGCCAGAAAATTTACGGAACACGACCTGAACGCGCGGGCCGACGCGATCATCGCCCGGATGCGCCAGGCCCGGCACGAAGGCAAATCCGTGATGTTCTACAGCGCGGTCATCGGATCCATTCCCGGCCAGACGAAAACAGCCATTGAACTGGTGACGGCCTTTGTCCGCCATTTGCGCGAGCGCATGGAAAACACCTTCATCATCAACCCGGCGGAACACTTTGAAGAAGGCCTCGACGGCGACGATCTGATGTTCATGTGGGAACGGGTGCAGCGTAGCGGCTGGCTTGACGTCTGGCGTTTTCAGACGGTTGACGATATAGAAACCAGCTTCGGCCTGTTGGGGCGCAAGGTGCCGTCCGTCTGGCTGGGCAAGGATGCCACCTTTTCGACGGGCTGCACCAAGGAAATGCATATTGCCTTCGACGTGCAGAAGATGCACCCCGAGCTGCAGATTATCGGTCCGGCGCCGGAAAAATTTTTCCGCCGGCGCGACTACGGCGTGGGGAAATATTACGACGCGCGCATAACGCCTGCGGATTTTTGAGGAAACATGATGACCGATTCTCCCGCCGCCATCCGGCGTGATCTTGAAGCCTGCATCGCCGCGCAGGAACGCGCCGTCGTAGCCTGGCACCGCAAGGAACCGGCGGAACTGCCTCCCGCCGCGGAGGATGAACCGGCGCAGCGTCTGCTGCGGCTGGTTCTGATCCAGCACCTGATGAATTTCCGGCTGTGGCATGTGGAAGACACGGCCCGGCGCAAGGATGTGGATTCTTCCGTCATCGCCGGCTGCAAATACAGCATTGATGCATTGAACCAGGCCCGCAACGACGCCATGGAGCAGGTGGACGCCTGCCTTGTGGCGCGCATCGCGGCTCTGGCCCCGGATCCCGCGCCCGGGGAACGGCCCCGGCACAATACGGAATCCTTGGGCATGGCTATTGACAGATTGTCCATTCTGGCTTTGAAAATATACCATATGGCCGAGCAGACGGAACGGACCGACGTGGACCGGGCGCATATTGCGTCCTGCAAGGGCAAGCTGGCGGTGCTGCGGGAACAGCGCGCGGACCTGATCCTGGCCGTGTTCGACCTGATCGGCGATTTTTGCTTCGGGGCCAGACAGCCTAAGGCGTATTACCAGTTCAAGATGTACAACGATCCGGCCCTGAACCCCGCTCTGTACGGGCGCGGGGACAAGAACGAAGACCCGTGCGGGTGACGCCCTTCCCGCAGCGCGGGGCAAGGGGCCGCGCGCCCCGCGAGGCCCCTTGCCGGGTGCGGGGCAACGCCCGCTCCGGAAGCCTTCATAACTCAGTATGAAGTGACTTCTCGCGCCGGGCGGGAGTCCGGCGCGCCGCCGAAGGCGGCGTAAGCGAACCTGAAACCGCGTTTTCGGGTGAAGCGATCCCATACGCCGGCCCTGGCCGATGTATGCAGTCAGTACCAGATAAAGGAGTTCACATGCCCGCTTATGAAGCCGTCATCGGTCTGGAAGTCCATGCCCAGCTGGCGACGCGGTCGAAACTGTTTTGTTCCTGCGCCAACAGGTTCGGCGACGAACCCAACGATAATGTGTGCGAGGTCTGCGGGGGCTTTCCCGGCGCCTTGCCCAAGTTGAACGGAAAAGCCGTGGAATACGCGGCGAAAATGGGCATGGCCCTCGGTTGCACGGTGAACCCCTGTTCCGTGTTTGCGCGAAAAAGTTATTTTTATCCCGACCTGCCGGACGGATTCCAGACTTCGCAATACAGCCCCCCCATCTGCTCCGGCGGTTGCGTGGACGTGACGACCGCGGACGGCAGGGTCCGCCGCATCGGCATCACCCGCATCCATCTGGAAAACGACGCGGGCAAGAACATTCATTCCAGCGGCGGCAACGAAAGCTACGTGGATCTGAACCGGGGCGGCACGCCGCTGATCGAGATCGTCAGCGAGCCGGACCTGCGCAGCGCGGAAGAAGCGGTACTGTTCCTGCGCCGGCTGCGGTCCATCCTGCTGTACCTCGGGATTTGCGACGGCAACATGGAAGAGGGCAGCCTGCGCTGCGACGCCAACGTGTCCATCCGCCCCGTGGGGAGCGAACCGTTCGGCACCCGGGTGGAGATCAAGAACCTGAACTCCTTTCGCAACGTGCAGCGGGCCATCGAGTATGAAATTTCCCGTCAGAGGATATGCAGGGAAGACGGCGAGGAACTGGTGCAGGAAACCCGGCTGTACGACAGCGTGAAAAACCTGACCCTGTCCATGCGCACCAAAGAGGAGGCGCACGATTACCGGTATTTTCCCAACCCCGACCTGCCGCCGGTACTGGTCAGCCCGGACGACATGACCCGCTGGAAAAGCGAAATGCCCGAACTGCCGCACACGCGGCGGGAACGGCTGGTCGCCTCTTTCGGCCTGTCGGAGCAGGACGCCGACATTCTGACCTCGGAAAAGGAAATGGCCGACTTTTTCGAGGCGGCCGTCGCCGTTTATCCGCAGCCCAAGCGTATCGCCAACCTGATCCAGGGCGAAGCGCTACGCGAGATGAACGCGAAAGGCGTGTCCCTGGCCGATGCGGCCATAACGCCGGAAACTCTTGCGGAACTGGCGAAAATCATTGATGATGGCCTCATCAGCGTGAAAATAGCGCAGGATATCTTTCCGGACCTGTTTGCCAACGGCGGTTCGCCGGAAAAGCTGGTGCGCGAACGGGGGCTGGCCCAGATTTCGGACAGTGGCGCACTGGAAGCTGCCGTCGCCGCCGCCGTGGCGGAAAATCCGGCGGAAGCCGCCGCGTACAAGGAAGGCAAGACCAAGTTGATCTCCTTCTTTGTAGGGCAGGTGATGCGCCAGACCGAGGGGAAGGCCAACCCGGCGCTGGTCAACGAATTGCTGCGGAAACATTTGGGGTGACGCCTTGCGCGGCTGTCGCCGAAGGATGCATATATCGTGACTGACTCCGACATGCAGGACTGCGCTGCGGACGGCAATTCCGCCGGCGCCGATCCGTTTCCGATACAGGTGGTCCAGCCGGGCCAGGGGGGCGGCGTGTTGCTGATCGCCGCCGCCGAACCCACACGCGAAGAGGGGGAGACTTTTCCCGTCGATCCGCCTGATGCGCGGCCGGCCGCGCACTTCGACGGGCCGGATGCGCACGGTGCGCCCGAACGGGTGGAGGGGGAAATTCCGCCCTGCCCGTCCGAGGGGGATTCGTTCCGGGCCGCTTCGTTGCCCGGCGTGGCGGGGGTTCGTCTGCGTCCGCTGGGCCCGGTCAGCTTTTTTCTGACCAGGGGGCAGGCCTACACCAGAGGCGACAAGGTCATGGTCGACATGGAAGGAGCCATGGCCCTTGGGGAGGTCGTGAATTTGAGCCGGGCGGACCCGGCCCGCCTGACGACCGAAGACGCGGGCAAGCTGCGCCCGATCATCCGCAAGGCGGGGGAACAGGAACTCGCCGCGGCCGCCGACATAGCCGGGCTGACCGAGGAGGCCGTGCGGTTCTGCAAATCCTGCATCCGCGAACGCGACCTGGAAATGAAGCTGGTGGATGTTCTGGTCATGCATGACCGGAGCAAGATGATTTTTTATTTTACCGCCCCGGCGCGCATTGATTTTCGGGAACTGGTCAAGGATCTGGTGCGCAAATACCGCACCCGCATCGAACTGCGCCAGATCGGCGTGCGTCATGAAACGCAGATGGCCGGCGCGATCGGCAACTGCGGCATGGTCTGCTGCTGCCGCCGGTACCTGCGGAAATTCGCGCCGGTGGCCATCAAGATGGCCAAGGAACAGAACGTGTTCCTGAACCCGGTGAAGATATCGGGCATCTGCGGCCGCCTGCTCTGTTGTCTGGCTTACGAGCAGGACCATTACGACGAATTTTACCGCCGTTGCCCCAAACTGGGCAAGAAATACCAGACGGACAAAGGGTCGGTGCGCGTGCTGCGGGCCAGCCTCTTCCGTGAAAGCGTCAGCGTGCTGAACGAGAATAACGAGGAAGCCGAATACACGCTGGAAGAGTGGAAGACCCTGCATCCGTACCGCCCGGACGGGTCGCAGCCACAGAGCCAGAACGCCCAGAACGCCCAGGGCGGGGGCGCCAGAAAAGAGGAGGGGCGTCGGACCAGGGACCGGGACGGCGGTCGGGGTGAAGTCCGGAAACGGGAAGACGATCCGGGACCCTTTGCCGCGCCGGCCTCCTCTTTGTCCGCCGCCGGACTGACGGACGCGGGTCCGGCGGACGGCGTCCCGGATGACGAGGACGATACGGAGTCCATTTTTGGGCTTGCCCCGCGCAAAACCGCACAGCCTTCCGGCGAAGACGGGGCGGCCTCGGGCGGTGGCCTGGGAAACGGCCCGGATTCACGGCCCAGAGCTTCCGGCCCTGACGGCAACAGGCGGCACCGCCGCCGGTGACGCCCCGGCGCGGGCAGTTCCGGAACTTGTCCGGGTTGCCGCGGTGATGGTTGAAGCATTCACAGTGGAACTGCCGTCGTATGCCTGTTTTTTCCGGAGCGAGCCCGCGTCGGGCCGCTTGCGGACAACCCCCGACGGCCGCGCGCCCCGCCCGGCCGCGGCACTTGCAACCGGAGTTTTTCGTGCAGCCCTTTTTTCTGACCACGCCCATTTACTATGTGAACGCCCGTCCTCATCTGGGGCATGCCTACACCACCCTCGTGGCCGACAGCATGATCCGGTTCCAGCGCATGATGGGCCGGCGGACCTTTTTTTTGACCGGTACCGACGAGCACGGGGACAAGATCGTGCAGGCGGCGGAAAAGGCCGGCTGTTCGCCGCAGGAATTTTCCGACCGGATCAGCGGTGAATTTCGCGCCTTGTGGCAGCGCCTGGGCATCAGGACGGACCGTTTTATCCGCACCACGGAAGAGGACCACAAACGCCGCGTGCAGGCGTTCATGCAAAAGGTCTATGACGCGGGCGACATTTATTTCGGCGAGTACGGGGGGCATTACTGCTACGGCTGCGAGCGTTTCTATACGGAGAAAGAATTGACCGGGGACGGGCTGTGCCCCCAGCACCAGACGAAACCGGAATTCATCAGTGAAAAGAACTACTTTTTCCGGATGTCCAAATACCAGGGCTGGCTGCGGGACCACATCCTGGCCAACCCCGACTTCATCCGGCCGGAACGGTACAAAAGCGAAGTGCTCGGCCTGCTCGACTCCGGCGCGCTGGAGGATCTGTGCATCTCGCGGCCCAAAAGCCGCCTGACCTGGGGCATTGAACTGCCGTTCGACGCGCAGTACGTCTGCTATGTCTGGTTTGACGCCCTGCTCAACTACATTACCGCCCTGGGCTGGCCGGACGGCGGAAACTTCGGGGATTTCTGGCCCGGTGCGCAGCACATGGTGGCCAAGGATATCCTGAAACCCCACGCGGTGTTCTGGCCCACCATGCTGAAGGCTGCCGGGATGGAACCGTACCGGCACCTGAACGTGCACGGATACTGGCTGATGCGGCAGGCAAAAATGTCCAAATCCCTGGGCAACGTGGCCGACCCCCTGGAACTTGCGGAACGCTACAGCCTGGACGCCTTCCGCTACTTTCTGCTGCGGGAAATGCATTTCGGCAGCGATGCCGATTTTTCGGAAGAAGCCCTAGTGGCCCGCCTGAACGCGGATCTGGCCAATGATCTGGGCAATTTGTTTTCCCGCGTTCTGGGAATGACGGCGAAATATTTCGACAGCACCGTGCCCTTGCGCGGCGTACCGGGAGAGGCGGAAAAAGCCGTTGCGGATCTGGCGGAAACAGCGTTCGCCAATTACCAGACCCTGTTCGACAACGTGCGTTTTTCCAATGCCCTGGAATCGTTGTGGGAACTGGTCCGCGCGCTGAACAAGTATGTGGATGTGTCCGCCCCCTGGAATCTGGTCAAACAGGGAAAAACCGAAGAATTGCAGACGGTCATGTACACCCTGTTGGAATATTTGCGCAAAATCGCCCTGCACCTTGCGCCGGTCATGCCGGTGACGGCGAAGCAGATGCTGGAACAGCTGGGGCAGGACGCGGATCCTGACGCGGCGAATCTTCCCGACGAACTGGGCGTGTTCGGCCGTCTGGAACCGGGAACCCCGGTAGCCGCTTCTTCCAACCTGTTCCCCAGAGTGGAAAAGGAAAAAAGCGCCGACAGACCGGTTGCGGAACCGGCGGCGGTCACCTGCGCCAAACCCGCCGGGGCGAGGCCCGAGGCGGCGAAAACCGAAGCCAGGCCGCACATCGAATACGCCGATTTTCAGAAACTGGACATCCGGGCGGGTACGGTGCTGGCGGCGGAAAAGCACCCCAACGCGGACAAGCTGTTGTGCCTGCAAATCGACCTTGGCGAGGAGACGCCGCGCCAGATCGTCAGCGGCATCGCCGCCTATTTCAAGCCGGAAAACCTGGTGGGAAAACAGGTGACGGTGGTGGCGAATCTGGCCCCCCGCATGCTGCGCGGCGTGGAATCCCGCGGCATGATCCTGACGGCGCAATCCGCGTCCGGCCTGGATCTGATCGCTCCGGGCGGTGCCGTGCCGCCCGGCAGCCCGGTATCGTAAGAGGGCGCGACCGGCGGCATTGTTCGCCCCGTTACATGCGAAGAGCGTTTTCCGTGAGGCGGAAAACGCTCTTCGCATGTAACGGGGACCGGGAATCCGACGGCGGCGCGCGGAAAGGCGGTCCCTCCCGGCAGATGCTACAGCGCCGTTTTGGCCGCTTTGAGGGCCGCGTCGAAATTCACGGCGGTGGTCACTTCCGGCACGATTTCGGTGTAGGCGACCTTGCCGTCCTTGCCGACGACGAAAATGGAGCGGGTAAGCAGACGCAGTTCCTTGATCACCACGCCGTACGCCATGCCGAAGGACAGGTCCTTGTGGTCGGACAAGGTTTCCAGGTTGGTGGAACCGGTGGCCCCGCACCATCTGGCCTGGGCGAAAGGCAGGTCGCAGGAAATGGTCAGGATCTGCACGTTGCCGCCCAGGCCGGCGGCTTCGCCGTTAAAGCGTTTGGTCTGCAGGTCGCAGACCCCCGTGTCCAGCGAGGGCACGACGGAGATGATCAGAACTTTGCCTGTGTAATCGGCCAGACTTTTGGGGCTCAGGTTGTTGGTCAGGACCGTGAAATCCGGGGCCTTGTCCCCCCGCTGCACCGGGGTGCCGAGCAGGGTGAAGGGGTTGCCCTTGAAAGTGATGATACCCTTGCGTTCCATGGGATTCTCCTTTTATTTTTCCGGGAACCACTTGCGCTGGAGAGCGTCAGCGGTCTTATTATGTTGTATTGCAGCGATTCCGGTATTAATCAACCGTAAAAGCGAGCTGTTGCCTTTTTTGACGGCAAATCCGTAATATTCCTTCTGGTCAGTAACGGAAAAGGACGCGATTTGGAGCCTGCCCGCGTGTTGCGGCACCATGGTGACGAAATATTGGGCCACGGGCAGGTCGCAGACGACACCGTCCAGTTTTCCGGCCGCCAGGTCCTGTATGGCGTCTTTCACTTCGTCGTACAATCTGGTGGTGACGTTGGGGTGCCTGTTGGCCGCGCTCTGCCCGGTGGTGCCCACCTGAACGCCGAGAATCCGGCGGGGCATGGTTTCAATACTGGCGGCCTCGTTGCCGGCTCCCAGCACCAGAACCTGCCTGGTTTCAAAGTAGGGATCCGAAAAATCCATGGTTTTTCTGCGTTCTTCCGTGATGCTCACGGAAGAGGCGACAATGTCATACTGTCCCTGGTCCAGGCGGGTGAATATGCCGACCCAGGGGGCTTCGGTATGGGTCACGGCAAAGCCGGCGGCTTTTGCCACGGCATCGATATAGTCGATGGAATAGCCGACCAGGATCTCTTTTTCATCCAGATATTCCATGGGCGGCCACGTGGGATCATGGCCGACGACATAGGTCTTTGCTTCGGCCGCAAGCGGTTGGGCGCACAAAAACAACAGCAGAAACGCGATTCGAATGCGACGCATGATCTTTCCTTCCACATACAGGATATTGCGTACGCGCGAACCTACATTCTTATGCCCGTCACCGCAAGCGGAGTGTGAAAGCGGTTGCCTTCGACGGCAAAGTGTGCAAACGCTGGCGGAATACCGCGGAGAGAGCATGCGCGCGCAGGATATTCAATTTTTGCTCGTTTGTATCGTCACCATGGCGCTGGGCGTGATGCTGCCTTTTCTTGCCGAACCCATGCGTTGGGTTCCCCGCGCCATCCTGCTGGTGTTGTTCTTCGTCAGTTTCGTATCCATAGACAGCCGCGACGCGTGGCGGAGCCTGATGCACTTTCCGGGGGCGGTCGCACTGCTGGCCGTGATCAAACTGCTGGTGCTGCCCTTTGCCTGCTGGGCCGTATTCCGGCTGGTTCTGCCGGAATTCGCGTTTGGCGCGGCGCTGCTGGGTGGATGTTCCGCGGCCGTGGCCGCGCCTCTTCTGGCTTTCATGCTGCAGGCCGACATCGTTCTGGCCCTGGCCGGCCTGGTGGTCAGCAGCCTTCTTTTGCCGTTGGTTCTGCCTTGTGTCCTGAATCTGCTGAGCGGGACAGGGGGCGGGGCGGCTTTTCCCGTCCGGGATATGATGCTCAGTCTGGCCCTGACCATCATCGTGCCGTTTTGCGCGGCCCAGTACGCCCGTCGCGTGGCCCTGTCCCTGATGGAGAAAATCGCCCGCCGCAGGATGCACATCCTTATGGTTTGCATGGGACTGGGCAATCTCGCGATTTTTTCCCGTTATGCCTTTGTCCTGACGGAATCGCCTTCGGCCGTCGTCAGAGCCACGGGCGCGGCCTTTCTCGCCTGCTTCGTGATTTTCACGCTGTCCGCCGCCCTGACATGGTGGATGCCCCCGGACAGGCAGCTGACCGTGGTCATCAGTTGCGTGGGCATGAACAATGTACTCATGTTGATTGTGAGCGCCGAATTTTTCACTGTCGCCGAAGCGTTGATAACCGCCTTGTACACGGTGCCGTTCTATGCGGCCGTGTTTCTTTACCGGCTGCTGAGCCGCGTCCGGCGGCAATGACGCCCGAAGAGACGGAAAAAAAGCGCGCCGGCGCCGCCGGCAAAAGGGAAGGCGGAGCCAGGACGGGTCAGCGGAAACGGATGACGTTTTTCCCGTTGCGTTTGGCGTCATAAAGGGCTGCGTCCGCCCGTCCGACGATCTCGTTGATATCGTCACCGGGACGGCAGGAGGTACAGCCGATACTGACCGTTACCGGCCGCAGGCCCGGGAAGACGTGCTCCTCGATGCTCCGGCGCAGTTTGTCGGCCAGGATGCCGGCCTGGATTACGGTCGTGTAGGGCGCGAGAATGATGAACTCTTCGCCGCCGTAACGACCCGCGAAGTCAGCTTTGCGGATCGAGGACAGCAGAATGCGGCCGATGTCCTGCAATACCGTATCGCCCGCCTGGTGGCCGAACACGTCGTTGATCTGCTTGAAATCGTCGACGTCGAACAAAAGCAGGGAGATGTCGTAACCCTGCCGGAGCTGCCCTTGCAACTGCAGGGAAAAAAGCTCCATGAACGTTCCCCGGTTATACAGGGAGGTCAGGGCGTCGATCGAGGATTTTTGCTGATAAAAGATCAGGTCCTTGCGCAGCCTTCGCTGTTCCAGAAGGTTGTCCCGCGCCCTTTGCAGAATGGACACGCGGTCCGCAAAATCGTCCCCCAGGCGGCGGATAAGCAAAACCTGCGTGCCGTCCGCATACGCGGCTGTGGCTGCCAGCGCGTCGTTCGTGCCGTTCAGGCTGCCTTCCTGCCAGATGCCCGAATTGATTTTTCCCGTGCTTTCCCGGGTGAAGAAATCTTCGGCCTCGTGCAGGAAGTAGCTCAGCATGGAAGAGTGCTTCCAAGGAGCGGCGCAGGGTTGTTGCGGATCATCCGAAGGAAAAAGCTCCAGGTAAAAGTCCGGCGGCGTGCCGTATATCGAGTATGATTCCGGAGCGTTGCGGGTCAGGACGGCGATGTTGAGATCCCGCAGCAGGGACAGGGCGAAGTCGTGTTTCATGACGGGATCATCGCTGCAGCATGGCCCGCGCCAGCATTTCAAACGCGTTCTCAACGTTTTGTCCCGTTTTGGCGCTGGTCAGAAGGAACGGCACGTTCCGGTCATGCAGATCGGCGATCCGCTCTTCGTCAAGTTCCCAGTTGTCCGTCATATCAGCCTTGTTCAGCATCATGATGAGAGGAATATCTCCGAACCGCGCCCGGATCAGCTCCTGCAGATGCAGGGCCATATCCAGCGTTTCCACCCGGGTGCCGTCCACAACAAGAAAAAGCCCCATCGCCCCTCGCAGGTAGGGGATGTTGACGTCCACGAAATCGTCTTTCCCTTCCATGTCCCAGATGATCAGCTCAACGTCCCGGCTGTCGACGGCAATACGTTTTTTGCTGATTTTCACCCCGACGGTCGAAAGGTAACGATCCGTAAAAATGGTATGAACGTATTGTTCAACCAGCGAGGTTTTGCCGACGGAGAATGCTCCGATCATGCATACTTTTTTGACAAGCATAACCACTTCAGTCTCGTTCAGGATCGTCACGGAAACGTGGGCAGGTATTTTTCACCACACAAGAGCAGTTTGGCTTTGAGATTCTTTATGCCCGGTTTCAAAAAAAGGCAAAACACTCTTTTCCCGAATGCGGGCAAACCGAAGCAGCTTGCCCTGAAGGCATGCCGCGCCGTTCGTTTGCGGGCGGCCGCCTTGTTGCGCGCCGTATCCGCCAAAGCATTGCCGTTTCGAAAATGCCTTGGCCGCGCAACAATGGTGTTTCCCGCGTATTTTCCCCCCCGGTAAATCAAATACGTTACGCCATGCGGGATGAAAAAGCAATTGCCCCGTCTGCGGTCATTTTTCCACGGCCGCGAAGCTGGCCGTAATGACGGCGGCGTCCTCCGGCCGGGCAAAAACGTTCAGTTCGGTGTCGCCGCCGGTGCAGACAAAAACGCCGTCCCGCAGCGCGACATATCCGGCGGATATGATCCGGGTGTACGGCAGCTGTTCGCGCATGTCCGCATGGGTCACCCGATCGGGGAAAACAAAGGGGACGCTCTGTCCCGCGAAATCTTCAACGATAAGGTATTTCATATCGCACCCCCGGTACTCTGTTCCAGGCAGAATTCCACGGTAAAGCGTCCCGCTTCAGTGGCAAAGGGGATGGCGATGACCACGGCGCTGGTCATGTGGCGTATATGGTGGTTTTCACCGGTGATGACCGAAGGGGTCGCGCCGTGCAGGGTCAGGCCGGCGGCGGCGATGCTGGCCCTGGCCTGGCCGGAAACCATGTTGGCGATTTCGCCGACCGCATCCTGCATGTCTTGTTCCAGATTTTCCACCGCGTCACCCAGCATGGCCGTAACCAGGGCGGCGGCACACTCGCTGGTGAAAGACACGGCGATAGTGCCCCGGCGCGCGCCGGTGACGCCGATGATGGCTGAAACGTCGCCGCAGGCGACCAGATTCTTTTTGGCGAAAGGGGTTCCGGGCACGGCTGTGATCCCGGCCATGGTGGCCAGGATGTTCGTCGTCGCCTTGATGAAATGCCGTGCAATATCCGTGTCGCGCATAGAAGGGTTTCACCCCCCGGTCAATAATAGGCTTTGCCCGAAGCAAGCTCGTCTTCCGTTACCTTGTGCGAAAAGGTGAAATAGACCCAGGTCTGATACGCGATAACAACGGGCACCGCAAGCAGAGCCACCCCCAGCATTATTTTCAGCGTCAGGGGACTGGATGCAGCCTGCCGGATGGTAACGCTGAAGGCCGGGTCCAGGCTGGACGGCACAAGGCGCGGAAACATGCCCACAACCCCGAACAGGGTCACGCAGGCGATGAAGGCGGCGCTGCAGGCCCAGGCGGCGATGTCCCTGCCCCGCGCGAGCATGACCCGGACCGCGGCCAGGCCCGCCACAGCGGCGAGAGGCAGCAGCAGCAGCATGGGAATGGCGGCGTAATTGGCGAAAATATCCGTATAGGTATAGGTCATCAGCAAAAAAAGCACGGACAGGCCCAGCACCCAGGGCCACAGGCCCTTTGCCCAGCAGATGGCCCGGTCGTGCATGACGGTCGCCGATTTGATCGACAGCCAGAGCGCCCCGTGCAGGCAGAAAACAGCCACGAACAGCATGCCGCCGACCAGTCCGTACGGGTTGAGCAGCTTCAGGATGTTGCCGTGATAGACGCCTTGCGCATCAATGAGAATGCCCATGAACAAATTGGCGAAGGCCACGCCCAGCAGCAGGGCGGGCACGAAATTGCCCAGAAAATGGCAGGCGTCCCATACCTTACGCCAGCGGTCCGAATCGACCTTGTTCCGGAATTCGAAGGACACGGCACGGATGATCAGGCCGAAAAGCAGCAGCAGAAGCGGGGCGTACAGCGCGCTGAACATCACGGCGTAGGCCGTGGGAAACGCGGCGAAGGTAACGCCCCCGGCGGTGATCAGCCAGACTTCGTTGCCGTCCCAGAAGGGGCCGGCGGCGTTGAACACGATGCGTTTTTCGGTATCGGTTCCGGCGATGAAGGGCATAAGCGTGCCCATGCCCAGGTCAAAGCCGTCCAGCACGAAATAGATGGCCCAAAGCAGACCCCAGAGGATGAACCAGGTTCCTTCAAGCATTGCGATTCCTCCCGTCTGTCTTGGGCATTTTCATGGTGAAAATGCCCTGGCGGATACGTGACGCGGCGGAGTGCCCGCCCGCAAGCGAACAGCGCGGCGCGCCTTCGGACAGGCCGCTCCTGCTTGCCCGCATCCGGGAAAAGATGTGTTTTTGTTTTCCGGCTCTGTGCATGACAGATACTCTTGAAAGTCCGCTACGCTAATAGAGCGTCGTTTCTTCCGTCGCGGGGGCAGGACCCAGGCAGGCGTATTTGCGCAGCAGCCAGATATCCACCGCGCCCAGAACGGAATAGAGCGCGATAAAGGCCAGCAGCGAAAGGGCGACGGACGACCCCGGCACCGGGGACACCGCATCCGATGTGCGCATCAGCCCCCAGACGATCCAGGGCTGGCGCCCGACTTCGGCCACGGTCCATCCGGCCATGATCGCGATATAGGGCAGGGGGATGGCCCAGACGAGAATGCGGCCGAACCACGCTTTATCCGCGATTGTGTTCCGCCAGAGCCATGCCAGGACAGCCAGCAACGGGAACAGGGTGCCAAGCCCCACCATGGCCCGGAAGGACAGGAAGGTCATCAGCACCGGCGGGCGTTCCGTGGCCGGCACATCCTTCAATCCCTTGACCTCGGCGGAAAAACTGCCGTGCGCCAGAAAGCTGAGCAGGCCGGGGATTTTGAAGGCTTCGACCCTGTTCCCTTCGTTTTTTTCGTCAGGCACGACCAGCAGGTACATGGGCGCGCTCTTCTGTGTTTCCCAGTGCGATTCCATGGCCGCCAGCTTGGCCGGCTGCATGCGGGCGACCACCATGCCGTGGTGGTGCCCCTGCAGGGCCACCAGCACGGAGAAGATCAGGGCGAAGGCCGCGCCCATGCGGAACGAACGGTTGAAAAAGTCCTCTTCGTTGCGGCGGACAAGATGCCAGGCGGAAACACCCAGCACGAAAAAGCCCGCCAGCATCCAGGACGCGAAAATGGTATGAAAGAACTGGGTCCAGGCGAAGGGATTGGTCAAAACGGCCCAGAAACTGTCCAGTTCCGCCCGGCCGTTGCGGATCACGTAACCCACCGGGTTCTGCATCCAGCCGTTGGCCAGGATGATCCATACGGCGGAGAGGTTGCCCGCGGCGGCCACGGCCCAGATGGCGAACAGATGCATTTTCTTTGAGACCCGTTCCCAGCCGAAATGCCAGACGGCAATGAAGGTCGATTCCAGAAAAAAGGCCAGGGTGGCCTCAATGGCGAGCAGGGAACCGAAAACGTCACCCACATATTTGGAGTAGCGGGACCAGTTGGTGCCGAACTGGAATTCAAGCGTGATGCCCGTGACCACGCCCAGGGCGAAATTGATCAGAAACAGCTTGCCCCAGAATCTGGCCATGCGTTTATAGGTTTCATCCCCGGTACGCACGTATTTCGTTTCCATCAGGGCGATCATTACGGAAAGGCCCAGGGTCAGGGGCACGAAAATGAAATGGAAAAAAACGGCCACGGCGAATTGCAACCGTGAAAGCAGCACAACGTCCATAACGCTCTCCCTGTTCCGGATGTCTCGGCGGTCCGTGGACCGGATCGAAGTAAAGGCGGAGTACCCTGATAGGAATAATTACTAAAACTTCAGAGCGATGGCAAGGAGCGGAAAGAAGAAAGCCTTTGGAATGTTCTCCGAAGGCTTTTCCTTATTTATAACGGCAAACCTGTCATATGGCGGCGGCGGACGCGGCTCCTTCGGAGGGGCCGGCAACCACGCGGTTTCTGCCGCGGCCCTTGGCCAGATACAGGGCCATGTCCGCTTCGCGGGTCAGGTGCGCCGCCTGCATGAGGTCCTGCGGGACAAGGCAGGCGACGCCCAGGCTGGCAGTGACGGAAAACCCTTTCCCACCGCAGGAGAACTGGCGTTTTTCAATGTTCTGGCGCAGACGGTCGGCCAGCAGCAGGGCGCTGTCGCGATTCGTATGGGGCAGCAGAATAACGAATTCCTCTCCGCCGTAACGGGCGCAGTAATCGGTCTGGCGCACCGCGTCGACGATCGTTTCGGCGATGCCGCGCAATACGGTGTCGCCGGCCTGGTGTCCCCAAGTGTCGTTGATTTTCTTGAAATGGTCCACATCCAGCATGATCAGGGAGATGTCCTGTTTGTACCGGCGATGGCGCTCGACTTCCTGGTTCAGGGTCTGTTCGAAATGCCGGCGGTTGTACACCCCGGTCAGGCTGTCGCTTTCGGCGTAGCGGCACACCTGCTGAAAGCGCCGGGCGTTTTTCAGGCAGAGCGCGAGGTGGCGCAGAGCCGAATCCAGGGCCATGGCCTGGTCACGGCCGAGATTCCGTTCCATGCTGGTGGCAAGCAGCAGCATGCCGATGGTTTCGCTGCCCGCGGTCAGGGACAGCGTCAACAGATGCTCCGCCCCGGAAGACGGCGCGCCGCCGGAAGCCCCCGGCAGTTGCAGATATGTTGTCGAAGGATGCACGCTTTTGCCGGGGAAGGCCGCGTTGGCCGATTCAAGCAACAGGTCGCGCCAGTCGCTTTTTTCCGGGTGTTTGTCCGGCAGGGACACGTACAGGTCAGCCAGAACGTCGCCGTTGTCGCTTTCGCTGCACAGAACGGCATGCATGCTGAGCACCGGGAACAGGCTTTGCAAGCTGGCGTAAGCTCTGGCCAGGATTTCGGCTTCGTCGAACGGTTCGGACGTGCGGGTCAAAAAGTTGACCAGGAAGCGCAGGGTTTCATTTTTCCGCTCGAGCAGTTCACGGTCCAGAAAAATTTCTCTGGTCATGTTCTGGATGTCGCGGTGCAGGGCGGCTGCTTCCGCCGCGCGGCGCAGGCAGACCGCAAGGCGTTTTTTGGTCAGGGGCGGGCGGATGATATCGGATACGCCGAATTCCAGCGCTTCTTCCAGTTCCGCCTGTCCGGCGTTTTCATCCAGCAGCAGCATTTTGGGCACGAGCTCAAGATGTCCGATCTGGGTCAGGGGCTTGGCGGCAAAGGCGCGGCAGCCCGCCATGCTGAAGCAAAGCAGGCGGGGGGCGCCCAGATCGCCGGAACGAAAATCCGGCAGCGCGTCCGCCGGCCAGTTGCGCAGCGTGTATTGGGGGCCGGCAAGAGAGCGCATATCCCGGGACTGCGCTTCCGAAAGCCCCAGCCCCCATAACAGTTGCCGTGTGGGTGCCTGTCTCACATATACCTCCGCGCCTGCTTCTGCCCGGCGCAATCGGGGAAATGCAAATATCGTTCCGCGTATAACTGGTTGTTTTTTCCCACTGCGGAGCCCTCCGCGCCGGATATTTGACAAGGCCATGAATCTGTGCATCTTTCACGGCATGCACAACCGAAAAGTATGGGCCACGCTGCATCCGTTTTTTGAAGGGGGCGACATCCTGGGCCGGGGCGTCGCCAACGAAGGGTTCATTACCGCCCTGCTCACGGCCGCCCCGTACGACGCCTACCACTTTTTTCTGGCGGACCAGGATCAGGCCGGGCGGATACGGGCTGTTCTGGCCGCGCGTTTTCCCGAACTGTGCCGGTCCGGGGCGGTCGTTACGTCCACCCGGCACGCGCTGCCCGAACAGCTGGCGGCGCGGGATCATCATGTTTTCCATCTTTCCGACTGCATTACGGATTTCGCTTCGCTGATGCGCCTGCGCAACGCGGTCGCCAGGAATATTTTTCCCGTCACCGGGGTGACGCATTCGCTCAGCTACGCGCGGTATTCTCCGCATTTTTTTGACCAGATAGGGCCTGGGGTCACACGAAAAGATGCGATCATCGCCACGTCCCGGCCGGGGATGGCCGCTGTTGCCGCCATGTTCGCCGCGTTGCGCAGGGGGTACGGCCTGACGGACGCGGCCTGGCGCAGCCCGGGGCTTGCGCATATCCCGCTGGGCGTCAATCCGGATGATTTTCCCGCGCCGGCGGACAAGCCCGACCGGGCGAAGCGCCTGCGCCGTCAATTGGGGTTGGCGGATTCGGACCTCGTGCTGCTTGTTTTCGCGCGCATTTCGCATTATTCGAAAATGGACATCCTGCCCCTGCTGCGCGCTCTTGTCCGGGCGGAAAGCATGGGCCTTCCCCGCGGCGGCTACGCGCTGGTTCTGGCCGGGTGGGCGGAAAAAGACGGCAGCCTGCCGCAAACCTATGCCGCCTTTGCCGAAAGGCTCGGGGTGCGGTTCCTCTGCCGCCCCTCGCCGGACAGGGAAGAGCGTAAAGACCTGTTCGCCGCGGCGGATATTTTCGTGTCACCGGTGGACAACCCTCAGGAAACCTTCGGCCTGACCCTGCTGGAAGCGGGCATTTCCTCCCTGCCCGTGGTGGCGTCCGACTTTGATGGCTATCGCGACCTGATCGTTCCGGGTGAAACGGGCTTTCTCGTCCCCACCATCGGCCCGGGCAACAGCGCGGAAAGCGATGCGTTGTCCGGGATATGGTTCGACAACCAGCATCATTTGCAGATCGCGCAGCAGACCGTGGTGGATGTTCCCGCCCTGGCCGGGGCCATCGCGGAACTGGCCGCCGACCCCGGCCTGCGGTCCCGCATGGGCGCGGACGCCAGACAACGGGTGCTGGCGGGCTATACATGGCGGGACGTCATCCGGCGGTACACGGAATTGTGGGATGAACTGGCGGCCTTTCCCGAGCAGCGGCCGACGGCGGCGCATCCCCTGCACCCGCCGTTCACGGAAATTTTTGGCGGCTATTGCTCGTGCCCGGTGGATAAGGCGGCGGAACGCGGCCTTGCCGTCGTGTGGACACGTGCCGGCGAAGCCGTGTACCGGGAACGGGATTTCCCCGTGCTGTACGCGGGCGTCGAGCGCCTGGTGGATCGGAACTCCCTGCGCCGGCTGCTGTTCAAGGCCAGGAAGCCGGTTGCCCTGGCCGCCCTGCTTCCCGGTCCCGGCCGCGCGGCCGATCCCGCCGCCGAGCGCGAGGCCTTCCTC
>JAVBOK010000045.1:0-6765 GCA_031550605.1 Desulfovibrionaceae bacterium | reverse complement strand
GGGCCGGTGCGGCGGCCCCCGGCCCGCGGCCATGAAACGCCCTACGCAGGCGGCATTCATTGCCGCCGGAAAGCGCCGGAACGGGCGTGCCTTTGCAAACCCCGGACTTGCGGGGTTTGCTATCAATCAGGGGACGCGAAGCGCCCCTGAAGCGTTCGTATCTGCATACCACAACAAACGATTTTGCCAAATTACGCTGCCACGGATACGGCGGCTTTGTGCTTTTCAGTAACCATCTGAGTGATAACGTTTTCTCAACTATGCAAATACAGGCTCTATGGTATGCTCCTGCCACACGCGCTACGTTGTCAGATGTATGATCTTTCGGGAAGCGGCAACGACGTCAATTCAGGAGGGAAAAGCATGGTGGAGATATTGAAACGGTACAAGGAAGTGGTTTCGGGCGTTGTGTTTTTGCTGCTCAGCGTGGGGGCGTACTTTGGGGCGGACGGCATCCGCGTGTTCGCGCCGAATTCCGGCAGTTACATCAATGCGCAATTTTTCCCCAAATTGATAGCCGGCGCGTTGGCGCTGGTCAGTGTGTTTCAGGTGTTGTACGGCGTCCATTCGCTGCAGCCGGCGGGCAGAAGCAAGGGAAACGGCACGGACATGAACCGGTCCGGCATGCTGCGCATCGTCGCCACGCTCGTTCTGCTGGCCCTGTATGTGGCGCTGATGAAAGACGTCGGTTTTCTGATCATGACCATCGTGTACATTTTCGGCCAGGCCCTGATTCTGACCCCGAAAGATCGCGTCAACGTGCCCTTTATCACCTGCCTTGCCGTGATCTCGTCATCCGTCGTCTATTTCATGTTCGTCAACGTCTTTTCGCTGATGTTGCCGCGCGCGCCCTTTCTGCCGTTTTAACCCCAAAGGTGTACGCATATGCTGCTGAATCAGGCCATCGACCTTTTGCTGTCCACCCCCATGTCTTTTTTCTGGATGCTGCTCGGCGTTGTCGTCGGCATCATTTTCGGGGCCATTCCCGGCCTTTCGGCCACCATGGCCATCGCCATTTTTCTGCCGGTGACGTACGGTCTTACCCCGGTTGAGGGCATGGCCACCCTGGTCGGCCTTTTCGTGGGCGGCATTTCCGGCGGTCTTATCTCTGCCATTTTGCTCAACATGCCGGGCACGCCCTCGTCCGTGGCCACCTGCTTCGACGGGCGGCCCATGGCCTTGAAAGGCCAGGCCGACAAAGCTCTGGGCGCGGGCATCCTGTTTTCCTTTTTCGGCACCCTGTTCGGCACGGGCGCACTGATCTTCATCGCGCCGGCCCTGGCCTCCATTGCCATCAAATTCGGTCCGCACGAATATTTCGCGGTATCGTTCTTTTCCATCTCGCTGATCATCACCCTGGCTTCGTCATCCCTGCGCAAAGGGCTGATGGCGGGGCTTTTGGGCATCATGTTCGCCATGGTCGGGCTTGACGCCATCGAAGCCAGTCCGCGGTTCACCATGGGCATCAGGTCCATCCGTTCCGGGTTCAACGTGCTGACCGTGCTGGTGGGCCTGTATGCCGTCGCGGAAGTGCTGAACAACTGCGAAAACGCGACCGACACCTCGGATGCGGAAATAGAGGACGTGACCATGCGGGGGTTCGGCGTGACCCTGAAGGAAGTTCTGGGGCAGACCGGCAACTTTATCCGTTCTTCGCTGATCGGTTTGGGCATCGGCATTTTGCCGGGCATTGGAGGGGGCACATCAAACATTCTGGCGTACACGGTGGCCAAGAACCAGAACAAAGATCCTGAAAGTTTCGGCAGGGGCAATCTGGCCGGGGTTGTGGCCCCGGAGAGCGCCAACAACGCGGGCATCGGCGGAGCCATGATTCCCCTGCTGACCCTGGGCATTCCCGGCGACACCACCACGGCCATGATGCTGGGCGGCCTGATGATTCACGGCATTACCCCCGGTCCGCTGATTTTTGATAACCACGGGCATCTGATGTACGCCATCTTCATCTTGCTGATTCTGGCCAGTTTCACCATGCTGGTGACCGAATTTTTCGGCCTGAAGGGTTTCATCAAAGTCCTGAAGGTACCGAAATATTACCTGTTGCCCGTCATCGTGGTGCTGTGCTGCGTCGGGGCCTTCGGCCTGAACAGCCGGGTGTTCGACATCGGCACGGTGCTGTTCTTCGGCGTGGTGGGCTATTTGCTGTCCAAATGCGGTTATCCTCTGCCGCCCATGATTCTGGGCTTCATTCTGGGGCCGATTCTGGAGGTGAACCTGCGTCGGGGCCTGACCTCGTCCCAGGGGGATTTTCTGGAATTTTTCACCCGGCCCATATCCGGCGGGATCATTGTGTTCACGCTGCTCTTCCTCGGATATTCACTGTACAAAACCCTGAAGCGCGCGGAAAATGGCGGCACGCGGCTGAAACCGGTGGATGCCGGCTGAGCCGGAACACGCTGCGGCGGGCGATTTTGTCGAAGCCGGATCATTGCGGGAAAAGCCGGAGCATGACGCCATGCTCCGGCTTTTCCCGTGTGGCTTTTCCGACCCTCAGCGTTTGCGCGCGGCGGGGGGAACGTACACCGGCCCGCCGTAGGTGACGCATTTGACGAAGCTGACCTGTTTGAACGAGCTGTTTCCGAAATACGCGTACTCAAAGATGCAGTCGTCGGCCTGCAGGGTGGAATCGCCGGTGACCTCGGCCACAGTCATGTGGCGGAAGATGCACTTGTTCAGGGTCAGGCGGAAATTTTCCCCCTGCACGATGGGGTGGATGCTGCGCATGTTGTGCATGCCGCGCAGGGTGATAGAGCCGCCTTTTCCCTGGAACAGGGCGTTGTCCAGGGACGCGCCGTCCAGCAGTACGTTGGTGAAGGTCGAGTTGGTGAACTTCGACTGTTCGGCCAGATTGTCCGCATCATCCTTGCAGGTGATCAAGCCGCCGCGGAAGGTGACGTTTTCCAGCGTGGCCTGGTCGAAAACTGCGTTGATGAAGCGACAGTTT
This sequence comes from Desulfovibrionaceae bacterium, assembly GCA_031550605.1. Taxonomy (GTDB): domain Bacteria; phylum Desulfobacterota; class Desulfovibrionia; order Desulfovibrionales; family Desulfovibrionaceae; genus FLUQ01. Next base: position 3,803 of record JAVBOK010000045.1, on the reverse strand, counting down.
TCAAAGACCACATTGCGGATGACAGCGCCCTTGCTGACGGTCTGCATAAAGGCGGCGTTGCGCAGCGTGAGGTTTTCCAGGCGCAGGCCGTCCAGGTTGCTGCCCCGCAGCAGCGTTTCGTTGAGTATGGCCGGTTTGGCGTTGATTTCCAGCGCGCTGTAGCGTTTGCTGTACGGGTCTGCATCCGCGCCGAAACCGCAGCCAGAGAGAAACAGCAGCAAAATGAAAGAGATGCTCTGTGACGCACGGTGCATGTCGAACTCCTTGGTGCTTGCCTGCGTATGCTGCTCATAGCGGATGCGCATGCAAAGCGCAATCGCGGGCCAGAGCATTTCAGTTTTGCAAATGCCGCACTGTTCCGGCGGATACGCAACGTGGCGAAGTACCCGCCAGCAGGCAGCGCGACACGCTCGCGGCAAGGATTTCTTCGCGGATCCTTGCGGAGCGGATGAACATTTTCAACGGCATCCGTCTGGGAACAAGCCGCTCCGGCTTGCCCGCATCCGGGAAAGATGCATTTTTGTTTTCTGGTCTCGCGCGTGGCGGAACATCGCAACGTACCCGCACTTTACCCGAGAATGCCCAGCAGCCGGGCCAGTTCACCCGCGTCGGCGGCCAGAAAATCGGGGGCGCATTCCGCCAGGGTTTCCGCCGGTATTCCGCCGCTGGCCACGCCGGCCGTCCGCGTGCCGGCCCGTTTGCCCACCAGAATATCCATGGGATGATCGCCCACGGTGAGCACGCTTTCCGGCGGCAAACCCAGGCTGCCCACAGCCCGCAACAGATGGTCCGGGTCCGGTTTGACGCGCGGCACGTCGTCGCGGGTCAGCAGGCAGGAACAGTGATCGTCCACGTCGGGGAACACGGTGCGCACCGCCTCGGGACAGTTGCGGGTGATGACCGCGAAGCCCAGGCCGTTTTCGCGCAGGGCCTCGATCAGCGGGCGGACAAAGGGGAACAGGGCGCTGGTTTTCGCCGCTTCCACCTCCACGTCGCGCACGGCGGCCAGAGCCGCGCGCCGTGCGGCGCGGACTTCTTCCGTCGCCTCTCCCAGCAGTTCCAGAAGTTCCATGGCCGGCAGGTCCGGCCTGTCGGGAACGGGCACATGCAGGGCGACGGCTTCCAGAGCGCGACGGCGCATGACTTTGAAATCAAGGGTCGGTTCCGCCAGGGTTCCGTCAAAATCGAACACCAGGGCCCGGATGCCCGCCAGTTCATACGGTCGGGACATGGTCAGAACCCGGGCCGGACGAAACTTTTTTCCGGCAGGATGACGGTCTGGGGATAAAAAGCCGCCCAGGCGAACCACATGGAGTTGGTGGACAGTACCGGCGGCAGCTTTTTCTCGCGCAGGCGGCCGTATGTGCAGATGCCTTCGGCGGTCCATTCGCCGTGGGTTTCGTTGTCGATGATCTTGCCCTCGAACACGGACAGGGTCAGGGGCTTTTCGTATCCCGGCAGACGGCGGTCGAAAACGCGCACCGCGTGCAGCGTGGAATCGTAAATCGCCGCCAGAGGCGTGACCCCCAGGGTCATGTTCACCACGCCCGCTTCCCGCACGGCGTCGATCTGCACCGCGCCGAACATGCCTTCCAGTTCCAGACCCAGAATGCGCTTTTTTGGCGGCAGGCGGCTGTCCAGGCGCTGCAGGGGGTGGAGCAGGCGCAAATCGTCGTAGTAGTTGCCCGGCAGCACGTAGGAGCCGTACGGGTCGCGGCCGTAGTTGCGCTTGTGCCCCGTGGAGCGCGACAGGACCTGGGCCTGGGGCCAGCGTTTGCTGGCTCCCTGCCAGTTGGACCAGACCACCTGAAGGGGGGACAGGCGTTTGCCGATCATGGGGCCGTCGATGCAGGTGCCGGTCAGTTGCGACCAACTGCTGCGGGTGAAGCGGTCGTACATCACGGTGTTGGCGTTGAGCAACTCGCCGGTCACCCCGAAGGTGGTGGGAAAGCGTCCGGCCGTGGCGTAATAGGCCGCTGTCGTGCCGGTCAGGGGGCTGTACGTGATGGTGAAGGCGTCCAGGGCGGAAAGGGGAGTGTCCGGCCGGATGACCATGCCCGTGGGGTCGGGCAGCACGTCATTGACCACTTCGTGCCAGACCATGATCCGCTGGGGATAGATGCGCGTCAGGCCTGTGGGGTAGGCGACGACGAACACCGGCTCGTCATGTTCCATGGACAGGCTGGCGTCGGACACGCTGAGGAATTTCGGCCGGTACAGGGCGGGAATGCCGTCGTTGCCCACGCCGGTGCGGGTGAGGCGTTCGGCCATGTCTTTGAGTTGTTCCAGGGAAAATGTCGTCTTGGGCGGGGGCGGCACATCCAGTTTCGCCGCCCGCGCGGGCGCGGCGGCAAGACAGGCCAGCAGCAAAAGTCCGGCAAGGACGGCGTTGCGCGCACGGAAGGAACGCGCTAGAAAGACGGAAAGTTTCATATGCATGGGTAACTCTGCACGAGGTATAGACGAAAGCCCGGCCCGGAGCAACGGGGCATGCGGGCTTATCGGCGGCGGTGCGATTTGGCCCGGCATGGGGGCGGATGATGGCTGCAACGGCTAAAACGGTTCTGGTCTGCGGCGGCGCCGGGTATATCGGCTCGCACATGGTCCGCCTGCTGGCGGAGCACGGGTACGTGCCGTGCGTTCTTGACGATTTTTCCACCGGCCATGCCAGGGCGGTGGAGGGTTTTCCCGTGTTCCGGGCCAGCCTGCTGGACCCGGCTGCTCTGACCGCGGCGCTGGCCGCGCGGCCGGTGCACGCGGTCATGCATTTCGCCGGCAAGATCCAGGTTGGCGAATCCGTGGTCAACCCCGCCCCGTATTATGAAAACAACGTAACCGGCACGCTCAACCTGCTGGCCGCCATGCGCTGGGCGGGGGTTTCCCGCTTCGTCTTCTCTTCGTCAGCGGCCGTGTACGGCCTGCCCGACAAGGAAAGCCTGGACGAGGACCAGCCCCTGCGGCCGGTCAACCCGTACGGCCAGACCAAGCGCCAGGCCGAGGATATCTTGCGCGATTACGCGGCGGCCTACGGCATGTCCTGCGTCAGTCTGCGCTATTTCAACGCGGCCGGCGCGCACCCGGACGGCACCCTGGGCGAATCGCACAGCCCGGAGACGCACCTTATCCCCAACATTCTGCTGGCGGTTCTGGGCAAAGCCCCGCGCCTGCGGGTCTTCGGCGACGACTACCCGACCCCGGACGGCACCTGCGTTCGCGACTACATCCATGTGCAGGATCTGGCGTCAGCGCACCTTCTGGCCCTGGACGCGCTGGACGATCCCGTGAACAGGGGCAGGTCCCTTGCCTACAACCTGGGCAACGGCAAGGGCTTTTCCGTGCGCGAGGTGATCCGCGCCGCCGAAACGGTGACCGGGAAAATCGTGCCCTGCGATACGGCCCCGCGCCGGGCCGGGGACCCGCCCTATCTCGTGGCGGACAGCTCCAGAGCGCGGGCCGAACTGGGCTGGAAACCCGCGTGCGCGGATATTTCAACGATTCTTGAAACGTCATGGCGCTGGCACCAGGCGCCGCGTTTTTAAAGCCGGCATGGGCGCGGAAGGTCATCCGGATCTGGCGGCAGCGGCGGCGGCCCACCGCGTGCGCATGCCCCGGCAGGAGCGCCGCCATGTCTGGCTGCCGCCCTTGCTGGACGCATATGCCCTGATCGATCCGAGCCAGGCCGCGCCGATCGCCGCCGCCGGACGCGGAGCGGCCTGCCGCAAAGGCAGCACCCGCTGCTGCAACCAGACGGGCCCGGTCCACCCCCCCGAAATACAGTCCCTGCGCCGGTCAGCCAGCGAACG
>JAVBOK010000059.1:0-66955 GCA_031550605.1 Desulfovibrionaceae bacterium | reverse complement strand
ACCCGCGCCCGCAACTTTGTTCCGTGAAGGAGATTTTTCATGGCTGACATCATTGCGACACCGAAAGCCCCGGCCGCCATCGGTCCTTACGTCCAGGCCCAGGCAACGGGCAACCTGGTTTTTGTTTCCGGCCAGTTGGGCATGGACTTGAGCGGCAACCTGCCCCCGACCTTTGAAGCGCAGACCCGCAACGCGCTGAACAATTTGCGCGCCATTCTGGAAGAGGCCGGCAGCAGCCTGGGCCAGGTCATGAAAACCACCGTATTTCTGAGCGACCTGGCCAATTTTGCGGAACTGAACGGCATTTACGCCGAATATTTCACCCCCCCCTGCCCGGCGCGCAGTTGTTTTCAGGTAGCCCGCCTGCCCAAAGACGCGCTGGTCGAAATAGAAGCTGTCGCCGCCCGCTGATCCCGGTGGCCGGGCATGCCCCGGGGCAATGTATTTTTTGGCAACGGCCCGCCGCGCAGGTGCGGGCGGCATTCACTGTCGCCGCCAGACACCGGTGCTGGCGCGCAGGTACAAATTTCGGCTTTGCAGGGTGTTGCATCGAACGCGGAAGGCGAACCGGAGGGTTTGCCTTCCGCCCCGCAGCCTGGACGGCCGTTCAGGCAACACGGCATATTTTTTTCCGCCGAGCTTGCCTATTTTGATTCCAGTCCTTATATTTGGCCGGTCGTGATTTCTACTGGAACCAAATGGCCAGGTGTCTGCAAGGATTTGTGTGTGGAATCGCTAGAAGGCAAATCTACTGTACTTGTTGTCGACGACACGCCGGACAACATTACCCTGTTGTGCGCTCTTTTAGGCGACCAATATAAAAACAAGGTCGCCACCAACGGACAAAAAGCGCTCAAGGTGGCCTTCACTGCGCCGCATCCGGATCTGATACTTCTGGATATCATGATGCCGGGCATGGACGGATATGAAGTGTGCCGCCAGTTGAAGGCCAACCCTGCCACAGCCAATATCCCGGTTATCTTCTTGACGGCCAAAAGCCAGGAAGACGACGAAGCCAAAGGTTTCGAACTGGGGGCCGTCGACTACATCACCAAACCCATCAACCCGGTCATCCTCATGGCCCGCGTGCAGACGCACCTGGCACTGAAACACGCCCGAACCTATCTGGAAAAGCAGAACGACATCCTTGAAGGCCAGGTCCGCCACCGCACGCGGCAGTTGGAAACCCTGCAGGATGCCATTATCATCGCCATGGCCTCGCTGGCGGAAACGCGGGACAACGAAACCGGGCACCACATCCGCCGCACGCAGTATTACGTCCGCGAACTGGCCCTGCATCTTGCGGCCAGCCCGCTGTATGCCGACAAGCTGGACCCGAAAACCATCGAACTGATTTACAAGACCGCGCCGCTGCACGATATCGGCAAAGTCGGCGTGCCCGACCGCATCCTGCTCAAGCCCGGCCGCCTGACCCCCGAAGAATTCGAAGAGATGAAGCGCCATACCACCTATGGCCGCAACACCATCGTGGCGGCGGAAAAAACCATGGGCACGCCGGAAACCTTTCTGGTCACCGCCCGGGATATCGCCTATTACCACCATGAAAAATGGGACGGATCCGGATATCCCGAAGGCATATCCGGCGAAGCCATCCCTGTTTCCGCCCGCCTGATGGCCATTGCGGACGTGTACGACGCCCTGATCAGCCGCCGCCCATATAAAGAGCCGATGTCCCACGAAGAGGCCATCGACATCATCGTCAAAGGCAAGGGCACCCACTTTGACCCCGGCGTGATCGAAGCGTTGATGGAAGTCAAAGACGAATTCGCCCAAATCGCCGAAAAATACGCGGACGCGTAATTTGTCGGGCCATTTTGCGGGAGCGGGGCGGCGCCTCGCTCCCGCGACTCATTTCAGCATATCCGGATCATAATTGAACACCGCGCCCAGGCTGGCGGAAGAAACCAGTTGCGCATACCGGGCCAGATAGCCCTTGCGCACTTTCAGGGCCGGCTTTTTCCATTCCTGTTTGCGCCGGGCCAGCTCTTCGTCGTTGACGGCCAGACTCAGGGTCCGTTTGACGATGTCGATGCTGATGGTGTCGCCTTCGCGCACCAAGCCGACGGGACCGCCTTCCATGGCTTCCGGCGAGATGTGGCCGATGGCCGCGCCGCGGGTTGCGCCGGAAAAGCGGCCGTCGGTAATCAGGGCCACAGAGCCGTCCAACCCCATGCCCGCGATCGCCGCGGTGGGACTGAGCATTTCGCGCATGCCGGGGCCGCCCTTGGGGCCTTCGTACAGAATGACCACCACGTCGCCCGGCTTGATCTTGCCGGCCAGAATGGCTTCCACAGAGCTTTCCATGGAGGTGAACACCCGGGCCGGGCCGGAATGGGCCAGCATTTCCGGCCGCACGGCGGCCGCCTTGACGATGCCGCCGCTGGGGGCGATGTTCCCGTGCAGGACGGCCAGGGCGCCCACCGGGCTGTAGGGATTTTCCAGGGTTCGCACCACCGTGCCGTCCGGATCTTTGGCCCCGGCGAAATTTTCCGCCAGGGTTTTGCCGGTCACGGTCAGGCACTGCTTGTGCAGCAGATTCTTTTTATCCAATTCCCGCAACAGGGTCTGGATGCCGCCGGCCGCGTACAGATCGTCCATGTGGTACTGCGAACTGGGGCTGATCTTGCACAGGGTGGGGGTGGCTTCGCTGATGCGGCCGAATTCTTCGAGGTCGAGCTTGATGCCGAATTCGTAGGCAATGGCCGGCAGATGCAAAGCCGTGTTGGTGGAACCGGACATGGCCATATCCAGCACGATGGCGTTTTCGAAAGCCTTGCGGGTCATGATGTCGGCGGGGCGGATGTTCTTTTTGAACAGGTCCACCACCTGCTTGCCCGCTTTTTTGGCCAGCGCGACACGGGCGCCGAAATGCGAGGGGATGGTGCCGTTGCCGGGCAGGGCGATGCCCAGCACCTCCGTCAGGCAGTTCATGCTGTTGGCCGTGAACATGCCGGAGCAGGCCCCGCAGGAAGGACAGGCGCTTTGCGCGTATTCCTCAATCTCCGCCTCGTTCTTCTCGCCTTTGCGGAAACTTCCGATCTGTTCGATGCAGGTGCTGTAGTCTGCGGCTTCCCCGCGGTAATGCCCCGTGGACATGGGGCCGCCGGAAACCAGCACGCAGGGGATGTTCAGCCGGCCGGCGGCCATCATCATGGCGGGAACCGTCTTGTCGCAGTTGGGGATCAGAACGAGCGCGTCCAGCCCGTGGGCCATGGCCATGGCTTCGATGGAATCGGCGATCAGTTCGCGGCTGGGCAGCGGGAACATCATGCCCTCGTGGCTCATGGTGATCCCGTCGCAGACGGCGATGGCCGGGAATTCCACCGGCACCCCGCCGCCGGCGGCAACTCCCTGCTTGGCCGCTTCCGCCAGCGTGCGCAGGTGGAAATGGCCGGGCACGATTTCATTGAACGAGTTGACGATCCCGACCAAAGGTTTCGTGCCCACGTCCTCGGGCAGGTGCCCCGTGGCGTAGAGCAGCGAGCGCGCTTCCGCGTGTTCCGGTCCGAAAAAGACTTTCTTGCTTTTCATCTCCTGACGATCCTTTCTGCGTTGCAGAGTTTCGGGCAAAGCCCGCGGCGGATGCCCGCCGCGGGCCTGAGGCGGCGGCCCGCCTACCCTTTGATGAACATGCTCAGGATGATGACAATAACGGCTCCCAAGCCTCCGCACAAGGCCGTTGTGGTGGTCCAGGCACGCAGGCCGGTGCGGACCTCCATGCCGGAGAAACGGGTGACCACCCAGAAATAGCTGTCGTTAAAGTACGATGCGCACATGGGCCCCACGCAGATGGCCAGGGCGGCGATCAGCGGATTGAGCTGCAATGACGCAAGCATGGGCGCCATGATGTTGGCGGACGTGATCATGGCCACGGTGCCCGAACCCTGGCAGAGTTTCAGCAGCGATGCCATCACCAGAGGCACCAGAATGGACGGGAACCCGGATTTCGCGATGGTCTGCGCCACATAGGCGCCCACGCCCGATTCGCGCAGCACCGCGCCCAACGCGCCGCCCGCGCCGGTGATCAGGATGATCAGCCCGGCATCGGACAACGATTTTTCCAAAACCTGCACCACGTCTTCGCGCGGATTTTTGCCCATCAGGCCGTACACCGCCAGCAAAAGACCGACCAGCAGGGCGGATATCGGGTCGCAGAACAGATTGATGATCTGGCTTTTGATGCCGAGCGCGGCGCTGCCGGTCTTCATCAGGATCAGCAGCACGGGCACCACGATGGGCGCAAAGGAAATCAGGGTGCCGGGCAGTTTGGATTCGTCAAAGGCTTCCAGATTGATCTGGTTCTTCAGGTTGTCCGGCATGCCGTCGGGATAGACAACCGGGTTGCGCGCGGCGATGAAACGCACCACGGGCACCATGACCACCAGCATCACCAGGCCCACGGCCGTGCCGGCCAGCACCATCATGCCGATGTCCACCTTCAGGGTACCGGCCACGGCCAGGGGGCCGGGGGTCGGCGGCACCAGATGGTGGGTCAGGTACAGGCCCATGCCCAAAGCGCAGCCCAAAAGTACCATGGATTTTTTGGTCACGCGGGAAAATTCTTTGGACAGTTCCGAAAGAATGACGAAGCCGGAGTCGCAGAACACCGGGATGGAAACCAGGAAACCGGACGCCGCCAGCACCCAGTCCGCCCGCTCCAACCCGAAGGCTTTCAAAATGGTCAGAGCCATGCGCTTGGCCGCGCCGGTCACTTCCAGCACCTTGCCCATCATGACCCCGAAGCCGATAACGATTCCTATGCTGCCGAGTGTGGAACCGAATCCACCCGCAATGGTCTGCATCAGCTTGTCGAAGGGCACCCCGGCCACAACGCCCACGACCATGGCCGCGACGATCAGCGCCGGGAACGCCTGCACCTTGGTCTTGAGGATAAGAAAAACAACCGTGGCAATGCCGAGAACCAACGCCAGAATCAGTCCTGTCTGCATAGCATATATTCCTTTACGTAAAAGGTTTTCCATTCACGCCTGCTCAGACTGCTCGCCGATTCTCCTCCTTTGTCCCTCTGTTTCTCAGGAAGCCGGGGCCGGTTGCTTGTTTTCCCTTGCGGCCCGTTTGCGGGGCGCGGTCAGAAGACGCTTGTAGATGAACAGCTCCATATCCTTGCCGGCGGCGGCGGCGGCGGGGAATTCCGCCCGGGCAAGAGCCTTGTGCCCCCCGGCGGAACCGACGTCCCCAAACTGCGCGTTGGCCATGCGGCCCAGGTCGCGGGTGACCCCGTCGCCCCGGAAAACCACCACCACGGTTCCGCCGTACAGGCCGCTGACGGCCACCCAGCGGAATTCGTAAACGCGCATGAAAAAATCGGCGATGCCCACAAGAACGTCGGGGTTGCTCACCTCGCCGACGTACACGAACTGCCCGGATCCGACGTTGTGCATGTTCTCGCAGGCCAGGGCGAAATGGCCCAGCCAGCCGCGCAGCAACTCGCTGCGCACGATGCGCGACAGCAGCGGATGGTCCGCGAATTTCGCCAGATAATGGTATGCCCGCAGGTCGGCGTCGCAGAACCGGCGCTCAAAACTGGCGGTGTCGCTTTTGATCCCGAATTGCAGGGCCGTGGCCAGCAGTTTCCCCGGCCGGATGTCCAGGTTGTACAGATGCTCTGTCAGGATCGTGCTGGTGGCGCCATACTCCGGCCGGATCTCGCAGTACGCCGCCCGGCAGGACTCTTCAGCCGCGGGATGGTGGTCGATGATCACGGAAAAGGGCACGTCGCGGAACATCCGGTTGTGGTGGGGCTGTGAATCGACCAGGGCATAGCGGTCATAGCGGGCCGTCAGCTCCGGGGTCAGCTTTCCCATGCGCAGCCGCGTGTAGCGGATCATGGCCAGATTGTCGGGCCGGCTCACTTCGTTGATGCAGGCGATGCCCACGTCGTCCACCCGGTGACTGAGGATACGTTTCAAGGCCATGGCGGAAGCCATGGCGTCCGGATCCGCGTTGATGAGGATCAGCCAGCCGGATTCACGGTCGCACAGATCAATCAGGTCCTGAATTTTGGGAATCTTTCGGAAATAGGCCATGCGCACCTCATCGGGCCGTGAGTATTGCCGGGTAGCATACCTGTCCTTGTGCGACGGGGCAAGACATCCGTAAGCCATCGGCAAATTCCGCCGGAAAAACCGCCCACCCGGAGCGGGGCGAGTTTTTTCCGCAGCTTTCTCTGGACAAAGCGCCCGGGCGGGCATATATCTGACCGCATTGCTCTGAAACGGCGCGCGTTTCACACGGACGCCCGGCAGCGGATGCGTCCGCCCGTGTCCGCGGCGGAGATTTGACGGCAAATCCCTGCCTGCGGTTTCTGTGTGAAATACCCTGCATACGACGATGGAACGGATAATCGCACCGAGTCGGGACTGAGTGGAACATTTTTTGCTTAAAATTGCTTCATGAGCCAAGCTGAAAAAATCATATGCCAAGGCGTGCGCGTGAACTTTCGCGGCCGCCTTCAGCACTACCTCAATCCGCTGCACGTTTACTGCCGGCTGCGGGACTGGGGAGTCTCCCCCCGTCTGGCCACCCGGGTCAGCACGGCGTACGAGCGGGTGTACCGCGTCTGTGCGTTCGGATCCTGTAAAGGGCCGAAAGGCATATAAGAATCTGTTTTTCCACGCCCCTGTTGTTTGCGCACCATGCCGGCGGCAATGAATGCCGCCTGCGCCTTGTTGGCGGCCGGTTGCCAAAGAGGACTTTGTCAACCGACCCGGGTGAGGGCTTCCGCCCCCACCATGGATTGACGGCAAACCCTGCAAAGACGGGGTTTGCAAAGACACGCCCACTCCGGCGCATGCCGGCGGCAATGAATGCCGCCTGCGCCTTGTTGGCGGCCGGTTGCCAAAGAGGACTTTGTCAACCGACCCGGGTGAGGGCTTCCGCCCCCACCCGGGGACTCCGTCAAATAATGCCCTGCTTGGCCAGAGTTTCCAGTTCGGTGGAATCCATGCCCAGCAAATCTTCGTACACTTCCTTGTTATACGCCCCCATGGGCGCGCCGCCCCATTTGATTTCGCCGGGCGTTTTGCTCAATTTGGGCACCACACCGGGGATTTTCAGGGTCCCGAACTTCGGGTGATCGATCTCCACCAGGTTTTCCCTGGCCCGATAATGCGGGTCGTTGAAGATATCTTCCATGGTGTAGACCAGACTGGCCGGCACCCCGGCTTTATCCAGAACCTCTTTGATCTCTTCGTAGGTTTTATCCCTCATCCAGTCTTCGACAATGCGGTCCACATCCGCGCTGTTGGCCACGCGGGCGGCGTTGACGTTGAATTTCGGATCAGCCAGCAATTCCTCGCGGCCGATGGCTTTGGCAAAATATTCAAAGGTTCTGTCCGTGCTGCACACCAGGGTGATCCATCGGCCGTCCCTGCTTTTGTACGTGCCCGAAGGGCTGGCCGCGCTGGCGATGGTGGGTGCGCGCTCGGCGATGTACTTGCTCTTGTCGTACGCCCCGATATGGCCTTCCAGCATGCGCAGGATGCCCTCATACAGGCTGGTGTCCACTTCCTGGCCCGGTCCGGAACGCGCGTCGCGGTGGTAGATGCAGACCATGGCCGCATAGGCCGCGTACAGCCCGGCCACATAGTCGGCCAGGGAAATGGGCGGGTTGACCGGCGGCCGGTCGGGATAGCCCGTGATGCCGGTCAGACCGGAAAAGGCCGTGCACGGCGTGCCGAAACCCGCGAGATGCGAATAGGGTCCTGTCTGGCCGTATCCGGTGATGCGCACCACGATGATGCCGGGGTTGGCTTTTCTCAGGGTTTCATAGTCCAGACCCCATTTGTCAAAGGTACCTTTGCGGAAATTTTCGAACACTATGTCGCTTTTGGCGACCAGCTTCAGGAAAATCTCCTTGCCCTGCGGAGTGCGCAAATCAAGGGTGATGGTCCGTTTGTTGCGGGAAAAGGTCGGCCAGCGCAGGGATTCGCCGTCATGGTGCGGCCCCATGCCCCGCGAGGTGTCGCCCCGGCCCGGGATTTCAACCTTGATCACATCCGCGCCGAAATCGCCGAGCAAGGCAGCCCCGAACGGCCCGGCAATGACCGCGGCGGCGTCGATGACGCGAACTCCGGTTAGCGCTCCTGACATATGCATTCCTCCAGAGGGTTTAGTATCGGTCAACTACGGATTTTCCATCGTCACAACAGCATCAGACGCGCATGCACCGCGTCAATATGCTCCGCCGGGGTGGAAGCCCCGGCGGTCAGGCCCGCGACCGTCACGCCCGCGAACATTTCCGGCCGCAATTCGTCCGCGCCTTCGATCAGGATGCTGGGCACGCCCCGGCCGGCGGCCACTTCCGCAAGGCGTTTGGTATTGCCGCTGTTGGATCCGCCCACCACCACGACCACATCGACCGTGCCCGCCAGACGGATCACTTCCTCCTGCCGTTTGCGGGTGGCGTCGCAGATGGTCCGCAGCACGGGAAAATCCCGATTCAGCCTGATGCGCAGGGCCTCTTCCACGGCGGCAAAGGCTTCCACATCCTGGGTGGTCTGGGCGGCCAGATAATACCAGCCCGTTCGCTCAAGAGGCAAGGCCTCCAATTCGGCCAGGCTGGAAAAAACAAAGGCCCTGCCCCCGGCGTAGCTGACCAGGCCCCGCACTTCCGGGTGGTCGGCCTCGCCGAACAGCAGCAGGACGGCGGCGTCCTCTTCGGCCTCGCGCTGGGCGGCGATGGCCAGTTGCGCTTTTTTAACCTTGGGGCAGGTGGCGTCCAGAATCGTCGTCCCCCTGGCCGCCAGGTCCCGCTCGACCGTACAGGGCACGCCGTGAGCCCTGATCAGCAGCGTGTCGCCCGCCATGGCCGCCGCCGGATCGTCCAGGCAGATCACACCCCTGGCGGCGTACGCCGCGATGACCCTGGGGTTGTGGATGACCGGTCCCAGGGTCGCCAGCCGGCCCCTGGGGGCGGCGGCGGCCGCTTCCAACGCCGTGTCCAGGCGGCGCAGGGCAAGGCTGACGCCCAGGCAGAAACCGGCTGTTTTGGCCCGGATGACTTTCATGCGCCGTCCTCGTCGCGTTCGCGCGACGGCCCCAGGGCCGCCGCGTCGCCGAAAAATTCCGCCAACAGTTCGTCCAGGCCGCCCCAGCTGTCGCAGGCGGCCATGGCCCGGCGCAACGCCCGCGCGCCGGCGCAGTGCTTCACATAGCGCGGCACAAAGGTCCGCATTTTCAGCAGCCCGGCTTCCACGCCCTGGCGGTTGCGCCGCACCGGGTACAACCGCCGCACCAGATCCATGTGCCGCCGGATCATCCACTCCAGTTCCGCCGGGCTTTGCCCGGCCGGAACCCCGCCGCCCAGCAGCGTGGAGAATTCCCGAAAAATCGCCGGGTTGCGCATGGCTCCCCGTGCGAACATCACCCCGGACGCGCCGGTTTCCTTCAGCACGGCCAGACCGTCGGCGGCGGTGAACAGATCGCCGCTGGCCAGCACGGGGATGGAAACCGCCCGCGCCAGATCCGCCACGGCCGAGCGGTCGGCCCGGCCGGCAAAGCCCTGCTTCGCATAGCGCGGGTGCAGCGTCAGCCAGCCGGCCCCGGCGTCTTCCAGACGCCGGGCCAGGGGGATGTGCACCTCTTCTCCGGCGCTGCGGCCCAGGCGCAGCTTGAAACCCACCCGGCCCGGCCCGGCGGCGGCCAGCATGGCCCTGCCCGCGGCGACCGCGTTGTCCGGATCGGCCAGCATGGCCGAGCCCGCGCCGCTTTTACCCACCTTGGGCACGGAGCAGCCCATGTTCAGGTCGAACCATTCGTAGCCGCGCTCTTTCAGAATGGCCACAGCCCTGCCCAGATATTCCGGCTCCGCCCCGAACAGCTGCACCACCAGCGGCCGGTCGGACAGGCCGGCGGCGTCCGCATCCGGCACGGCGGAGTCCGGGCCGCCTTCCACCACGGAAGCCAGCGGCGGCACGGTGCGCAAAAGATCGTTGGTGGCTCCGCTCTTGCGGCCCTGCCCCAGCACCAGCCCCTTGGCGCTGACCATTTCGGTGCAGGCGACGGCGGCCCCCAGTTCCCGGCAGAGCAGCCGGAACGGCAGATCGGAAAACCCGGCCAAAGGGGCCAGCCAGGGATGCGAGGGGCCCATGGGCAGGCCGGGGGACGGGTTCGCGGGCGCGTTGAAAAGGACATCCGTACACATACGACCGGCACAATGCCCTGAAACGAAGTTGCTGGCAAGAGCGGCGGAAAGCTTCCGGAGGGCCGTAAACCGGCCGTGGAAGGCTGTTGCCAAAGCCTTTCCGGGCAACAGGGTGCCACGCGGGCGCGGGCGGCAGTCATCGCCGCCGGGAGGCGCCGGAGTGGGCGCGCCTTTGCAAAGCCCGGCCGGGCGGAGTTTGTCATCAAGCCGGGCCGGCCGGAAACCGGCCGCTGGCCCCTGGCGCGGTCGGCTCCGTGGAAGCCGGATCGCGAGGGCGGGGCGCTGCCCCGCGCCCGCAAGAGGGAACATTGTGGAAGTTGCCGACAACCCGCGCCGGTACGCGCCGTCGTCAAAAACCTGACAAACAAAGTATGATTTCAGCAACAAATTCCGTTTTTGTCTCTTACGGGTGACCTTTATGTACTTGAAATACATTTTCAAATACACTAAATCCATATCTTATTGAAATAAAAAATAAAATTGAAACGCCTATGTCGTTTGTGACATATTGCGCCTAAAATTTTTTACGATACACTGATTTCAAATTCAGACGCAATGGTTTTTTGCAAAACAGGACCGAGCAGCTTAGGAACCCCATTGCCGAACAGGGATACCCCTAATTTTGGAGGTCGCTATGCCGAAAGAAGAAGGTGCCACCCAAAACAAAGCAGGGTTGAGCCGCCGTCACTTCCTGCGCAATTCGGGCGTGCTTGCGGTAAGTCTGCCCCTGGCCGGCATGGCGCTGACTCCGCGCGCCTATGCCGCCGAAGAGGTGAAAAAGGCGGTGGCCGCCGCGAAGTCGCTGATGGTCGAGCGCAAGAACTGCACCGGCTGCAACAGTTGCGTCTTCGCCTGTTCCATGTTCCACGAGAACGAAATCCGTCCGTCCACGGCGCGCATTCACATCCGCCGCTATTACGGCCTGGTGGATGTGCCCATCATCTGCTGGCACTGTCCCGACGCGCCGTGCGTGGCGGCCTGTCCCACCACGCCCAAGGCCATTGAAAAGGACAAGGCCACCAACGTGGTCCGCTATACCGACGAAAAACTCTGCCTGGGCGCGAAATGCAACAAGTGCATGGAAGCCTGCCCCCCGCAGTACCTGCGCCGCCACCCCGAAACCGGCAAACCCCTTTTCTGCGACCTGTGCGGAGGCGACCCGCAGTGCGTGCACGCCTGCAACCGCCAGTCGAAAGAAAGCGGCGAAACGTTGCGTTCCGACCCCATCAGCGGCGGCCTGCACCTGAGCTACCGTGACGTCACCCCGCAGGAAGCGGCGGACGGCCTGATGCGCAAACTGTTCTATCCCAACCTGACAGGAGAGAGGAAATAGCCATGGCAGCTCCCAAAGGTGGATTTACCGGAAAAATACTGGATGTGGACCTGACCAAAGGCACCTTCAAAACCCGTGAGGTGGACGAGGCTCTGGCCCGCAAATTCCTCGGGGGCACAGGCCTTGCGTCCTACTTCATGTACACCGAGATACCCAAAGGCGCCGACCCTCTGGGGCCGGACAACCTGCTTATCTTCGCCTCCGGCCCGCTGTGCGGCACGCAGTGCCCCGGCGGCCGCCTGTCGGTGAACTTCAAAAGCCCGGTCAGCGGCCATTTCGGCAACTCCTTCGTGGGCGGCGCGGTGCCGCACGAAATGAAATGGGCCGGCTGGGACATGATCATCTGCCGCGGCGCGTCCCCCAAGCCCGTGTACCTGTCCATCGTCGACGACAAGGTGGAATTGCGCGACGCCTCGAAAATCTGGGGCAAGGACACGCATGCCGGCGAAGAGGCCATCAAAGAGGAACTGAACGACCCCTATGCCCGCGTGCTGATCATCGGACCCGCCGGCGAAAACAGAACGCCGCTGGCCTGCATCATCTCCGAACGCTTCAAGGCCGCCGGCCGGGGCGGGGGCGGCGCGGTCATGGGCAGCAAAAACCTGAAAGCTGTTGCCGTGCACGGCAACAAGGCCGTACCCGTTGCGGACAAGGCCAAATTCTTCCCCGTGGCCGACGAGGCCCGGAACATGGCGGCCGCCAATGACCGCAGCCCGGGTTTTCGCATGTACGGCACCGCCCTGTCTCTGGACCAGAACCATTTTTACACCGGCACCCTGGCCACCCGCAACTATCAGGAAACCTATTTCCCCGACATCACCCGCCTCGGCGGCGAAGAAGCGGCCCGCACCTTCTGGCAGCGCCACGTGGCCTGCATGGGCTGCCAGATTCACTGCATGAAGTTCGGGGTCATCCGCGGCAGCGAAAAATACGAAGGTCTGGTGGCCGAGGGCCCCGAATACGAATCCGGGGTCATGGAAGGTTCCAACCTGGGCATCTCGGAAATGGACGAGATGATGCACCTCATTGAAAAATGCGACGCGCTGGGTCTGGACAACATCGGAGCCGGCAACGTGGTGAGCTTCACCATGGAACTGGTGCAGCGCGGCATCCTCAAGCCCGAGGACCTCGACGGCATCAACGCCCGGTTCGGCGACATCGAAGCCGCCTCCAAGCTCTTTGACGCCGCCGCCTCCAGAAAAGGCAAGGCCGGGGCCCTGCTCAGCCTGGGCGTCTATGCCATGGCCCAAAAAGTCGGCAAGGGCGCTGAAAAATACGCCGTGCAGTGTAAAAAACAGGGCTGGGCCGCCCACGATCCGCGCGGCAACCCGCCCCAGGTCTTCACCTACGCGCTCGGCCCCCGCGGCGGCGTGCACACGGACGGCAACTCGCCCCAGCAGATTCTGGACCGGGCGCTTATCAGCTCCATGTGCCTGTGCTACTTCGTGCCTGCCGCCTGGCGCAAGCGCGAGGTCTCCATCCTGGTGGACATGCTCAACCCGCTCTGCGGCTGGAACATGACCATGGACGAATTCCAGCTTGCGGGCAAACGTATCCTGACCCTGCAACGGGCCTACAGCCACCGCGAGGGCGGCGTTTCGCGCAAGGACGACACCGTGCCCCCGCGCATGCTGGAAGAACGGGTTCCCTCCGGTCCCAAAAAGGGCAGCATCGTGACCAGGGAACAGCTGAAAAAGAACCAGGACGACCACTATGCCCTGATGGGCTGGAACGACGACGGCCTGCCTTCCGCCGAGACTCTGAAGAAGTACGGGCTGGATTTTGCCCTGGATTACGCCAAGAAGTAGTACTGTCTGACAATCTTCCGGGCGGCGCCCGGCCTGACGGCCGCGCACCGCAAACCCCGAGCCGCTTGCGGACAAAGGAGCGAGCATGAGCACGAAAGACGAGGAACAAAAATCCACCTTGAGCCGACGGCGTTTTCTGCAGCAAAGCGCCACGGCCGCCGTGGCCCTGCCGGTGGCCGGCGCGGTCATCGCCGCCGAAGCCCAGGCCGCCCCCGCCCCGGCGGCAGTTCCTGCCGCTCCCGCAGCCCCCGCGGCCCCGACCAAAGCCCCCATGAAATACCTGTTCGCCGAACGCGCGTCCTGTACCGGCTGCCGGGCCTGCGAATTCGCCTGCTCGCAATTCCACGAAGGCGGGGTCACGCGGCCTTCCGTGGCCCGCATCCACGTTCGCCGGTACAAGGGCATCGCGGATGTGCCCATCATCTGCTGGCACTGCGAGGACGCCCCCTGCGTCAAAGCCTGCCCCACCAATCCCCAGGCCATCGTCAAGGACAAGGCCACCAACATCATCAATTTCATTGACGACAAAACCTGTCTTGGCGCGAAATGCAACAAGTGCATGGAAGCCTGCCCGGCCCAGTACCTGCGCCGGCATCCCGACACGGGCAAGCCGATGTTCTGCGATCTGTGCGGCGGCGATCCCGAATGCGTGAAAGCCTGCAACCGCATGGCCGAAGGGGAACTGGCCCCCACCCTGGTGACCAAAAAGAGCGGCGGCGGGGTCAACCTCACCTATCGCGACATCCCTCCGGACGAAGCGGCCGACAACCTGATCATGAATTTTTACTATCCCAACACCAACGGCGAACGGAGGTAACCCATGGCAGCACCTAAAGGCGGCTATTTCGGCAGGCTGCTGGAGGTTGACCTTAGCTCCGGCAAAATATCCGTGCGGCAGATGGACGAGGCCGTATACCAGAAATACGTGGGCGGCATCGGCCTTGGCGCGTATATTCTGTATACGGAACTGCCGCCCAGGACCGACCCTCTGTCCCCGGCCAACATCCTGTGCGTGCTGACGGGCCCGCTGAACGGAACGGCCAACCCCGCAAGCCGGCTGAACTTCTCCTTCAAAAGCCCCATCACGGGCATTTACGGCCACACCCAGGTGGGCGGCCCCGCCGGATCGGAAATCAAATGGGCCGGCTGGGACGGCATTATCTTCAAGGGCAAATCGCCCAAGCCGGTATACCTGGCCATTGTCGACGACAAGGCGGAACTGCGCGACGCGTCGAAAATGTGGGGCAAGGACACCTTTGAAACCGACGAGATGATGAAGGAAGAAATGAACAACCCGGACACGAAGACCATGGTCATCGGTCCGGCCGGCGAAAACGGGGTCATGTTCTCCGCCATCATCGTTGACCGCTTCCGCGCGGCGGGCCGCAGCGGCGGCGGCCTGGTCATGGGATCCAAAAACCTCAAGGGCGTCGCCGTAGTCGGCACCAGGGCCGTGCCCCTGGCCGACGTGGAAAAATTCAACAAAGCGGCCGGCGAAGTGCTCAAAGCGGCCATCGAGGTGGAAGCCTGGGACGGGGTCAAGCGCATGGGCACCGCGGTGCTGATGGAAAACGCCAATTTCAACTCCGGCACCCTGACCACCAAGAACTTCCAGACTTCCTGGTTCCCCGACGTGGCCCGCATCGGCGCGTCCGAAGCGTACCGCACGTTCTGGAAACGCCACGTTTCCTGCATCAACTGCCCGGTGCACTGCATGAAGGTCGGCGTCGTGCGCACCAAGACCTTTGAAGGTCTGATCGCCGAAGGGCCGGAATATGAAACCGGAACTCTGCTCGGCAGCAACGTGGGAGTGTCCGATTTCGACTACATGATGAAGGCCGTGGAATATTGCGACGCCATGGGCCTGGACACCATCTCCAGCGGCGTGACCATCAGCTTCGCCATGGAACTGGTGCAGCGGGGCATCCTCAAGGATACCGACGGCATCGACCTCAAATGGGGCAACGGCGAAGCCGTCCTGCAGGCCCTGGACGCCCTGGTGTACAAAAAGGGCAAACTCGGCCCCCTGCTGGCCATGGGCACCAAGCGCATGTCCGAGAAAATCGGCGGGGACGCGCCGAAATACGCCATGCAGGTCAAGGGGCAGGAAATGGCCGCCCACGATCCGCGCGGATTCAAGGGCCGGGGCGTTTCCTACGCCATGGGCCCGCGCGGCGGCTGCCACCACGAGGGGAACGATCCCGCGGGGCAGGCGGTATGGGCCATGATCGGCTCCATGTGCATGTGCACCTTCATCGGCGGCGTGCCCCTGATCGCCAGCAAACGCAACCCGCAGGTCATCTGCGACATGCTCAACGCCGCCGCGGGCTGGAACTGGACCCCGGACACATACTGGGCCACGGCCAAGCGGCTGATCACGCTCCAGCGCGCCTTCAACATCCGTGAAGCCGGCATATCCCGCAAAGACGACAAACTTCCCGACCGCTTCCTTGAGCCTTTGCCCGAAGGTCCGAAAAAGGGACAAGCCTTCACCGCGGAAGACACGAAGAAAATGCAGGACGCCTATTACGCTTACTACGGTTGGGACGCCAACGGCATTCCCACCGAAGCGACCCTCAAAACCCTTGGCCTGGACTTCACCGTTGCCGGAGTGGTAAAGAAAAGTTGACCCGGCAAGCATCCCGTGCACTGAACCCGCCGCCGGGCCTCCACAGGGCCCGGCGGCATTGTCCCGCCATGTCCCGCGCGACGTCCCGTAACGGGCGGACGGTTTGGGGGTTTCCATGAAGATTTCGCGCAGAGCGCTGTTGCAACTGGCAGCCAGCGGCCTGGCCACCACGGCAGTGTGCGGTTCCGTGGCCGTCGTCGGCGCAAAAAACCTGACGCGCCCGCCCGGCGCGCTGGTGGAAGAAGAATTTCTGGCCCGATGTTCGCGCTGCCTGCGCTGCCTTGACGTGTGCCAGCCGCTGGCCATCCGGCCCGGCCATTGGACGGACGGCCCCCGCAACCTGGGCACCCCGGTCATGGAAACCGCCAAATGCATCCGCTGCATGGAATGCATCCGGTACTGCCCGACCGGCGCGCTGAGCAGAATCCCCAAGGACGAAGTGCTGCTCGGCACGCTCGTCCTGGTCAGGGACGTCTGCTTTGCCTGGCAGAAAACCCGGCGCTGCGAAATCTGCTTCAAAGCCTGTCCGCGAAAGGCCTTTACCCTGCAGGACCGGCGCTATCCCGTGCTGGACATGAAAAAATGCGACGCCTGCGGCCTGTGCATCCGGCGCTGCCCCTCGCCCGGCTCTCTGGTCCTTTCCAGCGAGGGGGCCAAACGCTATCAGCCCCAGCCGGGGCATATCATCACCCGCCTGGATGACCGGGTCGGCCCCTACGAGGTCGCGCCCGCCCCGTACACCGAATGGCTGGCAAACCGTCTGCGCAGCCTGGCCCAGCGCTACGGCCTGACAAAGTGAGGATGCCATGCGAGAATCCACGTCATCAGCCCAGCATCCCGTCCTGGTCGTCGGCGGCGGGGTCGCGGGCATGCAGGCCGCGCTTGATCTTGCGGGCCTCGGCCTGCCCGTGTTCCTGGCCGAACAGCAGGGGCACCTCGGCGGCCAGGCGCTGCGCCTGGACAAGGTCTATCCCACGGACCACTGCGCGTTCTGCCCCACCTGGACCCAGGCCAAAGCCTGCCGCGAGCACCCGGCCATCACCGTGGCCACCCGGACCCGCTTCGCGGGAACGGAAAGGGACGATGCCGGGGAAACCGCCGTTCTGACCCGGATGCCCCAGGTTATTGACCCGGAAAACTGCATTTTCTGCGGCAAATGCATTGAATCCTGTCCCAAAGGAGCCCTTGGCCGGCGCGCTTCCGACCTTCCCTGGGATCCCGCGGCGCCGCCCCTGCCCCATTTCGAGCCAGAACGCTGCGACGGATGCGAACGCTGCGTCGCCGTCTGCCCCACGCGGGCCGTCGATCTGAACCGGCCGGAAGAAACCCTGCGCCTGCCGGTCAGCGACATCATCTTCGCCGGGGGATTTTATGAACCCAAGCCCGGACCGGCTCCGGAGTTCGGCGCGCATTCGCACCCGGACATCCTGAGCGCCATGGCTTTCGAGGCCTGGACGGCGGAGTTCAACGCCGCCCCGGCCGCCGGTCTCTTCTGCCCTTCCGACAAACGGCCGGTCAGAAGCGTGGCCTTCATCCAATGCGCCGGAGCGCGGGACAAGCGGTACCTGGCCCACTGTTCCGCCGTCTGCTGCATGCACGCGGCCAAACAGGCAGCCTGGATGAAACGCCGCCGGCCGGACCTGGAACTGACCGTGTTCTACACCGACCTGCGTGCCCCCGGCAAAGGACAGGAAGCGTACATGCGCGCCGCGTCCGAAGCCGGGGTGCGCATGCTGCGGCGGCGGCCGGGCCTGGTCGCCCCGGTTTCCGGGCCGCAGGGATCGGGCATTGCCGTGCGGCACGAATGGCTGGGCAACGTGGTCACCACCCTGGCCGACGTGGTGGTGCTGAACGGCGGACTGGCCTGCTGCCCCTGGCCGGAACAGGGGCCGGAACAAGGCGCGCCCGCGCCGAAGCGGACCATCCCCGCCGACCGGCTGTGCGGGTTCTGCCTGGAACCGGCGGACATCGCCCATTCGGTGATCCAGGGGGGGCAGGCGGCGGTTCTCGCCCGTCTGCGCCGGACGGCAAAAAGCAACGGCGCGGGGGATCGCTCATGAAAAAAGCCGTTCTGTACTGCACCTGCTGCGGCACGCTTGATCCTTTTCTGCCGCCGGACGCGCTCAAGGCGGCCCTGGAAAAACGCGCCGCCTTCGCGGGAAGCGCCTTCGTCGCCAGTGCCCGCCTCTGCCGCAAGGAAGAAGCGGATGACGCCCTGCGGGACGCCCGCGCGGCCGGGGCCGAAGGTCTGGCTGTGGCGGCCTGTTCCCTGTCCGCCAGGGGCCGGGAAGCGGCAGGCCATCTGGCCGCCGATCCGGGCGGCGAGTTGCCCCTGGAATGGGCCGACACGCGCGAAGGCTGCGCCTGGATCCACGGCCAAGCCCCCGATGCCGCCACTGCCAAGGCGACCGACCTTGTCTGCATGAGCCTCTCGGCTCTCGACCGCCGCCCCGATGGAGGTGCAGGGACGTCGCTCCCCTGCCGGGAGAGTCCGGGGGGAGGCGACCCCTGCGAAGGGCAGAACCCTCCCGCTTCCCCCGCCCCCCCCGTCCTGGTCATCGGCGCGGGACCGGCGGGGCTGGCCTGCGCGGCGGCTCTCGGCGGCATGGGCGTCAGAACCATTCTTGCGGAACGCCGGGCCGGGCCGGGCGGCATGCTGCCGCAACTGGGGGTTTTGTTCCCCCACTTCACGCCCGGCAAAGAACTTCTCGAAGACCTCAGCCGGGACCTGGCGGCGGGCGGCGCGACGTTGCGCCTGGAAACCGCGGTAACCGGCCTGCGCCCCCTGGCGCGGGGGTACGGCGCCACCCTGCGGCCCAGGTCGGGACGGGAAGAGGAACTGGCCGTTTCAGCCGTGGTTCTGGCCACCGGGGCCATGCCCGTGCTGCCGCGCGGCTATTTCCGTTACGGCGAGATGGCCGGGGTCAGCAGCCAGATGGAGTTGGAAACCCAGTTGGCCAAGGTGGAACGCGGGGAAGAAAAAGCGGAATCCCTGCCCCGCAAGGCGGTATTTCTGCAATGCGTGGCCGCGCGCGAGGATGCCAACCCGTACTGCAGCGCCGTCTGCTGCCCCACGGCCCTGAAGAACGCCCTGCGCCTGCGCGCGCTTCTTCCCGGCGGGTCCGTGACCGTGGTGCACCGCAACATCGTGACCCCCGGCATCCATCTCGAGGACATGTACCGCCGGGCCACGGACGCGGGCGTGCATCTGCGCAGCCACGATCCCCTGACGGCACCCGAACCCAGGGGCAACGGCAAGCTCGAAGGCCTGGCCTTCGTCGACGCCCTGGATGGCCGGGAAACCTTTCTGCCGGCGGACCGCCTGGTGTGCAGCACCCCGCTGAAACCCCCGCCCGGCGCCAAAGGTCTGGCCGACGGTCTGGGCCTCAGGCAGGACGACATGGGTTTCGCCTGCGGCCGCGAGCCGGTCCTGCCCCTGTCTTCGCATCTGCCGGGCGTGTACGTCTGCGGCGCGGCGCGCTGGCCGGTCACGGCCGAGCAGAGCATGCAGCAGGGCCGCGCCGTGGCCGCCAGAGCCGCCGCGTATCTGCGCGGACTGGCCCGGGGCGCGGCTCAAAGTCCGGCCCGGGCCGCATCCGGCCCCTGGGGCGGGTTCTGGCCCGTGCGCGAGCATCTGCCGGCGGTCATGCCCGCGGCGGAACCCGCAGCCGTGCGGGAAGACGCCTGCAGCCGCTGCGGCCGCTGCATCGCGGCCTGCCCGTATCAGGCCTGCAGCCTGCCCGAAGACGGCGCCATGACCGTCGCCGCGGATCGCTGCCGGCAGTGCGGCTCCTGCGCGGCGGTCTGCCCCGCCGGGGCGGCGCGCCTCGCCGGCGACAGCATCAGCGCCCTGCGCGCCCGCATCAAAGAAGCCCTCGGAGGTACGCCCCTATGACCGCTGTTCCGGCGAAGCGTCCTGATGCCGCGACCAACGGCCCGGCCCTGGTTTTCGCCTGCCGCTGGTGCTCGCTGCTCGGCGCGGAGCGGGCCGGGCGGGAACGCCTGGACCTGGACCCCGCTTTCCGGGTCATCCCTGTCGAATGCGCGGGTTCCGTCTCTCTGGACCTGATTTTGCGGGCCTTTGCCGACGGCGCGGCCGGCATCGCGGTCATGGGCTGCCACCTGGGCGGCTGCCGCCACAACGAAGCCAACCGCGCCGCCCACGCCCGTCTGGAAACGCTCGGCGCCGCCCTGTCGGCCATAGGCGTGCGCCGGGAACGGCTGCTGCTGTCCTGGGGCACCGCGCACGAAGCGCAGCAGTTCGCCGCCGTGCTGGGCGATTTCATGCGCGCGCTGCGCGGGCTTGGCGCGGAAAGCGATCTGGCCCTGCTGCAGGGCCGTTTCACAGCGCCCGGACAATTCCCCATTTCCCCGCAGGAGGCCCGGCCATGAGCGCCCATCACGCTGACGAAGCCCGCCGCCTGCTGGAAAAGGGCGAGGTCACGGCCGTGCTCGGCCTGGCCGCCGGGGAGGAAGGGGTCATGCCCTGCCTTTTCACCCGGCCGGGCGAGTTGGACCGCCTGACGGACGGCCCCAAATACCCCCTGGCCAAAATTGCCTGGCGCACCCTGCGCGGCATGCCGCCGGGATCGCGTCTGGCCGTGGTCTGCCGCACCTGCGACAGCCGGGCCATGCGCGAGCAGGAAAAAATGGGGCAGTTCCCCGGCCGGACCATGATCTCTCTGGTCATTCCCTGCGACGCGCCCCAGGCGGAACGCTGCTGCTGCGTCTGCCCCACGCCGGAAACGACGGGAGAGGAAGCCCGAAGCCCCCTGGCGGCGCTGAACCCGGCCCTGCGCGAACTGCTGGAATCCCCGGACCGCGCCGCCTTGTGGAAAGAACATCTGCAGCGCTGCATCAAATGCTACGGTTGCCGCAACGTCTGCCCGGTCTGCATCTGCCCGGACTGCCGCCTGGAAGACACGGAGTTCGTGCCGGCCACCATCCTGCCGCCCTCGCCCCTGCCCTGGCACCTCTGCCGCGCGACCCACGTGGCGGAAGCCTGCGTGAACTGCGGGGCCTGCCAGGACGCCTGCCCCTCGGGCATCCCCCTGCTGGCCCTGCACAGCGCCATTGCCGGGCATCTGCACGAGATGTCGGGATACCGTTCCGGAACCGGGGCCGAATCGCCCCTGCGCCTTGCCGTCCTCGGCAGCGGGCCCTCGGGCGCGCCGCCGCCGGAATGGAAGAATTGCATCGGCGCATGCCGGGCCGGCGCAAACGGCAAGGAGGGCGCATGAGCGGCATTTCCGAAATGATCCGCCACAGCCGGGCCAATGCCTGCGTGGAATGCGGCAAATGTTCGGCCGCCTGCTCCATGGCCGCCATGTACCCCGATTTTTCCGGCGACTATTCCCCCAGGGGCATGGTGCAGCGCGCCCTGCGCCGCGCGGCCGGTCTGGAGGGCGGAGTCAACGCCGCCCTGTTGTGGCGCTGTCTGCAATGCGGCAACTGCAGCCTGACCTGCCCGGAAGGCGTGGACCCGTCCGGGCTGATCAACCGGTTGCGCGACGAAGCCCGCCAGTCCGGCAAAGGCCAGAACGCCCGCTTCTGCGCGTCCTGCGGCAGGGATCTGCCCGGCCTGCCCGCCCAGGACTGGCTGGACGCCATGTTCACCGACCCCGGGGACGACCTGACGGACCCGGACGACGCGCGGCCGCCGGCCTATCGCGCCCTGTGCCCGGTCTGCCGCCGGCAGGCGTATGCCGCCAACAACGGATGAGGGAGGACATAGCGTGACCCAGACCAACCCGATCCCGACCCCCCCGTCATCCGTTCCGCCTGACGCCGCCGCCCCCCCGGGGGAGGCGCGGCCTCTGCGGGAGGCGCGGCCTCTGCGGGAGGCGCGCCCTCTGCGCGAGATCGTCTCCCCGACGGCTGCCCGCCACCGGCCGGGAAAACGCCTGAACACCCTGCTGTTCCGGCCGGAGCGCTGTACCGGCTGCGGCCTGTGCCAGAGCGTGTGCGGCGGCCGCGAAAGCGGCCTGGCCGCGCCGGATGCGGCCCGGCTGCAGGTGGCGGGCAATGTGCCGCGAGGCGGCTCGTTCGCCGTCTTCTGCCAGCACTGCCTGAACCCGCGCTGTCTGGCCGCCTGCCCCCAGGGCGCCGTTTCGCGGCAAAAGGACGGTACGGTGCGCATCCACAAGGCGTTGTGCGTCAACTGCGGCATCTGCCAGCAGGCCTGTACCGAGGCCGCCCCCCTGCGCGGCCCGGCGGGCGACATCCGCAAATGCGACCTGTGCGACGGGGACCCCGCCTGCGCCAAAGCCTGCCCCCAGCAGGCCCTGGAATATACCGGCGGCAAAAAGCTGCGCTGGATACGCCTGCTGCGCTGGCCCACCCAGGCCCTGGCTTTTCTGATGCTGGTGGTCGTGCTGGTTGGCAGCGTATGCTCGCTGAGCATCGCGGCCTTCGACATATCCTGCCCTGCCGGGGTCTTGCAGAACATCGCCTCATCCAGGGTGCTGCTGCTGACATCCGTCGGCGCGGCCGCCGTGCTGCTTGTTCTGGCCTTTGCTCTGGGCCGGGCTTTCTGCGGCTGGATCTGCCCTTTCGGCTTCATTCTGGATCTGGCGGACACAGTGCTGCCGCAGAAACTGCGGCTGCCGGCCCTTGTGGCCAACCGCAACAACAAGTACGGCGTGCTGCTGGGCGCGGCGGCCGCCAGCGCGGCCACGGGCAACCAGTCCTTTTGCACGGTCTGCCCCATCGGGGTGGTCTGCCGCAGCTACGGGGTGCAATCCACGCTGGGCGGGGCGGAACTGGCCGTCATCCCCCTGATCGCCTCCCTGGACACGGGCGGCAAACGGTCCTGGTGCCGTTATTTCTGCCCGGTGGGCGCGATGTTCGCGCTGTTCTCCCGCTTCGGGCTGCTGCATATCGAAATCGGCGCCGACCGCTGCAAGAAATTTTCCTGCAAACGCTGCGCGGACGTCTGCCCGGTGGGCGTCATTTCCGAACAGGCCCTGCAGGCCGGTGAAAAACCCCTCATCAGCAGGGCCGAATGCATCGCCTGCCTGCGCTGCGTGGACATCTGCCCGCACAAGGCGGCGAAAGTCCGCCTGCGGCTGCCGGGCTCGGGCAAACCGGCGGATGCGCCCGTTCATGCGGCCGCCGCCCCGGCGGAAAGCATGGGAGGCAGATCATGATCGCCCCGGCTCCTTTCTACCATCACCGCCTGGCCCTGGTTGACCTGGCCGCCGCGGAAGCGCGGGTGCTGCCCCTGCCGCCGGAAGTCCGCGAACAGGGCGTGGGGGGTGCGGCCCTGGCCGAAGTGCTGGAAAAAGCGCATCCCGGCGCCATGATCTTTGCCGCGGGTCCCCTGACCGGCAGTTTCGCCCCGGCTTCGGGCCAGATGTCCATCCTGCTGCCGCAGCCGGGCGGTCAGGCCGTCCACGTCGCCCCGCCCCTGGGCCATGGGGCCTGGCTGCGCCGCAGCGGCTTTGACGCCATGGTCGTCACGGGCGCGGGCACGGCGCCGCGCGCCATACGCTGTTACAAAGGCGGTTGCGCCGTGGAAGACGCCCCGCGAAACATCCCCTCCGGCCGCGCGGCCCTGCGCGCCGCCCTGCTGCGCCGCGCGGACGACGGCCGGGCCGGCCTGCTGCTGGCGGGAAAACCCGATTCCGGAACGAACCCGCCCCCGGCGGCCGGGGCCGAGTACGGCCCCATATCCGGCGGCGCGCTCCTGGCCCGGGCCATGAATGAAAAAAACCTTCTGGCCTGCGCCCTGGAAGGCGGCGCGGCCCTGCCGCCCATGCCAGTGCCTCTGGACAACGCCCTGCGCCGGGGTCTGCGGCTCGGCAGCGGCCCGCAGGATGCACTAGCGGACGAACTGACGAAAGGCGCGGCCAGACCCGTATTCCTGCCGCCCGGCCTGCGGTACAAACGCGCGGCCTGCCACCACTGCGTGTCGCCCTGTCTGGCCTGGGTGGCGGCCGGATCGGGCCGCCACCTGCTGGCGGGCGACCACGCCGGGTTTGCCGCCGCCCTTGAGGCCTGCGGCCCGGACGCCCCGGTCTGTCTGGCCCTGTGCGACGACCGGGGGCTGGATGCCGCATCCGCCGCGCCGCTGCTGGCGGGCCTCGCGGCCAGGGATATGCCGGCAGCCCTGGATGCCGCATCCGCCGCCGCGTGTCCGCCCCCTTCCCCGGCGACCATGACGGAGGCCATGACCACCGGCCTGATCCTGGGCATCTGCCCGCGTCTTGTCCGGCGCGAACCCTCGCTGATCGCGGAAACCCTGTCCGCCGCCATCGACGGTGACACATCTTCGCGCCTTGTCCGGGCGGCAGGCCTTGTGACCCGGAGGGTATACCTATGACCATGCGTTTTGTGCCTTCCGTCTGCGCTTACTGCGGAACGGGTTGCGGCGTTCTGTACCATGTGGACGGGGACCGCGTGCTGGCGACGCTCCCCAACCCCGCATCCCCGGTGAACAAAAACGGGTTGTGCATCAAGGGGTGGAGCCTGCACGAACACGTGCACAGCGAAAAGCGCCTGACCACGCCCCTGTTCCGCCAGGGGGAAAACTTTGTCTCCGTCGGCTGGGACGAAGCCCTGGACCGCATCGCCCGAAGCCTGAAAGACGCCGTGGCCGCCCACGGGCCGGACAGCGTGATGATGCTGGCATCCGCCCGCATCACCAACGAGGAAAACTATCTGGCCCAGAAATTCATGCGCGCCGTCATCGGCACCAACAACGTGGACCACTGCGCGCGGCTGTGCCACAGCGCCACCGTGTCCGGCCTGGCCACAACCCTGGGCAGCGGGGCCATGACCAATTCCCTGGACGATCTGGAACGGTCGCGCTGCATCTTCATCATCGGATCCAACACCTCGGAAAGCCATCCCCTGGTGTCCAGCCGCATGATGCGGGCCAAGGCCAACGGGGCGAAGATCATCGTGGCCGACCCCCGGCCCACCCAGATGGCCGGCATGGCCGACATGGTCGTGCAGCCCGTTCCCGGAACCGACGTGGCCCTGCTGAACGCCATGGCCGGGGTCATCGTGCGCGAAAACCTGTACGATCCGGCCATTGCCGGAAAAACCGAAAGCTTCGAGGAATTCAGGGCCCATGTCGCCGCCGTCTCGCCGGAAGAAGCTGCCGCCGTCACCGGCCTCGCCGCTGAATCCATCACGGCCTTCGCCCGCCTGTACGCGGACAATTCCCCGGCGGCCATCTGCTACGCCATGGGCATCACCCAGTACGCCAGCGGCACGCAGCGGGTGCAGGCCTGCTCCAACCTGGCCCTGCTGGCGGGAAACATCGGCGTGCCGGGCGGGGGCATCAACCCCCTGCGCGGCCAGAACAACGTGCAGGGGGCCTGCGACATGGGTTCGCTTCCCAATGTCCTGCCCGGCTATCGCCAGGTGGCCGACCCAGCCAGCCGCGAAGCCGCCGGGAAAGTCTGGGGCTGCGCGGTTCCGGACAGGCCCGGCCTGACCCTGACCCGATTGCCCGAAGCCATCCTGAGCGGCGCGATCAAGGTCCTGTACATCATCGGCGAAAACCCCCTGCTCAGCGATCCGGACGCGGCCCATGTGCGCGGCGCGCTTTCCCGCCTGCCCCTGCTCATCGCCCAGGACATCTTTCCGACCGAAACCGCGAAAACGGCGCATATCATCCTGCCCGCCGCCGCCGCGCCGGAAAAGGAAGGCACCTTCACCAGCACGGAACGCCGCGTGTCCCGCCTGAACAGGGCCGTGCCCGCGCCCGGACAGGCCCTGGACGACGCCGCCATACTCTGCCGTCTGGCCCGAAAAATGGGACAGGCCTGGAACTACCGCGGCGCGGAAGACATCTTCAACGAAATGCGCCGGATCACACCGGCATACGCGGGCATGACCTACGGCCGCATCGGTGTTTCCGGCCTGCAGTGGCCCTGCCCCACGGAAGACCACCCCGGCACCCCCATCCTGCACACCACGGGATTCGCCAGGGGCAAGGGCAAGTTCTGCGTGGTTTCCGCCGCGCCCCACGCCGAGGATACGGACGACATCTTCCCTTTCATTCTGTCCACGGGCCGCAATTTCGCCCATTACCACACCGCCACCATGAGCGGCGAATCGAAAACCCTGGCCAGAGAGGGCGGGGAAGTCTACGTGGAAATGCATCCGGACGATGCCGCCGGCATCGGCGCGGGCGAAGGGACCCCCGTGCGCCTGACCACCCGGCGCGGGTCGGTCATTGCCGCCGCGCGCATCCTGCCGGGCATCCGCAGGGGAACGGTGTTCATGCCCTTCCATTACGCCGCCGGCCCGGCCAATCTGCTGACCCAGGCGGTATTCGACCCGGTCTGCGGCATTCCGGAATTCAAGCACTGCGCCGTGCGCTGCGAACGCGCGGACAGGCCCGACAGGCGCGGCGACGCCGAAAAACGGGAACAGGTGAAGCATGCCTGATCCGGCACCACGCCCGCCCGTCGTCTGGGGCCGGGCCGAATCAAGGGCGGAACGCGACGAGGTGTACGCCTTTCGCTACGCGCATTATTACAGCGGCATCGACGCGCCGGGGGTGGACCACGCCCTGCGGCGCGTCTATCTGCCCCACGACGACGAATCCATCCTGCTGACCGGCCGCGATACGGCGGGAAAACTGCTGATCACGGGCACGGGCACCAGCGCCGCCGCGCAAAACCTGCCGCCGGAATGGCGGAAGCTGTTCCGCCTGGACCGTCTGGCCCCCCTGGGTCTGGATACGATCCTTATTTATTCCCGCCTGGTTTCGCTGCCGGAACGCCGGGGCGGCACGCTGTTTCTGGAATTCTTCAAATACTCGGCCCGCTATTTCACCGAGCGGGGCCACGCCTGCACCATCCACTACTGCGCGCCGGACCTTGTGCCCCTGTACGAACGCCTGGGCTACCGGCGCTATGCCGAAGGCTATACCCTGTCCTCCGGCCTGTACCGCATTCCCATGATTCTGGTGGCTGCCGATACGGCGTATATGGAACGGGTGAACCCCGCTTTTCTGCAGGCCGTCCGGGGCCTGGCCCCGGCCGGAGACGTGACCCGGATTCTGGCCGCGTTACCCGAACTGGCACCGCGGCGTGACCGCGAATGCGGGGCGAGCCCCGCGCCCCGCCGGGGGCCCGAGGCCCCCTGACCCCGCACGGGGGGAAGGCAGTTCCCCCCGGCGGATCCGCGCGGAATGCGCGGCCGGCCCGCAAAGTTTCTCCACGGGCAGAGCCGGGGATCCTCTCCCCGGCGGTCCGCGGGGCCGCAAACGCTTCCGGCGCGACAGGCGCGTCCCACGCGGAACGCGCGGGCGGCCGCATCCGGACAGGAGGACTTATGGCGCGGACATCCTGGGATGCCCTGGTGGACAGACAGGAAGGCTTCGTCAACTTTACCCCCGCCCTGCACGAGGCCCTGGCCGAGGCCAGGGTGGCGGTCATCGGCGCGGGCGGCAACGGGGCGGTTCTCGACCTGCTGGCTCGCGCGGGCTTCACCCGTTTTGTGCTCATCGACCCGGACACGGTGGAAGACACCAACCTGAACCGGCTGCCTTTTGACCAGAGCAGCGTGGGCCTGCCCAAGGTCATCGCCTGGGAACGCCACCTGCGCGGCATCAACCCGGCCTGCAAGGTCGCCGCGTACCAGCGCGGGGTCACCCGCCGCGACGGCCCCTGGCTGCGGGACGCGCTGTGGGGCGTCAAACTGGTTTTTCTGGGCACCACGGATGTGGAGGCCAATATCGTGGCCGGCCGCACGGCTGCGGACATGGCCATCCGCATGGTCATCGGCCCGGCTTCTTCGGGCAGCTGCATCGTCAGCACCTTTACGCACGAGGACGGCCTGGACGTGGAAACCCTGGGCCGTTTCGGCACGCGGGCGACGCCGCTGGAAGATATCGACTATGACGCCTTGCGCCCCGCGTATTTCAGGGCCATGGCCTTTCCGGGACGAAAAGGCAACGTCACCCCGGAAACCTGGGAAGGCCTGCGCACGGGCGCGATCCCGGCCCGGTCCTGCGGCATTTTCGTCCGCCTGACCAACGCGGCCATGGCCTTTGAAGGGGTGAAGAACATCGCCGCGCTGTCCGGCCTGCCGCTGGAACGCACCCGCGTGGTGGCCATGCCGGTGGTCCAGGTGTTCGACCCCTGGTCCGGGGCCGCATATTTGTTTAACGTGCAGACAGGAAAAATAGGCATCCCCGACTGGCTGACCGGGGAAGTGCGCTGGGACAGCCCGCCGGGAGAAGGCCGCTGACGCCCCGGATCCCCGCCCGGATGCCGTATCCTCTGTGTAATCGCCTTCAGGAGGCCTCTATGTCCGCCGCCGGTTTTCTGACTCCCGCGGAAATAACCGCATTCACGGAAGAGGTGGGGATCAAAAAAGCCCTGCTCGCCCCCGCCAAACAGTTCGTCCTCGGCATTCTGGCCGGGGCCTTCATCGCCTTCGCATCCGAAGGCTCCAACATGGCCGCCTTCAACCTGCTGGCCGACCCGACCACGTACGGCATGGGCCGCTGCCTGGCCGGCGTGGTGTTCCCCACCGGGCTCATGCTGGTGGTGCTGGCCGGCGGGGAGCTGTTCACGGGCAACACGCTCATGGGCATTTCCCTGGTCCAGCGGCGCATCGGTTGCGGCGCCATGCTGCGCAACTGGTTCTGGGTGTATCTCGGCAACTTCGTGGGTTCCGTGTTCCTGGCCCATATGATGGCCGTGTCCGGATTGTTCAACAACGGCGCCGGCCTGCTGGGCGGCGTGACCATCAAAATCGCCTCGGGCAAGGTGTCGCTGCCCTTCATTTCCGCCTTCTACCTCGGCATCATGTGCAACTGGCTGGTCTGCCTGGCGGTGTGGATCGCCTTCGGCGCAAAGGACATGGGCGGCAAAATTCTGGGCATCTTCTGTCCCATCTGGCTGTTCATCACCTCCGGCTTCGAGCATTCCGTGGCCAATATGTACTATATTCCGGCGGGGCTGATGGCCAAGACCAACCCGGCCTGGGCCGCCGCGTCCGGCCTGTCGGCGGAGGCCCTGGATGCCCTGACCTGGCCGCGCTTTTTCCTGAACAACCTGGTGCCGGTGACTCTCGGCAACATTGTCGGCGGCATGGGCTTCGTGGGCATGGCGTACTGGTTCGCCTACCTGCGCCGGGACGGAAACGCGCCCGCGGCCGTGGCGCGGGGCGCGGCGGAGAAATGACGCATGGACACGCGCGACGGACAAGGCCGCGGTCCGGACCGGACAGAGCTGGATCTGGACCGGTACCGGCACGGCGCCTGGCAACGGATCAGAGATACCGTGACCGAAGAAATATCCCTGACCGTGGCCGCGACCGACGCGGCGACGGGCCGTGAGGCGTCAGCCGTTTTGCTGGCCTGGCCGCGCGATCTGGAAACCCTGGCCGCCGGCCACGCCCTGCTGGAACTGTTCCCGGCGGAAGGGGCCGCCCTGCGCCGTGTGGCGGTCAGCGTCGGGAACGACCGCGTATACGTGGTGACCGTCGACGGATTGCCCTCTTTCCCGCCGCCGGCCCCGCCCGGGGAGCTTTTCGCCGCCACGCTGCTGGCGGCCATGCGCGCGTTCATCGATGCGGAAGGCATGTGGGAGGAAACCGGCTGTTTCCACCGGGCCGGGGTTTTCGATCCGCAAACGCGGCAACTGCTGGTCCGGGCCGAGGACATCGGCCGCCACAACTGCCTGGACCGCCTGGCCGGCTGGAGCGCCGTCAACACGATTCCCCTGGATGACAAAGTCCTGCTGACCTCGGCCCGCATCACCGGCAGCATGGCCGCCAAAGCCCTGCGCGCGGGATTCCGCATCCTGGTCGGCCGTTCCGCCGTGACCACCGCGGCCATCGCGGCGGCGAACCAGGCGCGGGCGACCCTGATCGGCTTCGCCCGGCCGAATGAGGGCCGCTTCACCGTCTTTGCCGACGCCCCCGGCCGCATGCCGACTTTACCCGACAAACCGTGACGGGCGACGTTCCCGGCCGGCAGTAATTCCGCGCCCGTCATTATGTCATGTCCGACATAATATATTGTATCGCATTTGACATAGAACTGTGACTTGACTATGGTTTACCCATTCAAAACCCCCTTCTTCAGGAGC
Source organism: Desulfovibrionaceae bacterium (assembly GCA_031550605.1). Classification (GTDB taxonomy): domain Bacteria; phylum Desulfobacterota; class Desulfovibrionia; order Desulfovibrionales; family Desulfovibrionaceae; genus FLUQ01. Next base: position 36,936 of record JAVBOK010000059.1, on the reverse strand, counting down.
TTCGCATGAAAAAAATTCTGGCCCTCTGTTTCTGTGCGCTGCTGCTTGCCACTGCCGCCCCGGCCGGCGCGGCTGAAACCATCAAAATGTCCACCACCACCAGCACCCGCGATTCCGGCCTGCTGGATTATCTGCTGCCGGAATTCGCCAAAGACACGGGCATCACCGTGCAGGTCATCGCCAAGGGCACCGGCGCGGCCATCCGCGACGGCGAAGACGGCAATGTGGACGTTATTTTCGTGCACGATCCTGAACGTGAAAAGAAATTCGTGGCCGACGGCTGGGGCACCAAGCGCTATGCGGTGATGCACAACGATTTCGTCGTCGTGGGTTCCCCCAAGGACCCGGCCAGGATCAAGGGCAACAAGAGCGTGTCCGCGGCGCTGAAAGCCGTCGCGGCCAAAAAGAGCCCCTTCATCTCGCGCGGGGATGACAGCGGCACCCACGCCAAGGAACTGGAACTGTGGAAAAAATCCGGCGTTGCCCTGGCCAAGTCCGAGCAGACCGTGAAAAAGGGCGGCAAGGACGTGAAGATCACCTTTGAAGTGCCCAAGGGCGACTGGTACCTGAGCATCGGCCAGGGCATGGGCAAAACCCTGATGATGGCCGAGGAAAAAGAAGGCTACACCCTGTCCGACCGGGGCACCTTCATCCAGCAGAAGTACGGCAAAAAGCCGCCCACCAGCCTGGTCATCCTGGTTGAAGGCGACAAGGGCCTGCTCAACCCCTACGGCGTGATCCCGGTGAACCCGAAGAAGTACCCCCACGTCAAGGTGCAGGCCGCCACGAAATTCGCGGAATGGCTTGTCTCCGCCAGAGGGCAGAAGGCCATCGCCTCCTACCGCCTGGAAGGCAAACAGCTCTTCTTTCCCGACGCCATCCCCAACGTGAAGTAAAGTTGCTTTGTTGAAGCCAGCCACGGGAGCGGGGCTTTTCCCCGCTCCCCGCAACAGAAAATCTTCGCTCAGGTTTTGCCGTTGATCCGAGAGGAGGGCGAAGTTCTCTCCGGCTCCCCGGCGGGGCGCGAAGGCGCAGCCTTACTCCCAGGAAGCGCATGGGCCAGATATTCATCGACAGCTTTTTTTCCGCCATTGCCATGCTCATGCACGGCGACGCGGAGGTATGGCAGATCGTCGCCCTGTCGCTGCGCTGCACCGCGCTGGCCTGCGCGGCGGCGGCGCTGCTGGGCATTCCCCTGGCCTTTGCGCTGACCAACAAAGAATTTCCCGGCAAGCATTCGCTCATCGTTCTGCTCAATTCCCTGCAGGCTCTGCCCACCGTGGTCGTGGGGCTGTTTCTGTACGTCTTCATCTCGCGCCGGGGCATTCTGGGCCCCCTGGACCTGCTCTATTCGCCGGCCGCCATCACCATGGGCCAGTTCATCCTGATCGTGCCCCTGGTGACCATGTTCACCCTGGCGGCTCTGTCCCGTCTGGACCGGCGCTATCGCGAAACAGCCCTGACCCTGGGCGCCACGGAATGGCAGGCCGCCAAAACCGTCATGCGCGAGGCCCGCTTCGCCCTGGTCGCGGCGCTGTGCGCATCCTTCGGCCGCGGGGTGGGCGAGGTCGGGGTCAGCATGATGCTGGGCGGCAACATCAAGGGATTCACCCGCACCATGACCACGGCCATGGCCCTTGAATACGACAAGGGCGAATTCACCCTGTCCCTGGCCCTCGGCGTGGTGCTGCTGCTGGTCAGCTTTCTGCTCAACGCGGCCCTGGGCTTTTTCCAGGGCCGGGTGGAGAGGTAAGCCGTGGCCGCCGGAAATCTGTATACCCTGCGCAACGTTTGCCGGCGCTTTGCGGACCGCGAAGTGCTGTGCGTGGACGAGATGACCCTGGAGTCGGGCAGAATTTACGGCCTGTTGGGTCCCAACGGCGCGGGCAAAACCACCCTGATGCGCCTGCTGTCCTTCATGGACGCGCCGGACGGGGGCGAAATCCTGTTCCGCGGCGTTCCCGTGCGGCCCGACCAGGCGGCGCGTTTCCGGGCCAAGGTGGTCTGGGTGCCCCAGTCGCCGGTCATGTTCACGGGTTCGCTGCTGTACAACGTCGAATACCCCATGCGGCTCAAAGGCGTGGACAGCGCCACCCGGAAAAGGCGGGCGGAGGAACTGCTGGAAACCGTGGGCCTTTCCCGCCTGGCCGCGGCCCCGGCCCGGAACCTGTCCGGCGGCGAGGCCCAGCGGGGCAGCATCGCCCGCGCCCTGGCCGCCGGGGCGGAGGTCATCCTGTTCGACGAACCCACGGCCAGCGTGGATTACCGCGCGCGGGGCGAGTTGATGACGGTCATCCGCGACCTGTGGCGGGTACGGGGCATGTCCCTGCTGGTCACCACCCATGACGCGGCCCTGGCCGCCGACCTGTGCCAGGAGAACATCTTTCTGCTGGACGGCAAAGTAGTGCCCCAGCGGATGCTGCCCGGCGGAACAACGGCCTGGCCCGCCCGCCTGGAACAAACGGAATCCGGATTGCGCGCCCTTCTGCCCGCGCAGGCCCTGGGCGGCCTTGCCGCGGGAAAACGGACGGCGGCCGTCCGCGGGGTGCAGGAAACCGCCGCCGGCATCAGTTTGCGCCTCAATCTGGCGCCGGAAGAAACCCTCGACCTTGTGCTGGCGGACGAACCCGGCATGCGGCTCGGCCGGGGCCTGACCCTGGGCGCGGCCGTGGAACTGGGCGCCGAGGACTGACGCCCGTATTCTCCGGACAACCGGAACCCGGACGGCAACAGCCCGGTTCTGCCGGGGCTGTTGCCGCAAACAAATCCTCAAAGCCCCCCGGCACGGGGTCAAGGGACCTTCGCCGCATTTTCATTGTCAACAGGCCCCGGCGGATGCGGATACGGAGCGTGGCGGCTTCACCCTTTTCCTCTTTTCATCAGCACGGTCTTGAACGTGCTTTGCAGCACCGGCACCTGGTCCTGGTTCACCGTGTCGCAGCGAAACCACACGAGCCCCCTGTCCGGGTTCGTCGCATCTTCCCGCAGTTCCGTAACGGTGCAGACCACGCGGATGGTGTCGCCCATGGTGACCGGGTGCCTGAACGCCACGTCGGGGATGCCCAGAAACGCGTGTTCGGCCTTTGTGCCGGTGAGCCTGGCCCGGAACATCAGGCCCCGGGTCAGGGCCAGCAGCAGCAGGCCGTGCGCGATGCGCACGCCGTACGCCTTTTTTTTCGCCGCTTCCGCGTTCATGTGGTTGTCGTTGTAATCGCCGGTCATGCCCGCGAACATCACCACATCGGTTTCCGTAATCGTGCGGCCGGGGGTGTCGAACACATCGCCCACCGTCAGGTCGTCAAAGCAGATCATGGCGCGTTCCCTCCTCCGGCGGGCTTCACAAAGCGCATGATCTTCTGCACCGAATGCTGCACCGCCACACCGTTCTGGTTCAGCAGCGTGTAGTCATAGGAGACGAGGCCCCGGTCGGGTTTCGACCTGCTCCGGCGTTTTTCCGACACGCGTATCTTGCCGCGTATGGTGTCGCCCACATAGACGGGGGCCAGAAACTCGATGTCATCAATGGCCGCGAAGGCGATGGCCCCGAACCCTTCGAACACGCCCGTCCGGCACAGCAGGCCGTGGCAGATGCCGAACAGCAGCATGTGGGGAACCGGCCGTCTGCGGTCCGGACCGGCGAACTCGATATTCGTATGCTTTTCGTCGTAATCGCAGGTCATGGCGGCGTACATGACCACGTCGGCCTCGGTCATGGTCCGGCCGGGCGTCATGTATTCGTCGCCCAGTGTGAAGTCGTCGAAATAGCAGGTTCTCATGCCCCTTCCTCTTTTCCGGCCGCCGGAACCTCTTCGGGCGGATCGTTGGCGACGACGATTCCTCGGGCCAGGTATTCGTCGATCACGTCCCCGCCGTATCCGCATTCGCGCATCAGTTCCACCGTCTGCTGGCCGAGCAGCGGCGCATAGCGGCGCACGGGAAGATTTTTGCCGTCGAACCGGACGGGGTTGCCCAGCACCTTGACCCTGCCCGCCACGGGGTGATCGTATTCCTGAATGATGCCGTTGTGGATGACCTGCGGGTCGCTGACCACCTCGTCATACTCCCTGACCCGGGAGAACCAGCATTTTTTCTCCGTCAGGATTTTTTCCCATTCGGCGGTGGTTTTTTTCTTCATTTCCGAGCAGATGATCTCGTCGATCAGGGTGCGTTTGGCCGTCTGGTCGCCTTCCCTGATGTCCTTGACCCGCTCGTCCTCAAACACCTCGTGCATCACGGGAATCCACAGCCGCGAGATGACCAGGTACCCGTCCCTGGTCTGGTACACGCCCCAGGGGTAGTTGTGGCTGCGCGACACTCCGCCCGTGGCCACTTTCGGGTACAGGGCCCCGGTCATGAAATAGGCGGCGTACGGCTCCACCTGCAAGCTCATGCCCGCGTTGAGCAGGCAGGAATCGACCTTGTGCCCCCTGCCGTTGCGCAGGCGGTCGATGTACGCGGCCAGAATGCCGTAGGCCGCCAGCATGGCGCCCGAGGCATCGACGATGGAAGGCCCCATGATCACCGGGGGCGTGTCGCTTCTGCCGCTGACGCTGGCAAGGCCGCTCATGCCCTGGGCGATGACGTCGTGTCCCGGCCGTTCCCGGTACGGACCGCTGGAACCCCAGCCCGTCAGTTCGGCATACACCAGCCGCGGGTACTGTTCCTTGAGATTTTCGTATCCCAGGCCGTACTTTTCCAGCACGCCGGGCCGATAGTTCTGGACCAGAATATCCGTGTTCCCCAGCAGGCGGTGGATGAATTCCCGTCCTTCCTTCGTCTTCAGATCCACGGCGATGCTGCGCTGGTTGCGGTTCACCGCCAGGTGGAACGAGCTGATCCCGTTCCGGAAGGTGCGCATGGCCGCCGTCTGCCGTTCGTACGAACCGTCCGGCGGTTCGACCTTGATGACGTCCGCGCCCAGGTCCGCGAGCAACTGCGCGCAAAACGGCCCTTGAAAAAAATGCGTCAAACTGAGTATCCGTACACCCTCTAGGCTGAGCATCGCTATCCTCCCGCGCCGCGATCACGAAAACACGGCGGCGCAATACAACAAAAATGCCGCCGTCACCACGGCGTTTCCAGGCCGACCCGCATGCCGCCGTCCCCGCGCGTGATCACGACGGGGCGATTGTACGCCGGGTCACGGTCCGGATAGTCGCTGCGGCAGTGGCAGCCCCGGCTTTCCCGCCGCTCCAGCGAGGCGCGCATGATCAGTTCCGCCGCGATGAAGGCATTGGCGGCGGACAGGCGGTCGCGCAGGCCGGCGTTCGGCGCTTTCGCCTTTTTCAGCGCGTCCAGCTTGCCGAGCGCGGCCGCCAGCCTCTCTTCGCTGCGGATGGTCAGGCAGGAATCGAACAGCAGGCCGCGGATGGAAGGAACCGACGCCGCGAAGGACGCCTCCGTTTCCGCAAGGGCCTGGTCCAGAACCCGCCGCCCCACAGAGCGCAGCGCGGCGTCGGACGCCTTGGCGGCGGAACCGGCTCTGGCTGCGGCCTCGCGGCCCGCGATGTTCCCGAATACCTGGCATTCCGCCAGGGCGTTGCCGCCGGGGCGTTCCGCGCCCATCAGGCCGCCGGCGGCCTCGCCGCAGGCGAACAGCCCGCCCAGAGCCGTGGCGGACCGGGCGTCGATCAGGCAGCCGCCGTGGAATGTCTGCACGCCGATGGAAACGGGCAGCTTGTCCGTGGCCAGATCGAAGCCGGCGCCGTTGTACAGATCGTAGGTAAAGGGCGCGCGCTCCCGGATGGCGGCGGCGCCGTGCCGGCTCACGTCGAAGCGCACGGCGCGTTCCTCGCCGCCCCGGCCTTCGCTGATCTCCGTAAAGATTCCCCAGTTGACGTACTTCATGGGAGTGCGCACCGTGTACGGAAATTCGGCGATACGGAAAATCTCATCGGCGCTGACGCCGGCGGGCAGGTATTTTTCCAGAAACTCCTCGCCCACGGCGTTGGTCAGAACGGGCTTCAGCCGCCAGTTGGGCGCGGACAGGATCCGGGTGATCGGCCGGATTCCCACCGGGCCCATCTGGATGATGTCCATGTTCGCCATTTTCAGGCCTTCCTGATAGGCCATGGCGAAACTGTCGCCGATCAGGTCCGCTGTGGACGGATGATGCGGGTACAGCCCGTGCGCGCCTCCGCTGGCCAGAATGACGCAGGAGGCCTTGAACAGCACGGGTTTGTCATCGCGGCCGACCCCCAGCGCGCCGACGACCTTGCCGTCCTCGACCAGCAGCCGGACGATGTGCATCTGCTCCATCACGGTGATGGGCCGCGTCCGGACCTGCTCCGCCAGGGCCATCAGAATGTCGCGCTGCAGACGCGATTCAACGATGAAAGTGCGCGGCGTGCTGTGCGCGAAGCCGGAAGCGAAAATGTCGTCATACACTTTGCGGTGCAGTTTGAGGCCGTATTGCTCCAGATCCCGCACCCGCTCGCCGCAGTCGCGCACCAGCACGCGCAGAAGGTCCGGGGAAATCAGGTCCATCCCGGCCTCAAAGGTATCCGTGTACAGGCTTTCGTTCGACTCGTCGTCCAGCGGCGCGCCGGTGATCATGGTCGTTTCGGCGAAGGCCGACGACGTGCTGCCGCAATAGCCGTACTTGCCCTTCACCGCCATCATCACGGCGGCTCCGGAATCCGCCGCGCTGAGGGCCGCGCGCGATGCCGCGCCGCCGCCGCCGATCACCAGAACGTCCGTTGTCGCGATTTCATAGGAATCCATGCGTTACCTCCAGCGGAAAATGATAAAGACTACCGCGCTTCGCACGCGGTGGTTCCCGGTTTGTCCATCAGCTTCTGGAACAGCTTCCGGGGGTTGACGATGCTGGTCGCGATGAACAGCGCCGACAAAAGGACGAACAGCAAACTGGCCGGCCGCGTCACAAAGATCATCCAGCCGTTCTGGGTCATCATCAGTGTCTGCAGCATGGCGTTTTCAATGATGGATCCCAGCGTCAACCCCAGGACCAGCGGGGCAAAAGGATAGTTGTAGCGGGTGAACAAAAAGCCGACGACGGAAAAGATGATGCCGATGCCGATGCTGCTGACCGTGTTGTTGGCGGCGAAGCAGCCGGTGATGGACACGATGGCGATGACCGGCACCAGGCGCGACTTGCGCAGGGCGGCCATTTTGACGAAGTATTTCCCTCCGAAATAGCCGTAGAACACCATCACCACATTCGTGAATATGGCGGCCCAGAACACCACGTAAATGAACACGGGGTTTTCGCGGAACAAAAGCGGCCCCACGGGCAGACCGTGGATAAGGAAGGCCCCCAGCATGATGGCCGTGAACTGGTCGCCGGGAATGCCCAGCACCAGCGTGGGGATCAGAATGCCGCCCACCACGGCGTTGTTGGCGCTTTCCGGCGCGGCGATGCCGTCCGCGAAGCCGGTGCCGAATTTTTCCGGCGTCCTGGAGAGCTTCTTTTCCACGTTGTAGCCCACAAAGGCCGCGATATTGCCGCCGGCTCCGGGCAGAAAGCCGATGAAGGTCCCCATGAACGAGCAGCGCAGCAGCAGGGGAATGCGCGCCCTGATATCCGCCCAGGAGGGGAATTTCATGCGTTTGTACCGCGTGGCCGCCTCCAGAAAGATTTCGCTGTGCTCTTCCTTGTGGCGGAACTCGTTGACTTCCAGCAGCACCATGCTGAGGGCGAAAGTGCCCACCACCACGGGCACCAGCGGAAAACCGGAGAGCAGAAAGCCGCTGCCGTAAGTGAAACGGATGACCCCGAACAGGTCGGAACCGATGGTGGACAAGAGCAGCCCCAGAACCGCGCTGAGCAGCGCCTTGACCAGATCGTCGACCATGGTGATCACGGCCACCATGCCGAACACGCACAGGGCGACGAATTCCGGCGGCCCGAAACTCACGGCGAATCTGGCCAGCTGGGGTGCGGCGAAAAAAAGCAGCAGCGCGCTGATCGTGCCGCCCACGAAACTGGCGAAGGTGGCCCAGCCGATGGCTTCCGCTCCTTTGCCCTGCTTGAACATGGGGTGCCCGTCCAGGGTGGTGCACACCGAACTGGGCGCGCCGGGAATGTTGATGGAAATGGCCGTCAGGCAGCCTCCGTACAAGGTGCCGCCGATCATGCCGACGATCATGATGAATGCGGCTTCACGCGGCAGCGAATAGGTGAACGGCAAAAGGATGGCCAGACCCAGGGTGCCCGTCAGGCCGGGTATGGCCGCGAACAGCGTGCCCACGAAACCGCCCGCGAACAGCATGGCCAGGCTCAGCGGGTCCGAGAAAAAGGAGAGTGCGTTCACGATATGGAGAAAGGTGTTGTCCATCCGGCTCCCCTTTTCAGAAAAAGGCCTCGAACAGCTCCCCCACAGGCAGGTAGATGCTCATGAAGCCGAAGATAACGTACAGGCCCACGGACAGGCAGACCGGCAGCACGACCGTGTCCGGCAGCCGCGGCCTTCCTTTCTGGAAAAACAGCGACAGCAGCACCAGAAAGATAACCGCGCTGGGGATGTAGCCCAGATAGGGCAGCGTGAAATAAAAAAGCAGAAACAGCCCGAAAGTGGCCAGAACCCTGAAATCAAAAATCCGGGCTCTCTCTTCCGCGATGTATTTTTTGCGCTTCAGGCAGAAGCGGACCAGCAGATACACCGCGCAGAGCGCAAGCATGCCGGCCAGAATTTTCGGATAGGTCGCGGAATTCATCGGATAGCCGTCCTCAAGGCGCAGCCGGCCGGCTTCCCGGTAAAATCCCCCGGCAACGAGCAGCATCAGGACCGGAACGAGAAGTTCACCCATACGCAACTCCTTAAGGCGGCGCGGGATGCCCCGCGCCGCCGCATTGGCGGGTGGTCCGCTACTTTTTGGGCGGGGTAAGCAGCGCGGCCATGTGGTCGAAATATGTGATGCTGTCGGCCCGGTTCAGGTAATAGGGTTCGGCATTGACGGATTCGGCGTACTTCAGCCATTCCGGATCCCTGGCCGTTTTGGCGAACACGCTTTCCAGATAGTCGATGACCGCTTTCGGGGCATCCGCCTGAATGCCCATGGTCCGGAAGCGGGTCACCACGATATCGTAGCCCAGCTCCTTCATGGTGGGCACACCCGGCATCTTGGGCATCCGCTCGTCGGCCATCAGCGCCAGAATGCGGATATCGTCGCGGCCCGCCACTTCGGGCGTGTTGCAGGTCAGAGCGTCGATATTGCCGCCGATGGCCGCGGCTATCGTTTCCCCGCCGCCGCGGTAGGGCACGAAACTGACCTTGATGCCCGCCATTTCCATGAATTTCTGGGCGTAGATGTGATCAAGCGCGCCAAGGCCGTCGTTGCCGAAACGGATGCCGCCCGGCTTTTCCTTGGCTTTTTTGATGAGGTCGGCAAGGGTGCGGATATCGGAAGAGGCCGGCACCGAAATCGTCGTGGGATAGCGGGAAAGCGTGGCCAGCGGGGTGAAATGCTTCCAGTGGTTGGCGGTGCCGCTGCTGGTGAACATGTTGATGGTCAGCAGCGAAAGGTTGTACCCGTCGTGCTTCGCCGCCAGGCTCTGGTGCCAGCCGGCCCAGCCGCCGGAACCGCTGACGTTGGTGACCAGAAACTTGGCCTTGATGTACTTTTCGGCCACCTTCAGAAAGCCGCGGGCCGTGATGTCGGTGCCGCCGCCCGCCGGGAAGGGAACAATGACGTAAATGTCCTTCTTCGGATAGTCCTTGGGCGCCGCGATATCCGCCGCACAACCGAGCGAAACGCCACCGGCCGACAGCATGAGCGCCATTGCCGCAATCACCAGAAACATGAAATTCGCTTTTTTCATGAGAATTCCCCTTGTTCTTGGTTACAATATTTCCACTATTCCATGCTACAATAGCACGATCGCGTATCGTTTCATTTTAAAACATCACAGATAAATACATTGCGCATGCAATGCATATCGCATTCCACGAACCAGAAGTTTTTTGTTTTGATAGAAAGATTCAAAAAAACAAAAATACATCTTTCTTTCTCCATATTTTCTGATATAGTTCTTCTCCGGCAACTTCAAGCTCGAAAAAGTAAATACAGCTTAAGTAAAACTTAAATTCAAATATCCGGCCACGCGGCGACGCGGCAACGAAAAGGCATTCGCCCGCCCGTCGGCGCGATGCCTGCGCCGCAACGGACGGCTCGCGGTTTCGGCTGCAACGGCGCCTTCACGCCGCACCTGAAACATCTTTCCTTGCGCCCCGGTCCGGAGTATTCTGGTGCATGCTCCGCACGCACCAGACGCCCCGCATTCCCTCCTCCGCGCATCTGCCGGACGCCTCGCCCGCCTGGGGCCTGATCCTGCAGTCCGGCGTGCTAATCCACTGCACGGTGGGACTTCCTCTGAACACGCTGCTCCGGGACGAATTCGGCCTTGGCCCGGATCTGCTCCGCCGCATCGACGTGGCCCTGCTGAACGGCCAGCCCGTGGACGACCGCGACGACGCCCTGGTTCCGGACGGCGCGCGCCTGGCCCTGGCCGCCGGACTGCCCGGCATCGCCGGGCTGGCCATGAAAAGCGGCAGCGCCGTGAGGGCTCTGCGCGGCGGCATCACCCATGCGGCCGGTCCCGCGCCATCGTCACCCCCCCGCGCCGGCCGGATCAGCCTGGCTTTGTTCAGTCTGGCCCTGTCCCTGCTGGACGGGCATTTCCTGGCTCGCGGCGTGCTGGTCCTGCCGGATCAGTTCATCCGTTACGCCGCCCTTGCGCCGGGCGATCCGTGCGTCGCGGACGGCCGGACCCTGACCGCCGCCGCTCTGGCCGCGGAAATGTCGACCGGCGCGCGGCAGGCGGAACCGGAAGGCGCATATTTCCGCCTGACCGCCGTGCTGCGGGCATAACCGCGCACGCCGCTCCACTTTATGTCGACCATGACATAATCATCCGATATAATTTATTTTTTCTGTTGACCCCCCTATTCCATAGGCTATACTGAAGTCAAAATTCATATATTTCCCGGCGCGCTTGCAACCCGCCGGGAGCACCCGCAGGAGGGTTGTTATGTTTACAATGCTGCGTGTGAACATGAGCACCGGGCAGTGCTCTTTTGAAGATATGCCGGCACGGTACGCGGGCATGGGCGGCCGGGGCCTGACGTCCGCCGTGGTGGCCGCCGAGGTGGATCCCACCTGCACGGCCCTTGGCCCGCACAACAAACTGGTCTTCGCCCCCGGCCTGCTGGGCGGCACCACCTGCGCCAACTCCGGCCGCATTTCCGCGGGCTGCAAAAGCCCCATGACCGGCGGCATCAAGGAATCCAACTCCGGCGGCCAGCCCGGCGGGCATTTGGCGAAAATGGGCATCATGGCCGTTGTAGTGGAAGGCATGGCTCCGGAAGGGACCTGGCAGCAACTGGAACTGAGCAGGAACAGCGCGAAGCTGGTTCCCTCCACGGTGGCGGGCCTGAACAACTATGACGCCGTGGCCAGACTGGTCAGCCAGTACGGCGACAAATGCAGCTACATCACCATCGGCCGGGCGGGCGAATACAAATTGACAGCCGCCAGCATCGCCTTCACCGACCGCGAACTGCGGCCCGCGCGGCACGCCGGGCGCGGCGGAGTCGGCGCGGTCATGGGGTCCAAGGGCCTGAAAGCGATCATCGTCAACCCCGAGGGGGGGGCCAGCCATCCCCTGAACGACGCGGAAGCCTTCAAAAGCGCGGCCAAACGTTTCGCCAAGGCCCTGACGGACCACCCCGTCTGCGGCCAGGGCCTGCCAACCTACGGCACGGCGGTTCTGATCAACATTCTGCACGAAGCGGGCGGCCTGCCCACCCGCAACTTCAGCACCGGCCGTTTCGAAGGGCATGAAAGCGTGTCCGGCGAATACCTCAACCGGCTGACCCGCGACCGGGGCGGCGAAGGCGTGGTCTCCCACGGCTGCATGAGCGGCTGCGTCATGCGCTGCAGCGGCCTGTACCCGGACAAGCAGGGAAAACTTATCGGCAAGTGGCCGGAATACGAGACCATCTGGTCCTTCGGCCCCAATTCCGGCATCGACGATCTGGACATGATCGCCCGCTACGACCGCATCTGCGATGACGTGGGCGTGGACACCATTGACGTGGGCGCGGCCCTGGCCGTGGCCATGGAGGCCGGCGTCCTGAAATTCGGCGATGCCGAAGGGGCGCTTGCCCTGCTGGAGGAAATCGGCAAAGGCACCCCGCTGGGCCGCGTCATCGGCTGCGGGGCGGCCGTTACCGGCACGGTGTTCGGCGTGCGCCGCGTGCCCGTGGTCAAGGGCCAGGCCCTGCCCGCATACGACCCCCGCGCCGTCAAGGGCCAGGGCGTGACCTACGCCACCAGCCCCATGGGCGCGGACCACACGGCGGGGTACGCCGTGACGGCCAATATCCTGTCCGTGGGCGGCACGTTGGATCCGTTGAAAACCGAAGGCCAGGTGGAACTGTCGCGCAATCTGCAGATCGCCACCGCCGCCGTGGACGCTACGGGCCTGTGCCTGTTCGTGGCCTTTGCCGTTCTGGACATTCCCGACGCCCTGGTCGCCGTCGTGGACATGCTGAATGCCAAGTACGGCCTGTCCCTGACCGGCGACGACGTGGTGGCCCTAGGCAAAAAAATCCTGTCCTGCGAGCGCGATTTCAACAGGCGCGCGGGCATCACCGAAGCCGCGGACAGGCTGCCCGACTTCTTCACTGATGAAAGGCTCGCCCCGCACGGCGTAACCTTTGACATTTCCCGGAAAGAACTCGATACTGTGTTCAACTGGTAACATACCCGCCGCCCGGGACGGATGCGGTCCGTTCCGGGCCACGCACAGGAAGGCCGCCTATGAAGCCCGTCGTCAAGCTGTTTCTGGAAAACGGGGGGGGCTACATTTTCGGCCCCGGCCGGATGGAACTCCTGCTGGCTGTGAAGGAACTGGGGTCGTTGCACAAAGCCGCGCAGAAACTGGGCATGAGCTACCGCTGGGCCTGGGGCCGCATTTCGCGGGTGGAAAAAGACCTGGGGGTTACGCTGCTGACCCGCACCAGCGCGGCGGTCAGCGGCCGTCCCAAGGTGCTGACCGACGAAGCCCACGCCCTGCTGGCCTGGTACGCGGATGCCGGCGCGAAGCTGAACGAGGTTCTGGACCGGACGGCCGCCGACCTGCCGGCCTTCGTTATCCGGCCCGGCAAGGCGGCGGCGAAATCGCGGGCAAAAGCAAGAATTCCTCTGGATTGACGCGCTATGGCCGTTTTCGTCACTCTGAGCACCACGTTGCGATCCCATGTGCCGGGATACGATCCCGTCGCCGGGCTGACCCTGGACCTGCCTCCCGCGGCCGACGCCGCGGCGCTGGCGCAAACCCTGGGCTTGCCCCTGGACGCCGTCAAGGTGGTGATGGTCAACGGCAGACGCGCGCCCTTGGCCGCTCCCCTCGCGGACGGCGACCGGGTGGCCTATTTCCCGGCCGTCGGGGGGGGATGAACCGTGGACCCGGCCATCCGGCGCTGCCTTGAAAAACACCGTCTGACCTTGCCGGGGGCAGGGCCGGATCCGCTTGAGTGCATCACCCTGGCGGGCACGGAAGAACTGGCCGCCCTGTTGCGGATTCCGCCGCGCGAAGCCATGGTGTTCTGCCTGGAACGGGACGTCTGGCCCCTGCGTTTCGCCCGCAACAGGGGCGTGTTCAGCGCGGCGGACCAGGCGAAGCTGCTGGCCCTCCGCGTGGCCGTCATCGGCTGCGGCGGACTGGGCGGCCACGTGATCCTGACCCTGGCCCGGCTGGGCGTCGGCGAACTGATCGTCTGCGATTGCGACGCGTTTGACGAAAGCAACCTCAACCGCCAGATTCTGTGCCGCGAAGACCGCCTGGGCATGAACAAGGCCGGCGCCGCCCGGCGGGAACTGGCTCTGACGGCGTCCCACGCATTCGTGCGCGCGCATGAATGCGCGGCAACCCCCGACACGCTGCCCGCCATCCTGGACGGCGCGGTCGCTGTCGCGGACTGCCTGGACAACCTCAAAACCCGCAGACAGCTGGAAGAAGCGGCCAATGCCGCGGGAATCCCCTGCATCCACGGAGCCGTTGCCGGCCATGAAGGCTTCGCCATGACCTGCCGGCCGCGGCCGGCGGGCGAAGCCTCCGCCCTTTCCCTGCTCCACGGCGAAGCGGGCATCGCCCCGGAACACGGCGCCGAAGCTCAAGCCGGCGTGCCCGCCCCCACCCCCGCCGCCGTGGCCCTGCTGCAGGTCATGCTCATTATCCGCGAACTGCTGGGACCGCCGCCGGAACACGGCGGAGCCATTCCCCTGCTGCACCTCGACCTGTCCATCCCCGGCCTGGAAACGTTGCAGCTGTGACGCCCTCTTGCAAGGCATGCCGTGAGGCCGCGGACAGGGCCATGCTTTTTTCGCATGGGCCGCTTCCCTTTTCCAGCCGCTATCTTTGTTCCGGCCAACGGATCCCGTTCCCTTCCTTTGCGGCACCCGCCGTCCGCCTTTTCACGCCGGGCCCGCGGCCCGCGCACGGACGGGGGTTCGCCGGGCGAGGCCGGTTCGTGCCCTTCCACGACCCCGAAAGCACGGTCCGGCAGCCCGCCATCGGCGGCGCGGGCACCGGAATTTCCGCCAAATGCGCCGACAAGTGCCGCCTTTCTCTCTTCCTCCGCCTCTGGCATACCGGCCCGGTCTCTGATACGATGGCTTTGCGTCGTATTCCGCATATACCCGCGGCGACACAAATCACCCCCATAACGGGGTCAGGGGGCAGCGCCCCTTGGGGGGTGCAAGGGGGCAGCGCCCCTGCTTTCGCAAAGGATGCCTGTGGCGAACTTTCTGACTCTGCAGTCCGTTGACGCGATCCTGTCCATGATCCGGGACTTTCCTCCGCTGCCGGCGGAGGAAGCGCCCCTGGCGGAGGCCTTCGGCCGCACCCTGGCGGAAGATATCGTCGCGGCCGAGGACGTGCCCGGTTTCGACCGGTCCACGGTGGACGGGTTTGCCGTGCGCGCGGCCGACGTGTTCGGCGCCGCCGAAGGGTCCCCGGCCCTGCTCGACCTGGCCGGCGAATGCCCCATGGGCGCGAAGACCCTCTTGTCGCTGGACCCCGGCCGCGCGGCCCGCATCTGGACCGGCGGCATGCTGCCGCAAAACTCCGACGCCGTGGTCATGCTGGAATATTCCCGGCCCGCCGGGGACCAGATCGAACTGACCCGGCCCGCGGCGCCCGGCGACAACGTGATCGCCCGGGGGGAAGACGCGAAGGCCGGCGGCCTGCTGCTGCCCGCCGGGCGGACCCTGCGGCCGCAGGAGATGGGCCTGCTCGCCGCCCTGGGCATACAGCGGCCCCTGGTGCGGCGAAAACCCAGAGTGGCCGTCATTTCCAGCGGCGACGAAATTTTGCCCGTCGACCAGATCCCCGCGCCGGGCCAGGTGCGCGATATCAACGCGTACACTCTGGCCGCCCTGGTTGCGGACGCCGGGGGCGAAGCCAGGCAGTTCGGCATCGCCCGCGACGAGATCAACTCCCTGTACTCTCTGGTGACCCAGGCCCTGGCCTGGGCCGACGTGGTTCTGCTTTCCGGCGGCTCTTCCGCCGGCCAGCGCGATTTCACCCTGGCCGCTCTGGCCGACACGCCGGGCACGGCCATCCTGGCCCACGGCGTGGCCATCAGCCCCGGCAAACCCATGATCCTGGCGAGAACGGGCGACAAATCCCTGTGGGGCCTGCCCGGCCATGCCGCCGGCGCGCTGACCACGGCGGAAGTGTTCATCCGCCCGCTGCTGGCAAGGCTTCTGGGCCGAGCCGATGTCCTTCCCCCGTGGCGCAGGCAGGCCAAAGCGGTGCTGTCCCGCGCCGTGGCGTCCGCCCAGGGCCGCCGCGACTATATACGGGTTGTTCTGGAAGAATCCCCCGAAGCCGGCGCCCTGCCGCTGGCCCGCCCCATCATGGGCAAATCCGGCCTGATCACCCCCCTGGTCGCGGCCCACGCCCTGATCATCTGTCCGGAATCGCAGGAAGGCCTCAGCCCCGGCCAGGTGGTCGATCTGTATCCTCTGGAGTAGCCGCCCCATGCAGCGCAAGGTATACCTGAAACTGACCGGCCTGGACGAAGCGCGCGCCCTGTGGCTTGATTCCGTGGGGGAAAGCCCCCTGGGCCGCGAGGCGGTTCCCCTGGCCCAAGCCTACGGCCGCATCCTGGCCGGGGGCACGGCAGCGAAACTGTCGTCCCCGGCCTTTCACGGAGCCGCCATGGACGGCATCGCGGTGCTGGCTTCCGACACATTCGGCGCGTCGGAAAGCAGCCCCAAAACGCTGCATATCGGCAAAACCGCCCACTGGGTCAACACGGGGCACCCCCTGCCGCCGGGCACCAACGCCGTAATCATGGTGGAAAACATTTTTCACGAACCACGCTTCCACGCCGGGCGGGAAGAGAGCGTCAGCATAGAAAAGGCCGCCTTTCCCTGGCAGCATGTGCGCAAGCTGGGCGAAGACATGGTGGCCACGGAGATTCTGCTGCCGCCGGGCGTCCGTATCGGGGCATACGAACTGGGGGCTCTGGCCGCCGCGGGCGTTCTGCGCCCCCTGGTCTGCGCAAAACCCAGGGTCGCCCTCATTCCCAGCGGATCGGAACTGGTGCCCCTGGAGGAAGCGGACCCCCAGCGGCTCGGCGCCGGGAAAAACCTGCCGGAATTCAACAGCCTGATCCTTTCCGCTCTGGTACGCGACGCGGGGGGCGAACCCTCCGTCCACCCCATCGTGCCCGACGACCCGACCGCCATCCGCGCGGCCCTTGCCGGCGCGGCCGAATCCGGCGCGGACCTCATCGTGATCAACGCGGGATCGTCCGCCGGCAGCCGGGATTACACGGCGGAAATCATCGCAAGCATGGGCGAACTGTTCGTGCACGGGGTGACGGTCATGCCGGGCAAACCAACGGTGCTCGGCCGGATTCTGGGCAAACCCGTCATCGGCGTGCCGGGATATCCCGTATCCGCCATCATCGCCTTCGAGGAATTCGGACAGAGCCTGCTTTCCCTGTGGCAGGGCCGGGCCGCGAACGATCTGGCCGCCCGCCGCACGACCGGCAAAGCCTATCCCTTCCAGCCCCTGCCGTCCCGCCCCGGCATGGAGGAACGCGTCCGCGTGAAACTGGGCCGGGTGGACGAGGCGCTCATCGCCGTGCCCCTGCCGCGCGGGGCGGGTACGGTCACCAGCCTGAGCCGGGCCGACGGCATCATCCGCATTCCCGCCGACGCCGAGGGTCTGCCCGCCGACGCCCCGGCGACGGTGACCTTCATCCGGACCAGGGACCAGATCGACGGCGCTCTGCTTGCCATCGGCAGCCACGACAGCACCCTGGACCTGCTGGACAGTTTTCTGCGCAAATCCAACGCGCGCTTTTCGCTGACATCCGCCCACGTGGGGTCGCTGGGCGGGCTGACCGCCCTGAAAGCCGGGCGCTGCCATCTTGCGGGCGCTCATCTGCTCGACCCCGCGGACGGCACTTACAACCGCGCCGCAGTCAAAGGGCACCTGGCCGGAACCCCCGTCAACCTGGTGCGGCTGGCGGACCGGGAACAGGGGCTGATCCTGCCGCCCGGCAACCCGCTGAATATCCGGGCGCTAACGGATCTGGCCGGACCGGGCCGGACCTTCATCAACCGCCAGCGGGGCAGCGGCACGCGCCTTTTGCTGGACTGGCGCATGAAAGAACTGGGCCTTGCCCCAAAGCACATTGATGGTTATTCCGATGAGGAATACACCCACATGAACGTGGCCGCCGCCGTATTGTCGGGCAGGGCCTCGGCCGGACTGGGGGTGCGCTCCGCCGCCAACGCCCTGGGGCTTGATTTCGTGCCCGTGGGTGTTGAGGAGTACGATCTGGTCATCCCCCTGCGGTTCTGGGACGACGCGCGCATGAGGGCCCTGCTGGCCGTGCTGCGCGACCCGGCCTTTGCCGCCGCGGTTGACGCCATGGGCGGCTATGATACCAGCCGGACCGGCGAAGTCGTGTGGCGTTTTGAGGAATAGGGAAGGGGCGCTCCCTGGCAGGGGATCCGGGGGCCAGCGTCCCCCGGACGCCGGAGGCATACGCATGTCAACGCACATAGACAAAGACGGCAACGCCCTGATGGTGGACGTGTCGGCCAAGGACGTCACCGAACGCACGGCAACGGCCGAGGGCTTCATCCGGGTTCCGCCCCGCATCATGGAGGCGGTGAAAGCCGGCACGGCGGCCAAGGGCGACGTGCTTTCCGTGGCACAACTGGCGGGCATCATGGGGGCCAAGCGCACGGCGGACCTGATTCCGCTCTGCCATCCCCTGGCCCTGACCGGCTGCCGGGTGGTCATGTCCATCGCCGGGGACGACGCCATCCGGGCCGAATGCACGGTGAAAATCAGGGGCCGCACCGGAGTGGAGATGGAAGCGCTGACCGGCGTTTCCGTGGCCCTGCTGACCGTATACGACATGTGCAAAGGCATGGACAAGGGCATGGAGATGTTCGGCGTGCGGCTGCTCGGCAAATCGGGCGGCAAAAGCGGGGATTATGTCCGACACTGACCAGAGCGTGCCTCCGCCCCCGGCGGCGCTGTCCGACCGGCACGGCCGGCGCGTCGAATATCTGCGCCTCTCGCTGACGGACCGCTGTCCGTTCCGCTGTCTGTACTGCATGCCGCCGGAAGGGCAGCCTTCAATCCCCCACGCGGAAATCCTCAGCTACGAGGAATTCCTGCGCCTGTGCCGCATCGCCGTGTCCCTGGGCATGGACCGGTACAAGATCACCGGGGGGGAACCGCTCTGCCGCAAGGGAGCGACAGGGTTCATCCGCGAATTGAAAAAAATCCCCGGCGTGGCCAGCGTGACGATCACCACCAACGGACTGCTGCTGGCCCGGGCTCTGCCGGAACTGGCGGACGCGGGTATCGACGCCGTGACCGTCAGCCTGGACGCCTTTACCCAGGACACGCTGGAACGCGTCACCCGGTCCGACACCCGGCTGGAAACCATCCTGGAAGCCATGGACCGCACGCGGGAGGCGGGCATCCGGGTCAAGATCAACACCGTGCCCGTCAGAGGCGTCAACGAGGACGAACTGCTGCCGCTGGCCCGCTACGCCCTGGAAAAGGGCTATCAGATACGCTTCATCGAACTGATGCCCGTGGGCAAGGGTAAGTCCTGGTCCGGAGTGCCGCGGGCCGAGGTCCAGGCCGCGCTGGCACAGGCTTTCGGCCCGCTTGCGCCGCTGAACGAGCGCACGGGCAACGGCCCGGCCGAATGCCTGAGCGTTGCCGGATACCCCGGCAGCGTGGGGTTCATCGCCGCCCTCAGCCATGCGTTCTGCGGCCGCTGCAACCGCATCCGGCTGACCTCCACCGGCTTTCTGAAAACCTGCCTCCACCACGGCCACGGCGTTGACCTCAGGGCAATCCTGCGTGACGGCGCACCCGACGGCATACTGGCTCTGGCCATCAGACGGGCCGTGGCAGCGAAACCGAAGGGGCACGACTTTCGCGCCCAGGCCGCCTCGGACGCGGAAACGCCCTTCCTGATGAGCAGCATCGGCGGATGAAAAGGAGATTCCCTATGGGCACAGTCGTCGCCGTGTGCGTCAGCGAAAAAAAAGGCACCGCCAAAAAAACCGTGGAGTCGGCCCGGCTCGTTGAAAACCACGGGCTGGAAAACGACGCCCATGCCGGCCCCTGGCACCGCCAGGTCAGCCTGATTTCCCTGGAGCGCGTCGAGGAATTCCGCCGCCGGGGCGCCATTGCGCCCTTCGGCTGTTTCGGCGAAAACCTGGTGGTGCGGGGGGTCGATTTCGCCTCGCACCCCGTCGGCACGCGCTTTGCCTGCGGCGACGTCCTGCTGGAGATGACCCAGATCGGCAAGGAATGCCACAACCACTGCCAGATTTTCCACACCATGGGCGAATGCATCATGCCCAGCCAGGGCGTGTTCGCCAAAGTGCTGCGCGGCGGTGTTATCCGGACGGGGGACGAGATGTCCGCGCTGCCGCCCGTGCCGGTTCCTGACCCGGACGCCGCGCCCGACCGGACGAAGGGCGCGCACGCGTACAGGGCGGCCGTGCTGACCCTCAGCGACAAGGGGGCCGCCGGCAAACGCGAGGACGAAAGCGGCAAAGCGGTGATCGAACTGCTGGAAAGGCACGGGTACGCGCTCGCCCATTATGCGGTGCTGCCGGACGATCAGCCCGCCATCAGCGCGGAACTGGTCCGCCTGGCCGACACCGCCGGGGTGAACCTGATCCTGACCACGGGCGGCACGGGATTTTCCGGGCGCGACGTGACGCCCGAAGCCACCCTGGCCGTGGTGCAGCGGCAATGCCCCGGCATCCCCGAAGCCATGCGCGCGCTCAGCATGGCCGTGACCAGGCGGGCCATGCTGACCCGCGCGGCGGCGGGCATCCGGGGCGAAACCCTGATTGTCAATCTCCCGGGCAGCCCGAAAGCCGTGCGCGAATGTCTGGAATTCATCCTGGACCAGTTGCGCCACGGCCTGGACATTCTGACCGGCCGCGACGGTGAATGCGCCGCAGGCGGGAAAAGCCGGGCGTCATGAAAAAACTCTGCGGCCGGCTGTTCGTCGCCGCTTGAGAAACTCGCGGTTCTTTTTACGGGCGTTTTCACTTTGAAAACGCTCCGGCGGATACGCGGCACGGCGAAGAATTTGCCCGAAAGCGCGCCGTGCCGCAATTGGCGAATGGAAAAAACCAAAGAGAATCCGCTCTGGATGAGCGCTTTCGTTCAGGAAAGCAACGCCCGCCGCAGCCTGTCGGACGCCTCAAGCAGGGCGTTGACGCACAGGTCGTGCTTTCCCGGATCCTTTTCCAGACGGAACTGGGGCATGGAAATACTGACCGCCCCCAGGGGCTCGTTGCCGTGGTTCAGCAAAGGGATGCCCACACAGTGGATGTCCAGGCTGTGCTCCTGGTTGTCGACGCTGTATCCCTGCCGTCTGATCCGTTCCAGTTCGGCGGACAGGGCTTCCCGCGAGGTCAGCGTGTATTCCGTGTGCCGCGTGTAGACGAAGTTTTTGCACAGCGCCTGCGCGTATTCGGGCTTGTAAAAAGCCAAAATGGCCTTGCCGCACGACGTGCAGTACATGGGGCGGCGCTGCCCGATTCTGGCCGCGAGTTTGATGATGTCCGCCGTTTCGTGGCTGTCCAGATACAGCACCTCCATGCCGTCGGGCACGGCAAAGTTGACGGTTTCCCCCGTCTGTTCCGACAGCCTCTTCAGTTCCAGCCGCAAAATGGGATTCACATTGTACTGCCGCAACACGCCCTGGCCCAGGGTGATGAATTTGCCGCTGTTCGCGTACTTCTGCGTGCGGGGATCCGCGTTGACGTAATGTTTCTCTTTCAATGTCGTAAGTAGGCGGAAGGTCGTGCTTTTGTCCATGCCGAGCCTGGCGCCGACCTCCGTCACCCCGAGTTCGCCCTGTTCGTTAAGCAGCTCAATAATGGAAAGCGCCTTGATCACGCTTTTAACCAACTGTTTTTCCGACATATCCAGTCCCTTTTTGGGCTGCTTTCTATCCCTGTCGCCAATTTGGCATGAAAAAAACCTTGACCATCACATGGGGATGTGTATAGCGTTTCTCTATATGGCACTATGTGCCGCATAACGGCACAAAAGTCAAGCAATATTTTTCGCACCGCGAACTGAAGCAACCATTATTTTGCGAGCAGCGTATGCCACAGCGCACGATGAAAACCATGGACGGCAACACGGCCGCGGCGTACGTCGCCTATCCGTTCACCGACGTGGCCGCCATCTACCCCATCACGCCGTCCTCCGAGATGGCCGAACTGACCGATTCCTGGGCCGCGGCCGGGAAAACGAACCTGTCCGGCCACCCGGTGAAAGTTGTGGAAATGCAGTCGGAAGGCGGGGCCGCCGGGGCGCTGCACGGCGCTCTGCAGGCTGGCGCGCTGGGAACGACGTACACCTCGTCCCAAGGGCTGCTTCTGATGATCCCGAACATGTACAAAATTGCCGGCGAGTTGCTGCCTGCCGTCTTTCACGTGGCCGCCCGTTCCCTGTCATCGAACAGCCTGAGCATTTTCGGCGACCATCAGGACGTCATGGCAACCCGTCAGACCGGTTTTGCGCTGCTCTCGTCCTGTTCCGTACAGGATGTCATGTACCTCGGGGCCGTGGCGCATCTGGCGGCGATCAGAGGCAGGGTGCCCTTTCTGCATTTTTTTGACGGATTCCGCACCTCGCATGAGATTCAGAAGATCGGCGTGCTGGACCCGCAAGAGCTCGCCAGCCTGCTGGACCACGACGCCGTCGCCGCGTTCAGAAACCGCGCCCTGAGCCCCAACAGACCCGAAGCGGTCGGCATGACCCAGAACCCGGACATTTTTTTCCAGCTGCGGGAAGCGACAAACCGACATTACGATGCGCTGCCGGCCGTTGTTGAAGAATATATGAATGCGATAAACGGGCTGACAGGTTCCTCGTACAAATTGTTTTCATACCACGGGCATCCGGAGGCGGAGCGGGTCATCGTGGCCATGGGATCAGCCTGCTGCGCCATTGAAGAGGCTGTGGACGCCCTGGCCGCCCGGGGTGAGAAAACCGGCCTGATCGTTGTCCGGCTTTTCCGCCCGTTCGTTCCTGGAAAACTCCTGGAGACCCTGCCGCCGACGGTCACGCGGGTCGCGGTCCTGGACAGGACAAAAGAGCCCGGCGCCTGCGAACCGCTCTGCCTGGACGTGCGCAACGCCTTTTACGGGAAAGAGGGCGCGCCTCTTGTCGTCGGCGGCCGCTACGGTCTGGCCTCGAAAGAGTTCACTCCCGGCCATGCCCTTGCCGTCTTCGAAAATCTGCGGCGGGAGGTTCCCCTGGATCCATTCACCGTGGGGATTGAGGATGACGCGACGCATCTGTCCCTGCCGCCTCTCTGCCGCGCGGCGCGGCCCGGGGGCGGGATCACCGCATGCAAGTTCTGGGGGTTCGGATCCGACGGCACCGTGGGGGCGAACAAAAGCGCGGTCAAGATCATCGGTGATGCCACGGATCATTTTGTGCAGGCCTATTTTGAATATGACTCGAAAAAATCCGGCGGGGTGACCATATCGCATTTGCGCTTTGGCGACAGCGCCATCAGGTCCACATACCGCGTGGACGAAGCGGATTTCGTGGCCTGCCACAATCAGGCGTACTTGGCGCAATACGGCGTGCTTGACGATCTGCAGCCGGGGGGAACCTTTCTTCTCAACTGCCGCTGGTCGGATGCGGAACTGGAACAGTGCCTTCCCGCCGCTGTCAAACGGCGCATCGCCCGCGACGGCATCGCGCTGCATACGATAAACGCCGTGGACATCGCCGAGGATCTGGGGTTGCCAGGACGCATCAACATGATCATGCAGGCAGCGTTTTTCGCCCTTGTCCCCGTGATGCCGGAAACGGAAGCCGTCGGCAGGCTGATCGCGGCGGCCCGCGAGTCATACGGAAAACAGGGACAAAATGTGGTGGACCAGAACATTGCGGCGATCCGCCGGGGCTTTTCCTCAATCCGCCGCATCACCGTGCCGGAACACTGGAAGGATGCCATTGCGGCAACGGCTGCCCAACCCGCGCCCGCGCCCGCGTTTTTCCGTGACGTTGCGGAACCGATGCTGCGTCTGGAAGGCAACGCCCTGCCGGTCAGCGCCTTTCTGCCCGTCGCCGACGGCCGCTGGCCCGTCGGCATAACCGCGCATGAAAAACGGGGAGTCGCCGTTTTCACGGTCCGCTGGCTGCCGGAGCACTGCATTCAGTGCAACCAGTGCTCGTTCGTCTGCCCCCACGCCGTGGTCCGGCCCCGGCTTGCCGCCGAGGCGGAACTGGCCGACGCGCCGGACGATTTCCGCCATCTGCCGGCCCTGGGCATGCCGGGCATGCGCTTCCACCTGGCTGTGTCTGCTCTGGACTGCACCGGCTGCGGCCTTTGCGTTGCGGCCTGCCCCGCAAGGACCAAAGCCCTGGAACTAGCGCCGCTCGGCGCGCAGTTGCCGGCGGCGAAAGAACTGTGGAACTTTGCGGAACGATCCATCAGCTATAAATCCCTGCCGGAAGGAACCAGAATAACGGTAAAAAACAGCCAGTTCCTGCAGCCGCTGCAGGAATTCTCCGGCGCCTGCGCCGGTTGCGGCGAGACGCCCTACGCCAGGCTGGCCACCCAGCTGTTCGGCGACCGCATGATGATCGCCAACGCGGCTGGTTGCTCCACTGTGTGGGCGGCGGGCGCGCCTTCGCTTTCCTATGCGAAAAACAAAGAGGGCCGCGGCCCGGCCTGGGGCTTTTCCCTGTTTGAGGATTGCGCCGAGTACGGTTTCGGGATGGCGCTGGGAACCGGCCATATTCGGACCGCCCTCGCCGGCAGGATGGAGCGGGCTTTGAGCGCGCCGCTGCCGGAAGAGCTGGCCGCCGCCCTGAGCAGATGGCTTGCCCGCAAGGATGAAGGCTCCGGTTCCCGCGAACGCGCCGCCGCGCTGGAACGGGCGCTGGCGGCCCACATGGGCTCCGATCCGCTGCTGCTGCGGATTTACGCCGATCGCGATTATTTCGTCAAACGCTCCCACTGGTCCTTTGGCGGCGACGGCTGGGCGTATGACATCGGGTACGGAGGCCTTGACCATGTGCTTGCCCAGGGCGAGGATTTCAATGTCCTGGTTTTTGATACGGAAGTGTACTCAAACACCGGCGGCCAGGCTTCCAAGGCGACTCCGTTCGGGGCGGTCGCGCAGTTCGCCGCGGCCGGCAAGCGATCGGCAAAGAAAAATCTGGGTCTGATGTGCATGGCCTACAAATCCATCTATGTTTCCCAGGTCGCTCTCGGCGCGGACAAGGCCCAGACTCTGAAAGCCTTTCTGGAAGCGGAAGCGTATCCCGGTTCCTCCATAATCATCGCGTACGCGCCCTGCATCAACCATGGCATTCGCGGCGGCCTCGGCAGAAGCGCCGAGCACGTCATGCGGGCTGTGGAAACCGGATACTGGCCGCTCTACCGGTACAATCCACTCCGTGAACCGGAGGGAAAAAATCCGTTCCAGCTTGATTCGCCCGCGCCGACGGGCAGCTTCAGCGCGCAACTCGCCGACGAGGTCCGTTTCTCCGCCCTGGGGCAGGCGGATCCGGAACGGATGCGGCATATTCTCGCGCAGGCGGAAAAAGAGGCGATGGACCGGTACGCAGCGTATTCCGCCATGTCGCGCAAACCCTAGACCTCCGCGTTCGCATCACGCGCAAAGGAGCGGGTCATGACGTATCATCGGGACAAAGAAGAAAACATCCAGACGCGGGCGCTGTTCAAATCCATGGGCTTTTCCGACGATGAACTGCTTTCGCGCCCCATGATAGGCATCGCCAATTCCTGGAGCACGCTGGTGCCGGGGCACGCGAATCTGCGGCAGCTGGCGGAATTTGCCGCCAAAGGCATTTACCGGGCCGGGGGAACGGCGGTGGAATTCGGGGTTATTTCGGCCTGCGACGGCATCGCCAACGGCCACGACGGCATGAAATACATCCTGCCGTCGCGGGAAATCATCTGCAATGCCATAGAGATAGAAACCAGGGCGCACAAGCTTGACGGCCTTGTTCTGCTGGGTTCGTGCGATAAAGTCATTCCCGGCATGCTTATGGCGGCCGTCAGGCTGAACATCCCGGCGATTCTGGTCACCGGCGGCCCCATGCTGGGCGGAGCCGTTTTCGACGGCCGCAAAACCGACGCCACATCCGTCGATGAAGCGCTGGGGATGCTACGGGCAGGGAAAATCAACGAGGAAACCCTGCACCAGTTGGAGGACGTCAGCTGTCCGGGTTGCGGTTCCTGCTCCTTTTTCGGGACGGCGAACACCATGGCCTGCCTGAGCGAAACCCTGGGCATGAGCCTGCCCGGCAGCGCGCTTGTCCCGGCGGTCTGGGCCGAACGCCAACGCATCGCCTATGCTTCGGGGCGGCAAATCTGCGCCCTTGCCGAAAAAAACGTTCTGCCCCGCGACATTGTCACGCCTGCCGCCATCCGCAACGCCGTCCGGGCGACCCTGGCCGTCTGCGGTTCGACCAACGCCGTGCTGCATCTCAGCGCCATCAGCCATGAAGCCGAACTGCAGGGCGTGAACGTGATCGGCGAATTCGAGCGCCTGTGTCCTGAAACGCCCCAAATCGCCAGGGTGAACCCCGCGGCGAAATGGGACATGGAAGATTTCCACCGGGCCGGGGGCATGCCCAGAGTCATGCGCGAACTGGGGAAGTTGCTCGACACTTCCGTAATGACCTGCACGGGCATGACGCTCGAAGAAAATCTGAAAGCATACCGTTTTGCCTATGAAGAAAACGCCGCGATCATCAGGCCGGTTGCGGATCCTTACAGCCCCGTGGGCGGAATCGCGGTACTGCGCGGCAATCTCGCCCCCGGCACCGGCATCACGAAACCGGGCGCCTTTGCCGGGCATCTGCAGAAATTTTCAGGCCCGGCCAGAGTCTTCGACTGCGAGGAAGACGCCAACACAGCCGTCCTCGCCGGGGAAATCCAGCCAGGAACGGTCATCGTCATCCGTTACGAGGGCCCCAAAGGCGGACCCGGCATGCGCGAAATGTACAAGGCGATGAAATATCTTTACGGCTGCGGCCTCAATGAAAGCACCGCCCTGATAACCGACGGGCGTTTCTCCGGCACGAACAACGGGTGCTTTGTCGGGCATATCTCTCCCGAGGCCGCGGAAGGCGGCCCCCTCGCCCTGGTGAAGGACGGCGACCGCATAGAAATCAACGTTCCTGCAAGAACACTGCAACTGCTTGTCGGCGAAGAAGAACTGGCCCGCAGGCGCGCGGTCTGGAAACCCAGAGAAAAACAGATACCCCGTGGATATCTGCGGGTTTATTCGCGTCTGGCCGCATCCGCGGACAAAGGGGCCATCATTGAATGACCCTGCACGGGGGTGACTGGCGATGACGATATGGAGGCAGCGACATTTGCAATCATCAACCGCTTTGGAGGAAAGGATGAAGACGTTTCTCGTATCCTTCTGTTGCGCATTGTGCCTGCTGTTCACGCCGATTTTCGGCCAGGCCGCGGATTGGCAGCCCAAAAGACCCATCACCATCGTGGTTTCCTTCGCCCCCGGCGGCACCCATGACGTCATGGCCCGCATTCTCGTGCCCCCTCTGGAAAAAGAGCTGGGCACCAACGTCATCGTCAAGAATTCCTCCGGCGCGGCGGGCACGATCGGCGCGGCGGAAGCCGCCGGAGCCAAACCCGACGGCTACACCATCTATCTGATCGCCGCCGGGCCGGCCATCACCCAGCCGCTGATGCGCGACCTGCCGTACAAGCCGGACTCTTTTGAACTCATCTCCTTTTTGTACAGCACGCCCTTTTGCGTCATGGTCAACAAGGATTCCAAATACAAGACGCTGGACGATCTGCTCAAGGCGGCCAAGGCCGCGCCGGGCAGCGTCGTTTGCGCCACCGTCGGGGTGGCCAGTTCGAACCACCTGTGTCTGTTGGATTTTGAAGAGGCGTTCGGCGTGAAGATCAAGCACCTGCCGGAACGAAGCGGCGCGGAAGTCCAGAAGAATCTGGCCGGCGGGGTTTTCGACATGACCGTGGACAGCGAAGGTTACCTGCCCCGCTACGACGTCAGGGGGTTGGTGCGTTTCTGGCCCACGCGCAGCAAAAATGCGGCCGCGTCCTCCATGCCCGCCGTCGACGAAATGGGGAAGAAGGTTCACGCTTCGGCCTGGAACGGCATGGCCGCTCCCAAGGGCACGCCCAAGGACATCATCGCGAAGTATAACGCGGCGCTCGGCAAGGTCATCAAAGACCCCAAGGTGGTGGAGCAGGCCGAACAGAACGGGCTGAACACCCTGTATATGCCGACGGCCGAATTCCAAAAATTTTACAAGGATGAAGTCGAAAAGTGCACGCGCCTGCTGACGAAGGCCGGCCTGCTCAAAAAATGACGCTTCCCGCCCGGGCATTGCGGACCTTCCCTGTCCTGCCGGGTTTTCCGGCGGGGCGGGGAAGCGGGACCGGGCATGTTTTCCGGGCACCTTGTAACGCATCAGAGGTGAACCATGGCAGACAAACGATTACCCTTGCTCTTCAGCGGGTTCATGTTTCTGCTGGCGGCGATGCTGTTTGTATACTCGTTCCTGCATGCCCCTTCGGCGGATACGCACGGCAGCAGTTACGGCATGATGTTCTACCCTCGCATCATTCTCAGCCTGTGGGGCGTGCTCGCCGCCATATTGTTCGTCAATACGGCGAAGGCGCACGCGGTCAGCCTGAAACAGACCGACTGGCGTTCGCTCGGCTCGTCCATCGCCATGGTCGCCCTTGCCTGCATTCTGCTTGAATACGCGGGGTTCCTCCCTGCCTGCATCATCTTCTGCTTTTTCTATCCGTTCGCCCTCGGATACAAACGGGTCGCCGTCCTCCTGCCCGTATCCCTCCTGTATGCGGTCGCCTTGTGGTTTTTGTTCAACAAAGTCCTGCTGATACTGCTGCCGGAAATTCCCTGGTCATAAGGGGGGGAACGATGATCGACACCGTAAACATCTACAACGCATTCGTGCAAACCCTGGCGCCGGGCTGCCTGTTCAGCATCATGGCGGGCACGGCTTTCGGGGTGATTATCGGCTGCCTGCCGGGCCTTGGCCCGATAGTCGGCATCACCATGGTGCTGCCCTTTACTTACGCAATGGGGCCGCTTTCCGCCATAGCGCTTTTGCTGGGCCTGTACTGCGGCTCGGTATACGGCGGATCCATATCCGCCATCCTGATCAATACGCCCGGCACCCCGAATTCCGCCGCGACCTGCTTTGACGGCTTTCCCATGGCGGTGCGGGGGCAGGCGGGGCTGGCCCTGGGATGGGCAACCCTCGGATCCGTCTTCGGCGGCCTTTTCTCGACCGTGGTATTGATCATCGCCGGTCCCCAACTGGCGAAATTCGCCCTGCGCTTTGGGCCCATAGAAACTTTCGCCCTGATTCTGCTGGCACTGACCTGCATTGCCACAGTTTCGCGGGGCAGCACGGTCGCGGGCCTTATGACCGGCATGATCGGGCTGTTCATGGCCTCGGTGGGGCCGGACCCTCTGGACGGAGACATCCGTTTCAGCTTCGGATTTTTCCAGCTTTCAGCGGGATTCGGGCTGATCCCCGTGGTCGTCGGCATTTTCGCCCTGTCCGAAGTATTCACCCGCGCGAGCGAAATCCGGAACCAGGTGACGGCCACGGTCAGCTATTCCGGCATGGTTTTTCCCAAGATCAGAGACTGGCTGGAAAAAGGCCGCATGATGGTTGTCATGAAATCCGCCGTGATCGGAACGGCGGTGGGCATTTTACCGGGCACGGGCGCGGCCACGGCCGCGTTCATCAGCTATGCCGAGGCCAAACGGTCTTCCCCCCGCGCCGGCAAGATGGGCGACGGCGAAGCGGACGGCATTCTGGCTTCCGAAGTGGCCAACAACGCCGTCACCGGCGGGGCGCTTGTGCCGTCTCTGGCGCTCGGCCTGCCCGGCGACGCGGTCACCGCCGTCATGCTGGCGACGCTTGTGCTGCACGGGATAACCCCCGGCGTGCGCCTGATGGTGGATAATCCCGTGGCGGTCTATTCGTCGTTCATTTCCCTGTCCGTCGCCAATGTCGCGATGCTGTTCTTCGGAATCCTGACGGCCAAGCTGTTCGCCCATATCCTGAAAGTGCCGGAAACCCTGCTCATGGGACTGGTGGTCGTCCTTTGCCTGCTGGGAACCTATGGCGTGCGTTCCAACATTTTCGACGTCTATCTGACTCTGGCCGCAGGTCTGTTCGGTTATATTCTCCGGTTGATGCACGCCCCGCTCGCCCCTCTGGTCATCGGCATGGTTCTGGGGCAGCAATTGGAGTTAAGCCTGAGGCAGGGGCTTATTCTGACGGAAGACAACATTTCCAAATTTTTTGTCGGCCACCCCATAGCCCTGGGGCTGTTCATCGTCACGGCCTTTGTCCTGACCCTGCCGGCCGCCAGATACGTGCTTGCCCTGTGCAAAACGAAGCGGAACTGTTGCGGCTCCGCTTCATAACCGGATACAGGCGCGCCCTGCCGCGCAGCAGAAAGGACTGTTCATGAAATCTATACGCAACGTTCTTGTCGCCGGCGCGGGCACGATGGGCCATTCCATCGCCCTTGCCTTCGCCAAGGGGGGCCGCAGGGTCTGTCTTGTCGATCTGACGCAGGAAATTCTGGACGCGGCCATGGGCAAGATCCGCGTGGCCCTGGATACGCTGATCGATCACGGCTTTGTGACGGAGGATGCTGCCACGGTGTTTGGCCGCATCACGCCGACTCTGGAGCTGGAAGGCAATGTGCCCGAGGCCGACATGGTGGTGGAGGTCATTTTCGAACGGCCGGAAGTCAAGACGGAGTTTTTCACGCGGATCGCGCCGTTGTGCGGGCCGGACACGCTGGTGTGCAGCAACACGTCCATGCTCAACGCCTTTGATTTCATGCCGCCGAAACTGCATGACCGCGCGTTCATGACGCACTATTTCGTGCCGCCGCATCTGATCCCCCTTGTGGAGGTCGTGGCCACGGAGCAGAGCGGGCCGGCGTACTTGAACGATGTTCTGGAACTGCTGCGGGAAATCAAAATGAAACCGGTGGTGCTCAAGCATTTTATCGCCGGCTTCCTGGTCAACCGCCTGCAGCGGGCGCTCAACCGCGAAGTGTTCCAGCTTATCGGCGGCGAGTACACCACAGCGGAAGAACTGGATACCGCCATCAAGATAGGCCTGGGCATACGCATGCCGATTTTGGGCGTGCTGGGCAAGGCCGACCTTGCCGGTCTGGACCTGATGCTCAACAATTTCCAAATCATTGACCTGGGGCTGGTGAATAACGAAGACCCGCCGCCGCTGCTCGAACGCATGGTCGCCGAAGGCCGCAAGGGCTTCAAAAGCGGCAGAGGATTTTTCGACTATACGGCAAGGCCCGCGGATGAACAGGCGCGCGAGCGGGACGCGAAGATCATCAAGGTCATCCGGATGGTCAAGGAACTGGGCGAACTCTAGAACGGTTTCGCTTTGGGGTTGTCGCGCAACGACGGGCAAAGATCGCCTGCGCCAATCTCGCGAGCCTTGCGCGTCGCGGTGCAGCAAGGCCGAAGCACGTATCCGGGCAGATAATTTCATTGTGAAAATGCCATGGAACGATTTGATTTTCAAATTCTGGGCCGTTTCCTGATATACCATATAACCGAATGGAAAATTACATGAGCATGAAACCCATGATCAAGGGCAGCACATTGCTGGCAAAGACGATCCACGGCCACGGCATCACGCATGTTTTTCTTATGGAAGCGGCATTCCGCTATACCTTGATGGAATTGGAACAGATGGGCGTGACGCGGGTGCTCGCCCACTCCGAAAAAGGCGCCGCCTTTATGGCCGACGGCTACGCCCGCGCGCGCCGCGGTCCGGCCGTGTGCATGTGTCAGTCCGTCGGGTCAGCCAACATGGCCTCCGGCTTGCATGACGCCTATCTTTCCAATTCGCCGGTAATCGCCCTGACCGGGAAAAAGACGCCCATGTACCAGCATCGCAATGCCTATCAGGAACTGGCGCACCATCCGCTTTTCGAGCCCGTGACCAAATACAATGTGGACGTGGCAGAGGCGGACCAGCTTCCCCTGTTTTTGCGCCAGGCGTTCCGCGAAGCGGCCAGCGGCTGCCCCGGCCCCGTCCATCTTGACGTGAACGGCCTTGCGGGCAATTTGGAACGTTCCGCCGGCCCCTTCGATGTCATTGTCGAAAACCGCTATTCCCGCTTTCCTCCCTTCAGGCCCGAACCCGAAGCTGACGATGTGGAAGTCGCGGCCACCCTGCTGACAGGGGCAAAAAAGCCCATCATCATCGCGGGAGCGGGAGCGGTATGCTCCGGAGCGCACCAGGAAGTCGTCGCCCTGGCGGAAAAACTGCGAATTCCCATCGCGTTTTCCCCGGACGGCAAAGGGATCGTTCCGGAATCGCATCCCCTGTGCCTTGGTGTGACCGGCTTTTATGGACGCGGATTCGTCACCGCCCTGGTCAGGGAAGCCGACCTTGTTCTGTACATCGGGTCCGGCACGGGCGATCAGGTGACACTTGACTGGACGTCGCCGCCGCAGGGCACGACGGTCATCCAGATCGATATTGATCCAATGGAGCTCGGGCGCAACTATCCCAATGCCGTGAGCCTGTTGGGCGACGCGAAAAAGGCTGTCGCCGCCATGGTCAGGGCTGTCGGCAAAGGCAATGCCGACCCGGCCTGGCTTTCCGGCGCGGTCAAAACCCGCGAAGCCTGGCGGGAGAGCGTTGCCGAGCGTTGCGCATCCGAACGCTCGCCCATCGCGACGGAACGGCTGTGCGCGGATCTGAGCACCGCCTTGCCCCAGGACGCCGTGCTTATTGCGGATACGGGGTATTCTTCCATGTGGACAGGCATCCTGGTTGACTTTCTGCACCCCGGCCAGCGGTATTTTCGTCCCGCGGGCGGCTCTCTGGGCTGGGGCTTTCCGGCGGCGCTCGGCGTGAAATGCGCGCTGCCGAAACAGCCTGTCGTGGCTTTCGTGGGCGACGGGGGATTCTGGTATCACCTGACGGAAATGGAAACCGCCGCCCGCCACGGCATCAATACGGTAACCGTGCTGAACAACAACGGCGGATTCGGCCAGTGCTACCCCACGCTGAACAGCATACAGAAGGAATGCGGGGGTAACGTCACCGATCTCTGGCGCTTCAAGGACACGAATTTCAGCCGCCTGGCCGAAGAGATGGGCGGGCTGGGGATTCGCGTTGAACGCGCGGCGGACATCGCGCCCGCGTTGCGCAAGGCTCTGGCCGCGAACCGGCCAGTTCTGGTGGAAGTCATGACCGACATCGCCTGCAACCCGCCGAAATAGCACTGCGCCGTCGGAAAAAAGGGAGCACATCCCCTTGCGCGGGTTTGTTGATCCCGAAAATATGGCTGCTGTCGTCGTCTTTCTTTATTCCGACGATTCGTGTATGATATCCAGGCAGGCTGTCAATGCGGGCGGCGGGGCCGTTATGTATTACCAACGGGCAGTGAAAAACATGCAGAATTTCGTTCACTATTCTCCGACCAAAGTCATTTTCGGAAAGGGCGTCATTCCCCAGCTTATGCCCGAACTACAGCGCGCCGGCGTTTCCCGCGTGCTGCTCATGGCGGGGGGCAAGTCCGTTTTCGAGTCGGGCCTGCACGGAATGCTGGACGGCATGCTGCGCCGGTCGGGCTTTACGGTCCGGACGGTCGGCGGCGTGCAGCCCAACCCCCGTGTCGCCAAAGTGCGCGAAGGCGTTGCCGAGGCCAGGGACATGCAGGCCCAGGCGGTCATTCCCATCGGCGGGGGCAGTGTTTTCGATTCAGCCAAAGCGGTTGCCGCCGGCGCCGCGTCGGAACAGGACATATGGGAAATGATCCGCAACAGGATCCCCGTCCGCGCCGCGCTGCCGATTTACGGCATCGTGACGCTTTCCGGAACTTCAAGCGAACTGAACCCCAACAGCGTCATCACCAATGAAGACACGAACGAAAAGCTTCCTTTCGCCAGCGAGCTGGTGATTCCGCGTGTGGCCGTGGTGGATCCGGAGTTGCAATACAGCGTGCCCCTCAAGCAACTGCGGTTCACCGGGCTGGACGCCCTCAGCCACATTCTGGAATCGTACTTTCAGGGGCTGGACACCAGCGAGGCTATCATCGAACACTGCGAAGCGTACGCCCGAAACATCATCCGCTGCCTGCGCGCCCTGCCCGAAGCGGAATGCGACTACCGGGTCCGGGCGGAATTTGCGTTTTGCTGCACCTATGCATTCGACGGCTGGGCGTTCGTCGGCCGCGCGGTCAAGGGCGATTATTCCTCGCACCGCATCGGGCACGCTTTGGGCGGGATGTTTGATATCCCGCACGGGGTCACTCTCGGCATCATCATGCCGAACTGGATGCGGTACATTTACGGCCAGGGGTTGAACCACGACGTTTTTGCCCGCTTCGCATCCCGGATCATGGGGGTGAAGGAAGCGCCGGGCGGTGATTTCGCCCTGGCCGGGGTGGAGGCGTTCACCGCGTTCGTCCGTTCGCTGGACATGCCCGTCAGCATGCGCGACGTGGGCATCGGTGAAAAAGACATCCCCGCCCTGGCGGAAAACGCCGCCGTCAGCCTTCCCTACGGCTGCATCATCCCCATGACCAAAGAGACGATTTCCGCCGTGTTGCGGCAGGCTCTGTAAGGCCGGCCGCCGCGGCAAGTTCCGTCCGGAAAATACAGATGGATGTCAGATACGCCGTTCACCCCGATGCCGTTCAGCAGAGCACGATCGAGGCTCTGCACAAAGAATTCTGCATCCGGCCGGTGTTTGAAAAAGACCGGGTCAACCTGACCCTGAGCGACCAGGACAGAATGCTTGTCGGGGGCGTCATGCCGCTGGAAACGCTCGACCTGGCGGAGGCAGTGCCGCCGCCCGCCGTTGTCAGCCTTGAAAACCGCGAAATGGGGATCATCAACATCGGCGGCCCCGGCAGGGTGGAAACGGACAGCGGCGCGTACGACCTGATGCCGCGCGACGCCCTGTACATAGGAAAAGGGAATGGAAAATTCCTCTTCAGCAGCGCGGACGCGGGGTTGCCCGCCAAGTTTTACTGCAACAGCGCGCCGGCGCACGCCAGTTACCCGACAGTGGCCGTGCGCGGACACGAAATGGAACCGGAACTGCGCGGCAGCCCGGAAAATGCCAACCTGCGTAAAATGTACAGATACATCACCCCCGGCCGCGTGGCGACATGCCAGCTTGAAATGGGGTTGACAGCCCTGGAGCCCGGCAGCGTGTGGTGTTCCATGCCGCCACACATCCATAGACATCGCATGGAAGTCTATTTCTATTTTGATCTGCCCGAAGAGCACATCCTGCTGCACTTCATGGGCAGGCCGGGATGCACGCGGCACCTGACCCTGAAAACGGAACAGGCGGTGATATCTCCGGGCTGGTCCGTTCACAGCGGCGTCGGCACGCACAGCTATGCGTTCATTTGGGGCATGTGCGGCGAACATTCGAACGCCGGCAAAGCTGAAATTCTCTCGTTTGCCGATTTGTAGCTCTTGTCATTGCCATGGCTGGCCCGCCCGGACCCGGCAGCGGAACGCGCATGGCTCGTGCCCGTTCAGGCCCGCCGCCGCGCCACTTTCCCTTCGGCGGGGGATGGTTCCCACGCGGATCAGCCGCCCTGCACCTCATAGGGCGGCCGGATCGTCAGCACCGGCACCGGCGAGGACTTGACCACGGCCTGCGCCACCGACCCGAAGAGCAGACGGTCAATGCCCCTGCGGCCCATGGTTCCCATGACGATGATATCCGCGCCTTCCTCCTGCGCCTGTGCCAGGATCTGTTCCGCCGGAACGCCCGCCGTGACCTTGCCGACGGCCGGAACACCCGGGAAATGCGTCATGAATTCACGCATGGCCGTTTCGGCGTTTTCGCGGTTTTCAT
This sequence comes from Desulfovibrionaceae bacterium, assembly GCA_031550605.1. Taxonomy (GTDB): domain Bacteria; phylum Desulfobacterota; class Desulfovibrionia; order Desulfovibrionales; family Desulfovibrionaceae; genus FLUQ01. The sequence goes on along the minus strand of JAVBOK010000059.1, from coordinate 1,457 downwards.
CCTCCAGCTTTCTGAGATACACGGTGTCCATTTCGTAGCCGACGCCGGCGGCGGAACCCAGCGTCGCGACATGCAGGGCGACGATTTCCGCGCCGAAGCGCGCCGCCATGGCCGTCGCGTATTCCGCCACCAGCGGACTGTAATCCTGCAAGTCTACAGCGCAGAGAATCTTCTTGATGGGTCGCATGGGGAACCTCCTTGCGTTGCGGTTCAGACGCCCGGCCGGCGCGCTTCACGGATCCGGCCGGCCGGCAATGCGCCGGCGCATTTCAAAGGGAAAATGCTCAATCCTGCGGATGGATCGTCAGCACCGGCACCGGCGAGGACTTGACCACTTCCTGCGCCACGGACCCGAACAGCCAGCGCTCGATGCCCTTGCGGCCCCTGGTGCCCATAACGATCATATCCGCATCGCTTTCTCTGGCCTGGGCCAGGATCTGCTCCGCCGGATCACCCGGCACCACCCTGCCGGACGCCAGCACATCCCTGAAGTTCGGCAGGAATTCGCCCATGGCCGCTTCGGCCTTCGCGATAAGTTCTTCTCCCTTCATCCTGAGCGTATCGCGGCTCAGCTCGTTTTCCGCCATGATGAGCGTCGGCATGGCAGCCACGTGGACCACAACGACTTCCGCGCCGAACGCCGCGGCCATGGCCGATGCGTATTCCGCCACCAGAGGCCCGTAATCCTGAAAGTCTACCGCGCATAGTATCTTTTTGATGGGTCGCATGGGAAACCTCCTTGCGTTGCCGTCCCAGGCCCGTCCGGGGCTTTCGCACCCGCGGCCGGGCGGACCGTTTCGCCCGTCCGGCCGCCGGTCGTCCGGCGGCGTCAAAGGCCCTGGCGATCAATGGCAGTCAATTCGCCTTCCGTTGCGAAGGGAGCGGGTTCGGGCAGCAACGCCAAGGCCTTTTCCCCTATGTATAGAGTAGGACCGCCGGCGCGAATGTCCATAGACGATCAAATGCCACACCCCGCCTTGACGTATTTGAATAATTATTGAAATATCAAATCATGGATGCAAGCACAGCCGCCGCACTTCTTGAAGCCTTGTCGTCGGACACGCGTCTGACCATTTTCCGCCTGCTGGTCAGGCACGCGCCGCAAGGTCTTGTGGCGGGCGATATCGCCCGGACCCTGGCCCTGCCGCCCAGCAACCTGTCGTTCCACCTCAAGGCCGTGGCCCAGGCGGGCCTGATCACCGCGCAAAGACAGGGCCGTTTTCTGCGCTATCGGGCGAACATCCCCCTGATGCGGGAAATCATCGCCTACCTGACGGCCGCCAGCTGCACGGACAGGGGACAGGAGCCGGTCCGGGGCGAATCCCGCGCCACGGCGCCCGCGACACAGCTGCCGCAGCGCGGCAGGCTGCTCTGGTAAGCGGACAAAACAGCGGCGCCGGGGGTGTGCGTGGCTCCCCGGCGCCGCGGGTTTGTGCGAGTCCGCGGTTCACGCCCCG
>JAVBOK010000032.1:0-6890 GCA_031550605.1 Desulfovibrionaceae bacterium | reverse complement strand
GCCCGGTTAGAAGGTTTACGAGTCGTCAAGCGCCGCTAACGCTTGGCGGCTCTTTTTTGCGCCCTGTACCAGCTTATGAAAGCCAGTATCAGGGTCTGCCTCGCCTCTGACGTCAACCCTTGCAGGTCACTCCAGAGGGCCGAAAAAGGCGTGCGTCCAAGCGCACCTCCTTCTTCGGAGAGTTTGGTTTGAGGCGCCCGGCCTCTTCGGCCATCCTACCCGCCCACCCTCTGGGGCTTCCTCGCTCTCCGTGATCTCAAACTACATTTTTAAATTTGATTTTGCCAATTGTTTTTTCAAAAAAAGACAAAAAACCGGATCTTGCGCCTGCACACTGTCCGAATAAACCCTATGCGATTGTCAAAGAGCGCCGCTATTGCCTTACGGCAAGCGCGTCCGTCATACCGTACAGTTTTTCCGCCAGAGCCGGAGGCATGGCCGCGCCCGCTTCCAGGGCGGCCCGCTGGCTCTGGGCCAGCACGGCCTGGGCTTTTGCCGCATCCCTTATGCATTGGGGGACCGGGATCAATTCGCCGCTTCCGTCCCGCGCCAGCAGCAGCCCGGCGCTGAACGCGCCGCTGCCCGCTTTCTTTTTGCCGGAAAGCAGCACGGCCGGTTGTCCGCCCGTTCAAGATCCGGGGCGGCAAAATTGAGTGTCGCGGCCTCACCAATGCTCATTTCCACTGGTCCCAATCCCGGTATGGCCGGGGGCACGGCCCCCAGAAGGCCCACATGGCGCAAACCCCGGCCGCCGGGGTGCAGGCTCATGGAAACGTATTTGTAGTGCCCTTTTCGCACGGCATCGCGCACGCTTGCCGGGAACCTGTGCAATCTGTGCAAAGAGTTTCTCGCCGTTGCGGAACAGACGTTTTACCCAGCCGTAAGCGGGGTGGCTGTCCTGCGGATGGCCGAAAACCAGCGGGGCCGGCTCCGTTTGCGCCGCGTAGTTGCTGGCCATCGCGTCCAGATCCCCCGTGGTGAAGGTGTGAACAGCGCCCCGGCAGTCCGTGAACGTGCCCGTGCGGGCAATGGCGATGGTGACGGGTGTATCCATGTTGACTCCGCGCCCTTTCGGGCATATGTATTTTTTGGTACAGGCGATGACTGCGCTTAGTTGCTCCCCTCCGCTGCATGCGAACTTTCCGGGGACGGCGTTTGGGGGCACGGCCCCTGCGAACAGCGCAACCACTGACCTTCGGCGGATGTCGGTCATAGTAAGTGGGTCGTCTGCTCCGGGCATCCGCCGCACCGGAGCTTGTTTTTTCCGTCCGTCTACGGATCTTCCCGAAAAACGAGAGTTCCCCGCCGCTGATTTTCCAGATATTGCAGCATCAACCGTGTATTTACCCCTTTAGGGTTGAACAGCGTGTTGCCCTGCCATTGGTTCCCGTACAGCGAGAACACGCCGAAACCGCGCCCCGGCTGTCCGTGAACGTGCCCGTGCGGGCAATGGCGATGGTGACGGGTGTATCCATGTTGACTCCGTGCCCTTTCAGGGCTATGTGAGTGTTAAAAAGGCAACGACCGGGCTACCGCCCCAGCGCAGGCTCCCACCTTGGTGGATAGGCCGGGCTTGGGAACAAGCGGTCCGACCACTGAACCTCCGGCAGGCGGGGGGTAGCAGTAAGTGGGTTGCCTGCCCTGGCTGGCCTGCCTTGCCGGGGCTGCCTCATTCCCCTTCCCGAAACACCAGCGTTCCTTGGCGTTTTTTTTCCAAATATTGCAGCATCAAAGCGGTATTTTCCCCCTTTGGGTTGTACAGCGTACTGCCCTGCCACTGCCTACCGGCTAGCGAAAACACGCTGAAGCCGCCTATTTGCTTGCCTTGCCCGGCAAAAAGCCGGATCAGGTGCAGTATAGTGGTGCGCCTGCCGGAAATCGCGGCAGGGACCTGCCAAATTTCAAAAGGGTTCTTGATGGCGCGGGCCAGCAGCCGCAAATATGGCCCCCGGCCGCTTTTGTCGGCTTTTAGTTGGCCGGTGGCCTTATCCAGAAACAGCCCTTTGTCGATAACCAGGGGAAAATTCACGCCCGGCAGGGTATGCACCGTGCTTTCATGCAGCTTTGTCAGACCGAATTCTTTCAGAAAGGCCAGGGCGTAAGCCCCTCCCGTCATACCGCGCGGCATGATGTCGCCGGGTTTGATGGGCAGGATATGTTTTGCCGGAAGGGTCGCCAGCGGCGGGCGGCATATGTTGCCCTGGGCGAATTCGGCCGCGCCTTTGCACACGGCGTCCCGGGTAAGATCGCGCGCCCGCCCCCCGTCGATTTCCGCCGGGGCCAGCCCGTCCAGACAGTTTTTGCCGGGATTCGCGGCGAATCCGGGATCGGGCCGCGCGCCGGCCACGGGAATTTCCATGCCCGTGGCCGGATCGGTGTAGAGCAGATCGCCGGGCGGGCCTTCCTGGATGGCCACGCCCATCTTTGCCGCCTGCCGGGCGGAAAGGGTATGGCCGTCAAAAACCTTCGCTCACAGCAACTGCCGCCCATTAAAAAACGGGAGTTCCCGTGTCCGATACCGTTTCCATCCCGCAATCCCTGCACACAGCCGACCTTGACGCGGCCAGCGTCTTCAGCGGCAGGCTGCTTTTTTTCATTGCGGCTGCTCTGCGCTTGCGATATATGGGGTATGCTCGGACCTGGGTACCTTCCTGGGGCTACCGCCCGCACCCCGTCCGGGGGAGTCACTCCCCTGCCGGGAGGATTGAGGGGCAGAGCCAAAAGACCGGGGACCGTGCCCGGAAGGAGAACGGCATGGTGCGCGCAGCCCGTTCCGGTTGCTTTTCGCGGGCCATCCGTTGCGCTTCCAGCTTTCCGGACGGATTTCCCGGCCGCGTATTGTTTGAGGACGGGGAGCGGCTTGACTTTTTTTACGCAAGCGGCGTAGAAAAATGTGTCATGGCAGTTTTTTTCCGCGGAAAAAGCGCCGCGCCATTGCGCGATGCCGGCATATCCGGTCCGCACGGCGCCGGCAAGCGGATGCGTACGAGGAGGCCTACCGGTGATGGATAAAGAACGGATCATCCAGGAATTCGTTCCCGGAAAACAGGTGACGCTTGCGCACCTGATCGCCCACCCTACCGGCGATCTGGCCAAAAAAATCGGCATCCCCGGCGCGGAAGCCATCGGCATCATGACGCTGACCCCCGGCGAAACCGCCATGATCGCCGGCGACATCGCCACAAAGGCCGCGAACATCCAGATCGGGTTCCTGGACCGCTTCACCGGCGCGCTGGTCATTTACGGCTCCGTCGGCGCGGTGGAAGAGTCGCTGCGCAAGGTCGTCGTCACGTTGGAAACCCTGCTGCATTACGCGCCCTGCGCGATTACGCGGACCTAGGCGCCGGGCATGGGCAACAGGCAGGCCTTCATGCTGGTGGGCCCCATTGCGGCGGGCAAATCCACCCTGTTCAAGACGATTTTCGGCCATGAGGAGGAGGTGCGCAAAACCCAGGCCGTGGAATTCGAAACCGGCGGCATCGACACGCCGGGCGAGTATTTCAGCCACCCGCGGCTGTACCACGCGCTGATCAACACCTCCACCGACGTGGACACCCTGGTGTACGTGCACCCATGCGACGAGCCGGAATTCCGGCTGCCGCCCGGGCTGCTCACCATTTATGAAGGCAAGCGCCTGGTCGGCGTGATCACCAAAACCGACCTGCCGGACGCCAGACCGGACATGATTGAAAGCATGCTGCGCGATCACGGATTCGACGGACCCATTTTCCGCACGTCCAGGTTTGATCCGCAGAGCATGGAACGTTTGAAAACCTATCTGCTGGGAGACGGCCCGGCGCCGGATGACAGCGTAAGGAGCGCAAAACCATGAAACGTCTGATTACCGCAGCGGTCGTGCGCCAGGAGCGCCAGGCAGGAACCAAGCGCCTGGAAGTCTGTCTGGCCGAATGCATCGTCACCCCGGAAGCGCGCATGGTGGCCGAGCAGGTGGGGCTGGAACTGGCGGAAACCGCCGCCGCCCCGTCTTCCGCCGCAGCCGGGCCCGCCTGCGCGGCATGCAAACCTGCCGCCCCGGCTTCTCCGGCGCAGCCGACCGCCGCCGATCTGGCGGCCATCCGCGCGGCGGTCATGGCCAAACTGCCCGCGGGCAGCGTTCCGGAAAGCGTGGTCGACCAGTTGGTCAAAAAAGCGGCCGGCCAGCAGACGGCGGCCCCTGCGGAGGAAGGATCCTTCCAGTCGCGGACAAGCGCCAAGGGCATCAAACGCGTGGCCGGCGACAGCATCAAAATGGGCATATTCGAAGGCGCGGGCAAAGAAAACCGGGTGGGCATCGTCGACGTGGTGACCGCGGACGACGGCAGTTCCATGGCCGCCGGCTTCATGGCCTGGGAGAACTGCTTTTTCCCCTGGACCCTGACCTACGACGAAGTGGACTTCGTGCTGGAAGGCGAACTGCACATCCGCTGCAACGGGGAAACCACCGTGGGCAAAGCCGGGGACGTGCTCTTCATCCCGAAAAACACGAGCATCGAATTCGGCACGCCGACCGCGGTGAAATTCCTGTACGTCGCCTACCCGGCCAACTGGCAGGACGTTTGAGCGGGAGGACGCGATGGGCGCATACATCACGGAAACATGGCTGCGCGAACGTTTCAGCCTGGCGCACGGCACGGAAATCCGCCTGCCGGCCGGTTCGCGGCTGACGCCCGCCGCGCGGGGCCTGCTTGACGAGCGGCATATCGAAATCAAATACACCGACGAAGACGGCCGGATGTTTCTTGACGGGCGCCCCGGCGCGGAAACGCCGGAACTGAAACAGGTCAACCCCCTGACCGGCAGCAGCGAACGGCATGCGGCCAGCTGCCTGATGTGCCGCCAGGTACTGGAAAAAAAACCGGACACCCTGACGCATCTGGACGCGCGCACCCTGGCGGTCAAAAACGACCCGCGCCTGAAACTGCGCGGCAAACTGGACAGCGCCATCGCCCAGGCCGTGCTGATCCAGGCGGAATTCGACCCGCAGGGGCGCCATCCCGCGCTGTCCCTGTGGCTGGCGGACATCCGGTCCGCCCTGGGCAACGTGCTCAAGGCCGAAGTCACCGGCGAGACCATGCCCCCCATCGCCATGGGGGATATGGATGAAGAGGCGATCCACGCCGTCTCGCACAATCCCCTGAAATACCTGGGGCACGACCACCTGGTGCCGGAAGCGGGCCAGGGCGCGCGGACGGCGCGGCTCAACGTGCTGCGCGCCCAGATCCGCGAGGCGGAACTGTGCGCGGCCGACGTGTACATCGCCCGCGATTTCACGGTGATCCGGCCCGATATCATGCAGGGCCTGAACCGGCTCAGCAGCGCCGTGTACGTGCTGATGCTGCTGACCTACCTGGCGGAACAGGGCAAACCCGTGCCGCCGGAAAGGATGAAAGCATGAATCTGATCGAAGCCGCCGCCGCATGGGCCAGAGACAATCCGGGCAGGATCGTGTTTCCGGACAGTCTGGATATCCGCTCGGTCACGGCGGCGTTGCGCGTCATTGAAAAAGGGTACGGCCAGGCGACTCTGCTGGCCAATCCTTTCGCCCTGCGCGCCTTTTGCCGGCGGCACGGCGTCCGCTTCGGCGGCGCGTCCGTCATTGACCCGGAACGTTCCGGCCTGCTGGAATCCTTCATCGCGCGGCGTCTGGAGCAAAAACCGGACCTGACGCCGGACAAGGCCCGCGCGGAACTGGCCGACCCGCTCTGGTTCGGCGCCATGATGCTGGTGGCGGGCGAAGCCGATTACTGCGTCGCCGGCAACGTCTCCGCCACGTCTTCCGTGCTGCGCGCGGCCCTCAGGATCATCGGACTGGCCGAAGGCAACCGCACCCTGTCCTCGATTTTCTTTATGGTGCCGCCGGACAACGGCCGCGTGCTCGGTTTCGCCGACTGCGCCGTGGTGCCGGAACCCACGCCGGAACAGCTGGCGGACATCGCCCTGGCCACGGCGGCCAGCTACCGCAATCTCACCGGGGACGCGCCCCGGGTGGCCATGCTCTCTTTTTCAAGCAAAGGCAGCGCCAAACACCCCTCGGCGGAAGCCGTGCAGGCGGCGGCGGACTTGGTCAGGCAGCGCGCGCCCTCGCTGGCGGTCGACGGCGAACTGCAGTTCGACGCCGCCTTCGTGCCGTCGGTGGCCGCGCAGAAAGTTCCCGGCAGCCCCCTGGCCGGGGAAGCCAACGTGTTTGTCTTTCCTAACCTGGCCGCGGGCAACATCGGGTACAAGATCGCCCAGCGGCTGGGCGGATACACCGCGCTGGGGCCCATGATCCAGGGGCTGAAACGCCCCATGCACGATCTGTCCCGCGGCTGCAGCGCGGAGGATATGGTGGAAGCCGCCCTGCTGGCCATGAAGATGGCCCCGCTGGGCCCGCGTTCCGCCGGCGCGTAACCGCCGACGACCCGCTCAATCCAAGGAGGGCTGGAGAGGGTAAAAAAATTCAGGCGACAGGTGTTTTTTTGCCGTTATTGTGATATCCCCGAATACACGGGGTCATATTCAACCAAGTGGAGAACCGCAATGGAAGCATTGGGCATGATTGAAACCAAGGGACTGGTAGCGCTGATCGAAGCATCCGACGCCATGGTCAAGGCCGCCCGGGTCAAGCTGGTCGGCTACAAGCAGATCGGCGGCGGTCTGGTCACCGCCATGGTGCGCGGCGACGTCGCGGCGTGCAAGGCCGCCACCGACGCCGGCGCCGCGGCGGCGCAGCGCATCGGCGAACTGGTGTCCGTCCATGTTATTCCCCGTCCTCACGGCGATCTGGAAGAAATCTTTCCGATCAAAATGACCGGCAGCATCAACGACTAGGGCATTTCACGCATGGAATGCCCGCGGGGATTTGCCTTCAGATCCTTGATGCCGGACGGACGCGGGCGGGCTTTGCCCGC
>JAVBOK010000026.1:0-35223 GCA_031550605.1 Desulfovibrionaceae bacterium | reverse complement strand
TCCCGTCGTTCATGCGTCGCCAGGCGAATTGACGCACAAGGGCCGCCGGGCATAGGCCCCCGGCCGCTACAAAAACACCGGCGCGCCAGGGGAGGCCTCGCCCCCTTTGCCGCGCCGTCGGCGGGCCGCGCCTTGCGCGGCCCGTTTTTGCTCTTCGCCCGAGGCGGGAATTACTCTATGTCCACCAGTTCGAGGTCAAAGATCAGCGTCTCGCCGGCCAGAGGATGGTTGGCGTCCAGAAACACTTCTTTGTCCGTGACCGCGGTGATGCGGGCCTCGAATTCCGTGTCGTCGATGGCCAGTTGCAGGGCCAGGCCCGGTTCCGGGGTCATGTGCGCGGGAAATTCCGCCTTCGGCAGGGTCAGGGTCAGCTCTTCCGAGTGATCGCCGTAGGCGTCTTCCGGCAGTATGGTCGCCGTGACCTTGTCGCCGGGGGCCAGGCCGAGAACCGCCGCTTCAAAGCCGGGGATCAGCATGCCTTCGCCCAGAACCACTTCCAGGGGATCCCTGCCCCGTGAGCTGTCGAAAACGGTGCCGTCCTGCAGTTTGCCGGTATAGTGAATGCGTACCGTATCGCCGTTTTTCGCGGTCATGGGCGGCTCCTTGTAAAAAAAGCGACCATACGCGGCGTGGCCGCGGTTGACAAGACGGGCGGCGGCATCTACATTTTATGCCAACCTGTAACTAATCGAGCATGTTATGCCAAGTGTGCGCACGCGCTACACCGATTCGGTGAACTTTTTCGGATCTTCTTCGCCGCAAACCCTTGTCCGCGAATACGGCACTCCGCTGTACGTCTATAACGAAACCATCCTGCGCGAGCGCTGCGCCGAGCTTCTGGCCCTGTCCTCGCACCCCGGTTTCCGGGTCTGTTTTTCGGGCAAGGCCAACGCCAATTTGTCCCTGCTGCGCATCATCCGCGACTGCGGCCTGTCCGCCGACGCCATGTCGCCGGGGGAGTTGGCCCTGCAACTGGCCGCCGGCTTCAGGCCGGAGGATCTGGTCTACGTCTGCAACAACGTGTCCGGCGACGAGATGCGCCGCGCCGTGGAAGCGGGCGTGCTGCTCAGCCTGGATTCCCTGTCCCAGGCGGACCTGTTCGGGTCCCTGTTCCCCGGCCGCAAGATCATGGCCCGGTTGAACCCCGGCATCGGCGCGGGGCACAGCGACAAGGTCATCACCGGCGGGGCGAAGACGAAATTCGGCATCCGGGCCGACGAGTTGGACGATCTGCGGGCCATTCTGAAGAAATATTCCCTGACCCTGGCCGGGGTGAACCAGCACATCGGGTCCCTGTTCATGGAGCCGGATTCTTTTCTGGCCGCCGTGCGCTGGGCTCTGGACACGGCAAAGGCCTTTCCCGACCTGGAAATCATCGATTTTGGCGGCGGTTTCGGCATTCCGTACCGCAAGTATGAAAACGAGGCCCGTCTGGACATGGCGGACCTGGGCGTGAAATTTGACGCGCTGCTCAAAACGTGGAGCGCGGAAACCGGATACACGGGCGGCTTCATCATCGAGCCGGGCCGCTACACCGTGGCCGAATGCGGTCTGGTGCTGGGCACGGCGCACGCGGTGAAGAACAACGGCGGCACCCGCTACGTGGGTACGGACGTGGGGTTCAACGTGCTGTCCCGGCCCATGCTGTACGATTCGTTCCACGACATCGAGATCTACCGGGCGGGCGCGGGGCCGGAGCAGGATGCCATGCCCCAGACCGTGGTGGGCAACATCTGCGAAAGCGGCGATATTCTGGCCAAAGACCGCGTGCTGCCTCCCATGAAGGAAAACGACATCATCGGCCTGCTGGACGCCGGGGCCTACGGTTTCGCCATGGCCTCCTCCTACACCCAGCGCTGCCGCCCGGCGGAAGTCCTGATCGGCCTGGACGGCAAGGCCAGGCTCATCCGCCGCCGCGAAACCGTGGAAGACCTCATGCGCCTGTTTCCGGAAAAGTAGCCGGCAGCCGGGGCGCCTTGCGCCTCGTCCGCGCGATCCCCGAAGGGGCGCCGCCCCTTGCAGGTCGATGTCGAACCCCGCCCAGCCGGGGCTTGCAAAGGCGCGCCCACTCCGGCGCTTTCCGGCGGCAATGGATGCCGCCTGCGTGGCAACCCGTTGCCAAAAAAGACTTTGCCAACAACCTCAAGGGGGCTTCGCCCCTTGGTCCTTCCCGCCAGGGCCGGCTCGGGCCGTTTGGCCCCCGCCCTTCGGGCGGGTCCGCTTCGCTTGCCCTCCCCGTTCTTTTCCCCCGCGGAACACCTTGCGGGGCGCGGGGCGAAGCCGGTTTTCGCCGCCGCCTTCCACAGACCGCCGCCGTCCGTCATACGCCGGTATACAGATAGCGCTTGATTTTCTGGGTGGGGGTTTTCTCAAAGGGTTCCGGCTGGCGGATGACCTTGTGAATACGGATGAAGCTGGAAACCCGGCCGTTGACTTCCTGGCGGATCTGGTCCAGCAGCGCCGTTATTTTTTCCTCCAGGGCCTCGTCGGAAAGGCTGGTGAAATCCTCGTCCAGCTTGATCTGGTCCAGGTGTACCCGCGCGACCAGCCGGCTTTCGTGCTGAAAGACCAGAGCCTCCGCCACGTAGCGTGACTGGCCGAGGATGGCTTCCACTTCCTCGGGATAGATGTTTTCGCCGCTGGGGCCCAGAATCAGGTTTTTCAGCCGGCCCTTGATATAGACGTATCCGTCGCGGTCGATCTTGCCCAGATCGCCGGTGTGCAGCCAGCCGTCCTCGGTCAGCACTTCGGCCGTGACCTGGGGGGATTTGTAGTATTCGCGCATGACGTTGGGGCCCTTGATCAGGATTTCCCCTTCGCCCTTTTCGTCGGGTTTGTCGATGCGCAGGGAAAGCCCCTGCATGAGATAGCCGGACGCGGCGAAGCGCGTGCTCTCCACGCCGGATCCGGAGCACAGCGGCGCGGTTTCCGTCAGGCCGTATCCCACGGCGTAGGGAAAGCGCGCATCGCGCAGAAAACGCTCCACGTCGGGGGCCAGCGGCGCGCCGCCCAGAGGCATGATGCGGAGCGAGCCACCGAAGGACGCCAGCAGCTTTTTGCCGGCCATGCGGTGCAGGATGATGCGGATGGCGGGTATGCCGTACAGAAAGCGCATGAATTTGCTGCGGGTCAGCCGGGGCAGAATGGCCGTGCGGAAGATTTTTTCGATGACCAGGGGCACGGCCAGCAGCGCCGTGGGCTTGACGACTTCCATGGCCGGCAGCAGGGCGCGGGCCGTGGGGGGCTTGTCCATGTAATGGATATGCGCGCCGTTGAGAATGGGCAGGACCAGGCCCAGAGTGCATTCATAGGTGTGCGGCAGGGGAAGGATGGACAGCAGCCGGTCGCCGGGTCCGAAGTCCAGGTATTCGCGGACCCCCCAGGCGTCGAACACGATGTTCCTGTGGGTCAGCACCACGCCTTTGGAATAGCCCGTGGTGCCCGAGGTGTAGATGATGGCGGCCACGTCGTCTTCGCCCGGTTCCTGCGGCAGCATCTGGGCCAGACGCAGTACCTGGTCCTTGATCCGGCGGAATTCGCGCAGGCCCAGGCTTTTGAGTTCCTTGATCCGGTCGCGGGTGATGCCCTGTTCCATAAGCTGGAAAGTCTCCAGGTTGACGAACAGCGGCATGGGATCGAAGCGCGCGTCCGCCACTTTGGGGAACAGTTTTTCGGAGACAAAGACGGCTTTGGCGTCGGAATGGCGGATGATGTACTGGATGGCCTCGGGATGGAAATCGGTCAGAACCGGCACGGCCACCGCGCCCATGGAGGTGACGGCGAAATAGGCCACGCCCCAGTGGGGGCAGTTTTCCGCCAGGATGACCACGGAATCGCCGAACACGATCCCCTGTTCCCCAAGCCACAGGGACAGGGCTTTCGCGGATTCGTACATGTCCTTGTATGTCATGGGTTCGCCCCCGATCCAGGAAAGGGCCGGGGCGTCCGGGTGGACGGCGGCGCTTTGCTCAAGCACGTAACGCAGGGTCATGGCTGGCAGGGCTTGGGGCATGGTCGTTTCACCTGGTATCGGATTTGCGGACCGGGGCGTGCGGCCGCACGGGGGGAACTTTACGGAAACTGCGCCCGGCCTGCAAGAAAAAACAGCCGGTTGCCGCTCGGAATTCGCAATCCGGCCAGTTTGCCGAAAACGGATAATGCGGGATATGCCGACATATTTCAAAAAATGTCCTGAGAGCATGTTCCGGCCCGAAACGAAAAGCTTTTTACTAACATACTGTTATGCATTGCTATATTTTTTTTCTTCCGGTGTTGACTTTTCAATGATAATAGTAATTATTCTCTTGTTGGGATTGATCCTTGGCAAAGGTTCAAGCCCTTTTTTCGAAAATGAAATCAGACAAAAGGAGTCAACTTTTTTGATGAAATATCTTTCCCTGCAGCTGCCTGGTAGCGGCAAAATCAGCCACGTCCGCGCAGCGGGGTCTTTCCTGGTTTTTGACTTTGATCTTGCCCAACCGGCTCTGACAGCCGTAAACGGGTCCTTATATATAACAACGGCGGATGAGGGGACTCTTGTTCTGGACGACTTTTTCCGGATGGATCCTCATGACATGCCCGGTTTTGTTCTGAACGACGGCGAGATTGTGTCCCCGTCGGAGTTTCTGAACAGTGTCGCCCCCGAACTTGTTGCGGTTTCGCGGGAGACCGCGCTGGCTCTCAACGATTCGGGTCTGCGTTTGTACGACGATGAGGCCGGAACGCTTATTTCCGGCATTGACCGTCTGGATGCCCTGGCCGGAAACGACGGGTCTTCCGGCATTGAAGCCCGCCACGGCGGAATCCCGCCGGTTTCTGCGGCGCTTTCCCGCGGAGGACTTGGCGGCGTTTTTGATCCTGCCGGCGGCGTGAACCCCGGCGACGGTACGAATCCTGATGATGGCGCCGATCCCGACGATGGAACGAATCCTGACGACGGTGCGGACCCCGATGACGGTACGGGTCCTGACAACGGTTCCAGGCCCGACGACGGAACAACGCCTGATGGCGGCGTGAACCCCGGCGACGGTACGAATCCTGATGATGGCGCCGATCCCGACGATGGAACGGACCCCGATGACGGGACGAACCCTGATGATCGTACGGGTCCAGACGACGGCGCGAACCCCGACGATGGAACGAATCCTGACGACGGCGCGAACCCCGATGACGGAACGGACCCTGATGACGGTGCCGATCCCGACGATGGAACGAACCCCGATGACGGTACGGACCCTGATGACGGTGCCAATCCCGACGATGGAACGGACCCCGACAACGGTTCCAATCCCGACGATGGCGGGGATCCGGACGATTCTTCAGGCACGCCTGATCCGCGGGGTGATTTGCCTTTTCTGCTGGCGCGCGCTGTGCTGTATACTCATGGAGAAAATTCCACTGGAATTTCCAGTGTCACCGCTCCGGTTCTTCAGCATGAAATCGACGCGGACGGCGGACATGGCGTGACGCTTGCCTACCCTCCCATTCTTGCCGGCCAGTTGTTGCTGATAGACCCCGCCACCGGCAACACCCTGGATCCCGCGGAAAGCCCGGTGATCTGCACCGCAAATGACGATGGCACCGTCACCTTCACACTGCGGGACAGTGCTTTCTCCGGCGACCTTTACGTTCGCGTTGTGCCCGCCGAAGGAGCGCCGTACGATATGCAGGTCATTGTGGTTGCCGACCAGACTTTCGACGCGCGGACCTATCCCGTCCATCCCAATGAACGCCCCTTTATTTACGGCGAATGGCACAACGGCGTCACGGCCGATGCCGACAGGTACACCGTCAGTTGCGATGCCGGCTGCAACGTCCTCACCTTTGCCGGCGATCTCGTGGGCAGTACGGTTGATGCGGGTTCCGGCCTGAGCGCTGTTTTCGTCTCCGATCTGATACGCGGCGGCAGCACCGTGACGGCCATGGGGAACAGCAGTACGGTTGACGCGGGCGGCATGTACGCCTCGGGCGTGAGCAATCTTGTGGAGGCGGATCTCGACCTCACTCTGGGCGCAAAGGCTTCCGGGTACAGCATGTATGCCGTGAATAACGGACGCAATACCGCCGTTTCCGGCAACTGCCTCTTTCTGAACGGCGGCATGTACGCGGCGGATACCTCCGTTTCCGAGGCGTCTCTCGGCACCTCCGCCCCGTGGGGCGGCGGCGGGGGAATGCTGGTCGACGGCGCTATCCGCACCGCCGCGGTCACAGCCTCCAATATCATCAGGGGCAGCCAGTTTGACGATAGCATCACGGTCAACGGCGATATCGCGGGGCAACGCGCCAGCACCGGCGGGGTGGACCCCTCCGGCGGCGTCATGACCCCGATGATTTACAGCAACCGGATGGCCCTGGGGGCCGGCGACGACAGCCTGACCCTCAACGGCGCGGTTTACGGCGCGGAGTTCAACCTGGGCAGCGGTGATGACCGTCTTGAAGGGCACAAGACCATGGATCTCTGCCGCATCTACGGCGGAGAAGGGTCCGATACCGTGATCCTCGACGGCCTCTTCCAGAACTCCCGGTACTATTCAGGGGATAACGCCCGGACCGGCATCAGCGGCTATGACGAACAGGGCATGCCCATACGCGACGTCAACACCCTCAGTATCGGCGGCCTTGCCTTCAACGACCTGATATACGGCGACAGCGGGGTGGACAACGTCACCATCGGCGGCTCCCTGACGGGCTCCGGCACCACCGTCGTGCTCGGAGAAGGCAGCGATTCCCTGGTCGTCAACGGCGATTTCACCACAGGCCGCATCTACACCGGAAACAGCAGCGACGTTGAGCCCACCAGATATGCCCTGGATTCTTCCGGGCGGGACATCGTCGGCGGCGTCAGCGAATACGACGGGCATGCAGTTGCGGATACGGATACCGTGACCATACACGGCAACATGGGACCCGGAGCGCGTATCTATGGGGACAACGGGAACGACCTGATCGCCATTGACGGAACCATTACCAGTTCCACCATCAACCTGGGCGAAGGCAACAACGAACTGGTCACCCAGAAGAGCATAACCGGCACCGCCGTCACCTTTGGCGGCGGCGACGACGCCATGTCCATCGGTGCGTCCTTTGGAGCGGGAACAGCGGTTCATTTCGGCGCGGGCGTGGACACCCTGAACATTGACAAAGTGGCCGGGCCCAACATCTACGTTACCGCTCTCTTCAACAACACCGTGGACAACATGGAAATTCTGGACATGAAGGGGGGGAACGCCAACAGCCTTGTCAACGTCGGGCCGGTGACAGTGGCCAACCTGAACCACGGCATGAGCGGGCTGATAGGACTTGGCGATCTTGTGGACAACACCAGCGGCACTCTTGACTCCTATCTGCAGGACAGTTCCAAGGGAATCCTGCGCATCCAGGGCGACACCGGCCTGGATCGGGTGAACGTTTCCTTTTGGACCGCGGACGGCACAGTGACCATTGATCATGTCGACTATACCGTGTTCCATCAGGATACCGCTCAGGACCAGGTGATGCTTGTGCAAATCGGCCTTGGCCTGGTGTGACGGGGAAAACGTCCGTTGCCCGCCGGCCGGGCCATTGTCTGACAATGGTTCCGGCCGGCAATGACAGACAGTTGCGAAAGCCGGTGGTATCGGCGCGGGACCGCGCGATTCCGGGATCACAGGCGGCTTCGGCAAACCGTCCCTGTCCGCAACGCAGCCCGCCGCCCGCAAGGACGGCGGGCTGCGTCATTTTCTTGCGGGCAAGGCGCCATTTTCATTCTTCAATCTTGCTTTTCTCTCCACTTAATGGGAAACACCCTGCGTATTCTTTTTTTGCGAGCCGGTATGTCTGATTCGAACATTCCGCCGAAAGCGCGGCCCCCGGCATTTCCGGCCCCGTCTTCTTCCATGGCGGAACCAGCCCCTGCGCCGGTCCTGACCCGCACCCTCCTGTGCCGTCTGGCGGCTGACGGGGTTTTGTCCGCCGCGGCCTGGGAAGAATCTCTCGCCTACCTCGGCCTGCGGCCCGACGCGCGGGCCTGGGGCGATTTCTGGCGGCATGTGCTGCTGCTGGCCGGGGCGCTGTTTCTGGCTTCCGGGGTTGTTTTCTTCATCGCCGCCAACTGGGCGGACATGCACCGGCTCGCCAGGCTGGCCCTGGTGCAGGCTGTCGTGGCGGCCACCGCCCTGGCCGCCGTCCGGCTTGGCCCGGACAGTCCGGGGGGACGCCTGTGCCTGCTGGTCTGCGGCCTCTGCGTGGGCCCCATGCTGGCGGTGTTCGGCCAGACCTACCAGACCGGGGCGGAACTGTGGGAACTGTTCCGGGTCTGGGGCATCGTTCTTGCCGCGCTGGCCCTGGTCGGCCGGCAGGCGGCGCTGTGGTTGGCGGCCTGGCTGGTCGGGTCATTGGCCGTGATGCTGTATCTGGGCCGCAACATGAGCCGGCCGGAGGAATTTTTTCTCCTTTTCGGCTCGCTGCCGGAATATATGCTGGCCCAGGCCCTGGCCCTGGTCTTGTGGGAAGGGGCGGCCCGCCTGACGCGGCGCATGCCGCAGCACGCCTGGCTGCAAATCCGCTGGTTGCCCCGGCTGTTCCTGTTCGCGCTGACGGCCAATCTGACCTGGATGCTGTTCGCCCTGCTGGCTGTCGGCGAACGGCCTTTCGCGCGGGGCGCGTTCGTGCTGCGTCTTTCGCCGGAGCCCGTGTACTGGCTGCTGTACGTAACCTGCATGGCCGGGATCTGGCTGTGGCACCGCCGCCGCCGTCCCGACCTGTTCGCTCTGGCCTGCTGCGCGGGCAGCCTGGCCGTGCTGCTGATGGCCCTGCTGGTGCGGGCGAGGCTTTTTTTCCGCGAGCCGGTCTTCGCCTTTTTCGCCTGGGGCGTGATCATCGTCGGCCTGACCTGGGCTGTGGGCAAAATTCTGCTTGCCCTGCAGCGGGCCATGGAAGAAGAAGCCGCAGCGGCCGCAGCGGCTGAAGCCCGATTGCGGGAGCGGGACTCCGCCCCCGCGCCGGCGGCGCGCCTGTCCTTTTTCAGCGCCGCGTCCGGCGAAAAGGGGTGGCTCGACCTGAAGGCCCACCTGCGCGGTTTGGGCCTTCTCCCCGATGGCGGGGGCCGGCCGTCGGCCGCCGTTGCTCCCGCGCGGACGGCCGTTCCCTGGTACGTGCGGGTGATGCTGGCTTTCGGCGGCTGGGCGGCGGCTATCCTGCTCATGGTTTTTCTGGGCCTGTTCGTGTTCGTGACCCTGGACATCCGCAGGGGATACGAAATTCCGATCCTGGTCGAATCGCTGATTTTGCTGGCTGCGGCCGGACTTTGTCTGCGCGGGCGGTCCTTTTTCGCCCGGCGGTTCGGATTCGCCGCCGCTCTGGCCGGTGCGGGGGGAACGTCCGTCGCCCTGTGCCTGCTGAGTGAAAGCCCGCAACACTGGCCGTTGTTCGCCGCGCTGCCTCTGATTCTGAGCATTCCTTTCATGCGCAGTTCGTCGTATCGTTTTCTGGCGGCCCTGTTCGCGTCGGCGCTCGTTCCGCTGTGGTTCGCCACGCTCGCCGGCGACGTCGACGCGCTGTGGAGGGGACGGCGCGGCGGCGGGCACGGGGGGGCGGGCGGCATTTACTCCTATCTGGCCTGCAGCGCGGTCTGGTGGACCGCCCTGGCTGCGGCCGTGGTCCGGGTGTGGCTGAGGGAAGCGTCCTGGCGCGCGGGCGGCGGCAAGGCGGACAGGATTGCCCTGATCCCGCCCGTGGCAATGGGCGCGTATACGGGCATGCTGGTTTTTCTGCTTGTCGTGCTTGGCGCGCGGATGGATCCCGAGACCACGCGCCACATCCCGCTCTCGCCCGCGCCGGCGGGCCTGGGCGCGGGAATCGGGTTTTTCTTCCTGATCCGGTCCCTGACCCGTGGCGAGGGCAGCATGTTTTTGCGTACGGCAATCCTGTCCCTGGCCGCCTTGGCGCTGCCGCTGGGCTGGTTTCTGCCCGGCGCGGCGGCGGCCCTTTTGGGCATGGGGCTGGCCCGGTATCTGGGCGCCACGGTCATGCTGGGCGGCACGGGTTTTTTTCTCTTCTGCCATATGGTGTATTATTACTACGACCTCAGGCTGCCGTTGCTCCAGAAATTCCTGACCCTGGCGGGCGTGGGCCTGGTTCTGCTCGGGGCGGGCCTGGCGGCGAAGAAACTGACGGACCGCCTGGCGTCCGCCCGGCCCCGCCCGGCGGACGGGCCGGCGGCGGAAGCCCCGCCCGGACCGGACAGGGAGGCCCGCCATGCGTAAGGCTCTTATCCTGAGCGCGGTATGCCTGCTGCTGGCGGGCTTCAACTGGTCCCTGGTCCACAAGGAGCGCCTGCGGGCCACCGGCCGGAGCGTCCTGCTGTCCCTTGCCCCCGTGGATCCCCGCGCCCCGCTGATGGGCGACTACATGGCCCTTGATTTCGCCGTCAACAGGGACATTTCCGCCGCGTTGCGCGGACGGTACGGCGAAGAATGGGATCCTCGCGGCCGGACGCGGCCGGCCTGGCCCTCTTCCGGCCTCGCGGTGCTCCGCCTGGCCGAAGCGCCCCCCGCCGGAGAGCTGCCCGCGCGGGAGGAAGAGTTCTCGGGGGAAGCGCGGCAGACGGAGCACCCGGCGGCGGGCGTGGCGATTTTTGTCCGCCTGGATGACGGATCCCCTCTGGCGGCGGGCGAGATGCGCCTTTTGTTCCGCGTGCGCGCGGGCTGGGCGCATGCCGCTTCTTCCACCTTTTATTTTCAGGAAGGCCGTGCCGGAGAGTACGCGCGCGCCCGCTATGGCCTGCTGCGTCTGGGAGAGGACGGCGGCAATCTGCTGGTGGACCTGTGCGGCGCCGACGGCAGGCCCATTGTTCCCGCCCCGTGGCCGCGGGGGACACCGGCGCGGTGACGCGCCGCGCCCGGGGCGGAAACTCCGATGCGGGCTGATTGCGGATGCGGCGGCAAACGGGCACAACAGCCCGCCGTCCATGCGCCGGCGGGCTGTTGTGAGGGGGGCAAGGGCCTTTTCAGGCAAAGATGTCCTATTTGCAGTTGCCGTTCAGCACGGCCAGGGTGGACTGGGCGATGGCCAGTTCTTCGTTGGTGGGAACCACCAGCACGGGCACGCGTGTGCCGGCCGGACTGATGGAGCGCACGTCGGGGGAACGCCTGTCGTTCAGCGCCGGGTCGATGGCGATGCCCATATGTTCCAGTTCCGCGCACACTTCGGCGCGCATCTGGTTGTCGTTTTCACCGATGCCGGCGGTGAAGATGACCGCGTCCACGCGGCCCAGAACGGCATAGTACGCGCCCAGATAGCTTTTGATGCGGTGGCAGAACACGTCGAAAGCCAGTTGGGCCTTCTTGTCGCCCCTGGCCCTGGCGGCATGAATGTCGCGCATGTCGTTGACGCCGCACAGGCCCTTGAGGCCGCTCTGCTTGTTGAGCATGGAGTCGATGTCCTTGATGTCCATGCCTTTGGTGTCGGCCAGAAAGGCGTGCAGCGCCGGGTCGATGTCGCCGCTGCGGGTGCCCATGACCAGACCGGCCAGCGGGGTCATGCCCATGCTGGTGTCCATGCACTTGCCGTTTTTCACCGCGGCCATGGAGCAGCCGTTGCCCAGGTGGCAGGTGATGCAGTTGAATTCGTCGATTTTTTTGCCCAGGAATTTCGCCGCTTCCTGCGAGACGTAGCGGTGCGAGGTGCCGTGGAAGCCGTAGCGGCGGATGCGGTCTTTTTCATACAGCTCATAAGGAACGGCGTACATGAAAGCCTTGGGCGGCATCGTGGCGTGAAATTCGGTGTCGAACACCGCCACGGAAGGCGCGTCCGGAAACAGCACCTGGGCCACTTTGATGCCCTGCAGGTTGGCGGGATTGTGCAGCGGGGCCAGGGAAGACAATTCCTGTATGGCGTTGCGCTCTTCCTCGCCCACGATGCAGGCTTTCTGGAAGCGTTCCCCGCCCTGCACGGCGCGATGCCCCACGGCGGTGATTTCGGACAGGTCCCCGATCACGCCTTTTTCCTTGTCGGTCAGCAACTTGACCACGGCGTACATGCCCGCCGTGTGGTCGGGAAAGGGCTGTTCAAAGGCGTACTTTTTTTCGTCGCCGCCCGTAAGCACTTTGTGGGTCAGCGAGCCCATTTTGTCGCCGATGCGTTCCACAAGGCCGGAACACAAAGCGACGCCGGCGGGCATGTCGAGCAGTTGGTACTTGAACGAAGAGCTGCCGCAGTTGATGACCAGTACTTTCATGAAAAGACCCTCTTTGCCGAAATTTGTGCCGTTATGAACAAAAGCCGCGAAGCGGCGCCGGATTATATCCGTTGACCATGCCCGAAAAATGCGGGAAGGACAAGAGAGAGATGGCAGGGTGGTCCGGCCGCCGGAGCATTGCGTCTTTTTCGGCGCTGCAATGCGCTACAGACTGAAAGGAATACTGACCAGAAACTTGAAATCCCGTTCGTCCTGAAAGGCGTTTTTGAAGTTCTGCCAGCTGTCCTGATCGGAACCGTTGCGGTATATCAGATAATGGGCTTTGACCGACACGCCTTTGAGCGGGCCTGACGGTACGGTGTAGCCCAGGTCGAAGGCCAGGGCCTTTTCGTTGAGGCGGTCGGAAATGCCGTAGGCTCTGCCGTCCCATCCCTGGCACCAGGTGACGCCCGCTTCCACCCCGGCCAGGCCCAGGTCGTCGAATTTGCGGGCCACGTTGACGAACACGGCTTTTTCCCGGTCGTGGTTCCAGTCGGAGCGGGTATCCCACCACGGTTCCAGCGCGCCCTGCGAAGCGCCGTACGCGCTGATCAGGCGGTAGGCGAAATAGCCTTTCTGGGCCGCGTTGTCCTGGTGGGCCCGGGTGTACGTGAATTCCAGCCGCAAGGTCCACAGGCCCGGTTCGTAGCGGGAAAACAGAAAATGCTGCGTGGCGATGCCGTCGAAATTGTCGTTGGCCGAGCCGGAACCGTCGGAATCGGCCATGGCATACATCTGATACCCGAAGGTCAGGGGATTGCCCCAGGCGCTTGTTTCGTGCCGGGCCTTGAAATGGGCGTTTTGCAGATAATTCCGCGATTCGCCGTAGGCGACTTCCAGGGTCGTGTCCTTGAGCGGGCCTTCTGAAAAGGCGTAGCGCGCCCCCAGGGACCAGACCCAGGCCACGTGCGTGCCGTCGTCCATGCGAAAGGCGTAGGTGTCTTTGTACCAGGGCGCCTTGTATTCGTTGGCCCAGGCCCCGGCCATGGACAGGCCGCCGCTTTGGAAGCCCGCCTCCACGCCCTGCCAGGTGCCGGGGAACAGCGACCAGTTGACCCCCAGCACCCCCGGCCCGGTGGGCTGAAAGTATCCGGCCTTGGCCCAGGCGGAGCCGATTTTCGCTTTGAGGTGGGCCTTGTGCACGGACGCGCCGTTGTCCACGTATTGGTCGCTCCAGTCGGCGTGCCAGGGGTCGCGCCAGGGGAAAAAATTCATTTCGTGAAAGGGGATGTTGCTGTTCCATAAATCGTAAGCCAGAAAAGCCCCGAAATCGAAACCCAGCACTCCGCCCGCGAAGCCGGACGTGAATTCGCCCCCGGCGTTGACGGTGGCATGGTCCAGGTTGTTGTGCCAGTGGTTGTCGGACAGAGCATAGCGCATGCGTTTGCGCTGGAAATAATACAGGTTGCCGCCGACGTTCGCGTCGTCGAAAAAGGCCGTGCCCGTGGAAAAGCTTTTTTTCTGCTCTGCCGCCGCTCCGTGCAGGGGCGGGGCCAGATCCTCCGCCGCCGGGGCGGAAAGGGTTCCGGCCAGAACCAGCAATACCGGCAGGGCCAGGCGCAGGGCGAAGACAGCAGTGTTCCGCATGGCGCAGCGTCAGGGATTGGTTTTCAGATCCGGTTCTTTCACGCCCCACTGGCCTTCCGGCAGACAGTCGGGCGGTTGCGGCGCATAGGCCGAGCCGTTCCAGGCAAAGGGGATGCGGCATTCGGGGGTACAGCGCCAAGCGCGGTCCTCTCCCGCGCGGCCGAAGATCTGCCGGTCCACGGCGGTCACGGCAAAGGGCGCTGTGTCCGCGTCCACGGCCAGGGCCGGGGCCATGTCGCATTCGCCGTAATAATAGCGGCGGTCCGTCTGCGGGTATTGCCAGATCACGGTGTTGTCCGGCGACAGTTTCGGGTTTTTGAAAAAGGCCGCCTCTTCCGGCAGGGCCGGGGTGACGAAGGCGATTGTGCCGTCATGGATGCGGGTGATGCGCGTGGCAGCTTCCCGCTTGTCGCCGTGGTCGCCTTTTCCCCGGGGGGCCTTCTGGATTTCGGCCAGGCCCCAGAATGCGCCGTCGCCCCCCGCGATCATGCGGAAGCTGTTGACAATGTCCGGCAGTTTCTCGCGGCCGGCCCGATACGAGGCGTTACGGGGGGTCTCATAGGTGAAGGCGATACGCGGTCCGCCTTCCAGCCCCGTGGCCGCGTACGCGGCCGAGCCGTCAACGCGGCCCGTTCCGGCGGGTTTGGCGGGCGGCTGCAGAAGCCGGATCTGCCGGGAGAAGCGCGCGGACAGCAAGGGCTGTTCCCTGCCGTCGAGCAGCCTGGAACGGTAGTGGGGGCCGCCGTTTTCGCGCTCGTCGCGATGGCCGCCCCTGCCGGAGGACGGCGGAGAGGCCATTCTTTCGTGCAGCGCGTCCAGCAGCACCAGCAGCCGGGCGTCGGGCCTGGCGGCCAATTCGCGGGCGCGGCGCATGAAATCCAGCACCGGCCTGTCGCCGGCAACCGCCGCTGCCGCGAATTCCACGTCTTTGCCCACGAAACGGTACAGCGCCTCCTGCCGGTCATAGCGCCATGCGTCGTATTCCGTTTTCAGCCAAGCCCGTGTCTTTTCGTCGAACAGGGGGAGGAAGGCGTTCCAGGCGGCGTCGACGGCCTCGTCATTGGTCCGCAGGGCCGGGCTTCGCAGCCGGAGCGTTTCGGCAAAAGCCGCCACCGGGACCAGAATGTCTCCGTTAAAAGGGAATGTGGCCCGCCAGCCGTCGTCGTCGCGGCATTCACCGGGGCCGCGCAGATAGGTCTGGCTTTTTTCGCTCCAGGCGTAAGCGAAGCCCGTGCATTTGGGTTGACACGCAAAACTGAGATTCCCGCCGTCAAACAACTGTTCCGCATCCACGCGGAAGGCAAAGGGGCCTTCTTCGTTGGTCACGGTCAGTTTGTTGCCCATCTCGCAGTCGGTGATGCGCTCCTTTGCGGGGCCTTTCGAATAGCTCCCGCCGGCGGGGCGCAAGGGGAGGCTCTCGCCGGGGTAATAACTTTCCGTGGACGGCGCGATGACCGGATGCAGGGTGAACGTGCCGCCCGCCGCCCGCAGGACGAAAGCCAGGTTGACGTCGGCGCCGTCGGAACCCCGCATTTTTTGCCCGTCAAAACGGATCAGGCCCCAGTGCCGCCCGTTGACGCGGCGGCTTTCATACCCTTCGGGGGCTCCGGCCGGGCCGGGCCGTCGCGCGTCGTATGCGGCCAGGGTTTTGCCGATGCTGTCCTCCCCGGCCGAATGGCGGCCGGCATGCAGCAGAACCGGCCGCAGCAAAAGCGCGAAATCCGGCGAGGTGCAGGGCGTTTCGGTCAGCAGGGCCATGTAGCGGGTTGTTTCCGCCTGCCGCCGGAAAAAATCCTCGCGATGGCGTTTGCTCTGCTCGCCGGACAGGTATCCAGGTGCGCCGGAGTACTCCGGGGTCTGGCTTTTGATGCAACTGTCCGCCCATTGCCGGGAGCGGCCGGAGAACAGGGTCAGAAACTTTTCCCTGGCCGCTTCGAAAGCGGTTTCGGACGCGGCGAATTCCGCGTCCGTTTCCATCAGCCCGGCACGGATTTCGGCCTGTTTTTGTTCCCGGATCCTCCGGTCGCCAGAGGCCGCCGCGGCCAGGGGCGCGGCGCTGCAAAGGACCAGAAAGACGGAGCACAGCAAAGCGGCAAAACGGCGGGTCATGGCGCCTCCTTGTGAAAAACCGGTTTCGGCCTTGGCGCGAAGCGTCCCGGGGATATGGCGCGAGAAATATAGGGTCGTATAGCAGCAATCCCGGACGTTGACAAAGCCGGATTTTTTTACGGAGGGGTACTGGTTTCCCGGTCGGGGGTGAGGGGGAACTCCCCTGCCGGGGGGATTGGGGGACACGGTCCTCCAAAGTGTCAGGGACCGGGCGTAGTTAAAGCGAAAACTGCTTTTGCGCCTGGCGCGCGGGTGGCCTGGTCTGCGGTTTCACCTGCAGGCTGAAGTTCCAGATCCCCAGGCCGTTGACGGCCAGAATGGGGCTGTACTGCCTGGTATAGCTGCTTTGCAGCATGATCAGGTCTTTGGGCCGGCTCAGGTTGTCCAGAATGAACACGCGGCCGTCCAGGTTCACCGCCAGCACCGCGTGATCCGCCTTGCGTTTCAGGTCGGTGACCAGCACCAGCCACATATTCTGATCCGGCCAGCCGAAGTGGCGCAGGGCCAGGTATTTGGCCAGGGCGTAATCCTCGCAATCTCCGCCGTTTTTGCGGATGAATTCCGCCGGGTATGCCCAGTATTCTTTTTGCCCGTGGTTGGCCTGATCCGTTTTGCTCGGAATGTGGTTGAAAAAGGCTCCGACCGTGCGCAGGCGCTCTTCCGGGGACATGCCGGCGTATTTGGCGGTCAGGGTTTCCCACTGGCGGCGCATGAAGACTTTCATGGCGTTGTTGCCGGGGGCGAAAGCGTTGTCCTTCGCGTGTTTTCCCATCACTTCGCGCCAGCGGGCGATCACGCCGGAATTATGCATTCTGGCCAGGGGATAGGTTTCTTTGCTGGTGAAGCCGAACAGGGTCAGAGGCGCGAATTCGCCCGCGCTTCCGGCGTGAACGGAAGCGGTCCCGGCGCCTCCCGCAGGGACCGCGTCCCGGTCTGGTGCTGCCCGTGAGGGGACGTGCAGGGCCAGCAGCAGGCAGGCCGCCAGGGCTGTTCCGATTTTCGCGCGGTTGCGCGCCCCGGAGCGGAGCACCCTTGAGATTTTTTCAGGAAGCCAGTGTTGCAAAGACAAGAAGGCACTCCTTTTTTCGGACGCGGACACACCGGAACGGCCTGTCCCGGATTGATGCCAAACCCCGCGAAGCCGGGATTTGGCAAGGCACGCCCACCCGGCGCGTGCCGGCGGCAATGAATGCCGCCTTTGGCGGCGCGCCGGGCGCCGTCCGGCGGCAGAAGCCATTGCAAAACGAATGATGCAAAGACTTCCAGCGGTAGTTGCGAAAATTCCGCTCCTTGCTTTGTGAGGAATTTTTGCAAGAAGCGGCAGTTGAAAAATGTGATTTTCAGCTACCGTACGCCGCGCATCGCGGCGCAGCATCCTGACGGATTTTGTCGTGTTTGTTTTGCAAACAAACACGAGTACCCAGCATCGCGTAATTTTTGCGCTTTGTTTTTATAGCTTGGCAAGTATTCTCACTGGGATGCCGTGATGCTGAAATTGTATTTTTAAGCGATACCGAGTACTAGTACGCTTTTGTCCTGTCAATGCGGCGGGCCAGTTCGCTGGCGTATTTTCTGCCCAGGCTGTTTTTGTTTTCCCTGACCCAGGCGGACAGGCGGGTTGTCCCTGTAGGTTCGGCCCCCGGCGCGTGCAGGGTGTCGGCCATCAGCCCGCGGATTTCCTCGCGGGTGACGAAAACATCGCCCACCATGCGGCCGATGACCCGGCTGGCCAGATAGCCCAACTCCGGCGGGATGCCGACAATGGGCCTCCGCAAGCCCAGCCCGTCACGGATCATACACACAAGGTCGCGGTATTCGTAGTCTTCCGGCCCTACGGCGTGAAGGGTCTCGTTGCCTTCGCCTTCCCCGGCCTGGGCCATCAAAGCGGCCAGATCGCCCACATGAATGGGCTGGATATGGTAGCGGCCGTCCCCGAACATGGCGAACAGCGGGAAATGGCGCAGGGTCCAGGCGATGTTGTTGATCAGGATGTCTTCCGGCCCAAAGAGCACGGCCGGCCGCAAAATGGTGTGGGCGATGCCCGTTTCCCGTAGCGCCCGTTCCAGAAAACCCTTGCTCCGGAAGTACTCCAGGGGCGAATTCTCGTCGGCGTTAGTGATGCTGATGTGCACGATGCGTCGCACACCGGCTTTTTTCGCGGCCGCGAACAGGGCCAGGGTGTTTTCCGCCGCGCCGGCGTGGCTGAAGCCCTGATGGTTGAAGCGTACCCAGTAGGTGTTGTAGAGCACGTCCACGTCGGCCAGACTTTCAGCGAACGCCTCGATATCGTCAAAGCGAAAAGGACGCGCCGGTACCGCGCCGCCGAAGGGATTGGACCTTTCCGGCGAACCGGTCAGGGTGACCACGCTTTTTCCCGCGTCCAGCAGGCGCCGGGCCAGATACTTGCCGGAAAATCCGAAAGCGCCGGTAACGGCGTGTTGCGTGCGCATGCGGTTCCTCCCGCTGCTGGTTGGTGTCCCGCGTGTTCCTTTGGGATTTCCCTTGCCAAGCAAAAGACGCGTCTTTTTCCGGATGCGCGCGGGCCGAAGCGGCCTGTGCCGGAACATTCCGCACCTGAAGAGCGCGCAAAAACCTGCCGTCGACTCTTTGCCGCCGCGTGGGGCAGAAGGACGCCGGAGCGGGCGTGCCTTGCCGGCCCTGGGCTTGCGGGGGGTGGCATCAATCTGGATCCGGTTTGCCGGGTTTGTCGTCAGCCTGAAGCGGGTTTCGCCCAGCGCCGGGCGCCCGGGGGAAGCGCAACGGTTCCACGGGCATGCGGCGCCGTCCGCTTGCGGGCTGCTGCTGCGCTGCCCGGCGGCCTTGTGTTTTTCCCCGCCTTTGGTAGCGTATGCCGAGAAAAATGCATAACCGCGATATTCTCTTATAGCAAGGAGCATAACGACATGGCGAATGCGAATGTGAATTTGTGGGGAATGCTGGCCGCATGGAAAAAAGACTGCCGCTGGGTGGACCTGACGCACGAACTCAGCCCGCAAACCCCGCACTGGGTTGGATTTGAAGCGATGAAGGTAAGCACCACCCTCGATCTGGACAAAACCATTTTCCGCACCCACACCTATGCCATGGTGGGCCAGTACGGCACCCACGTGGATGTGGCCCCGCACATGATGAACAGCGGCCGGTCCCTGGAGCAAATCGGCGTGGAGGAAATGGTCATGCCTCTGTGCGTGATCGACAAGACCGGCGCCGTGGCCCAGAACCCCGATTACGCCATCAAGGCCGAGGACATCGAGACCTGGGAAAAAACGCACGGAAAAATCCCCGAAGGCGCGTTCGTGGTCTTTCAAAGCGGCTGGAGCAAGCGCGCCCCTGAAACCATGGACAACCTTGATGCCGAGGGCCAGCGGCATTTCCCCGGCTGGGACCTGGGCGCGCTCAAATTTCTGGTGGAGCAGCGCAACATCGGCGGCATCGGCCACGAAACCTCGGACACGGAAGCGCCCGTCACATCCGGCAAAACCAACTATGAGGTGGAATATTACATCCTGGCCCAGGACCGCTTCCAGATTGAACTGCTGACCAACGTGGACCAGTGTCCGCCGGTCGGGGCCATTGTGTTCTGCACTTTCCCCAAAGTGAAGGACGGCACGGGTTTTCCCGCCCGCTGTTTCGCGTTGTGCCCTCGCGGATGACGGCCGCCCCCGCGGTCCGCGGGGGTCGGCCGTCACGCGGAAACGACGCGCCGGGGCTAGCCGCCGGGGAGTGCTCCCCGGCTTCGTGCCTGTCCGGGCTGTTTTGCCCGCGCCTCCGCGCTCCGCTGCGCGGCCCCCGCCGGCCTCGCGCAATCCGTTGAAAATCACCCAAAAGACATACATATTTTTCTATTTTGTATTATGCTTGTTCATACGCAAAGAACCGGGCGGCAACGGAATGCGGGAAAACAGCGCGCAGCGACGCGCGCGGCTGCGGCCGGGAGGCCGGTATGACACAGACAAAGAAGCCTTTCTATACACTGCTCTACATTCAGGTCCTGGCGGCGATCATTCTCGCGGTCATCTTCGGCGCTCTGTACCCGGCCACGGCGGCGGAAATGAAACCGCTGGGCGACGGGTTCATCAGGCTGATCCGCATGCTCATCGCGCCTATCATTTACGGTACCATCGTGGTGGGCATCGCCCGCATGGGCGACATGAGGAAGGTCGGCCGGGTGGGCGGCAAGGCCCTGATCTATTTCGAGGTCATGACCACCGTGGCCCTGATTTTGGGCATTGTCGTGGTGGATCTGGTCCAGCCCGGCGCCGGCATGCACGTGGACCCGAGCAAGCTGGACGCCGCCGCCATCGCGACCTACGCCCAAAAGGCGCAGCACCAGAGCGCGGCAAATTTTTTCCTGAACATCATCCCCAATACATTTGTCAGCGCCTTTGCCCAGGGTGAAATCCTGCAGGTGCTGCTGCTGGCCTGCCTGTCCGGCGTCGTGCTGTCCCACGCGGGCGGCGCGGGCAAGGCCCTGCTGGACCTGATCGACCAGTTCACGCACATGCTGTTCGGCGTTATCGGCCTGGTCATGAAGCTGGCCCCCGTCGGCGCGTTCGGGGCCATGAGTTTCACCATCGGCAGCTACGGCCTGGGCACGCTGAAAAACCTGATTTATCTGCTGGGCGCGGTCTACGCCACCAGCATATTCTTCGTGCTGGTCTGCATGGGCCTGGTGGCCCGGTACTGCGGGTTCGGCATCTGGAAGTATCTGCGCTACATCAAGGAAGAGTTCTTCATCGTGCTGGGCACGTCCTCGTCCGAAACCGTGCTGCCCCGGATCATGGACAAGCTGGAACGCGCGGGCTGCGCCAAACCCGTGGTCGGGCTGGTCGTGCCCACGGGGTACAGCTTCAACCTTGACGGCACCAGCATCTATCTGACCATGGCCGCCCTTTTTGTGGCCCAGGCCTGCGACATCCCCCTGACCCTGGAGCACAAGCTGGCCATCCTGGGCCTTCTGCTGCTGACTTCCAAGGGCGCGGCCGCCGTTGCCGGCGGCGGGTTCATCACCCTGGCGGCCACCTTCGCCTCCATGGATACGCTCCCCCTGGCGGGGCTGGCTCTGCTGCTGGGGGTGGATCCCTTTATGTCCCAGTGCCGCGCGCTGACCAACGTCATCGGCAACGGCATGGCCACCTTCGTGGTCGCCAAGTGGGAAAACGCCCTGGATACGGAGGCCATGCACCGGGCCATGGACGGCAACGCAACCCTGCCGCCGGATGCCGCGAAGCAGGAACAGTGAATGAAACGCTGCGAGGCGCGGTCTCTCGGACTCCCCGCCTTCTGCCGGAGCGCGGGGCGGCGCCCTGTTCCCGCAAGGACAAGCAGCTACATGGGATAGCGCGCATAGATGGCGTCTATGGTTTCGCGGACTTCCAGAAAGCTTTCCACCACCTGGGGGTCAAAGGCCGCGCCCGCGCAACGGGCGATTTCCGCGCAGGCGTCGTCGGCGGTCCAGGCCGGTTTGTAGCAGCGTTTGGCCACCAGCGCGTCGTACACGTCCGCCACGGAGGTGATGCGCGCGGCCAGGGGGATGGCTTCACCGGCAAGCACGGGGTGGTCCGGGCTGCCGGTATAGCCGGTGCCGTCCCATTTCTGGTGGTGGTGCAGGGCGATGTCGCGGGCCATGGCGTCCACGTCCCATCCCAGGTCCGACCCGCTGAACAGGCCCGATCCCAGGGCGCTGTGGTGTTCCATGGCGATCCGCTCTTCCGGATCAAGGCGGCCCGGTTTTTTCAGAATGGAGTCGGGTATGCCCACCTTGCCCATGTCGTGCAGCATGGCGGCGAGGCGGATGCTGTCTTTGCCGCTGCGCACGGCGTCGATGTCCAGGCCGCGTTTTTCCGCCAGGCGGTGGTAGATTTCCGCCGCGCTGGCCCCCACCCTGGCCACGTGGCCCGCGGTTTCGCTGGGGTCGCGCAGGGCCACGGTGCGCAGCATGCGCATGATCAGATTTTTGGCCATCAGCCCGCGTTCCAGACACTGGGCGGCCATGGTGCACATCAGCGTCAGCCGGTTTTCGATATCCGGGGAGAAGGGTACCACCCCGTGCGCGCCTTTGGCGTTGATGATCTGGAGCACGCCCAGGATTTTGTCCTGCCGGCCCAGAAGCGGGGCGGACAGCATGGACACCGTGCGGTAGCCCGAGGCCTTGTCGAAACTTTCGTTGAAACTGTAGCTGCTGCCCGGCGGCAGTTCGCGCACGTTGGCGATGTTCAGGGTATCCTTGCGGGACGCCACCCAGCCGGCGATGGATTTCGTGTCGACGGGCAGGCTGGCGTCGGCGTATACGTACTTGTTGACCAGAGAGCCGGGAAAAAGCGTCTCATTGTGGGTGTAAGCGAAGATGAGCTTGCCCTCTTCCTCCAGATAGACCGTGCCCGCATCCGCGTTGCCCAGTTTGCGCGCCTCGAACAGGATCCTGTCCAGCAGCATGCCCACATCGGTATAGCGCGACAGTTCCCGGGAAAAATCGCACAGCCACCAGCTGATGGCGTCATGCCGGGGTTGAGGCGGGGTTTCGTCCCGGAGGGAAAAGGGCAGGCCTTCTTTGGCGAATTCGATGATCGGCCCGGACGGGCCGTAACGGCGGATCAGGTCCCCGCGCAGCCGTTCCAGATCGTCGTCCGTGCGTTCCGGGTCGTGATGGGTCAGGATCAGGCGCTTCACTCCGGCGCCTGCCGCCACGGCCGGCCAGAAATCCATGGGCGAATGGCCCCAGCCGGTATGGCCGGCGTATTCTTGTTCCGTGAACTGGGCGTCGGCCAGCAGCACGTCCGCGCCCCGGATCAAGGCGATCAGTGCCCTGTTTTCCGGCGATTCGGGGTCAAGCCCGCTTTCATGGTCGCCGGTGAACACGAAACTCCAGCCGTCGGCGGTGATTTTATAGGCCGTGTTGCCGCCGGGGTGGGATGTGGGGCAGGTTTCGACCCGGCTGGACCCGATGGCGAAAGTTTCGCCCGGCGTGAAATCGTGAATGTTCAGGGTGCAGGCCGTCTGGTCCAGGTTCAGAGGGAAATTGCGGCCGTTGAACAGCGCGCGCAGGGTCACGTCCACCCCGTCCCGGCCCATGTCGCTGGCCCCGTAAACGTCGATGGTCCAGCTCTGCTCGAACACGGGGGCGAAATGCGGCAGGCCCTGCAAATGATCCCAGTGGGCGTGGGTCAGCAGCAGGCTGCATCGGCGTTTGTCCCGCGGCAGGCTGCGCAGTTCCGCCCCCAGGGTCCGGATCCCCGTGCCCGCGTCGATGATGATGACTTCGCCCGCGTCGGTCTGGATTTCAACGCAGGTGGTGTTGCCGCCGTGGTGAATATAGGTCTGCCCGGCCACGGGCACGGAGCCGCGCGCGCCCCAGATGGTGATCCGCATGGTGTTTCCCTTTCGATAGAGCGTTGTGACGTCGCGATTGTCCCTCACGCGCAAAGCCAAAAAGCAAAAACCTCATCGGAAAAGAAGTGGTTGGCGTTTTTTAAACCGGCGGAGACGAAAATTTTCCATTCCTGCCTCGGCGCGCGCGGTTGGCGGTCCGGAGCCGGTTTTTCCGGCTTTGGCCTGTCCCGCTTACCGTGCCAGCGCTCCGGCGGCCTGCCACAGAAACATGGCCCCGGTCAGGCCGATAAAAACGAACAGCACCTTGCGGTATGTCCTGTCGCCCATGCCCCTGCTCGCGCGCAGGCCGAAATACGCGCCCGCCACGGCGCAGGGCGTGCCGACCAGCATGGCGGCCAGCGTCCGGCCGCTGTGCAGCCCGGCGATGGCCTGGGAACCGATCATCAGTGCGCAGGTAATGATGAAGAAGGCGGCCAGCCCGGCCTTGCTGGTGCTTTTGTCCCAACCGGAAAGGGTGGTGTACACCGCCAGCGGGGGGCCGTTGAAACTGAACGCCGTGCCGAAGGTGGTGGACAGAAATCCCGCTGCGTATCCCCATTTGCCGCTGACCGTGGTCGACCGCGCTCCTTCCAGAAACAATCCCCAAGCCGCGTAGCAGCATAGAAACACGCCCAGCGCCGCCTTCAGATACACGGGCGGCAGAAAACGCAGGGCCAGAACCCCCGCGAATGCGCCGGGCACCGCGCCGATCACCAGGGGCCTGACCCTGGACCAGTCTGTAAAGCCGTGGTACCGCCAACCCTGTTCCAGGCTGACGATCAGCACCATCAGCGAACAGGCGGGCACCGCCAGGGTGATGTCCATGCCCTGCACCACAAAAGGCATGGCCGCCATGGCCGCGCCAAAGCCCGTGATGCCGTTGACGAAACCGCCCACAAACCAGCCCAGCGCAAACCAGATAACCGTCAGTAGTTCCATATATGTCCTGTGAAGCAGTAATCCCTTGCCCCTGTCGGGGGTCAGGGGGCATCATGCCCCTTGCGGGGGGCCGGGGGCGGAGCCCCCGGATTCTCGCCCTGATGCAGCCGCAACCGTTCGTCGCGGATGACGGACAGGGTGTCCGGCGCATTTTTCAGCTTGCGGAAGATGGTGGTGCGGTCCACCTGAAAAAGTTCCGCGACTTTGGCGATGGACCCGTACGTTTCGATGGCTTTTTCCAGAATTTCGCGTTCCAGGGCGGCCACGATTTTTTTCAGCGGCATGGGGGCGCACCCGGGTGCGGCGGCGGCGCTTTTGGGCAGGCTGCTGGTGACGTGGGGCGGCAGGTCGGCCAGGCAGATCAGGGGCGGGTCCTTGGTGATGACCAGGTTCTGCACCAGGTTCTGCAACTCGCGCACGTTGCCGGGCCAGGCATAGCCCTGCAGGGCCGCGAGCACTTCCGGGGTGAAGCGCATGGTTTTTTTGTATTTGCCGGCGAAACGGTCCAGAAACAGGGTGGCCAGCGGCGCGATATCCTCCCGCCGCTCGCGCAGGGAAGGGATGCGCAGCGTCGCCACCTGCAGCCGGTAATACAGATCGTTGCGGAACCGGCCGTTGTGGATGTCTTCTTCCAGGTTGCGGTTGGTGGCGGCAATGACGCGCACGTCCACCTTTCTGGGCGTGGACGCGCCGACCCTGGTGACTTCGTTATCCTGCAGCACCCGCAGCAGACGGGTCTGCATGGGCATGGGCAGTTCGCCGATTTCGTCCAGAAAGATGGTGCCGCCGTCGGCGATCTCGAAATAGCCCAGCTTGCCTTTGGGGCTGGCCCCGGAAAACGCGCCGGGCAGGTAGCCGAACAGTTCCGATTCGATCAGGTTGGGGGCGATGCTGCCGCAGTCCACCTTCAGGAACATCTTGTCCCGGCGGCCGCTGGCGTCGTGGGTCATGCGGGCCAGCAGATCCTTGCCCGCCCCGGTTTCGCCCAGCAGCAGGATGGTGGCGTCGGTCCTGGCCACCTTTTCCAGCAGGGCGACCAGATCGCGCATGGCCCGGCTTTCGAACACGTGGTCCTTGTGCCGGGGTTCCTGCAACAGTTCCAGTCGTTCGGCGAACGTCTCGATCACCGCTTTTTGCTGCAGGATCTGATCCTGAAACTGGGTGATCATGGTGATGTCGCGCACGAAGGTCACCACCAGGCAAACCTCGTCGTTTTTATCGAATACCGGGTGCCCGCGCAGCAGCACCTTGGTCTGGTTGTTGATCTTCTGCATGCGGGACACGGGTTTTTTGGTGCGCACCACCTCCGGGTTGACCACGGTGTCGAATATGCCCTCGCTGACCAGCGAGGAAACCGGTTTGCCCACGATCATCTCTTGGGTCAGGCCGGTCATGTTTTCATACATCTTGTTGACTTTGAGCGAGATGCCCCGCTCGTCGCTGATGAACAGTCCGTCGTCAAAAAGATCGAGAATGTTCTCGAAGTGCTCGGCTATGGTGCGCATCGATTCGTCGGACAT
The DNA here is from genome assembly GCA_031550605.1 of Desulfovibrionaceae bacterium. Classification (GTDB taxonomy): domain Bacteria; phylum Desulfobacterota; class Desulfovibrionia; order Desulfovibrionales; family Desulfovibrionaceae; genus FLUQ01. The sequence goes on along the minus strand of JAVBOK010000026.1, from coordinate 9,486 downwards.
GGCGCTGCGGCCTTTGTGGCTGAAGCCAGTTTACGGGCGTGGGGCGGATCCCGCGCCCCGCAGGGGACAGGACGCGCCGCGTTCCGCGGCTGTGGTCACGGTCTTCTTTGGCAACAGGCTGCCACTCAGGCACAGGCGGCATTCATTGCCGCCGGGCGCCGTTTGTCGCGGCGCAACATCCTGACGGATTGTGTCACGTTTGCTCTGCGAACAAACCCTAGTCAGCGGACAGGGCCGTTTTTTCACCGCGCGCGGCGGCGTACAGTTTTTCCATGATTCCTTCGGCCAGTACCGCATCGCCCATGGGGCATTCCTTGCCCAGAAACAGGTATTTCTGTGTGCCCAGCCGATGGTAGGGCAGCAGTTCGTAATCCGCGTTGGGGTACTGCCGCACCAGTTCGGCAATGGGCCGTATCGCATTCACCGAGTCGTTGAAACCGGGGATGACCGGCGTGCGCACGTGCACGGCCAGGTTGGGATAGCTTTCCATCATCTTGCGGAAATTTGCAAGGACGGTGTCCAGGGGCGCTTCCGTCTGCTCCAGGTGCTTGACCGGATCAAGGGTCTTGATGTCGAAGAGGATGCTGTCCAGGGACAGACAGGCTTCGCGCAGGTTGTCCCAGGGGGCCAGGCCGCAGGTTTCCATGGTGGTGTTGAGGCGGCGGCGTTTTGCCTCGCGCAGGAGAGCGAGCATGAAGTCGCGTTGCAGAAGCGGCTCGCCTCCGGACAAGGTCATGCCGCCGCTGGACCGGGCGTAGAACATGGCGTCCTGTTCCACGATGGCCAGCACCTCGTCCACGCTGCGCGTCTGGCCGTAAGTGATGATGCCCTGGGCGGGGCAGGCGTCCGCGCAGTAGCGGGGGCAGCCTTCGCAGCGGGAACGGTCGATGCGGACCTTGTCTTCCTCGCCACGGGAAATCGCGTTGCGTGTGCAGGCTTCCACGCAGCGCACGCACTGGGACAGCCCCAGACAGCGCCGGTCGTTGTAGGCCATTTGCGGTTCCCGCTCGTGCGATTCCGGGTTGGAACACCACCAGCAGCGCATGGAACAGCCCTTGAGAAACACGATGGTCCGGATGCCCGGCCCGTCGTGCACGGAAAACTTCTGGATGTTGAACACGCAGCCGGTGGTCTTTCTGTCTTCAAAACTGCCCATGTGCGCTCCGTTGTGGAATCAGACGATGCAAAGTTTTCCATGCGGCATGAAAGAACCGTGCCAAGTCGGCGTAAAAAACCGGGAGGATCGCTCCTCCCGGTCGTCAATGGCAACGCATTCCCGCCTGACGGGGGGATTGGGGGACACAGTCCCCCAACGTGCCGGGGACTGGGCCTAATACATGACGCCATGCGCCGTGCGGGCGATAAGGTCGTTCTGCAGGTCCGGGGACAGGTCCACGAAATAGGCGCTGTAGCCCGCGATGCGCACGATCAGGTTGCGGTACTTGTCCGGGTCTTTCTGGGCGGCCTGCAGGGTTTCCTTGTTGATGACGTTGAACTGCACGTGCCACAGCTTCAGGTCGCAGAAGGTACGGATGAAGGAAACCATTTTCTTGGTGCCTTCGTCGCCTTCCAGCGATTTCGGGGTGAATTTGATGTTCAGCATGCGGGCCGCGCGGTCGCGGTACCCCATGTTCTTGCTGTAGTAGTTGGAGAGCAGCACCGCCGTGGGGCCCATGACGTCCGCGCCGTGAGAGGCGGAGGTCCCGTCGGACAGGGCCGTCCAGGCGCGGCGGCCGTTGGGCGTCGCGGAAACCACCTTGCCGAAGGGCACGTGGGAAGTGAAGGGCACGTAGCGCACGTCGTTGTGCATGCCCAGTTCCGCGGAGTACTTCTTGCCGTATTCCACGGACAGCACGTCGATGTTTTTGGCGATGCTGTCGGCGTACGGGTCGTTGTTGCCGTAGCAGGGCGCGGATTTGAGCAGGGCGCGGACGTCTTCCTTGCCTTCGAAGTTGCAGTCCAGCGCTTCGATGAGCTGCTTCATGGTCAGTTTCTTGTCTTCGAACACCAGCTTTTTGATGGCGGACAAAGAGTCGACCACCGTGCCGTAGCCGATGTATTCGAAGTATCCGAGGTTGATGCCTTCGGGGATCTGCGGGGTGTGCAGGTCAAGGCAGTATTTCATGCACAGATCGTGCATGGCGGATCCCATGGGCTGGGCGAAATGCTGGCCGCGCAGCTTGATGATCAGGTACTGCTGCACGAATGCGGTGCGCATGAACAGCGTGTGCTGGGCTTTATACGCTTCCCAGAACTGCTCCCAGGTTTTGAATTTGGCCGGGTCGCCGGTTTTCAGGCCCAGGTCCCTGTCGCCGTATTTTTTCATGCGGCCGTTGCGCAGGGCCATTTCCAGCGCCGCGGCGAAGTTGATGTAGGCGCCGCCGCTGGTGTAGGTGTCGCGGTTGGGCATGCGGGCTTCCGTGCAGCCGGAAACCGCGTAGTCGTAGGCTTCTTCAAACGTCGCGCCTTTGGACACGTACAGGGGCACCACTTCTTCGTCGTTGATCAGCTTGGGGAAGCCGGAGCCTTCCTTGATGGTTTCCGCCACTTCCCACAGGAAACGCTCGGGCGAGCGGGAATGGATGCGGGTGGCCAGATCCGGATAATGCATGGGGAATTCGCGTTTGGATTTCAGGAACAGATAGCTCAGGTCGTTGGTGGCGTCGCAGCCGTCGGGGGTCTGCCCGCCGATGGTCACGGCCTCCCAGTGGGCGTAGCCTTCGTTGATGGCGCCGCCGGCCGGGGAGATGTACATGTCGATGAACTGGGCCATTCCCACCCACATGCATTCCAGGAGTTCAATGGCCCTGTCCTCGTCGATGAGGCCGGATTCCATGTCCTGCCTGTAGAAAGGATAGAAGTACTGGTCCATGCGGCCGTTGGAAATGATGGTGCCGGTCTTCTGCTCGATACGCGAGAACATCTGCACGAACCACTGGCTTTGCACGGCTTCGTGGAAGTTGCGGGCGGGGTTGGCGGGCACGTGGTCGCAGTTGGCGGCGATGGCCAGCAGTTCCTGCTTGCGGGCGGGGTTTTTTTCCTTTTTCGCCATGGCGCGGGCAAGATCCGCGTGGCGCCCGGCCCACAGAATGATGGCGTCGGACACGATGACGATGGCTTCCAGGAAGGGTTTTTTCTCGCAGCTGTCCAGGGGGCTGTTCACGTCCAGGGCGGCCAGCTTTTCCTGGGCTTCGGCCTTGAGGCCGTTGAAGCCGCGCTTCAGGACTTTTTCGTAGTCGTGCACCCACTGGATGGAAGAGCGGAAGGAAGAGGTCTCGTTGACGATGAAACGGGAGATGAGGCCTTCCGGATCGTCGTAGGTCAGCTTGTGCACGTCCGGGGGAAGCGCCGCGTTCAGGGCTTCGTGATAGGTTTTGCCTTTCCAGTAGGGGGCGATTTCCTCGACCACGATGCGGGCGTCTTCCGCGGAAATGGTCGCGGGCGATGATTTGCGGGTGGGCAGGTCGCGCACGGCGGTGTCCAGAAAATCGCCGTCCAGTTCGGGGTACAGGATGCCGTAGCGGCCCTGTTTGCCCACGCGGCCGGCCAGCAACTGGTGGTCGTCGATGTACACCGTGATGTTGGCGGCGATGTGGTGCATGGCCTTTGCCCAGCGCAGCACCAGGGGTTCGCCTTCGGTCCGCTTCATCGATTCAGTGAAGTACTTGGCCCGTTCCACGTCAATGGCCGGGCGCAGCCCCTCGAACCCTTCCAGAATGGTGAACACGCGCTGGTGGCTTTTGCGGAAACGGTCTTCCTTTCCCGCCATTTTGTCCTGCAGACGCTGCTCGTGAGGGGACAAGGGTTCGCAGCATTGGATCGTGGTGGCTGACATGGCTGGCTCCTTGGTCTGGTGATTTCATGTTGGGCGTGCGCGCGCACGGGTATATATCCGTCTGGTCTCTATCATTTACCGTGCCAAAAGCATTTTTTTGAAAACACGAGAAAAATTGGGCGATTGTAAAAGCAAGGGCAGCTATTTTCCGGAAAAATGATGCTGTTTTGCAACATGCCGGCCGCCGTAGCGGAGGCGGCGATGAAAAAAGTATCTACTATCGTGAAATAGAAAAAGAAAATACGATAGTAAAAATGCAACCTTTTCATAAGAGGTGCAAAAATGCAACTTCCCGGACCCTGAAAACCGGAAAAATTTTGTTGCAAATTTGCACTGATGTTGCAAATCTGCATAAGTAGAATAGCAATTAATTTAAGCCGCTCGGGCAGTATATGATAACAGTTCCTATTTTTGTGCCGCATAATTGCAACATCGTTAGCGATTCGGGCGGCAAATTTTATTCACGGGGTCGATAGCCGCCCGGCTGCGGCAAGGGCGGCCGTTTGCGCCCCTTGCGCCGCAAGGCCCTTGTGGGTTTGGTATTTCTTTTGCTCAAAACGGAAAAATTTTCTATACTGGGAGCCGGATATTTTGTCCCGGCGTCCGCCAGAATTTGATGCGCATGAAACAGCACTTTGTTGTTGTCGAAGAATAGCGGCAGGAGCCCTTCTCCTGCTTTCTCCAACCCCTTAGCGAGGAGGTTCTCCGCATGAAGCGTCTCAGTCTGCTTTGTGGCTTGCTTGTTCTTTTGCTCTCCCTTGGAGCCGCCCCGGCCCGGGCCGAAAAGTTCACCATCGGCTTCCAGCCCTATGACACCATCTCGTATCAGGTCATTATCAACGCCGAACTGGGCCTGTGGAAGAAGTACGTGCCCGCCGGCACGGAATTCGATTTTCTGCCCGCCCTGCAGGGGACCATCGTGGCCAACAACATGCTGGCCGGCAAAGCCGTTGTGGGCCACATGAGCGTCATGCCCGCCACCATCCTCTGCTCCAAGAAGGAAGCCGAGATTAAAATGGTCGCGACCAGCGGCATGTCCGAGGGCACCCGTTGTTCTCTGGTGGTGGTGCGCAAAGACGCGCCCGAAATGAAAACCCCCGAAGAAGTGGCCAAATGGCTGAACGGCAAAACCATTGCCGCGCCCAAAGGCAGCGCTTCCGACCAGTACCTGCTCAGCTTCTTTGCGAAATACAACGTCAAGCCCAAAGAATACCTGAACCAGTCCATTGAAGTCATCGCCACCAACTTCCGCGTTGGCAAGCTGGACGCCGCTTCCCTGTGGGAACCCACCCTGTCCCGCATCGCCACCGACGTGGGCGAAGGCACCGCCCGCATCGTGGCCGACGGCCGCTCCTGCAACAACCCCGACCTGGGCATCGTGGTCATGCGCGCCGACTTTATGAAGAACCATCCTGAAGTGGCGAAAGGCTACATGCGTTCCGAACTGGAATCCCAGCGTTATCTGATGGATCCGGCCAACCAGCAGAAAGCGATCGAAATGATCGCCAAGTACGCCACCGGCATCCCCAAGAAGGTGCTGTGGTATTCCATCTACGGCCATGTGCCTTCCAGCAGCAAAGAAGCGGTGCGCGAATGGAAGTCCTTCTATTTCAACGACAAGGAACGCGCCAACATCGCCACCGTGGCTCCCTTCCTGTTCAAGGAAAAGCGCATTGACGTGGAAAAGCTGCGGGACGGCACCGTTGACGACTCCCTGGCCCGCGCCGTGTTCAAGGAAGCCGGCTACAAGCCCGTGGCCCCCGACGCGACCCTGGGCTACATCAAGGGCGGCCTGCCCAAAGACTGCCCCTTCAAAGACTAGCTGATGCCGAACCGCCGTGGAAGCAGCGCGCTTCCACGGCGGCTTCATCATGGACCGGCTGTTCCGGTGACCTTTGCGCAGGAGAATTTTTGTGAGCACTACCCCTCACCCGGGCGAATGCGTTGAAATCAGTCCGTTCAGGCTGGCCTGCCACCGTTTCTCGGGCTGGTTGAAAAGCCCCTCGCCGTATTTGAACCTGCTCGGCCTCGCGGCGAGTGTCCTGATCTGGTATTTGCTGACCGAGTACTGGAAACTGCCGCTGTTTGAGCGTCTGCCCGGCCCCGTGGCCAGTTTTCGCGAGTGGACCTCCAAAGATCCTTCTTACGGCGTTTCGCTGCATACCTCGGACTATTATTACCACGTCGGCATCAGCATCTGGCGCGTGTTTCAGGCCTTTATCCTGGCCACTGCCCTCGGCGTGCCCATCGGGCTCTTCATGGGCTGGAAAAAGACGTTCAAGGACTACAGCTTTCCCCTGCTTGAGGTGTTGCGCCCCATTCCCATGCTGGCCTGGGTGCCGTTGGCCATTCTGATGTGGCCCGGCCGCGAGGCCTCCATCGTTTTTCTGACCTTCCTCGGCTCTTTTTTCGCCACCGTGCTGAACACGCTGCTCGGTGTGGAGTCCATTGACGAAGCCTATTTCAGGGCCGCCGCGTCGCTGGGCGCAAAGCCCCGCCAGATTTTCACCAAAGTGATCGTGCCCGGCGCGCTGCCTTTCGTTTTCACGGGCCTGCAGATCAGCATGGGCTTTGCCTGGTTCTCGCTGGTGGCCGGCGAAATGGTGAGCGGCGAATTCGGCCTGGGCTATCTTATCTGGAACTCTTACACGCTGGTGCAGTTCCCGGTGATCGTCATCGGCATGGTGAGTCTGGGCGTGGTCGGTTCGCTCTCCAGCGTCATCATCCGGCTGATCGGGCACAGGCTTATGCAATGGAAGGTACGGGAGGCCGCACGATGAGCGCGACGGAAACAAGAACCCCCAGAGGGCAGATCAGCATCCGCAACGTGAGCAAGATTTACGACCCGGACGGGGCCGGGGTTCTGGCCGTGGACAACTGTTCCATGGAAATCGCGGCCGGGGAATTCTGCGTGGTGGTAGGCCCTTCGGGCTGCGGCAAGACGACGCTGCTCAACGCCATCGCCGGTTTTCACGGCATCAGCGGCGGGGAAATTCACCTGGACGGCGAAATGCTGTGCGATGCGCGGCAAACGCCGCAACCGGGTTCGGACCGCATCGTGGTCTTTCAGCACGGGGCTCTGTTTCCCTGGATGACGGTCATGGACAACGTGATCTTCGGCCCCACCGTGCAAGAGACCATGTCGCCGAAAGAAGCCAAGGACAAGGCCTACTATATGCTGGGCCAGATGGGCCTTATCGGCATCGCGGGCAACTATCCCAGCGAAATTTCTTCGGGCATGCGGCGGCGGGTGGAAATCGCCCGGGCCATGATGAACGACCCGCGCGTGATGCTTCTGGACGAACCCTTCCGGGCCATGGACGCGCTGACCAAGACCGTGGTGCATCAGTTCTTGCTTGATGTGTACGATCAAAGCAAGACCACGATCTTTTTCATCACCCACGACCTGGATGAAGCCATCTTCCTCGGCAGCAAGGTCTACATCATGACCACACGACCCGCTACCATCAAGAAGGTCTTGCATGTGGACATTCCCCGTCCGCGCGATTTCCGGGTGCTTTCATCCCCCGACTATCTGCGCCTGAAAGAGGAGTGCATCACGGCCGTGCACGAGGAAGCCCTCAAAGCCTTTAAAGCCGGCGAACGGGAAATGTAGGAGAAGAGGCATGTCGCAAGAAGCTATCCCAACATATTCTTTCTTTTCCTGGAAACAGTACAAAAAACGGTTCGCCACCATCACTTTTTTTCGCGGGGTCGTGTCCATCGTCGGTTTCACGGTTTTCTGGGAATTGTGCACCCGCTTCAAGGCGCCCCTCATCGGCAACGTTCCCGCGCCAACCGAGGTGCTGCAGTCTCTTTTGGTACAGATACAGCAGCCCTATTACTGGCTTTCGTGGAAAGACAGCACCGTGCGCATTTTTACCGGGTTCATCGTGGCCCAGATTCTGGGCGTGCCGCTGGGCCTGCTGCTGGGGGCCAACAAGATAGCCCGCGAAACCATCTACCCCATTTTCGAAATCCTGCGGCCCGTGCCGCCGCTGGCCTGGGTGCCGGTTTCCGTCATTTTCTGGCCCACGGACGAACTCAGCATGATGTTCGTGACCTTTCTGGGCGCCTTTTTCACCGTGGTCCTGAACATCGTGGAAGGCATCGGAGCCATTGACGTGCGCTACATCCGGGCTGCCTATTCCCTGGGGGCCACGCGCTGGCGGATTTTCTGGACTGTTCTTTTGCCGGCCGCGCTCCCCAGCGTCGTGGTCGGCATGACCGTGGGCATGGGCATTACCTGGGCCGTGGTGGTGGCGGCGGAAATGATCGCCGGCCAGACCGGCCTCGGGTTTCTGACCTGGCGCGGCTACGTGGCGGGCGAATTTCCCATCATCGTCGTGGGCATGATGAGCATCGGCATCGCCGGATATATTTCGTCGGCATTCATCCGCTTCATCGGCGGCCGGCTCACCCCCTGGCTGCGGACCCGCTAAGGAAGGACCTTATGACTCAGATGCTGACGCCCGGCCAACGCGCCGGGGAAATGGCGGTCACGGGAATAGGCAAGACCTACGGGTCCGGGGTCATGTGCCGGCAGGTGCTGCACGAATGCTCCTTTGTTCTGGAAAAAAGCAAGCTGACCGTGCTGATCGGCCCGTCGGGCTGCGGCAAAAGCACGCTGATCAACGTTCTTGCCGGATACGAGAAAGTGGACAAGGGATCCATCACCCTGGACGGCAAAGAAATCTCCGGCCCCGGTCCTGACCGCCTGGTCGTGTTTCAGGAAACCGCCCTGTTTCCCTGGATGACCACCTTCGAGAATGTCAGCTACGGCCCCAAGGTGCGCGGCGAAATGTCCGAACAAGAGCTGCGCGACACCACCATGAAGCTGCTGGAAATGGTCGGCCTGCAGGATTTCAGGGACAAATACCCCTCGCAGCTGTCCGGCGGCATGCAGCGCCGCGCCGAACTGGTGCGCGCCATGATCAACCACCCCAAGGTCATGTTCATGGACGAGCCTTTCCGCGGGCTGGACGCCATGACCCGCGCCCTGATGCAGGAATATTACGTGCGTCTGTTCGAAGAACACCGGGGCACCAATTTGTTCGTCACCTCCGAACTGGAAGAGGGCATCTTCCTGGCGGACCGGCTGGTCATCCTTACCAACCAGCCCTGCACCGTGAAGAAAGTCATGGAAGTGGACCTGCCCCGGCCCCGCGAGTTTACCATGATGGCCTCTCCGGAGTATCTTGCCATCAAACGCGAAGCCCTTGAGCTCCTGCATGAGGAAGCCATGAAGTCCTTCGCCTCCGGCGCGGTCAACGCGGCCGATTTCCTGGAAGCCTATTCCAGGCTCGGCCAGGATCAGGCCCAGCCCAGGGGGCACTAGAGCATTTTCACATTGAAAATGCTCCGGCGAATACGTAGCGCAGCGAAGTGGTCGCCCGCAAGCGAACAGCGTAGCGTGCCTTTAGCACAAGCATCTTTGGCTTGTGCGCATTCGAGAGAAGATGTGCCTTTTGGTTTTTGTGTCCATGTATGAAGAGAAAATTCAAAATTAATCTGCTCCAGAGAGTTGGCCGGCGAAGCCGACGGACGGGCGCGGGGCCTCGCCCCCGCGCCCCGCAAGGGGCCAGCGGCCCCTTGACCCCGCGAGGGAATACGGTCAAGGTATACGGCAAAACGTTATGCGGTTCTTTTCC
>JAVBOK010000079.1:0-35982 GCA_031550605.1 Desulfovibrionaceae bacterium | reverse complement strand
TCCCTCGCGCGGCGGGCGCGCCCCCACAAACCCCCCCCCCCCCCCTCCGGGTGGGGGTGTGTGATAGGGTGCCCACGGCCGCAAAACGGCGCGGCTACGGGTTCGCGCTTCTGCGCAACGCCTCAAGGTCGCGCTGCACCTCGCGGATATGCTCGCGCATAAACATTTCCGCCGCGTCTCCATCCTTTTCCATGATGGCTTTCAGAATTTTTTTGTGGGCGAGCACCACATTGTCCGAAAAATCCTGGCCGGGTTTCACGCCGTACTTGGTCTGCATCAGGATGTTGTTCACAAAATCAAGCACGACCCACAGGGCCGAATTTTTCGAGTGCTTGGCCAGAACCACATGGAACATGACCTCCGCCCCGGATTTGACAAGGCTTTTGTTCTGGCAGGCAAGCTCTTCGCAGCGCTCGTGCGCGGCGACAAGCTCTGCCAGTTCTTCCGGGGTAAAATTTTCCGCGGCGTTCCGGGCCAGATGCGGCTCCAGCAGCAGCCGGACCTCCGAAAGCTCTTCCACGGAAATATTCTGGAAATGGACGAAATTGGCGAAAAATTCCCGCGCGGTATCCCACTCGATCCTGCTGACTATAGGCCCCCCGCTCGCGCCCCGGCGCACGACGATGAAGCCCATGCCTTCCAGCGCGCGCAAGGCTTCCCGCACCGTGTGCTTGCTGACGCCGAACTGGCTCACAAGTTCGCTTTCGGTGGGGAGCGAATCGCCCGGCTGATACTTCCCCTGCAGAATCGCGCTGCGAATCTGCTTGATGATCAGGGTCGAGATCTTGTCCTGTCTCGCGGGCTCGAATGCTAACTTCATGATCGCACGCCGTGCTGAAGGTTGGCGGACCGAAAGTGTGCTGATATCGGCAGCATACCCCAGCCGGAACGCGTTGGCAAACAAATTGTGGTTATTTTAAATATATGGATATTTGGATATTTCAAATACCCACATATTTAATTGACTTGCATGCGAGAACATGATTGTATTGATCAGGCTTTTTGCTGACGCCGGGGCCCGCAACCCAGTCCGAACCGGCCGGCGCGCGGACCCCCGACGGCCCGAGACCATGCCCCGGACGGCATGCGCAGGAGAGGCGCCATGAATACGGAATTTTACAAGCCGGCCGACCTGCGTTCCGCAACGGCCCTGCTGGAGCGGTACGGCGACAGGGCGGCCATTGTAAACGGCGGCACCGACATCGTCATCGAAATCGCCCGCAAGCGCATCGCCCCCGAAGCGCTCATTTACGTGGAAGGCGTCGCCGAACTGCAGGGCATCCGCGAAGAGGACGGGACCGTCATTCTGGGCGGCGCCGTCACCTATCTGGCCATGCAGCAATCCCCCGTCTGCCGTGCCATCACGGGCCTGATGCAGGCGCTTGCGGCGCTGGGCAGCCCCGCGGTGCGCGCCGTGGCCACCCCCGCGGGGAACATCGGCACCGCGGCCCCTTCGGCGGACTGCACCACCATGCTGATGGCGCTGGAAGCCGCGGTCGTTCTGGCCGGCGCGCGGGGCGAACGCACCGTGCCGCTGGACGTTTTTTTTCTGAAGCGCGGCGAAACCGCCATGCGGCGCACCGAACTCATCAAGGAAATCCGCTTCCCCGTTCCCGGATCTCATGCCGGAACGGGATACGCGCGGGTCGCGCGGCGCAAGGCGCAGGACATCGGCAAGGTGCTGGCGGGCGTCGCGCTGCGCCTGGACGGGGACGTCTGCGCGCGGGCGAGCGTGGCCCTGGGCGCGCTCAACGCCACCGCCGTGCGGGCCCCCAGCATCGAACGCGCCATTGCCGGCAAAACACGGGCGGAAGCGCTCGCGTTCGTGGAAGAAAACTTCCCGCCGGAAGCGGGCCTGCGCGAAAGCTACTTCAAACGCTACAAAGAGCTTGTGACGACCGCGGTCATCGCGCGGGCGCTGGATGCGGCCTGGCAATCCGCCGCATCGCGCTGAGCGCGGCACGCCGAAAAGGACAGCATATGCCACACGTTACCTTTACCCTGAATGGAAAACCGGCAGCCTGCGATGTGGACGGCAAGGAAATCCTGGTGGACACGCTGCGCTGGCGTTTCGGCCTGACCGGAACGAAAAAGGCCTGCGGCACGGGCGATTGCGGCGCGTGCACGGTGCTGGTCGGCGGCCTTGCCGTACGCTCCTGCACCTATCTGACCTGCATGGCGGACGGCAAGGAGGTCACCACCATCGAAGGCGTCGGCGAACCGTCCCGCCTGCACCCCGTGCAGCAGGCGTTCATCGACGTCAACGCCGCGCAGTGCGGCTACTGCATCCCCGGCATGGTGCTGACCGCCTGCGCCTTTTTGAAAGCCAACCCCGATCCCGCGGAAGAAGAGGTGCGCGAGGCCATATCCGGCAACCTCTGCCGCTGCACGGGCTACCAGAAAATCGTCGAGGCCGTGCTCCTGGCCGCCGGGCGCATGAACGGCAAAACCGGGCGCGCCCCGGACAATCAGTAACCAGGAGAACATGATGTCCATCAACCGCTTCGAAGGGAACGGCAGACTGTCGCGCGTCGTGGAACACAACGGCACATTGTACCTGACCGGACGCACCTGCAAGGACGCCCCGGACATCGCGGGCCAGACCAGAGGCCTGTTGCGGATCATAGAAGACACTCTGGAACGGCATCATTCGGACAAAGGGCATATCCTCTTCTGCCAGGTTTTCCTCAAGGACATCATCCGGGATTTCGCGGGCATGAACGCAGTCTGGGAAGAGTGGGTCGAAAAGGGGCGCGAACCGGCCCGGGCAACGGTACAGGCGAAAATGGCGAGCGAGGAATCACTTGTGGAGATCGTTGTCACGGCGGCCGTGAAACAGTGACGGCCGGGCAGGAGCGTTTTCGCGGACAAACCCTTACGGGCGTTTCACACGCGGGACGCTCCGCGCCGGCCCACGGGGAAATCCCGAAGATGCTCCGCCCTGAATGCCTCTGAGCCGAGGAGCTTGCTCATGAACTCGCACAATATCATCGGCCGGCGGCACACCCGGCCGGACAGTCTGTCCAAGGTGACCGGCGCGGCGAAATTCACGGCGGACATGTGCGTCGCGCGCAAGGATCTGCTTTTTGCGAAAGCCCTGTTTCCGCCTTTCGGCCGCGCCCGCATCAAAAGCATCGACGTCTCGGCGGCCAGAGATCTGGAAGGCGTGGAAGCCGTCATGACGGCCGCCGACCTGCCGGGAACCAACCGGTACGGCGCCGTGCTGCATGACAAGCCCGTGCTGGCGGAAAAAGAGGTCATTTACGAAGGCGACGCCGTGGCCATCGTCGCCGCCCGCGACCTTGAAACCGCGGAACGGGCCGTGGCCCGCATCCGGGTGGAATACGAACCGCTGCAGGCGCACGACGATCCGCGCGCCATGCTCGAGGACGGGGCGGAACGCATCCACGCGGACTATCCCGTGCCCAAGGCCGACAATATTTCCGACAAGGTGACGGTCATCAAGGGCGATGTGGAAAGCGCGTTCGCAACCGCCGACACCGTCATCGACAACGAGTACGAAACGCCCATGGTGGACCACGCGTATCTGGAACCGGACGTCTGCCTTGCGGAACCGGACCCCGTGCGGGGCGGCATCACGCTGTACAGCCCCCAGCACGGCGTGCACCTGGCCCGCAAGGCGCTGTGCGGGGTGTTCGCCCTGCCGCAGAGCAAGATCCGCGTCGTGAGCATGCTGGTGGGCGGCGGCTTCGGCGGCAAGGAGGATTCCACCTTTGACGTCAGCGCCATCGCGGGCGTGCTGGCTCTCAGGACCCAAAAGCCGGTCTATTACGAATACACGCGCGACGAGGTGTTCAAAAACACGGGCAAACGCCACGCGGCCTTTATCCGCCACCGGCTGGCGGCGGACAGGAACGGCATGCTGCTGGGCATCGACGTGCGCACCGTTCTGGACAAGGGCGCATACAAATCCATCGACGCCATCCCCAACCGCAGCACCATGTATTCAGGCGGCCCCTACGCCATCCCCGCCGCGAAATCCGTCGGGTATTCCGTCTTCACCAACCACCCCTACGGCTGCGCGTTTCGCGCCCTGGGCGCGCCCCAGGCGCATTTCGCCATCGAATGCCAGATGGACGACCTGGCCGCGAAACTGCGCATGGACCCCATCGAACTGCGGCTGAAAAACATCCTGCGCGACGGCTCCCGCACCATTTTCGACCAGGTCATGCACGCCGAACGTGGCCTGGGCCTGGAAGAATGCATCCTGCGCGTGCGGGACGCCCTGGACTGGCAAACCCCTCTCGCCAACGACGATCCGGTCAAAAAACGCGGCCGGGGCATCGCCTGTTTCATGTACGGCACCAGCACCGCGAACCCCAACGACGGGGCGCACTGCCTTGTCCAGGCCCAGCCGGACGGGTCCATCAACGTCGGGCTTTCGTCCAACGAACTCGGCCAGGGCCTGCTGGCGGCCATGGCCCAGATCACGGCGCAGGCCATGGGCGTTTCCTGCGACAAGGTTTCGGTGGATTATTCCGATTCCTCCTCTTCGCTGGAGGCGGGGGCCACAGTCGCTTCCCGCACCACGGTCCTGCTGGGCAACGCGATCATCAACGGCTGCGCCGTCCTGCGGGAACGGTTTCTGTCCTTTGCCGCCCGCGCCATGCGCGCGGACGTCGCGGCCATGGACATCAGAGACAACATGGTGACCGTCAGGGGCAAGCCGGAACTGTCCGCGCCTCTGGCCTCGATCATCAAAAGCGCCTTTTCCTGCCAGGTGCCTCTGGCGGCCATCGGGTCGTGGTACCCGCCCCTGACGCACCCCAACCCGACGCACCAGTTCGACAAAATGCACGCCTATTCGTTCGGGGCGCACGGCGTCGTGATCGAAGTGGACGTGCGCACCGGCGAAATTGCCGTGCTGCGTTCCGTGCTGGCCTGCGACATGGGCAAGGCCATCAACCCGTCCACGGTCGAAGGCCAGATGGAGGGCGGCGCGGCTCAGGGCATCGGCTGGGCGATCATGGAAGAGCAGTTCATGAAAAACGGCAGGCTGACCAACCATACCTACCACGATTTTCTTATCCCCACGGCGCTCGATTTGCCGCGACTGGAAAACATCCTCGTGGAACACCCCAACGAACTTGGCCCATACGGCGCGAAGGGCGTCGGCGAACCGCCCGTCGTCGGCGCGGCGCCCGCCATACGCAATGCGCTGCTCGCCGCGACCGGCGTTGCCGTCAACACGATCCCGCTGACCCCCGTCCGCGTCATGGAAGCGCTTGAGAAAAACGGCCTCCGCCCGGGCGGGCACCGACGGCAGCCGGCGCAATAAGCTGTATTGTCGTGTTTCTTTAACAACATAGCGGCACACAAAGGAAAGGCCATGACTTCTACACTCTTCACACAGCTTTTATGCAGCCTCGGCGTGGCAAGCATCCTTTTGCTTCTGGGGACCTACCTCAGGGCGAAAATCAGGATCTTTCAGACGCTTTTTCTGCCGGCTTCGGTGATCGGCGGCTTCATCGGGCTGCTGCTGGGGCCGATCATCCTGGGCGACTATGCCGTCGTGCGGGTGCCCAAAGATTTCGTCACCATCTGGTCCCTGATCCCCGGCGTGCTGATCGTGCCCATCATCGCATCCATCCCGCTCGGCCTGTTCATGGAGCCGTCGAAGGGCATCGCCGGCAGCGGCGCCAAAACCGTGAGCAACGTGGTCAAGGCGACCTGCATTTACATGGGCGTGCTGATGCTGCAAAACGTCGTGGGTTTCGGCAGCAATGCGGTCATCACCGCGATTGATCCCGGCACCAATCTGTACCGCACCTTCGGTTTCGAACTGGGCCAGGGCTACTGGGGCGGCCACGGCACCGCCGGCGCGGTGGGAAAAATTCTGGAAGGCCTGGGCATACCCTACTGGCAGACGGCGCAGGGCATCACCGTCACCACCGCCACCGTCGGCCTGGTCGGGGGCATGCTGATCGGCATCATTCTCATCAACGCTGCCACCCGCGCGGGCAAGACAGCCATTCTGAAAAAACCGGGCCAAATCCCGCAGGACATGCTGCAGGGCTATCAGCCGGACGTCGCCAAGCAGGGCAGCGTCGGCCGCGAAACCACCATCAACTCCTCCATCGAAACCATCACCCTGCACCTGGCGATCATTCTCTCGGGCTGCGGCATCGCCTATTTCATCATGGGCTACGTCAAGGCCATGCCCCTGCCGCGGGCCATCACCAGTCTGCCGGTGTGGATCTACGCCATGTTCGTCATGCTGCTCATCAACGCGGGCATGATCAAGTGCAAGCTGAACTTCCTGTACGACGGCAAGATAAAGTCGCGCATCATCGGCACCCTGTCCGATTTCGCCATCGTGTGCGCCATCGCCAGCGTGCCCGTCAAGGCGATCGCCGCGTATGTGGTGCCGCTCGCCATCATCTGCGTGCTGGGCTTCATCACGACCTACTACTTCATTTTCCTGCTCTACAACAGGCTGAACAAGGACGACTACGCCTTTGAACGCTCCATCATCATCTGGGGCACGGGCACCGGGGTCATCATCAACGGCATCATGCTGCTGAAAATCTGCGATCCCGATTTCAAAACCCCGGCCCTGTCCGATTTCTCCATGGGCTTCGCCCTGATGTCCATCGCGCGCATGGTGTCCGACCCCCTGACGCTCGGGGTGCTGGCCGCGGGATCGACCATGGACAACTTCTGGGTTTCCGCCGCCCTGCTTGCGGGATTTGTGCTGATCGCCTTCCTGTCCAACAAAATGGCGAAAAAAGAACCCGCCGGCGAGAGGGAAGAGGCCGCCGCCGCCTGATACCCGGGACTCGGCGCTTTCCTGGGGCTGCCGCCCCGGACCCCGTCCGGGGGGAATGATCCCCCCGGACCTCCGCGTGAAAAATCTCGAAGCCGCTCCGCGCCGGACGGAAGACGGCCCGACGATCGCGCGGGGGATGCGGCATGCCGGTTGCGGAACGCGCCGGCTGCCGCATCCCCCCTGTTTCTTTCTGATGCGGAAAGCAGCGGGCAATGCCCGCGTCCCCGCGCTTCGCCGACAGCCGAAACTTTTTTGCCGCGAAAGAATCGCGGCCCGCGCGGCGTTTTTCCCCGCCATGGTTTTCCCGCGGCCCGGCGCATCCCGCGCCGTGAAACGCATGGAACGAAAGAATGGCATTTGAAACGAAAAATGTTTCATATCACATGCCTGCGAAATGCGCATCCCTCCATAATATATATATCATTCGAAAATTATTTGTTATTACCTGCCCGGAACAGTTATTGCTATCCCCTTGTCGCTGGAACAGTACGTTGCGCATGCGCCGCGGTTCCCGCCTCTTCCGTTCACCTTCCGGAAATGCTGCCGGCCGCGCGGCGCGCCGCAGCCCGGATTTCAGACAAGGAGAAATCGCCATGTCCCAGTCCAAAGCAGCCGTTTTGCGTTCCATGCTCAAACAGAACAAACTGATCATGGCCCCCGGAGCATACGACGGCATCACGGCCAGACTTGTGGAAGAAGCCGGTTTTCCGGCCATTTACATTACCGGCGCCGGGGTGGCCAGCACCCGTCTGGGCATGCCGGACATCGGGCTGCTGACCATGTCCGAAATGGTCGACGCCGCCAAGAACATCGCGGCCTGCACCACCATCCCCGCCATCTGCGACATTGACACCGGATACGGCAACGCGCTCAACCTGATGCGCTCCATCCGCGAATTCAAGAACACGGGCGTCGCCGCCGTGCAGATAGAGGACCAGATCACCCCGAAACGCTGCGGCCACACCGCGGGAAAACAGGTCGTCTCCCAAGGGGAGATGGTCAACAAGATCAAGGCCGCCGTGTGTGAGCGCGGCGACAGCGACCTGGTGCTTATCGCCCGCACCGACGCCATTCAGGTCAGCGGGTTCGAAGACGCTCTGGATCGGGCCAGGGCCTATGCCGCCGCCGGGGCCGACGTCATCTTCGTCGAAGCGCCCAAAACCGAAGAGCAGATGAAACGCGTCGCCGCTGAACTCAAAGGCACCCCGCTGCTGATCAACCTGGTGGAACGCGGCGGCGACACCCCCTGCCTGTCGGCCGACGCGCTGGAGAAAATGGGGTTCAACATCGCCATCTATCCCGTCACCGCCTGGGTTTCCGCCATCAAGGCCATCAGGGAGAATCTCAAGGTGCTGAAAGAAGAAGGCTCCACGGACAAATGCGCGGACAGGATGGCCAGCTTCCAGGAAATGTTCGATCTGGTTGACCGCCCGAAGTATGTCGCGCTGGAAAAAACCTACGTCTGACGGACACACCCACCCCCAAGGGAGAAGAGTATGAAAAAACTGCTGCTTGCCTGCACCGGTGTTCTGGCCCTTGCCTGCGCCCTGTCGCTGGGCCTGTCTTCGGATGTTTCCGCCGCCGCCAAAACGGAAAAAGTCGTCTTCGCCGCCGGCCGGCCGGGCGACGCCTGGTATGCCCTGTCCTACGGCCTGTCCAAAATGATCAACGAACGCTCCACCTGGCTGGAAGCGGAAGTCGTTGCCACCGCCGGCGTGGCCGACAACCACAGGCTGGCCAAACCCGACCCCGCGAAACGGGCCAACCACGTGATCATCTGCCAAACGCCCGGCATGGAATTGTGGAACACACCCGAGTACACGGCCAAAAAAATCGGCTCCTGCCTGCACCTGACTTCGGCCTGGGTCACCTTGAACCCCAAGATCAAGACCCTCAAGGATCTTAAAGGCCATTCCGTGTCCATGTCCCGCAAGGGGCCCGGCTTCTATGTCTGGATCTTTGCCGACCTGCTGAAACAGGCCGGCGTGTGGGACAGCGTCAAGCCCAAGTTCGGAGGCACGTCCACCGCCCTGACAGCC
This sequence comes from Desulfovibrionaceae bacterium, assembly GCA_031550605.1. Taxonomy (GTDB): domain Bacteria; phylum Desulfobacterota; class Desulfovibrionia; order Desulfovibrionales; family Desulfovibrionaceae; genus FLUQ01. The sequence goes on along the minus strand of JAVBOK010000079.1, from coordinate 27,153 downwards.
CTGCAGGACGGCGCGGCGGAGGCCGGCTACCTCATGTTCAATTACATATACCCCGATACGTACCAGTTGGGCCCCTTCCTCGAAGAACTGAAAACGCGGGGTCCGCTGTATTATCTGCAACAGGGGGATGTGCAGAACAACATCGAGATGATCCGCAAGGCCGGCCACAGCGAAGAATACAAAAAAGCCCCCCTCCCCACCCTGGCCCTGGTTGTGCCCCCCAAAGCCCTGGGAGAGAACCAGACCGAATCCATGGCCATCGTTTCCTCGCCCATCTTCTGGGCGGCGGGCCTGGATATGCCCGAAAAAACGGTGCACGAGATCACGCGCATCATGTACGAAGCCGCGGAAAAGGGCGATTTTGCCGATTACAACATTTTCGGCAAGGGCATCACGCCGGAATTTCTCACGACATCCTTCTGGGAAACCGAGGCGGATTGCCGCAAAAACTACCATCCCGGCGCGCTCAAGTACTATGATGAACGCGGCGTTACGTTGAAGAGCTTCGGCGCAAGCTATATCAAAAAGTAGTTTGAACGGGCGCCCGCGCGGCCGCCCGGCCGCGCGGGCCGGGGGAAAGGCAGGCCTTTTCCCGGCTCACTCCATGCACCTGCGACTCGCAAGGGGATTCTATGTCACACGATGAGGGTTTGCGCTCCAAAATTCAGATACTCCTGGCCGTCACCTCGCTGGCCATGATGGCATACCATTTCTGGTATATCGTGGAGTTGCCGTACGAGCCGTCGATCAGCGCCATCATCCACCTGGGCTTTGCTTTTTCCGTCATGTTCCTGAGCTACCTTTCGAAAAAGATCACCCCCCTCCATGTGCTGTGTCTGCTGATCGGCATCGGCGTCACCTGGTATTTCGTGTCGCAGTACGATGTCATTCTCGAAGACCCCAGTTATCCGCCCATGGCGGCCATGGTCTGCGGCGCCGTGGCCACAATCCTGACTTTCTATCTTACCTACAGGGCCTTCGGCCTGATCTTCCCCATCGTGGCCGCCGTGGGCATTGTGTACATGTTGTTCGGCTCGTACCTTCCGGGAGGCTTTCGCGCCCCCAGTACCGATTTTCCACGCCTTGTCGTCCTGTTGAGCGCGGACGTCACGTCCCCCTGGGGCACGTATGGCAGCATGCTGATGCTTTCATCAAACTATTTGTTTTTGTTTATCGTTTTCGGCTCCATCATGGAATCTTTCGGGGGCCTGTATTTTATTATGGCCATAGGCCAGAAGGTCGCGGCCCATATGCGCAGCGGAGCGGCCGCGCTGTGCATCATTTCCAGCGCCCTGCTGGGCTCGGTCACCGGCAGCACGGTGGCCAACATCTCGATCTTCGGCCCCTTCACCATCCCGCTCATGAAAAAAAGCAGGTACACGTCCGAGCAGGCGGCGGCCATCGAAACGGCCGCCTCCAACGGCGGCCAGATCCTGCCGCCGGTCATGGGATCCACGGTCTTTGTCATGTCCGGTTTCACCGGCATTCCCTATCTGTCCATCGCCAAGGCCTGCACCTTTTCCGCTCTGATCTACTTCATACTGCTGCTCATGTATGCCGAACTCAACGCCCGCAAGCGCAATATCCAGAAGGTGGAAAGCGCTCCCGTGGACAAACGCAGCATGCTGCTTTCCGCCCCGATATTCATCGCCCCCCTGGGCCTGCTCCTGTACCTGCTGGGTTTGGGCCTTTCGCTCATGAAGACCATTTTCTTCTGCATTCTGCTGGCCGTTGCCCTTGGCCTTGTCAGCTGCCTTTTCCAGGGCAGGCGCCCGGACTGGAAGGGCATTCTCGGAAAAATAACCGATGGTGTCGTTTCCGGCTGCCAGATCGCCGCCGTGCTTTCGGTCATCGGCGTGGTTGTCGCCTGCGTGGAAGTGACCGGCCTTGGCATGCGGCTGAGTGACTTCCTGCTGGCCATCAGCCTCAACAGCCTGCCTCTTCTTCTTGTGTTCACAGCCATCGCGGCCGTCGTTCTGGGCATGGGGCTGCCCACGCCGGCCGTATACATCATCTGCGCCACCATCCTTTCTCCGGCCATCATAAAAATGGGCGTGCCCGTGATGCAGGCCCACCTGTTCCCCCTGTATTACGCCCTGTTCTCGCACATAACCCCGCCCGTGGGCATCGGCCTGATGGTGGCCTGCAAGATAGCGCAGGCCGATTATCTGAAGGCGGCCGTGGAGGCCCTGAAAGCGGCTTTTACCACATTCCTTCTGCCTTTCGTGTTCATCTACGCGCCGGGCGTCCTGCTGCAGCAATCGCTTGCGGACAATACCCTGCAACTGGCCGCCACGCTTGCCGCGTTCATGGCCCTTTCCATCCTGGTCAACAAATTCTTCGCCCGCTCGCTCGCAATTGTGGACACAGCCTTATGCGCAGCCGCCCTGATCCTGCTGGCGGGCTATCTGTTCGTCAGCCATACGCCGCTGCTGTTTGCCGCCGGCGTCGCCGCCCTGATCGCGGCCATGATTCTCAATTCAAGAAACGCCTCCCGCGCGCAAGAGGAGCCTGCCTGATGCGCCCCATGACCATCACCCAGAAAATCCTGGCCTCCCGCGCCGGGCATGAATCCGTGGCCGCCGGGGATATCGTCACCGTCAGCATCGACATGACCCTGGCCAACGACATCACCGCGCCGCCGGCCATCAGACAGCTTGCGGACATGGGCATCGCGCCGAAAACCCCGGACCGCATCGCCCTGGTTCCGGACCATTTCACGCCCAACAGGGACCTGCAGGCGGCGGCGAACTGCATCGCCATGCGCGACTTCAGCAGGGAAAATCCGGGGGTGCGCTATTTCGAGCAGGGCGAAGCGGGCGTCGAACACGCCATCCTGCCGGAAAAGGGCCTGGCCCTGCCGGGATTTCTGATCATCGGCGCCGATTCGCACACCTGCACGTACGGGGGCCTGGGGGCCTTTTCCACCGGCGTGGGCAGCACCGACCTGACCGGCGCCATGGCCCTGGGCAGCACCTGGATCCGGGTGCCGGAAACCCTGCGCGTCATCCTGAACGGAAAACCGGGGGACTGGGTCAGCGGCAAGGATATCATCCTGAAAGTCATCGGAACCATCGGCGCGGACGGAGGCCTGGGCAAAACCCTGGAATTCGCCGGCCCGGCCCTGGCCCATATCGATCTGGAAAACCGCCTGACCATGGCCAACATGGCTGTGGAAGCCGGGGCCGTGAATGGCATTTTCGAGCCGGACGAAGCCGTGCTGGCTTATGCGCGCGAGCGGGCGGCCCTGCCCTTCACCCCGGTGTACGGCGACAGGGACGCCGTATGCGAGCAGACCGTCGAGATCGACGTGGCCGCGCTGGAACCGCAGGTGGCCGCGCCGCATTCCCCGGACAACGTCATGCCGGTCAGCCGCCTTGAGCATACGCCCGTGAACCAGGTGCTCATCGGATCCTGCACCAACGGCAGAATAGGCGACCTGCGCATCGCCGCCGGGCTGCTCAGGGGGAAAAAAATCGCTCCCGGCGTCCGTTTGCTGGTCACCCCCGCATCCCCCGAAGTCTTCAGAGCGGCCCTGAAAGAAGGGCTGGCCGAAATATTCGCCGAGGCCGGCGCGGTGCTGATGCCGCCGGGCTGCGGGGTCTGCTTCGGCGGGCATCTGGGCGTTCTCGGCAAGGGCGAAGTGTGCCTGTCCACCACCAACCGCAACTTCAAGGGCCGCATGGGGCACGCGGAAAGCAGGGTCTATCTGGCCAGCCCGGCGGTGGCCGCGGCCACCGCCCTGGCCGGATACATCTGCGCGCCGGGCGCGGCATAACCGGACGGCCCCGCTTTCACAAGGAGAATTCCATGCGACATCAGGGAAAAATATGGAAATTCGGCAACAACATCAACACGGACATGATCATCGCCGGCGAGCATCTCACCACCAGCGACCCGGCCGTGCTGCGGCGTTTCTGTTTCGCCGGGGCTGACCCGGCCTGGGCCGAACGCGTGAAACCGGGCGACATCGTCGTCGCGGGGAGGAACTTCGGCTGCGGCTCCTCGCGCGAGCACGCGCCCATCGCCATCAAGGCGGCCGGCGTTTCGTGCATCATCGCGGAAAGTTTCGGGTCCATCTTCTACCGCAACGCGGTCAACGTGGGGCTGCCCCTGGTGGAACTGCCCGGCGCGGCCGAGGCGCTGCGGGAAGGGGAAGAGGCCGTCGTGGACATGGAAAACGGAACGGTGTCCGCCGGCGGCCAAACCCGGACCTTTGTCAGGGCCGGGGAAACGGTCGCCCGCATCCTGAAAGCCGGGGGGCTGATCCCGTACATACGGGAACAGCGCGCGGCGCAGACGCATAACGGATAACATCCCGGCCGGAACGCCGGCAAAACCGGGGCGGAGCTTCACGCCCCGCGGGGGAGAAATCCCCGGCCCCTCGCGGGTGCGCGGCCCTTGCCCCGCGGGGGCCGCTTTTTTGCGCGCGCGGCTTTATGATGAAGCGCGCGATGGCTGCACGTCAGCGCCCGGCCTTTCCCCTGCCCGCCTGTTGCCGGGTTTTGCGCCACAGGGTGGTTCTGCTGATGCCCAGTTCCCTGGCAGCCCTGGTTTTGGACCCGCCGGACCGGGCGATGACCTCCGCGATGGCGTCCCCCCCCTGGGGTGGAAAACCGGAAGCGCGCGCGTAATCGGCGAGCACGTCCCGCATGACGGCGCAGGCGTCGCCGCCTTTTCTGAAAAGGCTGGAAAAGCGCTCCATGATATTGCGCACCTCGCGCACGTTGCCGGGCCAGGAATACCCGAGGCCCAGCAGCAGCCCGCCCAGGTCCGCGACCGTCCGTTTGCCCAGATGGGGAAAAAGCTGCGCGCTGAAGCGTTCAACCAGAAAGACGATGTCCTCCATGCGTTCGCGCAGCGGCGGCAGGTGCAGGGAAAGCACGTTGAGCCTGTAGTACAGATCGCGCCGGAACTGGCCCGCGTTCATCATGTCGAACATGTCGCGGTTGGTGGCCGCGATGACCCGGATATCCACGGGCGTCACCCTGTCGCTGCCGATGCGCATGGTGGTGCGCTCTTCCAGGGTGCGCAGCAGGCGGGCCTGCAGATGCAGCGGGAAATCCCCCATTTCGTCCAGGAACAGCGTGCCGCCGTCGGCCAGTTCGAACAGCCCCGCCCGGCCGTTCTTCAGGGCGCCGGTGAAAGCCCCTTCCACATAGCCGAACAGCTCGCTTTCCAGCAGGGATTCGTGAAAGGCGGAACAGTTCACCGCCACGAACGGGCCGTGCTTGCGCTTGCCCGCGTTGTGGATGGCCGCGGCGAACAGCTCTTTCCCCGTGCCCGTCTCCCCGGTGATCAGCACGGTGAAATCGTTGGCGGCAAAGGCGGCGGCCTTTTCCCGCAAGGTGCGCATGGCCGCGCTGCCGCCCAGAATCTGGCTGAAATCCGCCCTGGCCACGAACCCTTTTTCCAGATTCTTGTCCTTGATCTTGTCCCCGGCCTGATGGATGCTGGGAAAATCCTGAAAGGTCGCCACAGCCCCCACAGCCACCTTGTCCACCATGACCGGCACGCGGTTGGTCAGCACGGGGGTGCCGTTCAGAATCTGGATCTGGTTGTATTCCCCTTCCTTTTTCTTGATTACCTGCACCAGGCGGCTGTCGCTGATCACTTCCGAAACGAGGCTTCCCACGGCTTTTTCCGCCGGGACCCCGGCGATTTTGACCGCCGCCGGGTTGAAGACCTTGATCACCCCGGCCTGGTCCACGGCCATGATGCCGCTGTGCGCGTAATCGAGGATGGTCTTGAACTCTTCGGCCTTCTTGCGTTCCTCAATGGCCGAATCGATGATGGACACGGCGTGGTCCATGGCCCGCACCACCCCGTCCGGAGAATAGATGTACACCCCGGCAATATTGTACAGGTCCGCGTATTCCACGATCAGGCTGGACCCTATGGCCACGGTGATGCCCTTCGCCAGTATGGCCTTGAATACCTCGTCCAGTTCCGCCACGTCGTGAAAGACGAATTCCTCCACGTCCAGGGTGAAGATGTTCTTCACGTAGCGCAGCCTTTCGATCGGCTTTTTGTACGTGACCACCGCCGCCCGGCCGCTGTGCTTGGCCGCTTTGGACAGCGCGGCCATCAGGTCGAATCCGGTGATGTCCAGGTTGACGAACCTGGCCCGCAGGGGCAGGGTCATGACCGCCGCGCCGTTCACCCCGCCGCAGAGAAACACGTCCACTTCGCCGCTGTTGTCCAGGGCCAGGGTTTTTCTGACCACGTTCTTCAGGGTGGTGGGGACGATGCGCAGGGAAATGTACTCCGGAAACGGATAGTCCACGCTTTCGATAAGCTGCGTAAATCTGGGGGGATGGCTCAGAACGCAGATGACGGCCATGGGTACCTCGATTACTGTATCTGGCGGACCATAGCAAAGATGCCGCCGCGGGAAAAGCGTCCGGAAACGGGCGGAAGGGAAAACCGCGCGGCGGCGGGGATATCCCCCCGCCGAAAGACCGCCGCGGACTGGACGAAGGCACGCGAACTTGATACTGGCAGGAAAAACAACCCGCCGCGCGGCGCGGACGGGCCAGACAAGGGGTCGTTATGAGCAGCAACACTTCCGGAAACACCGCCCTGCGCGCCGTGTTCGTCGACGCCAGCCCGGCTTTGGCGGCGATCATGCGCAAACTCCACCGCGCGACCGACATCGCTGTGACGATCAACGAACAGCCCGACATCACCCCGCCCGAACTGCCGGCAGTCGTGGGCGACGCGGATATCGTGATCATCGACCATACGGCCTTTCCCGTCGACATCGCCAGGCAGTGCGCAAAGGTGAAGGACGTGGTGTTCCTCGGCACCGGCGCGCGCAGCTACATGGATGTTGACGCTCTGGAAGCCATGGGCATCCCCGTGCATCTGATCCGCGGGTACGGCGACACGTCCGTGGCGGAATGCGCTTTCGGCCTGATGTGGGCGGCGGCCAAACGATTCGCCTACATGGACCGGGAAATGCGCGGCGGCAACTGGCTGCGCACCGACGGCGTCCAGTTGCTGGGCAAAACCCTGGGTCTGCTCGGCTTCGGCTCCATCGCGGCGGAAATGGCCCGCCTGGGGCTGGGCTGCGGCATGAGGGTCATCGCCTGGAACCGCAGTTCCAAAACCTGCCCCGGCGTGGCCTTCGTTTCCCTTGACGAACTTCTGGCCCAGAGCCACGTGCTGTCCCTGCACCTCCTGCTCTGCGACGAAACCAAAGGATTTCTGAACCGCGAACGCATCGCGATAATGCGGCCGGGCGCCATCCTGATCAACACGGCCCGCGGCGCCCTGGCGGACGAAGAGGCCATGATCGAGGCCCTGCGCAGCGGGCATCTGGCCCACGCCGGGCTGGACGTCTTCGCGGCGGAGCCCATGCCCGCCGGGCACGCGCTGACGACGCTGCCCAACGTCACCCTGTCCGCCCATTCCGCGTTCAGAACGCCGGAAGCCAGCGACAACCTGATCGAAGCGTCCCTGAACCACTGCCGCCGCATCGCCGGGCGGCACTAGTGCCTCGTTGCAAAATTCCGCTCCTCATTGTGTACGGAACGGCAGCGGAAAAATGTGCTTTTCAGCTGCCGTACGCCGCGTATCGCGGCGCAAAATCCTGACGGATGGTGGAGCGGCGCGAAAAATTCCTGAAACCGCGCTGCGACGGATCGGAGGAATACGGGAGACCGCTTTTTTCCCCTTCCTCCGCATCCCTCTCACCCACGCCTCTTCGCGCGGCTTGCCCGCGCATCCAGCATGCCGTTGCGGATTTTCGGGTTTGTGCCGCACGGGGCGCAAAAGCGGGCTGTCCGCGTATGACCATTTTCTGGGCATCTGCCGCGCATCCCGGCCACGAACGCGGGCTGCCCCGGAAATCCGTTCCGCCGCGGGCATCGCCGCCGTTTGGCGCGCCTTTTGCTCAACGGTCGCAGACTCACCAACCCTTTTGCACCGAGGTGCCCATGCGATCCCTGTTTGCCTTTCTTTTCTGCCTGCTGCTCGCCCTGCCCGCCGCGGCCCAGGATGAAGCGGCCGAAAAGGCCGCCGCCCTGAAATTCGTCAAAACGATCAAGGAACTGGTGGCCAAAGACCAGCGCGAGGCCATCGCGAAGCTGATCGACTACCCCCTGAACGTGGACGGCAAACCCAAGGCCAAGAACGCGGCGGCTTTCGGCAAGGCGTATGACGCCATTTTCACCAAAACCGTCAAGGAATGCCTGCAAAAACACAATCTGAAGGAAGAAGTGAACTCGGTCAAAGGCGCGTATATGGTCGGCTGGGGTTGCATCTGGTTCGAGCCGGACGACAAGGACATCATGCACATCGTTACCGTCAACACCAAAGAATAATTCGCTGCTTCCCGCCGTGAACGGCCCCCGCGGTTCGCGCGAAACGCGGGGGCCGTTGCCGTCAGCGCATTGCCACCGTGAAAAGGCTCCGGCGGGTCCGCCGCGCGGCGGAGTATCCGCCGGATTGAGGCGTCCCGGCAAACCGGGTTTGCCACAGCACGCCCGCTCCGGCGCCGCTGCGCGAGTATCCGCCCGAAGCCGCCATGCCGCCCAGATTCTGGGCAGCCGGGAAGAGGACGAAAAAAGCGGGCGCGGGGCCCCGCCCGGCGGCGTTTCGCGCGGCGCGCCTATTGCGGCGTGAGAAAGCACTGCACCCAGTTGAGCCGGCCTTTGGCGTCCGCCCTGACACCCACGCCCAGGTGGGTGAATTTTCCGGTCAGGATGTTCTCCCTGTGGCCGGGGGAAGCCATCCAGGCCGCCACGACGGCTTTGGGATCCTTCTGCCCGGCCGCGATATTTTCGCCGTTGGCCCGCCAGGCGACATTGTGGCGTTCAAGCAGGCTGCTCCAGGAACTGCCGTCCGGACGGGTATGGGAGAATTTGCCGATGATCTCCCGCGCCCGGACCCCGGCGATGGTGTCCATCACGGCCGAAGGGGCCAGGGCGGAAAGGCCGGCTTTGCGGCGTTCGACGTTGGTCAGGCGCAGAACCTCCGCCGCGTAGCCATCCATGTCAGTGGCCCGGGGCGCGGCATCCGGCGCCTTTACCCCGGCGGAACCGTCTTTGGGTTTTATGGCGATCGCGTACCAGTAGGTCTTTCCCCCGGTTCCGGAACAGACCCCGACGCCGGCCTCGCGGTATTCCTGCGTGCTCAGAACCCCCGCATCCCGCTCCACCCATGCCCGCACGGCCGCCCGGGGACTGGCGTACCCCCGGCCGTAGGCGTCCCCCACCAGACTGTACGCGATGCCCTTTTCGTTCAGCAGCGTGTACCAGTGCCGCCCGTTGGGGCGGGTCTCCTCAAAATGCGTGCGCAGTTCCCCGGCCCGGATGCGGGCGACAGCGTTCAGCCGCTCGCTGGCGGCAAGCGGGGGCAGGCCGCGCCGTTGCCGCTCCGCGTTGATCAGGCCCAGCGTTTCCCTGGCAAAAGCGGGGCCGGCGCCCGGAGATTCCAGCACAATCACTTCCCAGACCGGGTTGCCGTCGCGCCCCTGCCGGACGGCGACGCCCATCCCGGTGTACAGCGGCCCCGCGATATAGGGGGAATCGCGCCTGCGCTCCACGAATTCGCGGGGACTTCGGGGGCTTCGGGGACCGGTGTTGTACATTTCCGCCACGCGGGCGAAGCGCAGGCCCCGTTCCGTCAGCACGGCGGACCAGGCGCTGCCGTCCGGACGGATGGAGCCCCACTTGCGCATAAGCTCCCCGGCCCGCACGGCGGCGGCTTTTCCCAGCTCGGGAAGCACGGCGAGAGGCTGACGGCCCTGCTTGCGCCGTTCCGCGTTGATCCGTTCCGCCACTTCCCGTTCCCAGCCGCCGTGGTCGGCCGCGAACGACGCGCCCGAACAGAGGCAGAGCAGACAGAAGAACGCCAGACCCGACAGGGCAGCGGAATATTTCCGGGACATGTCCGTGATTCCGGTTACAGATTTTCGCGGCGGAAAAATCAACGCATTCCGGGCAGGGGAACGGTTATCGTGCTCCGGGTGACGCCCTTTTCCATGCTGTCGGCGGAATCCCAGTCCTTGACCGTTTTGGCGCAGGCCTTGTGCGCGGTCACGACCTTGCCGTCAAAAGAACCCAGTTCGTAATCGCAAAGATCCGTTCCCGCCAGGACGGGGGTCACCTTGCCCGCCCGGATGCCGTACATGACCACCGAGCGTTTGCCACAGGGGTCGTAATCGCCGCACGTGCGCCCGCTTTTTTCATTGAGGACTGTGACCAGCACCCGGTCGCCGTCCACCCAGGCGATATCCGCCCGGTCCTCGCCGCCGCTGAGATGACTGATCGACTTGCCGGCCGGCGCCAACCCGGGAAAGGTGAGGAAAGACCAATCCCTGACGACCCAGGTTCCATGGCTGACGGCCAGAATATTCCCTGCCGGCGAAAGCGACAGGTCGGAAATCTGCTCGATATCCACGTCCGGAATGTCGGAAGTCTCGGCCGCCAGAACGCCGGACGCGTCAAAGACAAGCAGGGAGGGGTTCTTGCCGATGCGTTTGGCCGCGTCTTCATCCAGGGTCACAAACTGCAGTTTTGATCCCCGAACCGGCTCCACAACAGCATCGTCGGCGGCAAAGACCGTTTTCTTTCCGCCCGCTTCATAATGCAGAGCCCCGTCCTTCAGAACTGCCGCGGCCGGCGCCGTCCGCGATCCGGCGGCAACAAGGGCCGCCGCCAGCAAAACCATGCAGAATACGCGCATACTCCACTCCTCGGTTTAATGGAAAACCCCGCGCAATCGGGGTTTGCAGCAGACGCCGCTCCGGCGCCGACGCGGCACTGAAGCGCCCGCGCCTGCGCGGCAAACTGTTGCCCCTGAAAACGCCGGCAACAGCTTCGGAGACAAAAGCACTTTCCATGCCAGAGAGCCGCCCCGTCGTTGCGCGTGGGATGCCCCGGCGGCCCGCCCCGGGTCTGAAAGGTTCCGGCCTGCCCATAACCTGGGCAGAGGCCGGGACATATCCGAGCCCACGGGAACGCACCGCGCTGGCATAAAGGTTGCTAAGCCCAGTCCCTGGTACGTTGGGGGCCCCGTCCCCGATCTCCCCTGCAGGGGAGTGCCCCCCTGCACCCCCGGCGCGCGGCGCGAAAAGGTGAATTTTCGCACGGCAAGGCGCAAGGCGAAAATGGGCGAAGCTGTCGTGAAATCCCGCGGGATCAATTTTTGCCCTGCAACCCGCCGGGCGGGAAAAGGCACCGTTGCAGCGGGCGGCCACTTGCGGACCACCCCGGCCCGAGGAGCAATACCATGATGCGCTTGTCCCTGTTATGCGGCCTTGTTCTGCTGTGCTGCTGCGCCGCGCTCCCGGCGCGGGCGAAAACTCCGAAAATTTTCATCGGCCGCAAAGCGGACGGCCGGGTTGTCGCGGGGACAACGCCGGCCCGCGACTGGCATTTCTTTTCCTTTCCGTCCATGAAACCGCTGGGCAGGGATTCCGCCGCGTATTTCCGGGCCAAGGGCAAACCGGGCCTGATCTGGACCAATGATTCCAGCGTGCCGTTCAACACCATGGACGCCGATTCCAGGCGCGAATGCGGGTACGTCCCCTGCGGCCCCGTTTCGGTCATGCGCCGCGATCTGGCCACGGGAAAAACCACGGCGGTTTTCCAGGGCACGCTGCTCTGCGATTACACGGTGCAATCCTTTGCCGGCGGGGTGGCCGCGGCGGAAAGGATACTCGACACGGTGTGCAAAACTGCCCAAAAAATGGGCATGCCCGGCATTCGCTCCACCCTGCCCGTCCGACCCCGGCGGGCGGCCCGCTTGTCGCCGCGCATGCGCCACGGAGGTTCCCATGGTCAAACGCTTTTTTTTCGCCGCGCTGCTTGCCGGCCTGTTGCCCGTTTTTCCCGTTTCGGCGGCCAACCTGACCATCCTGTATGAAAATGAAACCCCTTTTGAGCTGGTCTCGATCAGAGCCACGCTTGAAACCACGCGCGGGATGCGCAACACCCATTCGCGCGTCAATCTTGCCCGGGGCGGCGCATACAGCATCGGCGTGAACGGGGCGGTCAAGCCCCTGCGCATCCAGGTGGAATTTGCCGCCGGCCGTCTGGAGTTCGACGATCTTTCCGGTTTGCGGGCGGAAGAGGATATGCGCCTTGCCGTCATCCATGACGAAAGCGGGACGCGGCTGGAACAGGCCGGAACCGACGATCCGCCGCGCGCCGCACAGGGCAGGGCCGTGTGGTTTCTGAACGACGGCAACCGGCCCAACGCCGTGTCCAAAGCAGTGATCGTGAAAGCCGAAAACATGGACGACGTGCGGCGCATGGTCAAAGACGCCGTATCCGCCGCGGGCGGCGGGCAAAAGCAGGCATCCTTCGCGGTGGAGGCCGGCCCCATCTGGAACAACGACCATGCCGGGGAGCGTTGCCCGGAATTGCTGAAGGAATGGAGCGGAACCAGAGGTCCGGGCGAGCCCGAGGCCCGCTGGGCCGGCGGCTGGAGCACCACCGTGCCGGACCAGATGAGCGTGTGCGTTTTTCTCGCCGGTCCGGCCGGCATCGAGGACACCCTGTTTGAGGAGGACGAGGGGAAAAAACTGGCCTTTCCCGTCGCCTGGGGGGACACGGTGGGCGTGGGGCAGGCCGCGCCCCTGAGCGACGACTCTCCGGACATCGCCGTTTTGCTGCGGCTGGCGCTCAAAGAGAACACGCTGCGGGCGGTTTTCGAAGATCTGGCGAAAGAAGGGTACCGGCCATGGACGGCCGACGTGCGAAAACGGCGCATCGAGGACGGGGTGGTGCTGCGGTACGGCAAAGGCGGCAAAGACGCCGAGGCCGATTGGGCCGGCCTGTTTGAAACGCTCGCAGCCGCGCGCGGCGACTGTTCCCTGCACGACGCGGCCGTCGTGCTGGTCAGCGAAAAAAGCTTTCGGGATGCCGCCGAGGACAAAAAACCGGCCCCCGCGCCGGGCGTGCTGCTGCGCTGCGGTCCGGGCAACGTGGAGGCGGTTTTTGTGCCCGACGGCTCAATACTGATGCATTGAAACGGCGTTCCGGCCCCCGCATCCGCGAAGGCGCCGCTTCAGGCGGATGCGGGGGCCAGGTCGTTCTGCTCCGGCCGCAGGTACTTCGCGGCATACTGCTGCGGGACGCCGGATTTCAGGAACAGCTCGTAAAGGTCCGGGTCGATGTGGTTGCGGTCCCGGAATCCGTCCATGATCTTCAGCGCTTCGGAAAGCGTTTTGCTGGGTTTGTAGGGCCGGTCCGAAGCGGTCAGCGCCTCGAAAATGTCGGCGATGGCCATCATGCGCGCGCTCCAGTCCATGTCGTCGCGGGCAAGGCGGCGCGGATAGCCCTTGCCGTCCATGGTTTCGTGGTGGGACCCGGCCATGTCCGGCACGTTCCGCAGATGTTCCGGCAAAGGCAGTTGCTTGAGCATGATGATGGTCTGGATGATGTGGTCGTTGATCTTGTACCGTTCTTCCTCGGTCAGGGTGCCCCGGCGGATGCTCAGGTTGTGAACCTCGCCCCTGTTGTACAGGACGGCGGGGGTTTCCACCTTGAATTTCCAGGGATTGTCCTCGGCGATTCTGTCCGCTGCCCCACGGTCGAGAATATGCTCGGGCCTGTCCATGAGCAGGCTTTCCTCCACCGGCAGAGGCTCCGCCGCGACGCGGTCCATGCGCTCCAGCTCCTCGCGCGAGACGCCCAGACGCTTGTCCAGGGTGCGTGTCCAGGTCCGTTTGCCGATGGTTGCAAGACGCGCGATCGAAGCGTCGTCCATGAATTCGCCGCCGGTATTGCAGGAAGCCACAAACGCGAATTCCTCGTCCAGGGTCCGCAGGGCCTCTTCCAGGCGCCGGCCTTCATCCCCGGATTCGGCGCCGCCCAGCACGGCGCGCAGAGAGCGTATTTCCGCATCGCGCTTGAGCACTTCAAAGCGGGTGCGGATCTCGTGGATGCGGTCGTAAATGGTTTCCAGCTTGGTGGCCTTGTCCACCACGTATTCGGGGGTGGTCACCTTGCCGCAGTCGTGCAGCCAGCCGGCCAGCTTGGCCTCTTCCCACTGGTCCTCCGTGCGGGTGAAATCTTTGAGCGGCCCTTCTTTCGCATCGCAGGCCGCCCGCATCAACATCAGGAAAATGACGGGCACCCGCTGGCAGTGTCCGCCGGTGTACGGCGATTTGGCGTCAATGGCCCCGGCGATGATGTGGATGAGCGCATCGCGCAGATCGCGTTGCGCCCGGATCAGGGTCTGGTTTTCCAGCGCGATGGCGGCTGTGCCGGCCAGCGCTTCGATAAAGGCGACCTGCGGATCCTGAAAAGTCTGCCCGCCCGGTTTCATGGCCCTGAACAGGGCCAGCACCCCCAGGTCCGCGCCCATGCGGTCGTGCAGGGGCACGCAGACCACGTCCACACGGGTCACCGCCGGATCGTCAAAACCGGGCGCCAGAAAATCCGTTCCGCTGAGCGGATCCCCGCGCCCGACGGAGGTCCGCGTGACCGCGCGCGCCCGCAAAGCCTGATACGTGGGCAGCGTGGCGTCCGGTTCGTCGCAGTGGACCAGCATGCACATCGCGCCGATGCCGTCATCCTGACCCTTCCAGCAGAAGCTGCCTTCATTGAAGCAGTCGCGCTTCGCATCCAGCAGGGCCACCATGCCGCCGTCGGCGTCGGCCACGGCCAGGGTTTCCTGCAGCACGCGTTCCAGCAGCAGGTTGAAATTGCGTTCGGCGCTGATGGTGCGGCTGATGGCGAGAAATTTCCTGAGGCTGTCCTGCATGTGGTCCATGCCTTGCCCCAAAGCGTGGATTTCCGAAATTCTGGAACGGACGCCGTCCCCCTGTTCCTCAAGGTGGAACTCCTGAATGCGCCGCGCTTTGTCCGCCAGGGCGCTCAGGGGCCGGGCTATGCTTCTGGCCGTCAGCCAGATCAGCGGCACGGAAAGCAGCAGAATGCCCGCCGTGATCACAACGGTCTGGCGCATGAAATTCATGGCGTCCACCAGCACTTCGTCCCTGGGAACGGCCAGCAGCATGGCGCTGCGCACCTCGCCGGAGAAGCTGAAGTTGTCCAGAGAAAGCACCCAGTCCCGCGCGCCGTCGGCAATGTCGATGTCCCGGCCGAGCCATCCGTCCCGGTACGCCTGAATGCCCAGACGCACCGCCGGGGGCAGGTCGTCGATCACGCGCAGGCGCGCGCCCTGCGGCCCCTGGACGACCATGCCGTCGGAAGCGGCGAGCAGCGCGCCGTCCGGCCGGAACAGCACGATCCGGGACCCCTTGGTGGGCAGTTCGCGCGCCAGCACCTCGGAAAGCTGGGAAAGCCCGATGTCCGCCCCCACCACGGCGTTGCCCCGGCGGTTTCTCAGGGCGAAGGTGGCGCCTATCTGCCTGGTGGTGAAAAAAATGTAGGGGGCGCTGGCGATAAGGCCTTCTTTGGCCCCGGCCTCCTGGTACCAGGGCCGGGTGCGCGGATCATAGTCCGCGTCGCCCTGGGGCCGGCGCAGCAGAAGGCGCAGATCCGCGTCAAAGAACAGGTACTCGGACCGTCTTTTCCCCTGCGCGGATTCAATGCTCTGGACAAGGACCGCGCTGTCCTGCGGCGCCGCGAATGCTTCCCGCGCTTCCGAAGACCGCAAGCCCCGGACCAGAAAAAATTCGCCGCCCTCGTAACCGGCGTAAATGGCGTCAAGCACGGGGTAGGAATCCAGAATGGCCTGCATCGAAGGCAGGGCGGCAAGCCGTTCGTCCAGGCCGGCCGCCCGCGACAGGGGACCCTGGGCCAGAACGGCGAGAAACGCCTGCAACGGCTGGTACACCGCATTCATGGTTTCGCTTTTTACCGTGTTGCTCACGCTTTCAACCAGGTGATCCGTGGCGGACACGGCGGCCCTGGCGGCCATGCGGTAGCCGGCGAATGCGATGATCAGCCCCGTGGCGAGCATCAGCGTGGTAAAGAGCACGCCCAGGTGTTCCCGCAGTTTGAACCGCCGGAGGAATTTCCGCTGCATGCTGATATCGGACATGGCGCACCGTCTTTTTGATGAAGGAGAACATGCATAAATTTTCGAGTACAGAATTATCTATGCTGTAGATAGACGGCTGCCGAGGGTTAGGCAAGCATTTTCTGAACGCGGCGGGCCCGGCCGCCGGATGCGGCGTAACGGCGGTTTTCGTTCCGCGTCTGGAAATTCCCGGCGGCCGCCCGGGGAAAGGCGTGCTGCGTTTCGCCCGGGACGGCCGTCTGGCGCCGGACTCCCGTCCGGCGCGCTCCGCAACGGCTGCTATTGATTTTCTATGGAGCCGAGCAGTTCGTTCACCGCATCGCCCCCCCCTTTACTGGTGATGCGAACGGTGCGCGGCGCCCGGTTGCAGGTGAAGCAGACCGTGGTTCCGTCGCGGGTCTTGAAATAGACGTTGGAAGAATCCACCTCGCTGTCGCCCCTGCCCAGGCGTTTGGCCTCCTTTTCGGCCGCGGCCTGGCATTCTTCCTCGTTCCGCAGAGCCAGCCGCTCGACGCTGACGAACTGCTTCCCTTTCGCCGGCCTGAAGGTGGCGACCCCGCCTTTTTCCTCGGCGGTCCAGCCTTTGGGCAGCAGCGCATAAATGCCGTCCCCGGTGAAATATTTTCGGGAACCGTCATCCAGGACGGCGCTTTCCGTGGCATAGGTCAACCAGTCCAGCGCCTTTTTGCTTTCCAGCGCCGCCAGCGCTTTTTCCACGCCGGGCTGGCCCGGTTTGGCCCGCAAGTTTTTAATCAGGCTTTTGATACCCTTGAAAGGGTAATTCTGGCGCAGCGCGAAAAAGAACCCGTCATCGGTTATTATGGCCCAGGAACGCGAAGGCGGCGCGGATTCTTCTTCATATATGCAGCCCTGCCCTTTGCCCAACATGGTTATTGAAGCGTCTTCCGCGATTTTTTTGACCAAACCGGCCAGATCGCCTTTAGGGCGGCGCTGGACAACGAGCAACACACATTCAGCGGTGCTTTCGTTTTTCAGGATGGTCAGCTCGCCGGGGGCAAAATTCTTGCCGCTGAGGGACGCGGGAACGCAGGGGTAACTGTCGTCCCCGGAAACCGCGAAACCCGCCGGCAGGTCAAAAGAAAAAACAGCCGCGCCCGCGGCGGCGGCCGGGGCGGACAGCGGAACAGCCAGGCAGCACGCAAGCGTCGCGAGCACAAGCAGGGTGTTGTTGCGCATGAAAAAATCCTCCGTTGCTGTGGGGTGCGGTCCAATTGCACAAACCGGCGGGCCGGAACAGGATCGCGGCATGACGGCATCGCCGGCCATGCGCGCGCGTGATGCTCCGGCACGTTGCACATTCCACGCCAAAGACGTCCGGCCTTTTGCGGAAAAACCCGCTTCGCCGCGCTTGCGCCTCCGGCGGAGATTTTTCGGGGAACATGCTCTGCCGGCAAAAAAACCTTGCAGGGCGCATGCCTGAAATCTGGGCAGATCCGAATGGCCCATACCGGCGCCGGCCGTGCGGACCGGCACGGCCGGCGCCGGATGGTCCGCTTTTTGCTGCGCCCGCCGCGTGCCCCCCCCGCGCGGGTTCTTTCGCGCGGCAACCTTATCGGGAGAAAATATGAACGTGAAACGAATGGCGCGCGCCTGCGGTCTGTTGTGCTGTCTGGCCGTCTGCGCATCGCCCGCGGAGGCCGCGGACCGGACCCTGCGCGACGACCAGGGCAGATCGGTCGTGCTGCGGCAAAGCCCGAAACCCGATTTCTTCCACTATACCAACGAACGCTTTGCCTTCACCGTGGAGGTTCCCGCGCTGTTCGGCAAAGCCTTCGTCATTCCCGACAACGGCGACGGGATCATTTTGGGCGACGCCGCGGACCAGGCCCGGTTCCGGGCTTCCGGCGGCAACAGAATCAACAAAAAAACGCTCAAGCAACTGTTCGAGGACGCGCGCAAAGATCTGGAAATCAAACCGGCCTACGCCCATCTGGGCAAGGATTTCTTCGTGCTGTCCTGGGAGCGGGACGGCGAAATCCATTACCGCAAGTTCATTCTGGGCGCCACGGTGTACTGCGACGTGGAACTGACGTACCCCGCCGCGCGCAAACAGGAATTCGACCCCCTGGTGGCGCGGAGCGCCGGAACCCTGAAACTGCTGTAACAGCAAGGGCTGCGGCGCCGGATTGATGACAAGCCCCGCAAGTCCGGGGTTCGTAAAGGCACGCCCGCTCCGGCGCGGAACGCGGCAATGGATGCCGTCTGCGCCCGCGTGGCAACCTGTTGCCAAAAAAGACTTTGCCATCAGTCTCACGCCCGGCGCGGTACGCACCGCGCCGGGCGCCACTTGTTCAAGCGACCGCCGCAAGGGCCGCGAAAGATGCCATGGCCGCCGCCATGCGGCCGTTCAGTGCCCGGGATGCCGGCAGCGCGTTGCGGAAGCCCGCGCACTATTATTTGCCGGTCTTGAACAAATACAGGATCACCGCGCTTTCGTCCTCTTCGTCAAACTGGGCCAGGGTGAGGCCGCCGTCCAGCGTGAACACCAGCGAGCCTTCGGCCCACCGCAGATTTTTGCCGCCCATCGCCTGCGCCAGTTTCTCTCCATCGTCGCCGAGGCTGGCGCCCTTCGCGAGCTTGAAGCGAATGGCCACCTTGTCGGAAGCGCGTTTTTCCGGCGCCGTGAGCGTCACCGCAGTCCCCTTGCCGCTGCGCCACCCCTTGGGCAGCGTGACGGAGCGCCTGCCGTCGGGATACGCCGCGTCGCCGGCCACTTTGCCCTGGGGCCGGCCGGGCGGAGCGGACGCGGCAAAAGACAGCCAGCCCGCCACTTCCTTGGTGCCGGCTGCCCGGAGCAGCGCGGTCAGCGTCTTGTTTTTCGGCGCGCACTTCAGGCTTCCGAGAAGAGCGGCCATGCCGCCGTAAGGCGCGTTCGCCAGGATCTGCAGGTAGGTGCCGTCATCCGCCAGCATGCCCCAGACCCGCTCCCCTTCCGCGGTCGCGTACGTGTAGCTTTTCCCGTCCGCCCCCAACGAGGCTTTCGGAGATGCCCTGCGCGCCATGGATGTCAGGTCCGGCGCCTTGAACGTGGCCAGCATAATGGTGATGATGTTTTTTTCGTCCGCCGAGATAATGTCCGTCGCGGAGACGGCGGCATCGGAAAAGCCTTTCCACCCGGCGGGCAGTTCCACGCTGAAGCCCTCCTCCGCGTCAAAGCGCGCCGCGAAAGCCGGCGACGCCGCCAGCAAAAGTGCCGCGAGTACAAAGCAGGGAAGGAATAAACGCCGTATGGACATAGAACCTCCTTTTTTTCGCCAGCGGCGAAAAGTGATTCCACTCGTTTCCCGGGCCGTTCGCCGGCAGCCCGGGGCGGGATGCAAGCCCCCCAGCTAAAAAGTCACGCTCGGGGCTGACGCCGCCCGACGCGGAACACGCCGCCGCGCAGGCAGTGAAAATGCAACTACCGGAACATCTTCATGTGCTCCCGCATGGCGGTTTCAAACACCGCGAAATCCCGCAGCATGCGTTTCTGCTGTTCTGCCCTGGCCGAATTTTTCGGAACGGCCTTGCCGCTTTTCGGCCTGTTGAAGTCGCCGTTCACGAACAGGCTTTCACCGGGCAGAAAGGAATATTCCAGGCTGCTCATGGCCAGCCATTTCAGATTGCCGTAGCTGAGATTGAACCACTGGGCGGCGCGCACGTATTCCATGGTCAGGTTGCCGCGCGAAATGCCTTCGTCGTCGGTGTTGAGCACCAGGGGCACGCCCGCTTTCCAGTACAGCCGAAAGGGGTGGCGGTCGGGGGTGACGTTCAGGATGCCGTTATTGCTGGTCAGGCACAGTTCCAGCGCGATTTTTTCGTCGCGCATTTTTTTGAGCAGGCCGTATACGTTATCGTCCCACATGAGGGACACGCCGTGCCCCAGGCGCGAAGCGTGCCCTTTGTTCAGGGTGTCGGCGATGCGGGTGCGCAGATCGTTGTACGGCGAAAATTCCAGAGTCAGTTCGCCCCCGTGGGGGTTCATCTTCACCCGGCTGTCGGGATATTTTTTACGAAAAGCCCGCCATTCCTCATCAATGATGTGGAATTGCAGCGCGAACCGGGTACGGGACACCCAACTGTCCTCGGGCGACAAGATGGTCACCGCCCCGGCGCCCTGATCGGCGCAGACATGGGCCGCTTCAAGAATGCCGGCCACCTGCCGCCGCCACCAGCCGGCGTATCCTTCCATGGTTGCTTTGCCGTCCGTTTTGGGCGCGGCGTCGCGGTACAGGGTCAGGCTCCAGATGACGCTGACCTCATACGGCATCCCCGCTTCGGCCAATTCGCGCATGACCTTTTCGCGCGCTGCGTTTCCGGCGGCAAGTTTTGCCCGCGTCTTTTCCACATCCACGCTGCCGTCGGGGTTGCTGCGCGGGCTGGTCATCAGTTCCAGATGGCAGATTCTCTGGGCCGCGGCCCTGGTGAGAATCTCGCGCATCTGGCTTTCCATGTCCGGCTGCGCCGGGCCGAAACGGCCGAACGCGGTGAAAAAGTGCACGTTGCCGCTTTCTTTTTCTTTGGCCGTGTTGCGAATGCTCAGGCCATCCAGCACTTCGTTGTATTTCAGGTAGTCAAAACGCAGTTCCTCGGCGGCATAAAAACTGCCGGCAGGCTGCTTGTCCGTAAAAGCCCGGGCCGCGCGGTCGTAAAACAGACCCTTGGCCACGGCGATGTCCACCATGGTTTCAACGTAGACGGACCCGCTGGGATGGGCATGCAGATCCGCACCCTTGGGCATCTTGTGCAGAAAGGCGATCAGCGAGGCCTCGTTGCCCTTGCAGGTTTCAAAAAACGCGGCCACCCTTTTGTCGGTGCCCAGCGTCACCGTCCCCGCCGCCAGAGCCAGGGCGGGCAGGACAAACAGAAAAACCGCGATCTGAACCGCGACGGCGCACCGGAGTGAAACACGATTCACAAACGACATAACAGCCCCTTTTGTCTGACGATCCGAAAAAAACGCACCGCCCGCGCCGCTCCCGCGCGGGATGCTCTGCCCGAAAAAAGCCGGATCCGATGCCGGCTGTCCGGCACAAGCCGCCCGAAAACCGGACGCACGCGCCTTGCCCCGGCGGCGGGAAAGAAGCAGCCCGGCCACACGGCGTCATTTCTTTTGGGAAGCGTTTTCCACGCAGGTCATGAAACTGTAGTAATTGGCCTCATCGGGATTTTTTTTCGCTCTGTCCAGGCACCTGTTGAACACGGCGTCGGACATCTTCATGGCCCGCACGTCGTCCCGGACCGCTTTTTCCTCGTCAATGCAGTTTCTGTATGCCGTCTTGTGCTGCTGCGTGCGCTTACAGTAGTTTTCAATGTTGAAGTTCGGGTCCTTGGCCAGAGCCGGCGTTGCGAATAATGCCAGCAGGGTGCAAAGAAAAATCGCGCGTTTCATGTCGACATCCTCTTTCCGTCGGTTTTCTGCGGCCGCGTGCCGGTCCCCGGGCGGCCGTCGTGTGTGTGGAGCAAATTCCCTTTGAAATTTTCCCCGCGCCAGTTTTGAAAAAATAGACACCACTCTTTTTCCGGGTGCGGACAAGCCGGAACGGCTAGTCCCAAAGGCACTCCGCGCTGTTTTTGTGCCTTTTTTGTCACATGCATTTCATGAGCGCGACACGGAGTTCCGGCCTTGGTGCTTTCCTGGGCCACCGCCCCAAACCCCGTCCGGGGGGAATGATTCCCGCCGGACACCGGGGGCGCAGGGGAATCACTCCCTGCCAGGGGGGTTGGGGGGCAGAGTCCTCCGACCAGAAAGCGGACGCTGGCAACAGCCCCGTTGGGGAACGCAGCCCCCGACGTCCCGGGGACTGTGCCTAAATGCCGCCGCCGCCCCCCCCGCCGCTGCCGCTGCCCGAGCCGCCGCCCCCGCCGGAGCCGAAGGCGCTGCCCGATGACGAGGAGGACGAGCTTTCGGCTATGGCGGACGCGGCCATGGCCCCGCTGAAACCGTCGGCGAAATCCGTCCAGTCGTGGTCGGCGTCGATCATCCTTGCGTCAACGCCGCTGTCGCCCATCAGCCCGGCGGCAAGCTGGCCGGCAAAGCGGTTGCACCAGGTTTTTTCCAGGCCCAGCACCAGGGCGTACGGCAAAAGAGCCTGGAACACGGCGGGCGTGTCGTCGGGCCGGTTCAGCATCTGCAGCCGGTCCTGTTCCGCCGCGCCGATATACATGGCCAGGCCGTCGATTTCGTCCAGGACCGCGCGGGCGTCCCTGCTGGGGGATTTCATCAGCGGCAGGAAGACGAAGGCCACGGCCATCATGGCTGTGGGGAGGATCCACTGCGCGCCGCTGAAAAACCCTGCGGCGAACAGGACCGCGCCGATGGCCAGAGGAAAGACGAGCAGGCCCAGCTTGATGAACAGGCCGGGAAAGCAATCGGTAAATATGACCAGAGCCACCAGCCCGCTGATGAAGCAGATGACGAAACTCATAGCGAACATCAGAGCGGGGCCGTCAATGTCGCTGCGGACGTAGGATGAAAGATCGTAGTTCCAGAAGCACAGGGTATAGGCGAGAGGCAGAACCAGCAGCCAGCCGATCGCGCTGATCCAGCTGTTCATGGTCCAGGCGCTGCCGTAACTTTCCTCCAGGCGGCCCTCGGCGGCATGCTGCATGCTCCGGATGCTTCCCTGCCGGGGGCGCATGACCAGCTCGCCGTCCTGGTCGACAGCCCGGGCCAGTTCCTCGCGCACGGCTTTTTCTTCCGGCGAAAGAGCGGCGGGGGCCGACGATGCGGGATCGCCCGGCCGCAGAACATAGGCGCCGCCTTCGGTCCTGCCGACGGAGCACAGCCGTTTCCCCGCCAGGGCCAGGAACAGGGCGGCCAGCCCCCGGCCGCTTGTTCTCTTGTTGTCGCGCAGGTATTCCACGGCCATGGGCGACATAGGGGCCGGCGTGAAACCCGCCGGGGCGTCCCCCTTGCCCATGTACGGCGCCAGAGGCGGATGAAAGCGGGGAATGACCGTCCTTTTGGCCGGATCTTTGCCCACCGCGAGCCAGAACAGGAAAAAATACCCGAACACCATGCAAAACACGCCGGCCTGCCAGGGCAGAAAGGGGTATTCATACAGCAACAGGTTCAGCCGGCCGCTCTCGGCCACGGCTTTTCTCTCGGCCGCCTGCCGGGCCTCCTCTTCGGCCCGCTGTTTTTCCCGCGCCGCCCGTTCCGCGGCCCAACGGGCTTCGCGCTCGGCATCCTCTTTCTTCTGCCGCTCCAGCAGGGGGCCGATGGGGTTGGGGAAAGCGTCCCTGGGAAAGCTGACGGCCACGGTCAGCTGCTCTCCGGCCGAGACGCCCGCCTCCAGCCAGTCGAAGATGTCCTTGCCCCGGAACATGACCTCGTTGGGGGCGGGCTTCGTTTCTACGACGCTTTCCGAATTCTTTGTCCCGGCCTTGCCCAGCCAGGCGACTGTTTTTTCGATGGCGACGTTTTTGGGCAGGATGATGCGGCAACGGAATTTTTTGATGTCCAGAGCCCAGGTCCCGGTGGCGTTCCAGTTCAGTTCGGCGTGGCCGTCGTAAAAACGCAGATGCAGGCCGGTCGCGTACTCCAGCACGATGGTGTGCCGCCCCTTGTCGAGCGGTTCCGGGTTGCGCATGAAAATGCGGATGTCGTTGCCCTGCCGTTTCGTGTCCTTGGGGTTCAGCGTCCTGCCGTCCAGGGTCACCGAACGCACCGTGAAGGGCACAAGGCCGCGGTACCCTTCCGGACCCGAGTATTTGAGGGGAAAGTCGCGGTACAGGCCGCTTTTGATCTGCCCGCCCTCGGCGGTGAACGCATACTCTTCTCGTACCAGCAAACTGCCGTCGCGCTGCACGGTCACCGTGGAGACGAATTCGTCAATGGCCTCTCTGGCCGCCCCGGTCGCGGGAAGGAGGACGGCCAGAAGGAGAAGCAGCGCAAGCAGCGGCCCCGGACCGCGCGAACGGCGAGGGCGGCGGAAAGGGAAGACAAAAGGCATGGCATGGTCCTTGGTATGAAGTGCGGGGGGCGTTCCCCTCTGCGCCGTCTGGAATACATAAACCATGCCAGTCCCTTGCCCGTGGGGCGAATATACAGCGCCCCGGCCGTTTCCCGCCGCTGCCCGGAAAATGGGCAGCCTTGCGCGCGCGGCGCCGGCGGCATCCGCGCCGCATTTCTTCGTATCCGGGCGGATGGCATACGTTTTGCTGTGTACGCGGCAAAGCGGCCGCGTATTTTTACGCACGGCTCGACATGAAGCACAACGGAAAGGAGAGAACAGCATGAAGGCACACGGCAAATTTTTCGCCACGGCGTTTTTTCTGGCCGCTTTTCTGCTGGCCGGCATGAGCGACTTTCACGCGTCCGCAGCGCAGGCGGCTCCCGCCGCGGCCTATTTCAAGCCTCTTACGGTCTCGTTCAATAAAAAAACCGGCAAATGGGAACTCTGGGGCCAGATCGTCAACAATTCCCAGACGCATCGGGTGGTGCGGCAGGATTACAGAAAAGTGACCTACACCACAAACCGGGGCTATACCCATACGGAAGTAAAAAACGAAGCGCTCAAGGTTACCGTCCCCCCCATGGGCGTGCTGAAGTGGGGGATGGTGCTTCAAAAAACGTCAGAGTACGAGGGCGTGCGGTCGGGGAGCATCAAGACGGACCTGCGCTTCTCCATGATGCCCGCGCAGCAGCAGCAGGGCGGCGGAGGCAAAACCATCATCATCAAATAGCGGAGGACGGCGACCGGCCCGGCGGCCCCTCGTTCCCTAAGGAGCGCGGGGCCGCCGTGGTTGTTGACAAGGTCTTCTTTCGGCGGCGTGGCGGCGGTTTTGCGCATACGGCGGCTCCCGCTCAATCGGGCAGTGCGAATCCGGGGTCCGCTGCCTCCAGCCCGGCCTTTTCAAAAAATTCCGGCCCCAGTTCGGACGCGGCCGCCCCCCGGCACAGGATATTCGCCGTGACCCTGCCGTCTTTTTCCACCGCGACCCCGGCTTTTTCCCTGACCGCGCCCTTTTTGCCCCATTTGCCGATGGCGGCATAGACATAATACGCTGTTTTTCCGCTCAAAAACCGGACGTACGCGCCGCCGCCGCCGGAAAAGGACCACAGCCCGCTTTTCGCCGCCCCGGCCGGCGGGGT
Organism: Desulfovibrionaceae bacterium; assembly: GCA_031550605.1. Classification (GTDB taxonomy): domain Bacteria; phylum Desulfobacterota; class Desulfovibrionia; order Desulfovibrionales; family Desulfovibrionaceae; genus FLUQ01. The sequence goes on along the minus strand of JAVBOK010000079.1, from coordinate 2,108 downwards.
TGCGGCCGCGGGCAGGGTCAGTTCCGGCTTGCCCGCCGGGCCGTACCGGTATTGCAGAAACCCGGCGTCCGGGCCGTATTGCCGCGAGGCGCAGATGGAAAGCAGTTTGTCCCCCGCCGTCGGGCAGGCGAAAATGACCGCTTCATCCGGCCCGCAGTGGTGGGCCGGCCGGGCGCCTTTCTGCGCGGCCCCCGCGCTGCAAGGCGCAATGCACAGCGCCAAAAGGACGGCGCAGGCAAAAACACGCCGCATGGATCGCATGGCGGACCCCCTGTCGTTACGGGTACTGAATGATGCAATGACTTTTACTTCACCATGGTGCCGAATCGGGAAGTCAGCAGCAGCATCTTGTCGTCCTTTTTATCCATTTGGAGGACATCGATCATGATATCGGCCTCCTTTTTCATGGCCGCGTCCTCGTCGCCCTTCTTTTTGATGACTTCGGCCATCCGGTCCAGCGTGGCTTCCGGGCAGAAAATCGCGACGAACTTGCCGCTTTCGGCATCGGCAAAGGCGTCCAGAGCCTTCTGGAACGCCTCTTCGCGCGCCTCCGCGCTTTTGCCCTCGGCCGCCAGCCTGTAAAAGGCGATCTCCCGCTTGTCGGCGCCGGTGGCATTCAGGGGCTTGTAGTTCCGCTCGTCTTCAGCGCTGAGAAGGTACGCCAGAACCTTGTTGTTGATGTCCGTCTGCAGGGCAATGGTGACCAGTTCGTCGGACGCGAACATCAGGACGGCCTTCCATTCCACGTCGAGCCAGGTGGTGGTGTACAGCATCACGCCGGCGTCCTTGGTCGCCTTGGCGCCTTTTTCCGCGGCTTCCTTCTTGCTCATGCCCAGATTGAACATGCTGGTAAGCTCTTCCTCGCCTTCGCCGGCTTCGTCTCTTTCGTCGGCCTCCTGCTTGTCCGCCGCGGGCTGTTCGGCCGCAAAGACGGCGACAGGGGAGCATGCCAGAAGAAAAAGCATCAAAAACACAAAAAATCGTTTCACGGGACCCGTCCTCTGTTTACGGTGAAAAGTATGGCTTTAAAATCAGCAACCTTTATGCCAAGATCGGTGCAACGCCACGCCGGGGGAAAAGGCGTGGAAGTCTGCCCATAAAATGGGCAGAAACAGGGCACGCATCGCGTTTCGCCCTGCGGGGCTGGTGATTGCATCCGGAAAGAGTTGTACAGGACCCCATACGCATTTGGCACGAAATGTGCCTCGGTATCCGCACAATGGCATTGCACTCTTTTACCCAGTCGGAGTTTGTCAATGGAACGGTTGCTCGCGAAAACCCTGATCCTTCTCCTGGCATTTTCTGTGGCGGCCACGGGGTGCGTCCCCGCCTATCACGACCCCTATTACGACGACGAATACTACAGCCGGCAAGACGCGGAGTATTACCGGGAGGCGCAGGACCGCTACGAATACGAGCGCGCGCGCCGCATGCAGCTTGAACGCGAAAGCCGCATCCAGAGCGAGCGGCTGCGCCTGGAACGCGAACGTCTGGAGTGGGAACGCAAGGAGCAGGCCCGCATGCGGGCGGAACGCGAACGCCGCGAAAGAATCGCCCGTGAACGCCGTGAACAGGCGGAACGGGAAAAAGCCCGCCGCGAGCATGACAAGCGGGAACAGGAACGCCGCGAGCGCGAGCGCCGTGAACATGACCGCAGGGAGCAGCAGCGCAGGGAACACCAGCAGCGCGAACAGCGCAAGGACCAGCAGCGCGACCAGCAGCGCGACCAGCGCAAGGACCAGCAGCGCGACCAGCAGCGCGACCAGCGCAAGGACCAGCAGCGCGACCAGCAGCGCGACCAGCGCAAGGACCAGCAGCGCGACCAGCAGCGCAGGGAACAGCAGCAGCGCGACCAGCAGCGCAGGGAACAGCAGCAGCGCGACCAGCAGCCCAAGCAGCAACAGCAGCCGCCGCGCAAAGAGCAGCCCAAGCAGCAACAGCAGCAGCCGCGCAAAGAGCAGCCCAAGCCCCAGAGCGGCCAGCAGCAACAGCAGCAGTAGCAACGGCAGCGCCAGGGCGCCGGCCGCGGGGGTGGCCAAAAATTGTGAGAACCCGGGCGGTGTGGGCACTGCAAACGCGCCCCCCCCCCAAAATGGGGCCCGGGGCCG
>JAVBOK010000027.1:0-6269 GCA_031550605.1 Desulfovibrionaceae bacterium | reverse complement strand
ACAGGCGCTTTTTCATCGACCCTTCTTTTCCCGCCCGAGAAAAACCCGCCGTCCCCATGGCGGGTTTTTTTCCGCCCGCCCGGGCACCGCGAAATCGCGCGGATATGTTTGACGCGCACGGCTCTCGCGGAGTATATAATGACCCGGCCAAGCGGGCCCAATCACCAACAAAGCAGTTTCCGCATGAACTTTTCCCTCATATTTTCCCGGCTGGTTCCGTTTTTTTGTCTCGCTCTGCTGCTTGCCTCCTGTGGGGACAACGGCGCCAACACGGCCAGACAGGATCGGGCGGTTCCGGTCGTCACGGCCAAAGCGGTAAAGCGTGACGTGCCGCGCACCCTGACCGCCGTGGGCAACGTGCAGCCGGCGGCCAGCGTTGCGGTAAAACCCCAGGTCGGCGGGCAGATCGTGGCCGTGCCTGTGTCTTCCGGCCAGGATGTGGCCAAAGGCCAGGTTCTGTTTCAGATCGACCCGCGCCCGTATGAGGCGAACGTACGCGAAGTGCAGGCCCGGCTCCTGCGCAACCAGGTGCTGCTCAAAAAGGCCGAGGAAGACAAGGCCCGCTTTTCCCGCCTGGTGAAACAGGACGCGGTCAGCCGTGAGCAGTACGACCAGGCCGTGACCAATGCCGCATCCCAGCGGGCCGCCGTGGCCCAGGACGAGGCGGCGCTGACGTCGGCCAGGCTCCAGCTGGAGTATGCGACCATCAAGGCGCCGGTGTCCGGCCGGGTGGGCGAAGTTCTGATTGACGCCGGCAACGTGGTGAAAGCCAACGACGACCGTACCCTGCTGGTCATCAATACCCTTGCTCCCGCCAAGATACGCTTTGCCGTGCCCGAGCGGCATCTGCCGGAAATTCTGCGCCAGCACAAGGCGGGCGCCATCCCGGTCACCGCCCTGCCTGAAGGCGACACGCGCGAAGCGGCCGTGGGACGCCTGAGCAGCGTGGACAACACCGTGGACCAGACCACGGGCACCATCAGGCTGGAAGCGACGTTCGACAACACGGACCACCGTTTGTGGCCCGGCCAGTTCGTCCGGATCACCGTTGATCTTGCCACCATATCCGGCGCCCTGGTCATTCCCTCGGCCGCTGTGCTTGAAGGGGTCATCGGCCAGTATGTCTACGTGGCCGACGCCGACAAGACGGCATCCGTCCGCCGCGTCATGTCCTGGAACGCCTCGGAAACGGAGGCGGTGGTGGAAAAAGGCCTGAACGAAGGCGAGAAAGTCATCACCGACGGGCAGCTCAACCTGGCGCCGGGCCTGAAAATCGTGGAAAAGCCCCCCGTGCCTTCGCTGAACGCCAGGGAAACAGCGTCCGGCAACAGCACCGCCAAGGAAACAAGGAAACGCTGATGAGCATTTCCGAACTGTTCATCAAACGCCCCGTGGCCACGGTTCTGGTCATGTTCGCCATCCTGCTGGGCGGGGCTTTGGGGTACAGGCTGCTGCCCGTGGCGGACCTGCCGACAGTTGATTTTCCCACCATTCTGGTCACGGCCGAGCTGTCCGGGGCCAACGCGGAAACCATGGCTTCCGCCGTGGCCACGCCTCTGGAAAAAGAATTTTCCACCATCGCGGGCATGGATTCCATGACTTCGGTCAATGGCCTGGGCACTTCCCGCATCACCCTGCAATTTTCCCTGGACCGCAACATCGATTCCGCTGCCCAGGACGTGCAATCCGCCATCGCCCGCGCGCAGCGCAAGCTGCCTTCGGACATGACCAACCCTCCCAGTTTCCGCAAGGTGAACCCGGCGGACGCGCCGGTTTTTTACCTTGCCATCACCTCAAGCACCCTGCGCCTGTCGGATGTGACGGAATACGGTGAAAACTTCATCGGCCAGCGCCTGTCCATGATCAGCGGAGTGGCGCAGGTCATGGTCTACGGCTCGCAGAAATACGCGGTGCGGGCGGAAGTGGACCCCCAGGCCCTGGCCGCCAAGCAGGTGGGCATTGACGAGGTGGCCGCCGCCCTGCGGTCCGGCAACGTCAATTTGCCCGTGGGCACCATGACCGGCCCGTCCACGGAATACACCATCCAGAGTTCAGGCAAACTGATGAACGCCGCGGCGTACCGCCCGCTGATCGTGGCCTGGCGCAACGGCGCGCCGGTGCGGCTGCAAGAGGTGGGCCGGGTCGTCGACAGCGTGGAAAACGATCGCCGCCGCAACTGGTTCAACAACGTTCCCGGCGTGACGCTGGCCATCCAGCGCCAACCCGGCACCAACACCGTGGCCGTGGTCGACGCCATACGGGCCATGCTGCCCTCCTTGCGCGCTCAGGTGCCGGCGGGCATCAACATGGTGGTGTCCTACGACCGGTCCCAATCCATACGCGCATCGGTGGCGGACGTGAAATTCACCATGGTTCTGACCATCTGCCTGGTTATCCTGGTGATTTTCCTTTTCCTGCGCAACATATCGGCGACCCTTATCCCCAGTCTGGCCGTGCCGCTGTCCGTGGGCGGCGCCTTTGCCATTATGCAGATGGCGGGATTTTCGCTGAACAACCTTTCGCTGATGGCCCTGACCCTGTCCGTGGGCTTTGTGGTGGACGACGCCATCGTCATGCTGGAAAACATCGTCCGCCACATGGAGGAAGGCAAAACCCGCATGCAGGCGGCGCTGGACGCTTCCAGGGAAATCGGTTTCACCATCCTGTCCATGACCCTTTCGCTGGTGGCGGTGTTCATCCCCGTGCTGTTCATGGGCGGCATCGTGGGCAGGCTGTTTCACGAATTCGCCATCACCATCGCGGCGGCCATTCTGGTTTCCGGCTTTGTATCCCTCAGCCTTACCCCCATGTTGTGCAGCCGTTTTCTGCGTCCCCAGACCCACAACCAGAGGCAGCAGGGATTTTCCGGACTGATGGAGCGGGTGTTCGACGCCTGGCTGTCCTTGTACCGCTATACCCTGCGGGGCGTGCTGCATTTCAAGTTCACGGTTCTTCTTCTGTCTTTCGCGGTGCTGGCGGCCACGGTCTGGCTGTTCGTCCGCGTGCCCAAGGGATTTCTGCCTCTTGAGGACAACGGCCATATCATGGTCCAGACCGAGGGCATCCAGGGCAGTTCCTTTGAAAACATGGCCCGCCATCAGCAGCAGCTGGCGGCCATTGTCGCCGCGGACCCGACGGTCAAATATTACATGTCCGTGGTCGGCGCGTCCGGCGGCCAGGTTTTCGGCAACTCGGGCTTCATGGGCATCACCCTCAAGGACAAATCCGAACGCACGGAACATGCCACGAAAATCATCCAGCGGCTGCGGGAAAAATTCAACGAAATCCCCGGCATCAAGGCCTACCCGATGATTCCCCCGCCCATCCGCATCGGCGGGTCCAACACCAAGAGCCTGTACCAGTTCACGTTGCAGAGCCCCAATACCGCCGACCTGTATTCACAGGCCACGGCCTTTCTGGACAAGGTCCGGGCCTTGCCCCAGGTGGTGGACGTGGCCACGGACCTGCAGATACGCAATCCGGAAATGCGCATCGCCATCAACCGGGACAAGGCGTCCGCCCTGGGCATATCCGCCCAGCAGCTGGAAGACGCGCTGTCGTCCGCCTACAGCATCCGCGAGGTCAGTTCCATTCGCGCGGCCACCAATGACTATCCCGTGCTCCTGACCGTGGAACCACGCTTCCGGCGCAACCCGGAAGCCCTGAAACTGCTGGAGGTGCGCAGCGCCTCGGGCAAACTGGTTCCCCTGTCCACCCTGGTGGACACCGGCACCGGGGTGGGTCCCCTGTCGGTGAACCATTCCGGCCAGCTGCCGTCGGTGACCATTTCCTTCAACGTGGCGGCGGGCTATTCCCTGGGCCAGGCCGTGGACGCGGTGCGGGAACTGGCGGCCCTGACCCTGCCGGGTTCCGTGTCCACCACTTTCCAGGGCACGGCCCAGGCGTTTCAGGAATCTTTCGCCAACCTCTGGCTGCTGCTGATCCTGGCCATTCTGGTCATCTACATCGTGCTGGGCATTTTGTATGAAAGCTTCATCCACCCCCTGACGATCCTTTCAGGCCTGCCCTCGGCCGGGGTGGGCGCGCTGGCGACCCTGGCCGTTTTCGGCAAGGATCTGGACATCTACGCTTTTGTGGGCATCATCATGCTGATCGGCATCGTGAAGAAAAACGCCATCATGATGATCGACTTCGCTCTGGAAACGCAGCGCAAGGAAGCCCTTTCGCCGGAGCAGGCCATTTTTGACGGCGCCGTCATCCGTTTCCGGCCGATCATGATGACCACCATGGCCGCGCTGATGGGAACACTGCCCATCGCCCTGGGGCACGGCGCGGGCGCCGAGGCCCGCCAGCCCCTGGGCCTGGCGGTGGTCGGCGGTCTGGTGGTCTCGCAGCTTCTGACCCTGTACCTGACCCCGGTCTATTATGTGTACCTGGACCGCCTGCAATCCTGGATCATGCGCACCTGCGGGGTGAAGTGCGAACCCAGAGGGCCGTCGTACGAAAATCCCAGACGGGCATGGTGACAGACGGAACCTTGCCCTTTCTCCGAGAGGGAGGACAGCGGACGCGCGGTGCGAATGCCCTACCCCTGTCGCGTAAAAAATTCCCTGGCGTATTCCACGACGCCTTCCAGGCGCCCGCCGCTTTCCCGCAGGTCGCAGGCCATGGCGTTTTCCTCCGGCACGTCGAACGGCTGCCTGATCCCGAACGAAGCGGCGGGCCGGTACCCGAAACGGGGATAATATCCGGCGTGCCCCACCAGAATGCTGAAGCCGTACCCCATGTCCCTGGCAATGCGGTGCCCTTCCCGGATAAGCGCGCCGCCGACGCCCCGGCCCTGCATGGCGGGGGCGACTGCCAGCGGCGCCAGGGCGAGGGCCGCGGTTTCGCCCACGTTCACGGCGGTGAACATGATGTGCCCCACGACCGCCCCGTCCGCCTCGGCCACCAGGGACAGTTCCGGAATGTACGCCGCGCTGTTCCGCAGCCGTTCCACAAGGTCCTGCTCGTCGCCGTCGCTGTGTTCGGCCGCGGCAAAGGCTTCTTCGACCAGCCGGCGGACCGCCGCCTGGTCCTCTTTTCGTTCCGCGCGTATTGTCAGGTTCTGCATCGGTCAAGCATAAATCCCTTCCGCTGAGAGGACAAGGCCGCTTTGGCCCGGTCCGGGCATTTCCACTCCGGGAATGCTCCAGCCGGACAGCAACCTTTTCTCTTTCCGCGTGACGCGCGGGGTGAAAGGCACAGTACGCCGGTGGCCGGCTTTCGATTTGGTTGGACATTCCGGAATGCTCCGCGCATAACGGACGGACAGCGCGGCGCATGCCGCGAGATTGCCCCGCACACCCGAGGAGGTCCGCATGCGTATGAAGGAAAAACTTCTGGCCGGCCACAAGGCGTACGGTACCATCCTGCGCGTTTCCCGCAACCCCGGCGTCTGCTGTCTGGCCAAAAACGCGGGCCTGGATTTCGTCATGTTCGACTGCGAGCAGGGGGCGTATTCCTTTGAATCGCTGCACGACCTGTTCGTCATGTGCAACGCTCTGCAACTGAACGGGCTGGTCCGCGTGCCCATGGGCGGCAAAGAGCATGTGTCCCGTTCCCTCGACTGCGGCGCTTGCGGGGTCATGGTTCCGATGATGGAAAACGGGGACGACGCGCGGGATCTGGCCCGGTGGGCGAAATTTCCGCCCCTTGGGGACCGCGGATACGGGGCCGGGGGCGCCAACACCATGTACGTGACGGGCGGCAGGCACGCCGAGGTCATGGAACAGGCCAACGCCAGGGTTCTGGCCATCGCCCAGGTTGAAACCAGGCAGGCCGTGGACAACGCCGACGCCATGGCCGCCGTGCCGGGCATCGATGCGCTGCTGGTGGGCCCCAACGACCTGTCCGTGTCGCTGGGCATTCCGGGCGATCTGATGAACCCCCTCGCCCTGGACGCCATCGCCCACGTGGCGGATTGCTGCCACAAGCAGGGCAAGGCCTTCGGCCTGTACGGCGGCCCGAAGCTGCTGGAAAAATTCAAAGACCGGACGAATATCGTCATGACCAGAAGCGACACGGACATCCTGGCCGACGGCTTCGCCAGACTGGTTGCCGACTGCCGGAGCCTGTAGGAGCGGTTTCGCGTTGAGATTGCCGCGTAGCGGCGCGCAAAGCCCGCCTCGGATGGATTGATGACAAATCCCGCAGTCCGGGGTTTGTCACGGCACGCCCACGCGGGGGCGGGGGGGGGGGAGAGCCCCCCCCCCCCCCCGGGCCGGGAAGCGGATGACCCCCCCCCCGGCCGACGCCCCCAACACCGA
>JAVBOK010000014.1:0-37121 GCA_031550605.1 Desulfovibrionaceae bacterium | reverse complement strand
CTTTCTGCTGGCCCGGCGGCTGTATGATCCCAAAGTGCGGTACATATCCCTGCCGGGCGACTATTTCCCGCTGTTCCTGCTGCTGGGCATCGTCCTGTCGGGCATCTCGCTGCGCTATTTCACCAAAGTGGACATCGCGTCGGTCAAGGTTCTGACCATGGGCCTGGTGACCTTTTCTCCGCAAATTCCGGAAGGCATCGGCGCGCCGTTCTTCATCCATCTGGGTTTTGTCAGCACGCTGCTGATCTATTTCCCGTTCAGCAAGCTGATGCACATGGGCGGCGTGTTCCTGTCGCCGACCCGGAACATGCCCAACAACACCAGGGAAGTGCGCCATATCAATCCGTGGAACCCGCCGAAAAAGTACCGGACCTACGCCGAGTACGAGGACGATTTCCGCGAGGCCATGGCCGAAGCCGGCCTGCCCCTTGAAAAGCAACCTGAAGAAGCCGCAGAATAAGGAAACGCCATGGCGAAACTGCCTTCCTTCAAAGACCTGGCCGCCACCAGCGGACCGCGTTTCCCCCATGCCAACCTTGAGGGCAACGGATGGATGCGTACAAAGCCGGCGTTCATTCCCGGCTCGTTCTGCTACCCGGCGAAAGTGGACACCATGCGGGGGCTGGGCATGCCCAATCCCCATGAATGGGCGCCGGAGAAAGAGGACTGGAACCTGCCCGCCGGATGGGAACGGATCATCCGCGACGCTTTTGCCGACAGGTTGAAAAAGTACCGTTCGCTGCAGTTGTTCATGGACATCTGCGTGCGTTGCGGAGCCTGCGCGGACAAGTGCCACTTCTTTCTGGGCACCGGGGATCCCAAAAACATGCCCGTGCTGCGGGCCGAACTGCTCCGGTCGGTATACCGCAAAGACTTCACCACCGTGGGCAAACTCCTGGGCAAAATCGGCGGGGCGCGGTCCCTTGACCCCGGCGTGATCAAGGAGTGGTTCTCGTATTTTTACCAGTGTACGGAATGCCGCCGCTGTTCGCTCTTCTGCCCCTACGGCATCGACACGGCGGAAATCACCATGATCGCGCGTGAGTTGCTGCACGAGGTTGGCCTGGGCATCAACTGGATCATGGAACCGGTGTCCAACTGCAACCGCACCGGCAACCACCTGGGCATCCAGCCCCACGCGTTCAAGGAAATCGTGGAGTTTCTCTGCGAGGACATCGAAACCATCACCGGCATTTCCATCAAGCCCCCCTTCAACGAAAAAGGGCACGAGATCCTGTTCATCACCCCTTCCGGCGACGTGTTCGCGGAACCGGGCATCTTCACCTTCATGGGATACCTGATGCTGTTCCACGAACTGGGGCTGGACTACACCCTGTCCACCTACGCCTCGGAAGGGGGCAACTTCGGGTCATTCACCTCGGCCGAGATGATGAAAAAAATCAACGCCAAAATGTATGCCGAAGCCGAGCGCCTGGGTGCAAAATGGATTCTGGGCGGCGAATGCGGCCACATGTGGCGGGTGGTGCACCAGTACATGGACACCATGAACGGGCCGACCCCGGACTGCATGATTACCCCGGTCAGCCCCGTCACCGGCACGAAGTTCACGCATGCGGCGTCCACCAAGATGGTCCACATCGCGGAATTCACCGCCGACCTGATCAAACACGGCAAGCTGAACCTGGATCCGAAGCGCAACGACCATCTGACGGTTACCTTCCACGATTCGTGCAACCCGGCCCGGGGCATGGGCATGCTGGAAGAGCCCAGGGAAGTGCTGCGGGCCGTGTGCAACAATTTCGTGGAAATGCCGGAGAACACCATCCGCGAGCAGACGTTCTGCTGCGGGTCCGGTTCCGGCCTGAACACGGAAGAAATCATGGAATTGCGCATGCGGGCGGGTATGCCGCGCGGCAACGCCCTGCGCCACGTACAGCTCAATCACGGGGTGGACACCATGGCCTGCGTCTGCGCCATCGACCGGGCCACGCTGACCCCGCGGGCCGATTACTGGGCGCCAGGGGTAACGGTCACGGGCCTGCACGAACTGGTGGGCAACGCCCTGGTCATGAAGGGCGAGGACAGGCGCACCATGAACCTGCGCCAGGAAGACCTGCCCGACATCGGGGAAGACGAGGACGGCCCGGACGAAGAGTCCGGCGCCAAGGGGGAGGACGCGTAAATGTACAACCGCCGCTATATCATCCCCGGCATCGTCTTTTTTCTGGCGGCCTTCACCTTCCCGTTCTGGTCGAACCTGATCACCCCGCGCTATGTCCGGCCGGCCGTGGAACTGCCCAAGGACGCAAAGGAATGCATCGAATCCGCGGCATTCATGCGGTCCGAGCATATGCGCCTGCTCAACGACTGGCGCGATGCGGCGATACGCGACGGCAAGCGCGCCTATGTCGCCACCAACGGGAAAATCTGGGAAGTCAGCCTGCAGAACACCTGCATGAAATGCCACACCGACAAGGTAAAATTCTGCGATACCTGCCACAATTCCAACAGCGTGTCGCCCTATTGCTGGGACTGCCACATCCCGCCCCAAACGCAGGCAGCGGCAGCCAAAACGGGGGGGAAATGACATGAAGACCTCACGCCGCGATTTTCTGAAAACAGCGGGTCTGTGCGCCGGAGCCGCCCTGGCGGCCCCGACGTTGGGCCTTGCCGCCCAGACCCCCGGCGAGGGGACCTTCGCCGTGCCGGAGGACGCTCTTTCCGCCCGGCGCTGGGCCATGGTCATCGACGCCCGGAAAATGGCCGACCCCGGCCTGCAAAGCGCGGTCATCCGGGCCTGCCACAGCTACCACAACGTGCCATCCATCACCGGGCCGCAGGAGGTGAAATGGCTGTGGACGGACAAATACGCCGCCGTCTTTCCCGAACAGGCGTCCAACTACCCGGCCAAAGCCGTGGCCGAACGGCCGTATCTGCTGCTGTGCAATCACTGTGAAAACCCGCCCTGCGTGCGGGTCTGCCCCACCCAGGCGACGTTCAAGCGGCCCGACGGCATCGTAGCCATGGATTATCACCGCTGCATCGGCTGCCGCTTCTGCATGGCGGGCTGTCCCTACGGCGCGCGCAGTTTCAACTTTTCCGACCCGCACGCGTATGTGAAGAATCCGAACATGACCTTCCCCATGCGCATGCGCGGGGTGGTGGAAAAATGTACCTTCTGTTCCGACCTGCTGGCCAAGGGGCAGCAGCCCCGCTGTGTGACGGCCTCAAAGGGCGGCATGCTGTTCGGGGATCTGGCTGACGAACACTCGACCGTGCGCAGGGCCCTGGCCGTAAATCCCTCCGCCATCCGGCGCAAACCCAGCCTGGGCACCCAGCCGGGCGTCTACTATCTCCTGTAAGGAGGCCGACGATGGTTGAAAAACTGCTCAAAGGCTCCTCGGCCTTTTACGCCTGGATACTCTGCCTGCTCGTCGTCATCGCGCTGTGCAGTTGTGCGTACATTTACCAGCTGGTCAACGGGCTTGCCGTCACCGGCCTGTCCCGCGACGTGTCCTGGGGCTTTTACATCGCCCAGTTCACCTATATGGTCGGGGTGGCCGCTTCCGCCGTGATGCTGGTCTTGCCCACGTATTTCCACGGCTTCAAACCGTTCAAGAAAATGCTCATTCTGGGCGAATTCATGGCCATTGCCGCCGTGCTGATGTGCATGCTGTTCATCACCGCGGACCTGGGCCAGCCCCAGCGGGTGCTCAACGTGATCCTCAACCCCACGCCCAAGTCCGTCATGTTCTGGGACATGCTGGTACTGACCGGCTATCTGATCCTGAACGTGCTGGTGGGCTGGGTGGGCCTTGAATGCGAGAAAAACGGAGTGGAACCGCCCAAATGGGTGAAGGTTCTGGTCTATGTGTCCGTGATCTGGGCCTTTTCCATCCACACGGTCACGGCTTTCCTGTACGCGGGCCTTCCGGGCCGCCATTATTGGCTGACCGCCATTCTGGCCGCGCGCTTTTTGTCCTCCGCTTTTTGTTCCGGCCCGGCCATCCTGCTGCTGCTGGCTCTGGCGCTGCGCCGCCTGACCGGTTTCGACCCCGGCCGGGAAGCCGTAAAGACCCTGTCCATCATTATCGCCTACGCCATGGCCATCAACGTGTTCTTCTTCCTGCTGGAAGTGTTCACCGCCATGTACAGTCAGGTGCCCGGCCACATGCACCCGCTGACCTTCCTGTTCAGCGGACACGGCGGGCACGGCGCCCAGGCCGCGTGGATCGGCGGCTGGATGTGGGCCGCGTCCTTCCTGGCCATATTCTGCCTGATCCTGCTGGCGGCGCCGCAGTTCCGCAACAACGAGGCCATTCTGCCTTACTCGCTGATCATGCTGGTCGTCGCCACCTGGATCGACAAGGGCCTGGGTCTGATGATCGGCGGCTTCACCCCCAACGTGTTCGACGAAGTGACCCTGTACACCCCCAGCCTGATCGAACTGGCCGTGGGGCTGGGCATTTACGCGGTCGGCCTGCTGGTGCTTTCCTGCCTGTGGAAGATCGCGCTGGCTGTAAAAAAGGAAGCCGGAACTTTTTAGAGCGCAATTTGCGCTTGAAATAGCCGTTTGGCGGCGCGCAAAACTCGCCTGCGCCTGTGTCGCGGCAAGGGCTTGCAGACAAATCCTTGCGCAATTCACTCATTCCATTCGGGAAATGCTCTGGCGAAGTCCGCGCCCGTGTATCACCAATCGGAATTCGAAGGCCCTTGGAGCGGCGACGCCCAAAGGCCTTCTCCTTTATATGCCATCGGGCAAAAAAAACATTCCCCTTTTTACCGATACAAGCGTATGCGTAGGGGTACAATTTCAGTTGCGAGGTCGCACGTGCAAAAACGGACCATTTCTCTCTGCATTCTGGCCCTGAACCTTGCCCTCTTCGGCGGCTGCGCCGGCCTGACGACCCCCGCCCTCACCGGCGTGTCGGGCTCCAGCCTCTTTTCCACCCAGTACCCGCCCGTGGCCGTTGCCGCCAACGCGCCCCTGACGCTGAAAGGATACGGAAACCTCTGGGTCTCGCTGTACAATCAGGAGTCCCTCACGACCCAGCCCACGGGCAGCTTTGCCTATGCCGTGTATTCCGGCGGCGATTCGGGTCCGGTAACCCGGCATGCCCACGCCCTGATCGTCCGGCCGCAAAGCGGCGTCTGGTCTTTTCAACTGGAAAGCTTCAAAGGCCCCGACACTTTCAGCTTGAGCAAGTCGGACATCGGCGGCATTACATGGACGGCCCAAATCATGCGGGTCGCCAGCCGGGGCGACTGGTTCAGCGCCATGTGGACCGAAAACAAAAGAAGCGTGCCGGAACTCTGGATCGCCAAACGCTTTTCCGCCACCCCGGACCGTCAGGTCCGTATGGTCGCCGAATACCGCGAACCCTGGCCGGAATGCCTGGACCCCATGATACCCGATCTTTCACTAACCCCGGCGGATTGCCTGAAAGGTTTTCTGGGCAGGGCGGACGCCGCCTTTACCCTGGACGCGCCAGTGCCTGCGGTACAGGAAACGCCGGCGCCCTCCATGCTGCACGTTCCGCCGGTCCAGCCCAATACCAGAAAGCTGGCCGGCGAAGTGCAGAACGCCTTGTGGAATTCCCGCCCCTAAAGCGTTTTCACGGTGAAAACGCCCCGGGGATGCGCGGTACAAAAATATCCGCCCGCGCGCGAACAGCGCGGCGTGCTTTCGGGGAGCCGCTTCGGCTTGCCGCATGCGGGAAAAGACGTGTTTCGGTTTTTTTCGTTTGCGCGTACCCGGCATTTTCCGGTGAAAATGCCGTCATACGGACGGACATGCAAAAATATTACAGGAGAGAAGCCCATGCTTTCCTATCTTCGCCTCACTTTTCTGATCGCCATTCTGGCCTTTGCGGCCGCCTGCTCGCCCATCCGGACGGGCGTGACGGGCAACACCCTGACCTCCAACGCGGCGCCGGCCGTCAGCGTCACGGCGAATCCGCCTCTGACCATGGCCGGACACGGCCGCCTGTGGATCACCCCCGAGGGCGACGTTATGGGCAGCACCGCGCTGGCGTCCTTCGACTATGCCATATATGCGGACACCGCTTCCGGCCCTGTGCCCCGGTTCGCTTACGCGGCCATCGCCCGTTTGACGGACAGAGACAACTGGCACTTTGAGCCGCAAAGCTGGAAACAGGCCGGCGCGCTCTCCATGCACCGCGCGGAAATCGCCCCGGTGGGCCTGGCCTGGACAGCCCAGACCCTTCTTGTCCCCAGCGCGAACGACTGGCCCAGCGACGTCTGGCGGACCAACAAACGCGACGTTCCCGAAACCTGGCTGGTGAAGCGCTGGATCGCCAGCCTGGATGACGATATGCGGCTGGTCGCCGAATACCGCGAAGCCCTGCCGCAATGTCTGGAGGCCGTGTCCCCCGATCTTGTCCTGATGAGCGGCAAGGAAAGCGACTGCCTGAGCGCCTTCAACCAGCGCGCGGAAAAGGTGTTCAGCGTCCGCCCTGAAGCGACGGATCTCAACGCCGCCCCGGCCCCGGCATCCAACCTGGCTCTGCCCGCCAGCGCGCCGAACACGGCAAACCTGATGGGCAAGGTCCAGCGCGTGGATAAAGGCGACGGCGGATCCTACGAGTAAACTCATTGCTGTCCGGCAGGCAATCAGCCTGCCGCAAGACAATGCTCGGCCGAGAAAAAGAAAAAGGTACGCCATTTTCTTCCCTGCGCACAGGCGGAAGCCGATTGCGCTGAAAGCACGCCGCGCCGCCCGCGCGCGGGCCGCTTTTCCAGACCGGCCATCGCCGCCGGCTGCCAGCCGGACAGCAATGAAGTACACTGTCCCGATCTGTTGCATCAGCGGCGGCATTCATTGCCGCCGGAAAGCGCCGGAGCGGGCGTGCCTTCACAAACCCCCGGCTTTGCGGGGTTTGTCATTAATCTGGGGCCTCCGGAATCTTTTCCGGAGGCCCGCGCTCATTCCATCCGCCGCCCCGCTGTCATGCAGAACGGCATGCCGTCCATGCTGCGGATGTGGCGTACATGATTTTTGTGAAAAGAAAAACATGCTGGAGAAAACATTTACTATATATTATGGATGGAATTCCCAGCGATTTGCAGAAAATTTTCTGTAATGACGTTACGATTATCTTTGTATATACGCATAGAATATTCACTATTCCATGCAGCATTTTTTTACTTCTGAAGGATAAAGCCATCAGGTTGTTTCCGTAAACTGTTTTTATCTACAATCATATAATCCGGAGGGATAGATATGAGTGGCGGTTTGTTTTTCTTCGTATGCCTGGGACTGCTTATCGGCGGGTACGTCGTTTACGGCACGTTTGTGGATAAGATATTCCAGCCCGACGAGAATCGGCTCACCCCGGCGAAAACCATGGCCGACGGCGTGGACTTCGTTGAAATGCCCGCCTGGAAAATCTTTCTGATCCAGTTACTGAACATCGCCGGCCTGGGGCCCGTGTTCGGACCCATCCTGGGGGCTCTGTACGGCCCGGCGGCCCTGCTCTGGGTCGTGTTCGGCTGCATCTTCGCCGGCGCGGTGCACGACTATTTTTCCGGCATGATGTCCATCCGCAGCAAGGGCGCGTCCGTTCCCGACATGGTCGGGGCCAACCTGGGCAGAGCGGCCCGCCAGTTCATGATCTATTTTTCTCTCGTGGTTCTGGTTCTGGTCGGCGTGGTGTTCGTCACCGGACCCGCGGGCCTGTTGAACAAGATCAGCGGCCTTTCCACCATGACCTGGGTCTATATCATCTTCGGCTATTACTTCCTGGCCACCATTATGCCCATCGACGTGATCATCGGCCGTATTTACCCCATCTTCGCGGCTATCCTCCTGTTCATGGCCGTCAGCCTTCCGGTCATGCTCTTTGCCAAGGGCTACACCGTGCTGCCCAATCTTGATTTCGCGACCAACACCCACACCACGCTGCCCATGTGGCCCATGATGTTCATCACCATCGCCTGCGGCGCGATTTCCGGATTCCACGCCACGCAGTCGCCCATGATGGCCCGCTGCATGGCCAATGAAAAGCTCGGCCGCAAAATATTCTATGGCGCCATGATCGCCGAAGGCGTCATCGGCCTGGTCTGGGTCACCCTGGGCCTGTCCTTTTACGAAGGCGCGGAAGGACTGCGCAAGGCCCTTGGCCCCACGGGCAACGCCGCCCTGGTCGTGTCGGAAGTATCCAACACCCTGCTCGGCGCGGGTTTCGGCGGCACTCTCGCCATTCTCGGCGTGGTGGTTCTGCCCATCACCTCCGGCGATACGGCATTCCGCAGCGCGCGGCTGACCATCGCCGACCTGCTCAAAATGCCGCAGCAGGCCATCGCATCCCGCCTGATGATCGCCGTCCCGCTGTTCGTCATCGGCGGCGTGCTGTCGCAGGTCAATTTCGGGATCATCTGGCGGTACTTCGGCTGGGCCAACCAGACGCTGGCCATGTTCATGCTCTGGACCGGCGCCGTGTATCTTGCCAGACGGGCCAAGTTCCATTGGGTCTCCACCATCCCGGCCACGTTCATGACGGCCGTGTCCGTGACCTATCTGTGCTTTGACAAGATCGGCTTCGGCCTGCCCTACGAGATATCGAACTACATCGGTATCGCCACGGCCGTCGCCTGCCTTGCCTTTTTCCTGGTCAAGGGCAGCGCCCCCAGCAGCGTTCCTCTGGAAGACTGATTCCGTCAGCGTTGAGCGCATGGCGGCCCGCATTGCGGGTCGCCTTTTTTTAAGTTTTCCGTTGACTTTTCTTGCCATAAGAAGAAAATGTTTACTAATCTTGAAGAATTTCCTGTACCGAGAACTTCCCATGTTCCACGAGGCTGGCGCCGGAACAGGGAAAAAATGTTGCCACGCCTGTTGCCGTATGGAGAAAATGTTTACTCGGGAATACACTTTCAAACCAACCGGACCGGAACCGCAAACAGGTTTTGAGGAAAAAATCCCAGGCGCATGATGGGGAAAATTGTACGATGTATTCTATATAATGTTATAATCCGGAGGGATAAGGTATGAGTGGAGGCTTGTTTTTCATCCTGTGCGTCGGCTTGTTGATCGGCGGCTTTTTTATCTACGGCACGTTCGTGGACCGCATCTTTCAGCCCGACGAAAACCGCCTCACCCCGGCGAAGACCATGGCCGACGGCGTGGACTTCGTTGAAATGCCCATGTGGAAAATCTTCCTGATCCAGCTGCTGAACATCGCCGGGCTGGGTCCCGTGTTCGGCCCCATCCTGGGCGCGCTGTACGGACCTTCGGCCCTGCTCTGGGTCGTGTTCGGCTGTATTTTCGCCGGCGCGGTGCACGACTATTTCTCCGGCATGATGTCCATCCGCTACAAGGGCGCGTCCGTTCCCGACATGGTCGGGGCCAACCTGGGCAAAGCCGCCCGCCAGTTCATGGTGTATTTCTCCATTCTGGTGCTGGTACTGGTCGGCGTGGTGTTCGTCAACGGCCCCGCGGGCCTGTTGAACAAGATCAGCGGCCTTTCCACCATGACCTGGGTGTGCATCATTTTCGGCTACTACTTCCTGGCCACCATCCTGCCCATCGACGTGATCATCGGCCGCATTTATCCCATCTTTGCCGCCATTTTGCTGTTCATGGCCGTATCCCTGCCGATCATGCTGTTCGCCAAGGGCTACAAGGTTCTGCCCAATCTTGATTTCGCGACCAACACCCACACCTCGCTGCCTATCTGGCCCATGGTGTTCATCACCATCGCCTGCGGCGCGATTTCCGGCTTCCACGCCACCCAGTCGCCCATGATGGCCCGCTGCATGGCCAACGAAAAACTGGGCCGCAAAGTATTCTACGGCGCCATGATCGCCGAAGGCGTTATCGGCCTGGTCTGGGTCACCCTGGGCCTGTCCTTTTACGAAGGCGCGGAAGGGTTGCGCAAGGCCCTTGGCCCCACGGGCAACGCCGCCCTGGTCGTGTCGGAAGTCTCCAACACCCTGCTCGGCGCGGGTTTCGGCGGCACGCTTGCCATCCTCGGCGTGGTGGTTCTGCCCATCACCTCCGGCGATACGGCATTCCGCAGCGCGCGGCTGACCATTGCCGACATCTTCAAGATGCCCCAACAGGCCGTCGCATCCCGCCTGATGATCGCCGTCCCGCTGTTCATCATCGGCGGCGTGCTGTCCCAGGTCAATTTCGGGATCATCTGGCGGTACTTCGGCTGGGCCAACCAGACGCTGGCCATGTTCATGCTCTGGACCGCGGCCGTATATCTTGCCAGACGGGCCAAGTTCCACTGGGTCTGCACCATTCCGGCCACGTTCATGACGGCCGTGACCATGACCTATCTGTGCTATGACAAGATCGGTTTCGGCCTGTCCTACACGGTATCGAACTATGTCGGCATCGGCGCGGCCGTCGCCTGCCTTGCCCTCTTTCTGGTCAAGGGCAGTTCCCCGAGCACCGTGCCGCTTGAAAACTGAGGAATTCCGGCGTGAATTCGCGCGGGGGGGCAGCCGTAAGGCTGCCCCCTCAGTTTGCCGACAAGCCCCGCCTCAGCGTTTTCCCCGCGAAACGCTATCCTTTTGCCGTCAGATCGCCCGGCACCGCCCCCGCCGCCCGGATCAGGTCCGCCGGCGCGATTTCAAGCTGCAGGCCCCGCTGTCCGGCGCTGACGAAAACCGTCGTGAAATCCCGCGCCGTCCGGTGGATATACGTGGGAAAGCGCTTCTTCATGCCGATGGGCGAACAGCCGCCGCGCACATAGCCGGTCAGGCCGAAAAGGTCCTTCACGGGAACCATGGCGCAGTTTTTGTTGCCCGAAAGGACGGCCGCTTTTTTCAGGTCGAGTTCGTCGCCGCCGGGGATCACGCAGACAAAATAGCCGCTTTTGTCTCCGTGCAGCACCAGAGTTTTGAACACCCGGCCGACGTCTTCCCCCAGCAGGCGCGCCAGATGCGCGGCGCTCAGATCGTTTTCATCCACTTCATACGCGACCGTGCGATAGGCGATATCCGCCGTATCCAGCAGTCGGGCCGCGTTTGTCTTGCGTGCCTTCATACTTCCACCACCCGCATATGGCGCCACCGCCCTTTTTTGAAACGCCCCCAGGCGCACAGGGCCAGGACCATGACATACATCGTCAGCGTCATCCACAGGCCGTGCAACGACGCCAAATTCCAGTGCCGCATGGCCAGAATGGGCAGCACCAGAAAACCCAGTGCCGTTCCCCCCAGAATCAGCATGACGAAAAAGGTATCGCCCGCTCCTTTGAGCGCGCCCAGATACACGATGTTGCACGAGTCCGCCAGCGAATAGGCCGCCACGTAGCAAAGCAGCACCGCGCCCGCATCGCGGATGGGGCCGTAATCGGACCCGCTGCCCGCGGGCCGGAAAATATCCATCAGCGGTCCGGCAAAGGCCACAAAGGCGAGTGCCAGCGGCGCCATGTAGACGAAACACATGTGCAGGGCGCTGCGGGTGGCCTCTTCCGCCTCCAGCGGTTTTCTGCGCCCCATGGCCTGCCCCACCAGGGTCGAAACCGCCGCGTTCATGCCCAGCATGGGCATGAAAAGCAGGCTGTTGACGGAAAAGGCTATGTTGCTGGCGGCCATGGCCGTCTGGCCCAATCTGCCCACTTCGAAAATGAACCAGGTAAAGCCGAAGACTTCCATGAACAGATTGACGCCGCCGGGCACGCCAAAACGCAGAAGGCGGCTGAAAACTTCACGGTCAAAGCCCAGAGACCGGCGCACGGCATATTTGCGCTCGTTGGCCTTGCTGAAAACCCCGAAAGCCAGCAGAATCGCGCAAAAAGCCCAGCCGATGGCCGTTGCGAGGGCGGCGCCGGCAATACCCGTTTCGGGAAAACCCCAGACCCCGAAAATCAATGCGTAATCAAGGGGAATATTCAACACGGCGCCGGCCAGATTGGCGAACAGCACCGGCCGGGTGAAGCCCCTGCCCACGTAAAACCCGCTGAGCGCGGAACCCGCCAGGGAAAACCCGGACCCCAAGGTCAGGATGCGGAAATAGATGATCTCCTCCGCGCGCACGTCCGGCGGATGTCCCGCCCAGGCAAACAGGGGGGCGGCCAGCAGGCAGCCGGCGGCCAGAAGCAGCGTGCCGGCAAGGGACACCCACAGTCCCTGCCACAGAATGGCCCCGACCCGGTCCGGCCGGCCCGCGCCCACATACTGCGCGATGAACACGGAAACATAGCCGCACAGCCCGATCAGGGGCAGTTGCAGCACAAGGGCCCCCATCGCGCCCGGCATGGCGGCGGCAATGGAGGTGACGGAATAATGGCTGAGGAACAGCCGGTCCGTGAACTGCATCACTGTTGTGGACACCATGCCCGCGATAAGGGGCAGGGCCACCCGCAGCACGTCGCGGTATCCCTGGGGCGCGTGCCAACGCGCGCGTATGGCGGCCAGCGAAAGCATCCGTCATACGTACCCGCATACCGGGCCGCGATCAACAGGAATACGAAAGATGCGCCGCGCGCGGAAAGCGCCCTTCCGGAGCGCCGGCCCGGATTGCGCCTCCGCCTCTCTTTCCATAACGATATTTTGCCGGTATAGGTACCCTGATGCGTACCCTCCATCCATTCTGGCAAACATGCCTGTGCCTGGCGCCGCTGACGGCGCTGGTCTGCGCGATCTGGGCGGGCCTCGGGTCGGAAACGGCGGTGTTCGCATATTTCAGCGCATCCAGAGAGGCCAGCCCCGCCGCCGTCTGGTGGATGACCCTGTTCACCAACACCGGAAATGTCCTTTTTTACGGCGTATACGCCGCGATTTTCATCCGGGCCGTCAGACGGCGCGACCGGGCAACGGTATGCTTTGCGCTGGCCTATGCGCTGGCGCAGGTTTTTGTTGCCGCCCTGCTCTGCCGCATTGTAAAAATAGCCGTGGGCAGGCCCAGGCCCATGACCGGCGGTCCCTTCGTTCCCTTTTCCTTCGGCTGGGGATATCAGTCGTTCCCGTCCGGCCATACGGTGGAAGCCGTGGGAACCTGCCTGCCCCTGACCTGGCGGTACGGGACCGTCTTTCTGCCGCTCGGCCTCGGCGTGTTTGTCGCCGCTATGGGTTTTTCGCGTCTGTATCTCGGCATGCACCATCCCAGCGACGTTCTGGGGGGCATGCTGTTCGGCTGCTGCAGCGGATACCTGGCCCGGCGCCTTGCCCCGCTGCTGCAAAACTGCCGCCTGCTTCCTTTTGGAACGGACGGTTCCGGCCCGGCGCCCGCCGTGCCGCTCAAGGAGACATCACATGACCGATAAAACGCCCGCCTCCGCTCCCGAACCGGAACAGCGGCCGCGCGAACAGACAGCGCCGGACCCGGCCGTCCCTGCCGGGCAGGCCGCCCCCGCCGCCGCTCCGGTTTCCGAACCGCCCCGGCACGCGCCGGAAAAGGAAGCTTCCCTGCCGCAGCCGGAACCATCCCGCCTCGACCCCTGGGCGGCGTTCATGGACAAACCCGCTGCGGTTCCCGAAACGAAATCCGCGCCGGCGGGGCCAGCCCCATCCGGCATGACGTCGGTCGAGGCCCGTCCGGCGGACGCCCACGGCGGACCGCAACCGGCAGGCACCGCCGCACCCGATTTCGTCCTGCTCGAAAACAACGCAAAGCGGAAGGCGTCTGATCCGGCGTCCGATCAGGCCGCTGCCTCCGCCCCGGAAGGACAGGCCGACGCGGAGCAAACCGGCGATGTCCGGGCCTCGGCCCGGGACGGGACCCCTGTGGAGGCCGATCCGGCACGAGACGGCGGCACCCCCTCCCCGGACCGGACGCGGGCCGCTTCTCCCAAAGCCGCCGTGAAATCCCGCCGGGCCGGTCCCTTTGGCGGCAACGCTCTGGGGCCGCTGCTGCGGGCGGAACCCATGTTCCGCAAAGAGCCCGGCGGAGAATGGGTTCCCGTGCCGCCCACGGGTTTTTCCCGCGTCTTTTCGGTCCTGGCTTTTTTTCCCCTGCTGCCGCTGATTCTGCTGCTGGCGGCGCAGGTCGCGTTCACCCTGGACACGCGCGCGTTGTGGTATTCCGACGAGGTGCGCTACGCCAACGCATTCCAGAACATGGTCCAAGCCGGGCACTGGCTGGTGCTGCAACTTAACGAAGCGCCGTATCCCGACAAGCCTCCGCTGTTTTTCTGGTTTCTCAATGCAATCCGCATCGGCGCCGCACACCTTGTACCCGGCGGCATTCCCGGCGGGTCGGCCTCGCCCCTGCTTTTTTCCATCGGCATGGCGGTTTCCGGCCTGTTGTTCCTGCTGGCCGCCCATGCCCTGGCCTTTTTCGTCGCCAGGGTGGATTCGCGCACATCACTGGCCGCGGGAATCATTCTGCTGACCGGATTTTTCTTTTCCGGCCTGCTGCATTACCTGCGCATGGACATCCTGTTCGCCGCCTGCATCACGGTGAGCCACGTGTTCCTGTATCACGGCTGGATGCGGCCCAGAGCCCTCATGCCGCTGGTCATCGGCTACTTTCTGGCCGGAACGGCCGTGCTGATCAAAGGCCCGCTGGGCCTGGCCTTCCCCCTGCTGGCCGGAATCTGCTTTTTGCTCTGGCAGGGCCGCATCACGCGCTTTTTCCGCCCGGACAACCTGCTCGGCCTGCTGATCGGCCTGGCTGTGCCCGGCGCATGGCTGGTCGCCGCCTGGATGACGGCCGGCGACCCCTTTCTCGACAACATCCTGGGCAAACAGATTCTTTCCCGCGCGCTGCACACCTGGCATCACGCCCAGCCCTGGTACCATTATCTGCTCACCTTCCCCCTGATCTGGCTGCCCTGGACGCTGCTGCTCCTCTTTCTGCCCTGGACGCGGCTGTTCAGCCGCCCGGTCAGGGAAGCGGTCAAAGCGTCCCGCACGCCGGAAAAAGCGGGGCTGGCCTATCTGTGGTGCGCCTTTGTCCCCGGCTTCGTCCTGCTTTCCCTGGTCAGCATCAAACTACCCATTTACTGCCTGCCGCTGTTTCCGCCGCTGGCCGTGCTTTCGGCCCGCGCTCTGCTGCGGCTTTCCCCCCTGGCGGGCAAATGCCTGCGCCTGACCCTGGCCATCGTGCTCTTCGCTCTGGCCCTGCTCCTGCTGCTGGCCCCCGTGCTGCCCCAATCCCTGCTGCCCATTCCGACCATCCCCGACGGCACCATCATCCTGGGCGGCATATGCCTTGTTTTCGCCTGCGCCCTGGCCTTTCTGGGCAGTTCCCGCAGACCGGAGGGCATGCTGCTCATCCTCGCGCTGTTCATGGCCGCGTTCTCCTACCCCGCCTGGACCGTCAGCGCCCCCAGCCTGGACCCGTTCATGAGCCCCAAAGCCCAGGCCCTGACCATCAAAACCTACCGCGATGCCGGATACTATCCGGCGGCGTACAAGCTCTACGGCGGCACGTACAGCTATTACGCGGGCGTCGTGCACGACATCGACGAATGGAGTGCGTTCCCGGCCCTGGCCGCCAGGCACCCCAAGCTGATTCTGGCCCTGCGGGCCTCGTTCTGGGACAAGCTGACGGACAAACCCGCCGGGTTCAGCGAAGTGCACCGCCAGACCATTGCCGAGCGCGACTACGTGCTTGTCGCCCGGCCGCCCTTGCCCACGGCCGGAAGGGCCGCGCCCGCGCCCCGGCCGGAAACGGCTCCCGCCGGCGATGCGGGCAAGGCCCCGGCTCAGCCCCCGGCGAAATCACAGCCCGCGACGCCGGAACCGGCGGCTCCGGATGCCGGAAAAGCCCCGGCCCCGGACGAAACGAAGCCGGCCGCCCCGGCAACGCCTTCGGAAACGGCGCCCCGGCCGGAAACGGCTCCCGCCGGCGATGCGGGCAAGGCCCCGGCTCAGCCCCCGGCGAAATCACAGCCCGAATCCCGGCCGGAGCGGCCCGCGACGCCGGAACCGAAGCCGGAATCCATGCCTCCGGCATCGGGAACAGTGTGAGGATCTGACCATGCTGCGCTTTCTGCCCTGGTGTTTTCTGCTTTTTCCCGCTCTGGAACTGTGGGTGCTGATCCGGGTCGGCTCGCGCATCGGAGCGCTGAACACAATCGGGCTGGTTTTTCTGTCCGCCGTGGCGGGGCTGTTCCTGCTGCGTCTGCGCGGGGCGCGCATCGCCTCGCGGTTTCAGGCGGAACTGTCCGCCGGGCGGATACCCGCCGCCCCGATCCTGGATACCGTGGGCCTGGTGGCCGCGGGTTGGCTGTTCATCTTTCCCGGTTTCGTCTCCGATGTCATTGCCCTGCTGCTGCTTGTCCCCCTTACCCGGCAGCTTCTTGCAGCCCTGTTCCTGTCCCGGCTGAAAGCGAGCGGCTTTGCCCAAAGCGTGCGCATGCAGACCATGTACACCGACTCCGATGGCCGCATGCGCTGGTCCGGCACGACGAACAACGCGCAGGAGAGCGAACCCGGCACCTTCGACGTGGACCCCGTACAGGAAAAGCCCCGGCGACAGGTGATCATCGACTGCGCGCCGGAAGACCCCAAAGACGGCAACGGTCCGAAACATGACGGCTGATTCGCCGCCGCATTCGTCTTCGCGCAAACGCCCCCGGCGGCTTCTTGCGCCGCGTTTTTCACGCAGGATTCCATCCGGGGACGCGGCAACCTCGGACGGCCGGTCCGAACGGGCAGGCCCCTGCGTCCGCCGCATTGCCAAACGACCGGCCGTTCCGCTGTTCTGGACCGACATCGCCCCGTTACTGCGGCGGCAGCCGCTTCCCCCGGCCATTGCGCCCGCCGACCGCGAACGATACTGGCTGCTGGTTCTGGAAGCCAAAGGCATGCCGCGCGCGACGGCCGGCAGGGGATCGGGGTTCAAGCTGTATGTGCCTCCGGTGGCGGCCAAAGCCGCCGCCCACGAAATCCTGGCCTTCGAACGGGAGCGGCCGGACGCGCCCCTACCCGCGCAACCGGTCAAACCACTGTCCGATTGGGTATTCGCGCTTGTCGCCGCGCTTATTCTGTGGCACCGCATGCGCTGGTCAGGATCCCCCCAACTGCCGGGCATGCCCGCCGATCCGCAGCAGTGGCTGGCCCTGGGCGGCCTTGACGCATACCGGGTCAAGGCCGCCGGGGAATGGTGGCGCTGCGTCACCGCCCTGACCCTGCATGCGGACGAAGCCCACCTGATCAGCAACGTTGTCACCGGCGGGCTGTTCTGCCTGCCGCTCTGCCGGCGCGTGGGTCTGGGCGCGGGATTTCTGCTGACCGTGCTGGGCGGAGCGCTGGGCAACGCGACCACCGTGCTGTTCCGGCCTCCGTCGTACCTCAGCCAGGGATTCTCCACGGCCGTGTTCGCCGCCGTGGGCCTGCTGGCCGCCGTTTCCGCCTGCCACACCTTCCGGCACACCCTGGGGGTCGCGCGCGCGGTTTCCGCGCGAACGGACCGCGCGGGCCTTCGCCGGGCGCTGAAAAAGGCGGCTTTTGCGGCCGCGCTGCCCCTGGGCGCGGGGCTCGGCTTTCTGGCCATGCTGGGTGGAAGCGACGCCCCGCGCGTGGATTATCTGGCCCACGTCATGGGTCTGTTTTGCGGCATGCTGCTGGGGCTGGCCGCAGGAACGTTCGCCCCGCGCGTGTTCCGTCTGAAAGGAACGGCGGACGCGGCTCTGCAGGCTGCTTGTCTGGCCGCGGCTCTGGGCATGCCGGCTTTCTGCTGGACACTGGCCCTGAGATAGATACACTGGAAAGCATCCCCTCATCGCAAGGACAAATCGGCATGATGCAGATTCTGTTTATCGCGCCGTATCCGGAAATGCGGGAAACCATCGCCGCCGTGCTGCAGCGCTATCCGCGCCGCGACGAGGTCATCCCCCGCGTTGTCGTCGTGCCTGTTGACCAGCTTGACGAAATCAGCCTGGACCCCTGCGACGCCATCATCGTCCGGGGCTATTCCGCACGCAAAATCAAAGCCGAATACCACGACGTGCCGGTGGTGGAAATCGACATCTCCGGCTACGACGTCATGGTTTCGGTACGCGAATGCCGCGAAAAATTCCATTCCCGGCGTATCGCCTTCATCGGCTTTTACAACGCTTTCAACGGAATAATGAATTTCGCGGGCATGCTTGGCTGCGACATCCGGCTCTACATTCCCAAAGACGTCAGCGAACTGGACGAAATCCTGCGGCGGGCCCGTAACGACGGGTGCGACGCGGTGATCGGCGGCTATTCGGCCCACGCCCTGGCCTGCAGGCAGGGTATGAACGCCATCGGCCTGCACAGCGGCGAAGAATCCGTCGGACTGGCCCTGGAAGAAGCCGTGCGGGCGGTGGAACTGGTGCGCCAGGAACGGATCAAAGCCGAAACCTACCGCATCATCACGCAGACGATGCAGGACGGCATCATTTATGTGGACGCATCCGGCGTCATCCGCGAAGACAACCGCGCGGCAAGGGATCTGGCTTGCTGCGAACTGAAAGGCAAATCTCTGGCCGCGGCGTTCCCTTCCATGCTCCAGAATTTCCGCGACTCGCTGCGCGAGGGCCGGGAACTGCTCGGCGAACTGACGCAAATAGGCGGCATCACCGTTTCTCTGGATTGCATGCCCGTTGTGGTGCGGGGGCATTCCGCCGGGGTGGTGATCAGCTTCCAGAACATCACCAGGGTGCAGCAGCGCGAAGGGCAGATACGCAAAAAGCTCCATGAAAAAGGGCTGGTCGCGAAGTACCGCTTTTCGGACATTGTGCACAGCAGCCAAATCGTCCATGAAACCATTGAACTTGCCCGGCGTTACGCCGTTCTTCCGTCCAACATTCTGATTACCGGCGAGACGGGCACGGGCAAAGAACTGTTCGCCCAGAGCATCCATAACCAGAGCCTGCGCAAGGACGGTCCCTTTGTGGCGGTCAACTGCGCCGCCCTGCCGGAAAACCTGCTGGAATCCGAACTGTTCGGCTATGTGGAAGGCGCGTTCACCGGCACGGCCAAAGGCGGCAAGGTCGGATTGTTCGAACTGGCCCACGGCGGCAGCCTGTTCCTGGATGAAGTGGCGGAAATTCCCGTGGGCGTGCAGAGCAAACTGCTGCGGGCGCTGCAGGAGCGCGAAGTGCGGCGTCTGGGCGGGGACAAGGTCATCGCCGTGGACGTACGCATCATTTCCGCGACCAACAGCGATCTTGTCGAGCGCGTGGCGGGCGGTCTGTTCCGCCGCGACCTTTTGTACCGCCTGAACGTGTTCAATTTGTCGCTGCCGCCCCTGCGGGTGCGTAAAGAAGACGTCACCGCGCTGTTCACCTATTTTCTGCGGAAAAACTGCCAGATGCATTCCCTGCCCATACCCAGGGTCGACTCCGCCGCGTTGGAAGTGCTGCACCAATGTCCCCTGGAAGGCAACGTGCGCGAACTGCGCAATATAACGGCCAGGGTCAGCGCGCTGCGCCACGATCCCAATCTGCTGACGGCCAAGGACATGGAACGGGCCGTCTATCCTGACGCCGCCTACCGGCGCCCGCCCGACCTTGCCCGCCGGATGCCGCCGGATGCCGCCCAGCCCGGACGCGGGGCCGACGGGCAGGCTGCCTCCGTTCCGCCTCGGGGCCGGAAGGCCGGGGACGCCGTGCGCGAACAGACCCTGCGCGTTTTGGAAGAATGCGGCGGCAACAAGGGGCACGCCGCGGAACGTTTGGGCATCAACCGCAGCACCCTGTGGCGGCGTCTTCGCGATAGCTGCTGACACGACAATCAATGCAATAACGCCCCGTTCTTGCATCATTTTTCCTTTCGCACACCGTGCACCATGTTGCGCATAGTGCGCGCATGACGCAGCAACGCAACACAAAACGCAACATCCCATATCCCATTGCGCCGCCCCGCGCCTGCCGCACGGGATATCACGCCCGCCTTCGGGGCGTGGCATCCTATTTGCTTTTTTTGACAGCGTCACCGCGCGTCGCGGCCTGGCCCTACCCGTAGCGGGTTGCGCAACAGGTTCCATCCAGGAGGTCAGACAATGTCGCCCACATTTATCATTCTCGCGTTTGCCGTGTGTATTCTGTTAATGATCGTGTCCATATCCAGATGGAAAATCCACCCGGTCACCAGCATCCTGGTTGTGTCCATCATTCTGGCCGTTGCCATCGGCACCCCCTGGGAAAAAATCGAGGGCACCATCAACAAAGGCGTCGCCGACACCCTGCGCAGCATCGCCATGGTCATCGTGCTGGGCTGCATCATGGGCAAGATTCTGGAAGAAACCGGCGCTGCCGTGCGCATCACCAAGGCCACCGTGGCCCTGTTCGGTCCCAGGCACGTCATCTGGGCCATTGCGGTGGCTTCCGCCATTCTGGGCATTCCCATCTGGGCCGACACCGTGGTCATCCTGCTGATCCCCATCGTGTCCAACCTGGCCCTGCAGACCAACAAATCCATGGTTTCCTACGGCACAGCACTGTACATGGGCGCACTGATCACCGCCTCGCTGGTGCCGCCGACCCCCGGACCCGTGGCCGCCGCCGCTCTGCTCAAGCTCCCCCTGGGCAGCGCCATTCTCTGGGGCCTGGTCGTTTCCGTGCCCTCGGTCATCGCCGCGACGCTGTACTGCATGACCCTGAAAGAACCCCTGCTGCCCAAGGAAGAATACGTCAAGTCGGCCGAGAACATTGACGACTCGAAACTGCCGACGCTCAGCCGCTCCCTGGGTCCCATCGTCCTTCCCCTGATTCTTATTTTCGCCAACACCCTGCTCAACGCCGCGATGCCCAAAACCGCTCTTGCCAACTTTTTCAAATTCGTGGGTTCGCCTCTGGCAGCCCTGCTGGCCGGGTGCCTGTACGCCCTGCTGCTGACCGGCAGAGAATGGGCTTCGAAGAAAGTGCAAAATGACTGGGTTGAATCCGCCCTGCGTTCATCCGCCATGCCCATCATGGTCACCGCCATGGGAGGCGCCCTGGCCGCCTTCATCAAGGACGCCGGGGTGGCCAAGGTCATCGCCAACGCCGTTGTTGAATTTCATATCCCCGGCATCTTCATCCCCATCGTCATCGCCGCGCTGATCCATGTGGTCACCGGTTCCAACGCCCTGGGGGTCATGACCGCCGCGGCCCTGGTCGAACCCATGCTCAGCACCATCGGCGTCTCGCCCCTGGCCGCTTTCCTGTGTTGCGGCACCGGCGCGCTGATGTTCAAGCACGCCAACTCTTCCGGCTTTTGGGTCACGGTAACCATGTCCAACATGGATATCCGTCAGGGCATCCGCGGGGTTGGGGTCGGTTCCACCATAGCCGGCGGCACCGGCGCGCTTCTTACCGTCATCCTGCACAGCACGGGCCTTATCTGATCCTTTCCCCTCGACCGAACGGAGAAACACCATGAAAAAATTTACTACCAGAGCCGCCCGCCTCAACGGTCCCAAAGACATAGAGCTGATTGAGCGCGAACTGGTTTGCGGCGACGACGACATTGTGGTCAAAAATCACCTGATGGGCATTTGCGGTTCGGACAAGAGTTTCTACCGGGGCTATCTGCCGCCCAAAACCGCGGAATTCCGCCAGGACCCCTCCTTCCCCTTCCTGCTCGGACATGAAAGCGGCGGTGAAGTCGTGGCCGTCGGCGACAAGGTTGCCGACTACACGGTGGGGGACAAGGTCATCGCCTTCGGCTGGAACAACAACTACGCCGACTATTTCATGGCCAAAAACTTCCAGTTGCAGCCCGTGCCCCACGGCCTGGACATGGACGTCGCCTCTCTGGGCGAGCCCATTTCCTGCGCCATGTATTCGGGCATGAACAGCGGCGTGCAACTGGGCGACACCGTGGTGGTCATGGGCGGCGGCTTCGCCGGGCTGATCATCGCCCAATGCGCCAAGAAAAAGGGCGCTGCCCGCGTGGTGGTCGTGGATGTGCTGGAAGGCAAGCTGCGGTTGGCCCGCCAACTGGGCGCGGACCTGACCATCAACACGAAAACTGACGACCCGATCGCCACGATCAGGAACCTGACAGGCGGCATCGGCGCCGATGTGGTGGTGGAAGCGGCCGGCACCGAGCAATCCTTCAACACGGCCAGCGAAATCGTCAAGCACAACGGCAAATTCGTGTTCTACAGCTGGGTCACCACGCCGATCACCCTGAACATCAGCCGCTGGCACGACGACGGACTGGAATTCATCAACACCTGTCTGGTCCACCACACCTGGCAGCAGCGTTTCGTCTGGACCCCGGACACCCTGCGCCCTCTGGCCCAGGGCCTGATCGACGTAAAGCCCCTCATCACCAACGAATTTCCCCTGGCGGACATCAAGGCCGGTTTCGAATTGGCCGACAAGGACGACGCCGCAGTCAAAATCATTTTCAGACCCTAAGGCGCAACGCCCGCAGGAGATGCCATGTATTACCAGACTCTGTTCAACCGTCCCCCGAACCGCCCTGTCCGCGCCTGCCTGATGGGCGCCGGCGAATTCGGCGCATCCTATATCTTTCAGGCCCAGGACATGCCCTATATGGAAGTGCCCGCCGTGTGCACCCGCACTGTGCGGCGCGCGGTGGAA
This sequence comes from Desulfovibrionaceae bacterium, assembly GCA_031550605.1. Lineage (GTDB taxonomy): Bacteria > Desulfobacterota > Desulfovibrionia > Desulfovibrionales > Desulfovibrionaceae > FLUQ01. Next base: position 14,733 of record JAVBOK010000014.1, on the reverse strand, counting down.
GCCTATCTCGGCGCGGGCATCCCGGAAACGAAAATCCGCGTGTGCGAAAGCGCGAAAGACGCCAGAAAAGCCTATGAAGAGGGCTTTTTCGTGGTCACGGACAGTTTTGCCAAACTGGCGGGCCTGCCCCTGGAAGTGCTGGTGGAAAGCAGCGGCGCGCCGGAGAGCAGCGCCGCCGCCGCCGAGGCGGCCATCGCCAGGGGCATGCATGTGGTCATGGTCTCCAAGGAGACCGACTCCGTAATCGGTCCCATCCTGGGCCGCAAAGCCAAAGCCAGGGGCGTGGTGTACACCACCGGCGACGGCGACCAGCCCAGCATGCTTATCGGCCTTATCAGCTGGGGCAGGTCTCTGGGTTTGTCCATCGTGGGCGCAGGAAAATCCAGCGAATACGATTTTGTTTACGACCCCGCCGCAAAAATGCTCCATTGCCACGGGCAGAAGCAATCCTTCTCCTGCCCCGGCATGGACGAGCAATGGCTGCTCGGCGACCGGCAGGCCCGGGACGTGGTGGACGCCAGAGCCGCCATGCTCGGCACGCTCAGCATGCGTTCCGTGCCCGACCTGTGCGAAATGACCGTGGTGGCCAATGCCACGGGCCTGAAGCCGGACCGGCCCACCTTCCATGCTCCGGCGGCCCGCATGGTGGAAATGCCCGACCTCTTCTGCCCCACAGCCGACGGCGGCCTGTTCGACAAACCGTGCAGGCTGGACATATTCAACTGCCTGCGCCGCCCCGACGAAGCAAGCATGGCCGGCGGTGAGTTCATCATTGTGGAATGCAAGGACAAAAAATCCTGGCGCGTGCTGGAAGCCAAAGGCCATCCCGTCAGCCGCAACGGCAAATATGCGGCCGTATACATCCCCCAGCATCTGCTCGGAGTTGAAACCGGCACTTCCGTACTGGCGGCCGCCATCATGGGGCACGCCACGGGCGGCGACAATCTGCGGCCCGTTTGTGACCTGCACGGGCGGGCCGTGCAGGACCTGAAAAAGGGGCATGTGCTGCACATGGGCGGGCACCACCACACCACCGAAGGAGTGGAAGCCTTCATCAGCGATGCGTCCCCCATTTCCGGCGAAGCGCCCCTGCCCCTGTATCTCTTCAGCAACCTCACCCTCGTTCGTGACGTGCCCGCAGGGAAAGCCATCTGCCTGAACGACGTGGACATGCCCGGCGATTCCGCCCTGTTGCGTCTGCGCAGGGAACAGGACAGGGCTTTCGGCCTGGCGAAGTGACAACGCCCCGTACTGCCGGAGGGAATCATTCCCTCCGGCCCGGCGCCCGCGGCCCCCGAACGTACAGAGCAGCAGAAAAATTCCCGCCCGGATCACGCGAGAGCGGGCGCGGAATCAAAGCGCCTGGCGGACAGGGATCCCGCATCTCCCCCCGCCAGCGGCAGGCGGACCACAAAGGCGGTGCCCGGGCCGCCGTCGGCCGGGATCCCGACCCGGATGCTCCCGCCCAGGTTGCGCACGATATGGCGGCAGATGGCCAGGCCCAGGCCCGCGCTGCCCGCGGCGCTTTTTCCCTCCGGTCCTCGTTTCAGACGGTAGAAGCGCTCGAAAATCCGTTCCCGGCTTTCTTCCGGAATGCCCGGCCCGTTGTCGCGCACGGTGATGACGGCTGTATCCCCTTCCGCCCGCGCGCCGAGCTCGATTCTGTTGCCCCCGTATTTCAGCGCGTTGTCCAGCAGATTGCGGAAAACCTCCGCCAGGCCGTCCGCGCCGCCGCGCACGAACAGGGGCGCTTCCGGCCCGGCGGCCGCCGCGGGCAGATCAAGGCTGACGGCCACCGCCCGGTCCCGGACGGCGGGTCCCAGGTCGCGCAACACGGAACGCAGCACAGCCGCCGCGTCCGTGGGTCCCGATGCCTCCCCCCGGTCCGGGGCGGCCCTTGCCCCGGCGTGTTCCGCCCTGGCCAGGGACAGCAGGCTGTCGGTCATGCGGGCCATGTGCTCCGCGCTCCTGGTGATGATATCCAGAAATTCCGCGCGCGTGGCCTCCGGCAGGTTCGCATCGTCGCGCAGCAGTTCGGCGTAGCCGCGAATGCTGGTCAACGGCGTGCGCAGTTCGTGCGAAACGTTGGCCACAAAATCACGACGCATGGCGTCCAGGCGTTCACGTTCGCTGATGTCCGTGAATACCAGCAGCAGTTTCGCCACCCCGCCGGGCGGCAAAGGCACGATGTTCGCGGAGCAGGTTCCGCCGCCCCGGGCGGCGACGCGCACGGTCCCCGGCACGGCCTCGCCGCTCAGGGCCGCGCTGACCGCCTCATGCAGGGCGGCGTTCATGATCACCTCCAGCAGCAGCCTGCCTTCCTCCATGCCGGAAAACATGGTCCGCGCCGCCGGGTTGCCCAGCAGCACGCGGCCGTCCCCGCTCAGCGCCAGAACCCCTTCGCTCATGGCATTCAGCACGGTTTCCAGACGGTTCTTTTCTTCGGCGATTTCCCGCATCTGTTTTCCAATGTTGACGGCCATGCCGTTCAACGCGGCGGTAAAAGGCCTGAGTTCCCTGCAGCGGCTGTCGGGCATGCGCCGCGCATAGTCGCCCAACCCGATGGCCTGGGCGGTCACGGTCAGGGCATCCAGGTAGCGGAACCCGCGCAGCAGCATGATTCCCAGCAGGAAACATCCCAGCACAAAAGCGCCGGCAAAGGCCAGCGCCAGATCAAATCCCACTCTGTCCAGCCGCCTGGCGATCGCCAGGTCCGGCATGGCGATGCGCAGCACCCCGGGGGCGAACCCCGGGATGCTGCCCGTGCTGAGAGCCGCATACAAAAACCGCATGTTGACCGTGGTGCTGAACCGCGTGTCCAAACCCCTGCCGTTTTTGCGCGCGGCCACGATCTCCGGCCGCAGGGAGTGATCCGCAGCCAGGGCAAGACGCTCGTACCCCACCTGCGTATCCGCGACCAGAGTGCCGTTCACGATATACGAAACGCGCACCCCGGTGGCGGCCCCATAGCCCGCCGCCCATGCGTCCAGGTCCTTGGGGGAACCAAAGGGCGGGTGATGCGCCAGGGTCCACTCCACGCCGCGCAAAGTGTTCATGGCCACGTCGCGCGCGTCGCGGGAAACCTCGCCCCGCAAAAGGTACATCGCGTACACTCCGGCGGGAACCAGCGCGGCCAGCAGAATGCAGAACACACCCAGCAGCAGCCGTTTTTTGATGGAATAATACATGCCCTTCTCCGGTTCTTCAGAGCGGTTTCGCTTTCAATCGACGCGTAACGGCGGGCAGGAATCGCCTGCGCCAATCTCGCCGGCCTTGCTGCGCCGCGTGCCGCAAGGCCGGAGCATTGTAGCCGAATGGACAAGTTCAATATGAAAATGCGCCGCAGCATGGTGCTTTTGGCCTGGGGGACACGGTCCCCCGAGATTGGCAAAGTCTTCTTTGGCAACTGGTTGCCACGCAGGCGCAGGCGGCATTCATTGCCGCCGGCATGCGCCGGAGTAAGCGTGCCTTTGCAAACCCCGGCCGGACGGGGTTTGTCCTCAATCCGGGGGGGCACGGCCCCAAAAATTACCAGGACCTGAGCCTAGAATTTTCTCTGCCAGCGGGAACGCAGCCAGATCGCCAGCGAGTTCATCAGCAGAATCAGAACAACCAGGACCAGAGCCGAACCGTACTGAAGAGGGCGGGTCTTGTCGATATCCGTTCCGGCGGTGGCCAGCACGTAAATGTGGGTGGGCAGGGCCATGACGCTGTCAAACACGGATGCGGGCAGAACGGATTTGAAAAAAACCGCCGCCGTGAACATAATGGCCGCCGTTTCCCCGGCGGCGCGCGATACCCCGAGAATGGCCCCGGTCAGCATGCCCGGCGCGGCCGAGGGCAGAACGATCCGCCGTATGGTCTGCCATTTGGTGGCGCCCAGGCCATAGGAAGCGTGGCGGTATGAATCGGGCACGGCCTTGATGGCTTCTTCCGCCGTGCCGATGATCACGGGCAGGGACAAGATCGCCAGCGTCAGCGCGCCGGACAGGATGGAGACTTTGAACCCCAGGTACACCACGAAAAAAGCCAGCCCAAACAGCCCAAAGACCACGGACGGAACCCCGGCCAGGTTGCTGATGCCCAGGCGGATGGCGCGGGTCAACCTGCCGGGCCGCGCGTATTCGGCCAGATATACCGCCGCCGCGCAACCCAGGGGAAAGGCCACGACGATCGCCAGCAAAGACAGGACCACCGTGCCGACAATGGCCGGAAAAATGCCCCCGGCGGTCATGGAATCGCGGGGCATGGAGGTCAGAAATTCCCGGGATATGGCGGGCAGCCCCATGATGAGAAGAAAACCGCAGACGAACAGAAACATGGCCCCGTTCATCAGGGCCGCCAGTTTCAACAGTCCGAAAAAAACACGTTCCCGGTTCCGGCGGGTCATAAGTTTCTTCCTCCTTCCAGCCTGTATTTCCTGGCAAAATGGTCGGCCAGCAGGTTGAAGAGCATGGTGAACGCGAAGAGCACGATGCCGATGGCGAACAGGGCATGGTAATGCGGGCTGCCGACCGGTGTTTCCGCCATTTCCGCCGCTATGGAAGCGGGCATGGGACGCACCGGATCAAAAACGGAAGCGGGCACCATGGCCGCGCCGCCCGCCACCATCAGGGTGACCATGGTTTCGCCGATGGACCGGGACATGCCCAGAATGACCGCCGTGCTGATGCCGGAAAGGGCCGCGGGAAAAGTCACCCGGACCAGAGTTTCCCAGCGGGTGGCCCCCAGCGCCAGAGAGGCGGCGCGCAACTCGTCCGGCACCGCGCGCAGGGAATCCTCCGATACGGTGCAGATGGTGGGCACGCTCATGAACGCCAGCAACAGCGCGGCGGTGAACAGATTCAGCCCGGTGGGCAGGTCGAAATGGTCCTGCAGAAAGGGCGCGATGACCACCATGCCGAAAAAGCCCATCAGCACCGACGGCAAGGCCGCCAGCATCTCGAGCATGGGTTTGGTCACGCTCCGCATGCGGGGGCTCGCGATTTCCGCCAGATACGCCGCCGTCATCACCCCCAGCGGCACGGCCATCAGGGAAGACAGCGCGGTCACCGCGGCGGAAGCCGCGATAAGCGGCAAAATGCCGAATTCCGGCGGATCCGCCGTGGGGTACCAGGCCATGCCGGTCAGGAAATCCCACACCGGGTACGAGGCAAACAGCGGCGCGCCTTCCATGAACAGGTACAGCGTGATCAGGCCCAAGGCGATGATCGAAGAGGCCGCCGCCAGAAAAAAAGCCAGGCGGACGGCTGCTTCACGGTGTATCGCAGAGTGCTTTTGCATCGCCAACTCGTACACATCGCATGGTCCCCGGCACCTGATGCGCCCCCATGCCGGGAATTTCCCGCCGCCCCGAGCCGGCCGGCGCATGACGCGGCCAGGGGAACGCCGCCCCGCAGGGGCAACGCGCGCTTACCGCACCGGAACCGCGCCGCATTTGGCGACAATGGCCTGGCCTTCCGCACCCATGATAAATGCGATAAAATCCGCGGTCGCGCCCCGAGCTTCCCCGGCGGTCACGATCCACAGCCTGCGCGATACAGGGTACTTGCCGGCGGCGGCTGTTTCCGGTTTGCCGTCGACGCCGTCGACTTTCAGGGCCTTGACGCTCTTGTTCAAATAGCCGTAGGAATCATAGCCTATGGCGTACCTGTTCTTGCCTACGGTCTGCAGCACGGCGCCGCTGGACGCGGAAAGCAGCGCGGACGGCGCGACCTTTTCCTTGCCCATGACCAGTTCGTTCCAGGCTTCATAAGTGCCGGACGAAGTGTCGCGGGAAACGACCACAATGGTCTTGTCCGGCCCGCCCACTTCCTTCCAGTTTCTCACCGCGCCGGAATAGATGGCCCGCAGTTCCGCGCGGGTCAGGCCGGCCACGGGATTTTCCGGATGCACGATGGGCAGCACGGCGTCAATGGCGATGGCCGTGCTTTTGGGAGAAATTCCCCGCTCCGCCGCCAGCTTGTATTCGGATTCCTTCAACTCGCGCGAGGACATGGCGATATCCGTGCCCTTGTCCAGAAGAGCCTTGATACCGTTGCCGGATCCGCCGCCGGAAACCGTGATCGCCACGTCCGGATTTTTCTTCATGTAGGTTTCAACCATCACCTGCATGATGGGCAGCACCGTCGTGGAGCCGTTAACCATCAGATCCGCGGCCGCGCGCGCCGGCAAAGCGCTGCAGACGACGGCCAGGACAAAAATGAATGATACGCTGCGAAACATGACAAATCCTCCGTAATCCTTTTTGTCGGTTGCCGGGAGAACCCGGACAGCTTTCTTTTCCTCACTGAATGTTACAGAATGGTGACGCGGCCATTCTCCTTTCGTTACGCCGCACTTTATAACATAACATGATGAAATTACAAAAAATATAACGTAACACAGTTGTAACAATACGGTAACCTCCCCGGCATGCCTTTTCGCGAAGCGGGCATATATTCCGAAAAAACGAATCGAGGCCACATGAACGCCATTCCCGTATTACTTGTCGAAGACGACCCGGACATCGGGAAACTGCTGGAATACGCCTTTACCGCCGGCGGCTTCGCCCCGGAACGCCGCGCGAACGGCGAGGACGCCCTGAACTGCCTGCGCGGCAGCCGCCATCCCCTGGTGATCCTGGACATCATGCTTCCCGGCATGGACGGCATCGCGGTCCTGAAGGAAATACGACGCGATCAGCAACTGGCCGCGACGTCCGTCATCATGCTGACCGCCAAGGGTGAGGAAATGGACCGGGTCGTGGGTCTGGAACTGGGCGCGGACGACTACGTGGTCAAACCGTTCTCCAGCCGCGAACTGCTGCTGCGGGCCAGAGCCCTTGTGGCCCGCGCCCGCGCGCCCGAAGAGAACGCCGTGCTGCGCGCCGGACCGATCATCATTGACGCCGCCGCTCACCGCGTGACAGTCGACGGGGCCGAAATCGTCCTGACCGCCACGGAGTTCAAACTGCTTGCCGAACTGGCGCGCCATCCGGGGCAGGCTCTGTCCCGCGATCGTCTGCTGGAAAGCGTGTGGGACTACTCCTTTGACGGCTACGCCCGAACTGTGGACACCCATATGCGCCGGCTGCGGCAAAAACTGGGAACAGCCGCCGAAACCATCGAGACCCTGCGCGGGGTGGGGTATCGTTTCAAAGCGGATTCCCATTGAAAACGGTCATCCGCTTCGCAGGGATTTGCGTTCTCACCCTTGCCGCGAGATTGCCGCAAGCGGAATTTGTCCGCCGTCAGGCGACAAGCTCACAATGGATATGCTCTGCAGCGCAGGAGTCGCCGTGCAAACCGTTCCCGCAAACGCCCCTTTCTTCCCGTCCCCGCCTCCGGCCACGGAAGGCGCCATAGAAGCCGGGATCTTCCAGTTCTTTTACGGGGCGACGCACGCCTTGGCCGATATTTCCCTGTCGATTCCCGCCCGCAGAGCCCTGGCCCTGATCGGCCCGTCCGGCTGCGGCAAGAGCACCTTTCTGCGCTGTCTGAACCGCATGAACGATCTGATCCCCGGCACCCGCATGCAGGGGACCCTCACCCTGGACGGCGAGGATCTGACCGATCCCGACCTGGATGTAACGGCTTTGCGCCGCCGGGTGGGCATGGTGTTCCAGAAGCCCACCCCCTTTCCCAAAAGCATTTTCGATAACGTGGCCTACGGCCTGAGGATAAACGGCGTGTCCGACCGGAGCGAAACCGCCGAACGGGTGGAAAAAAGCCTGATTGCCGCCGCCCTGTGGGATGAAGTCAAAGACCGCCTGCACAGTTCCGGCCTGGGTCTTTCCGGAGGACAGCAGCAGCGGCTGTGCATTGCCAGAGCCCTGGCCGTGGAACCCGAAGTGCTGCTGATGGACGAACCCGCCTCCGCTCTGGACCCGCTGGCCACGCAAAAAATTGAGGACCTGATCCGCGTTCTGAAAAAGCGGGTGACCATCATCATCGTCACCCACAGCATGCAGCAGGCGGCCCGCGTATCCGACGACACGGCCTTTTTCTACCTGGGCCGGCTTATTGAAACCGGCCCCACCGGCGACATCTTCACCCGGCCGAAACATAAACAGACAGAGGATTATATCACCGGCCGCTTCGGATAATCTGTCGAAACCGCAGGACAGCGGACGAGACTGGTGAGCGAAGCGAAACCGCCCGAAGGGCGAGGGCCAGGACGGCCCGAGTCACCGTTCCGCCTTTTCATACGAGGTACAGCATGATTTCCGACAATTCTTCCCGCCGGCAGCTTGACGAACTGACCGCCACCCTTTTGCGCATGGCTTCCGCTGTGGACGAAATGCTGGGCATGGCCCTGAGGGCATTTCTGCAGCGGGACCCGGACATGGCTCGCGACGTTCTGGACAGGGATGACGCGGTCGACGCCCTGGACAATGTCGTGGATGAAATGTGCCTGCGTCTGCTGGCCCTGGAACAGCCCGTGGCGGCCGATCTGCGCTATGTGGTGGCGGCCATGCGCCTGACCGGGGAATTGGAACGGGTGGCGGACGAAGCCTGCAACGTGGCCGACCACACCGTGGATATGTGCGCCATTCCGCCCACGGTTCCGCACCCGGTGATGCGCGCTTTCGCGGACCACAGCCTGACCATGTTCCGCAGCGCCGTGGAAGCCTTCCGCACCCGCGACCCGGAACTGGCCCGGAAAATCTGCGCTCTGGAAGAAAAAGCGGACGACCTGCACATGCGGGCCGTGCGAACCTGCTTCGCGGAACTGACAGGCGAGGAGCAAAGCGCGCAGATATCCCTGTTCCGCATCTTTATCGCCCGGTCCCTGGAGCGCGTGTGCGATCTGGCCACCAACATCTGCGAACAGACCGTGTTCGCCGTGGAAGGGTCGGTAATCAAGCACAAGTGGCAATGCGCGGAACGGCCGGGACCCCAAAACTGAAATCCCGGCCGTTCGAATGTCCTGCAGCGCCGCATGCTGAAACGGAACAGCGCGGCAATGCGCTGTCGCTTGCGGGCGGTTCCTTCGCTGCGCACGTATCCGTCAGAGCGTTTTCGACGTGAAAACGCCCTACTTGTTCTTATGCTTCTTGTACTGGCCTGGGGGGCCGCCGGGGGTACCCTTGTAGTGGCCCCTCGCCTTGCCGGGATGATCCCTGTAGATGCGGTGCCGCAGATCGTTGTCATGATCCCGGTCGTAGCCGTGAGGCCCCCTGTGTCCGTAACCTATACGCCGGGGATCAATACGGTAATGGTCGGAAATGCTTTTCCAGCTCCGGCCGTCTTCACGCATCCTTCTGAGTCTGTCGGGAGAAATTTTTGTCTCTCTGGCCATTCTCTCGATGCGGGCCTGCTCCAGCCTGTACTCGTATTCCCGCCATTCCCGCTCATAACGGGCCGCATCCCGGCTGGATCTGTACTGGTAATACCGATCACGGGCATTGTCCGCATCGCGCATCGCATCGCCGATGCCCGAGAAAAAATCCGCCCCCCGGCCCATCATGGCGGCCCCGCTCATGCCCGGCATGCTGACAACAAGCATGCAGGCCAGCAAAAGGCTGCTCGCTCCCCACCCACAAATCCGTCGCATAGTTACCTCCTTAGGCATGCCCGTTGCTATACAGGATGGCGATTATTTTACTGCGGACACTGGAAAAAAGCAAGAATACACACGGATGCGTTTGGCCGGCGGCATGCGGTCAAAGCCGCCAGACCGCCATGTATTCCTGATTGCCCTTGGGGCCTTTCACGGCGGCGGGCAGCACCCCGATCAAATCCAGATTCAGAATTTCCCTTGCGAAATCCGTCACCTTGCCCACGGCCTGTTGCCGCAGGGTTTCGTTGCGCACCACGCCTTTGGGTGCGGCCTGCGGCCCCAGTTCAAACTGCGGTTTGATCAGGGCGGCCACATGGCCGCCGGGTTTCAAAAAACCCACACAGGACGGCAGCACCAGAGTCAGGGAAATAAACGACACGTCGGCGACGACGATATCCACTTTTTCCGGCAAAAGACCCGGCAGCGCATCACGCAGGCTGGTTCCTTCCAGGCTGATCACGCGAGGGTCGGCACGCAGCTTCTCATGCAGTTGATTGTGTCCCACGTCCACGGCATAGACCCTCGCCGCCCCGTGCTGCAGAAGGCAATCGGTGAAGCCGCCGGTGGAAGCTCCGGCGTCCAGGGCCACGGCCCCGGCTACCGGCAGGGCATAGGCTTCCAACGCGGTAAGCAGCTTGTAGGCCCCCCGGCTGACAAAGCGCTCACGGCCCCGCAGGTCCAGGGGAGTGTCCGGGGCAAGGCGGGTTCCGGGCTTGTCCACCCGCTGCCACCCGCCCCGGCCGTCCTGCGCGTAAACCAGGCCCGCCATGACCAGGCGTTTTGCGCTTTCGCGGCTGTCCGCCATGCCGGCGTCGGCCAGCAGTTGGTCGACTCTTTCTTTTTGCGCCATAATGCTTACATGATGTTCAGCGTATTTCCCGCTTGCCAAAAAACGTCATTCAGGATACGTATCCCGGCTGCACACTAGAGGAGTTCATCATGAAAGACAATATCCACCCCAAGACGTACCAGGCCAAGATCACCTGCGCCTGCGGGTATGAAAGCCAGGTCGAATCCACCAAGGGCGCGAGCGTGCATGTGGAAATATGCTCCAACTGCCATCCGTTCTACACCGGCAAGCAGCGCTTTGTGGACACCGCCGGCCGCATCGACCGGTTCCGCAAAAAATACGCCGCCGCCGGAAAGAAATAATCGCCCGGTGCTGCCTTCGTGTTTTTCCCGCTCCCCGGCTACGGTGACTCGCTGGGGAGCCTTTATTGTTTTGAGGCCTCGGCATGGCTATGACGCCGCCGCGGCATAAAGGGAGCGTCCCGTGTCCAGCCTGACCGGAATCCGCCTTGCGGCAACGGCCCTTGCGGGTCTTTCCGCCTCTTCGGAAGAGACGGAAAGTCTTGCCGTGGGCGGCCAGGCGGTGATGGAAGGCGTGATGATGCGCCACGGCGGCAATCTGTCCGTCGCCGTACGCCGTCCCGACGGCACCATCGCCGTACGCACCAGGCCCTGGTTCACCCTGGGCGACTGGCCTCTGATCAGAAAGCCCTTTGTCCGCGGTTTTCCCGTGCTGCTGGAAACGCTGATCAACGGCATCAAAGCCCTGAACTTTTCAGCGGAAGTGGCCGTGGCATCCGAAGGCGAAGAGTTAAAACCCTGGCAACTGGCCCTCACCCTGGCCGCGGCCATAGGGTTCGCCGTGCTGCTTTTCGTCGCCCTGCCCCACCTGATGACCATCGGCATCAATCTGCTGGGGCTTTCCAGCGGCCTGAAAGGCCTGACCTTTCATCTCTGGGACGGGCTGTTCAAGACGGCCATCTTCATCGGGTACATCCTTGCCATTTCCCGTCTGCCCGACATCCGGCGGGTTTTCGAATACCACGGCGCGGAACACAAGACCATCTGGGCCTATGAAAACCACGAGGACGAAGTTTCCGTGCCCGCGGCCATGCGCCAGAGTCGTCTGCACCCCCGCTGCGGCACCACCTTCATGCTGTTTGTGCTGGTCATCTCCATTGTGCTGCACGCCGTTCTGGTGCCGCTGATCCTGGTATTCTGGTCGCCGTCCAACGTGATCGTCGAACACGCGGGCATCATCGGGCTCAAGCTGCTGCTGATGGCGCCCATCAGCGCCCTGGCCTATGAAACCATACGCTATGCCGCGGGCATGAAGCAGTGCGCCACTTCCTTTTTTTTGCGCGCGCCGGGCATGCTGCTGCAGCGGCTGACCACGCGGGAACCGGACGAAGCCCAGGTGGAAGTGGCCATCGTGGCCCTGCGCGAAGCCCTGGGATCTGACTCCGCCGTGCCCATTGTCGTGCCAGCCTACAGCCATTTGGAGTAACGCAGATGTTCGCCAAACTGGAAAATCTGGAGCGGCGCTTCGCCGATCTGGAGCAACAGCTTTCTTCCCCCGACATTCTCTCCGACCAGGACCGCTACAGAAAACTGACCAAGGCCCACGCCGACCTGAAAGAAATCGTCGACGCCTTCAAAAGGTACAAAGACCTGCGGACTCAGCTTGTCGAAAGCAAGGCCATGCAGAACGACCCGGACCCGGAAATAAAGGCCATGGCCGGCGAGGAAAGCAAGGAACTGGAAGCCGCCCTGCCCGTCATCGAGCAGGAACTGAAGGTTCTGCTGCTGCCCAAAGACCCCATGGACGACAAAAACATCATTCTGGAAATCCGGGCCGGCACGGGCGGAGACGAAGCGGCCCTGTTCGCCTCCGATCTGTTCCGCATGTACAGCCGGTACGCCGAAGGCCGCGGGTGGAAAGTGGAGATCATGTCCAGCAGCGATACCGGCGTTGGCGGATACAAGGAAATCATTGCGCTGATCGCCGGCAACAGAGCTTACAGCCACCTGAAATACGAAGCGGGAACCCACCGCGTGCAGCGTGTGCCGGTCACCGAATCACAGGGCCGTATCCACACGTCCGCCGCCACGGTGGCCATCATGCCCGAAGCGGAAGACGCGGACATCGACATCAAGCCCGAGGATCTGCGCTTTGACGTGTTCCGCTCTTCCGGTCCCGGCGGCCAGTCGGTAAACACCACCGATTCCGCCGTGCGGGTCACCCACGTCCCCACGGGCATCGTCGTTTCTTGCCAGGATGAGAAATCCCAGCACAAGAACAAGGCCAAAGCGGTAAAAGTTCTGAAATCCCGCCTGTTGCAGGCGGAACAGGAACGGCTGGCCGCCGAGCAGGCTGAAAACCGGCGCGCCCAGGTGGGGTCCGGCGACCGGTCCGAACGCATCCGGACCTACAACTTTCCCCAGGGCCGCGTCACGGACCATCGGGTCAACCTGACCCTGTACAAGCTGGACGCGGTCATGGAAGGCGACATTCAGGAATTGATCGGCACGCTGGCCACCGCCGCCCAGACAGAGGCGCTGAAAGCCCAGTCGGATGTCTGACGCCGCCGCGCGAAACCCGCGGGTCGCGCCATGGGCCGCCCCGGCCCGAAGGGCACCCGGCGGTTCAGTGCAACGCGCGCGGTTCCCTTTTGGCTCAACGTTTTTATCTCACGCGCTTTTATCCTGATGCGAACGTGGTATATTCCGCCATGCCCACTCTGCACGAATTCCTGTTGCGCACAGCCGCCCGTCTGGCAGCGGCCGGGATCGATTCCCCGCGCCTGTCCGCGGAAATTTTGCTGGCCCACGCCCTGGGCATCTCGCGCAATGCGCTGCTCAAGGCGCTGATCGTCAATCCCAACCTTCCTCTGGGCTCTCTGGCTCTGACCCGGGTGTTGCAATTGACGAGCCGGCGCGAAGCCGGCGAACCCGTTGCCTATCTGACCGGGATCAAAGAATTTTACGGCCGCGACTTCCGCGTCACCCCGGCCACTCTGATCCCGCGACCGGAAACGGAACTTCTGGTGGACGAGGCCAAAATCTTTGCTGCGTCGTACCGCCCCGAGATGAAAGCGCCCTTCCATTTCGCGGATATGGGAACAGGCAGCGGCTGCATTGCCGTCACTCTGGCTCTGGAACTGGGCGAAGACTGGCGGGGCCACGCCGTGGACGTCAGCCCCGATGCTTTGGCCGTGGCTCGGGAAAACGCCCGCACCCTGAAAGCGCCGTATCTGGAATTTCTGGAAGCGGATTTCACGCGCCCCGTGTTCGGCCCCGCGTCGCTGGACCTGTTTATCAGCAACCCGCCCTATATCAGTGAAACGGAATACAAGGTTCTGTCCCACGAGGTGCGCGATTTCGAACCCAAAACGGCCCTGGTGCCGCCCGTGCTGCAGGCGGACGGCCTGGAGCACGGGCGCATCCTGATTCGGGAAGCGGCCCGCGCCCTGCGTCCCGGCGGCATGTTGCTGCTGGAATGCGCCCATACTCAGGGGGACGCCCTGCTGCAGCGTCTGGCCGCCCGACCCGGCACCTGGGCGGAAAGCTGCGTTCTGACGGACCTTGCGGGCCTGCCGCGCATCCTGCGCGCCGTCCGGGCGCGCCTGACATCCGAAAAAACAGACGACGCGGCGCTTGCCCTGGAAACAGAAATAGAATAGATAACTGCCTCGCGTCCCGCCATGCCCAAAGCGGAACCGGGCCGCCATACGGAGAGGTAGCGAAGCGGCCGTAACGCGCCCGACTCGAAATCGGGTTATCGGTTAATCCCGGTACGTGGGTTCGAATCCCACCCTCTCCGCCATTTTTTAATAAATTCAATGAGTTACGCAAAAATGGAGCATCCGAAACGATGCTCCATTTTTGCGTCATTTGCCTTTTTGCTCCATTTATGCTCCACTCAGATTGAAAGGAGGGGCAAAAATGGCAAGCATTCGAAAGCGTGGCGACCTGCAATGGGAAGCGAGAATCCGGCGCAAAGGCTGGCCTGTCACCTGCAAAACCTTCAATACGAAAGGCGATGCCGAAAAGTGGGCGCGTGACATAGAAACCGAAATGGACAGAGGAATATTCACCTCTCGCGCCGAGGCGGAAAATACCACCCTCAAAGAAGCCATTGAGCGGTTTATTGTTGAATATGTTCCCCGGTATAATAATCCCAAGCTTGAAACGATAAAAGCCAGGGCTGTACAGCGGAGAAAAATAGCTTCCAAATTTATGGCGGCTATACGCTCCAAGGGTAATCCCCCCGAAAAAAAGTAGCGTTTTGAAGTAGAATTTCCGAGAATAAGCAACACGGAGATTTTGCATGAAAACGTCCCGATTTTCCGACAGCCAGATTCTGGCGATTTTGAAGCAGGCCGAGAATGGGGTTCCCGT
>JAVBOK010000004.1:0-20286 GCA_031550605.1 Desulfovibrionaceae bacterium | reverse complement strand
GAGGTCTGCAAAACCTCCATTCTCCAGTTCAAATCTGGATGCCGCCTCCATATAGACAAGAACGGACGTGGGCGGCGGGGCGAGTTGGGAGGGCTGGAGGCCGCCGGAATGTAACCCGGGGGGGGCCGGGGGCGCGCCCGCGCCCCCCACGTCCGTTCTTGTCTATATGGAGGCGGCATCCAGATTTGAACTGGAGAATGGAGGTTTTGCAGACCTCTGCCTTACCACTTGGCTATGCCGCCGCGGAAATCAGAAAATTCAAAAACCATGTATCGGTGAAATGCCTTATTCCGCGCAAACGCAAAAAAACGAAAAAACATCTTCCCCGCATGCGGACAAGCCCAAAAGGCCTGCCCCAACGGCATGCCCGCTGTTCGCCTGCCGGCGGAGATTCCGCCGCGCCGCGCACCGGCGCACAGCATTTCCACCGTGAAACGTTCTCGTGGAGCGGGAGACGGGATTTGAACCCGCGACTTCAACCTTGGCAAGGTTGCACTCTACCACTGAGTTACTCCCGCCCAGTGGAAACAAGGTCTTTACGCCAGGGTGCGGTGCCTGTCAAGAAGCCTGGCCGGATTTCCCCCTTTTCCCCGGCAAGCCCCGGAGAAACGCAGCGGCCAGCAAGCCGTCGCGAGATTGACCGCGGTCCGCGGGATCACACATTTTCGGTTATGGCGTCCAGCATTTCGCTTTTGCCCCCTTTGGCCGCCTTGCGCTCGCGCCGCCAGCTCACGTACATGGACAGCACGCAGAAAACCATGAACACGGCGGCCACCGGCCGGGTGAAAAACGGCGTCAGGTCGCCGTCCCCGAACATCATGGCCCGCTGGTAGTTGGTCTCGATCATGGGCCCGAGGATGAACCCGATGACAAAACACGGCAGGGAAAAGCCGAAACGGCTCATCAGATAGCCCAGAAAACCGAACAACAGCATGGTGTAGACATCAAACATCACGTTGTTATTGGCGTAGGATCCCACTACGCACATGACGATAATCAGCGGGAAGAGCATGTACTTCGGCACATTGAGCACTTTGGTGAACAGCCGGATGCCGCTGTATTCGATGACGAAAAACAGGATGTTTGACAGGAAAAGCGCCGCGAAAATGCCGTACACGATCTCCGGATGGTTCATCATCAACAGCGGACCGGGCTGCACGCTGTGGATCATCAGCCCGCCCAGCAGAATGGCCGTTGTGGTGTCGCCGGGAATGCCCAAGGTGATCAGGGTGACCAGCGCCCCGCCCACCATGCCGTTGTTGGCCGATTCGGAAGCCACGACCCCTTCGCTGATGCCGGTGCCGAATTTCTCCGGGGTCTTCGACGCGCGCCGCGCCTCGCTGTATGCCAGAATGCTGGCCGTGCTGCCGCCGATGCCGGGCAGAATGCCGATGAACGTGCCCAGCAGGGACGAACGCAGAAAGTTGCCCCACTGCCGCGCCATGTCGCGCAGGTCCACCGTGTATTTGCCCAGATTCTTCACCTTGATGGAGGCCCGGTCGCGAAAAATGTCGTCCGCGAATTCCCTGAAAATATCCGAAAGGGCGAAAGCGCCGAGCAGCACCGGCAGGAAGGAAAAACCGCCGTTCATGGCTTCAAACCCGAAAGTGAAGCGGAACACCCCGTCCACCGGGGCCATGCCGAAGGTGGATACAAACATGCCGAGACAACCGGTGATGATGCCCTTGATGAAGGAACCGGAAGCAAGGCTGGCCAGCACCGTGACCGCAAAGCAACCGATGGCGCAGTATTCGTACGGCCCGAAGCTGATGGCGAATTCGGACAGAGGCGGAGCCAGAAAAATCAGCACCAGGTTGCCGATCACGCCGCCGACAAAGGAAGCGAAAATGCCGGTGGCCAGCGCCCGCCCGGCTTCGCCCTTTTTGGTCATGGGGTTGCCGTCAAAACAGGTGGCGATGGATGACGGCGTACCGGGAATGTTCAGCAAAATGGCGGAAATCAACCCCCCGGAGATGCCGCCGACATACAGCGCGATCAGAAAGGACATACCGGTGACCGTTTCCATGCCATAGGTCATGGGCAGAATAAGCGCCACGGCCATGGTCGCGGTCAGACCGGGAATGCAGCCGAAAATCAGCCCGACGATGATGCCCAGCACCATCAGGGGAAACACTTTGAGTGACAACAAACCAAGAAGCGAAGAAAAAAAGAGTTCCATGGCGGCTCCTGAAAGCGGCCCGACGCCCGGACCGCAAGCTTTACGTACGGATCAGGGAAGAATGAACATCAAAATTTCAATGAAAATATAGTTGATGCCCCAGGCGACGACAAACGAAAAGGCGGCCAGAGCGCCCAGCTTTGCCGGGGTGCGGTCCGTGTCCAGCATGTACCAGGAAGCGGTGAACAGGAACGTGCTTGTCGCGATGACAAAACCCGCAAGGCCGAGCAGGACGATATAGCCCAGCACCACTCCCATGATGATGAAAAAGGGCATCTGGATGGATGCCGCCGCCTGATGCTTTTTCCCTGACCGAAGCGCGCGATAGAGCCCCAGGGCGGAAAGGCAGATCAGCAGCCCCAGCACGATGCGGGGAAAAAACGCGGAACTGACCAGACTTGCGTCGGTTTTGGGAATGCCGCCGGTCATCAGCATGAAAAACAGACTGCCGGCCAGCACCGTTCCATATGAAAGGACGTCGCGGTTCATTATGCCTCCTTGTTCTGCGACGACATGCAGAAAGCGTTTTCTGCGCCATCGCGCCAAATCAAATTGTCATCAGCCAGATTCTCAACATTCCCAACTTTTTCTCTTACTAGAAAAAAAATCATTCGCAAGCATAAATCGCACAAGTAAACGATTACTAAATATTTTCTGCAAAAATAATTCCACTTTTTATTTCTTTATGCATTACGCACATGCGGCAATACAGAAACCGCATCGCAAATCGCACACGCATTTTGCATTACTGTAAAATAAAATAACCACACAATGCCATAGTAACGACAGCGCTGTATTGATGTGCGGCACAAGGGATCAAAAGGAGAATGAGGATCGCCGCAAGGAGAATACGGCAAAAGGCGCAATCGATGCGGGGAAAGACGGGGAAACAAAGGCGGAACAGCTCAGTTGCGGGCCGCGGGCGGAATTTCCCGTTACGGCGAAAGCCGGCGGCCAGTGCCGCCTATCGCGCTTCGGCTTGCCCGGCCTGAGGCGCGCTCTGGGTCCGGGTGACCTCGTCCACCATGTCCAGGGTGCGCAGTTTCTCAATAACCTGATACAGGTGCGCCGCGTCGCGCACCTCCACCACAAAATCCACTTCCGAACGGTTGTCCATGGTGGAGCGCATGCTGCCCGAATCGATGTTGACGTTCAATTCCGCCAGGGTGGCGGCAATGGTGGCCAGCACGCCCTTGACGTTCTTGCAGACCAGATGGATGCGCGCGGGATAGGGCTGGGTATCCGCTGCCGCCGCGCCTTCCCATTGCACCGACAGCAGCCGCTCGGGCTCCATGCCCTGGATGGTCGGACAGTCGGACGTGTGGATGGTGACCCCCCGCCCCCGGCTGATATACCCGATGATGGGATCGCCGGGCACGGGGTTGCAGCACTTGGCATAACGCACCATCATGTCGCGCATGCCCTGTATCGTCACGCTCTCGGACTTTTTGGGCGCGGCCTCTTTGGCTGCCGGACGGTGGGCGGCGGCTTCCTCCGCGGCATCCGGCGGGATCTCGGCATCCTTGGGCACAAGCAGCCGCAGAACTTTTTGCGGAAAAATCTTGGCGTAGCCCACGGCGGAGAACAATTCATCCGTGCTGGAGATGTTCAGTTCCGCAGCGGCCCTGGCCAGTTCGCCGTCCTTGAGGGCTTTATTGACGTTCACCCCCAGGCGGCGGCCCTGCTTCTCCAGCATTTCGCGGCCCAGCGCGATGCTGCGGGCGCGTTCTTCCGTGCGGATAAAATGCTGGATCCGGGTTCTGGCCTTGGCTGTTTTGACGAACTTCAGCCAGTCGCGGCTGGGGTGCCGGTTGGGGTCGGTAAGGATTTCCACCGTGTCGCCGCTGTGCAGAGAGGCGCTGAGCGGCACCAGCTTGCCGTTGATCTTGGCCCCCACGCAGCGGTTGCCCACTTCCGTGTGAATCTGGTAGGCGAAATCCACCGGAGTGGCATCTTCCGGCAGTTCTTTGATCGCGCCTTTGGGCGTGAACACGTAAATTTCGTCTTTGAACAGATCAAAACGCAACGAGCGCAAAAACTCACGCGAATTGCTTTCCATCTTCTGCCAGTCCAGCATCTCTCGCAGCCAGGTGAACTGGCGCACGTCCTTGGCCTTCACCCGGCCGCCCTCCTTATACAGCCAGTGGGAGGCCAGACCGTTTTCCGCCAGACGGTCCATCTCATCCGTGCGCAGTTGCACCTCCATGCGTTCACCGCGCGGCCCGATCACAGTGGTGTGCAGGCTCTGGTACATGTTGGCCTTGGGCATGGAGATGTAATCCTTGAACCGCCCCGGCACCGGCCGCCAGGTGGCGTGCACCAGGCCCAGAGCCGCGTAGCAGTCTTTCACGTCCTTCACGATGACCCGGAAGGCGATGATGTCGTGCATGTCGTCCAGGTCCAGGTTCTGGGCCGTCATTTTGTGAAAAATGCTGTACACGTGCTTGATGCGGCCTTTGAGCACCGCCTCGATGCCGTTCTTGTCCAGAAAGTCGCGGATGACGCCGATCACTTCGTTGATGTATTCTTCGTCGGCGGCGCGGTGGCGCTTCAGCCAGTCGTCCACCTGGGCGTACACGTCGGGCCGGATGTAGCGAAAGCTGAGGTCCTCCAATTCCAGTTTGATCCGGTGCAGCCCCAGGCGGTTGGCCAGCGGCGCGTAAATATCCATGGTTTCCTGGGCGATCAGCTTCTGCTTGTGCGATTTCTGGAAATCCAGGGTGCGCATGTTGTGCAGCCGGTCGGCCAGCTTGACGATCAGCACCCGGATATCCTCGCTCATGGCCAGGATCATTTTGCGGATGTTTTCGGCCTGCTGCTCTTCCTTGCTGTCAAAGGTCATCAGGCTGATCTTGGTCACCCCGTCCACGATGTCGGCCACTTCTTCGCCGAAGGACTCGTCGATTTCGTCTATGGTGGCCTTGGTGTCTTCCACGGTATCATGCAGAAGGCCGGCGACGATGGTCGCTTCGTCAAGGCGCAGCTGGGCCAGGGTATGGGCGACGGCAAGAGGGTGCGACAGGTACGGCTCGCCCGAAAGCCGCGTCTGCCCCGCGTGGGCGGCGGCAGCGAACACGTATGCTTTCTGCACCAGTTCCAGGTCCGCCCCGGCATTATAGGCGGTTATGGTGTCGAGAATTTCCTGAATACGGATCATAGGGGCGCAAGAATACGCACAATCGCGGTAAAAGCAAAGGGGGAAGCGGCCCGGTTTTCTCCGGAAGGCCGCGGCCCCCGGGCTGCAATCCATTTATGGCCGCAGTGTGTACCGTTGTCTGTCCCTGGGCACCCACCATGCATCGAAATTGTAGGAAATGCCGGCCGGCGCGGGGACTATCCCCTGAAAACGCTTCTGCACTGCGGGCAGGCTGTAGGGCACGTACAAAAAGCAGTACGGCTGGTCTTCGTGCAGAATGACCTGAGCGCGGTCGTACAGGCGCTTGCGTTCCGCCCGGTCAAAGGTGCCCCGCGCCCGGACCAGGATTTCGTCCAGTTCCCTGTTGGCGTATCGGGTAAAGTTCAACCCCCGGGGCCGCATGCGCGACGAATGCCAGACGTCGTAAAGGTCCGGCTCCACAGGCACGGTCCAACTCAGCACAACAGCGTCAAAAAAACCCTTGTCCACAAATTGCGAGATGAACACCGCCCATTCCACGCTGCGGATGCGCACGTCCATGCCCAGTTTCTTCAACCGGTCCTGAATGATTACCGCCGTTTTGATCCGCTGTTCGTTGCCCTGGTTGGTCAGGATGGTAAAACTGAACGGCAGGCCCTTGGCGTTGCGCAACTGCCCCGCCGCGTCCGTTTTCCAGCCGGCCTCGGCCAACAGCGCCCTGGCTTTGGCGATATCCAGGGGATAATCGGCAATGGCCGTATTATACACCCAGGTTCCGGGCACATACGGGCCGACGGTGGGAACCCCCTGCCCCAGCAGCGCGCCGGCGATGATTTCCTGTTTGTCCAGCGCATGGGCGATAGCCCGGCGCACGCGCACATCCTTAAACAGGGGGCTCTCCAGGTTGTATCCCAAATACACGTAGGCAAACGCGAGATAGCGGAACACGTTGTACGCGTCCGCAACGGCCGGATCCTTGATCTGATAGACGTACTGCTGGGGAGAAAGGCCCATCATGTCCAGGGAACCGGCTTTCAGTTCCAGAAACATGGTCGTCAGGTCGGGGATGATGGAATAGACGACCCTGTCGATGTTGGGCCTGCCCGCAAAATAATCCGGATTGGCCTCCAGCACGATGCGCGATCCGGGAATCCACTCCTTGAAGCGGTACGGTCCGTTGCCCACGGGGCTTCTGGCGTATTTCGTCGAGCGCAGGTCTTCCTTTTCCAGAATATGCCGGGGCATGACCGCGCCCATCCAGGTTTCCAGCGCGCGGGCGAACGGCTTGTCATACCGCACTTCAAAGGTGTATTTTCCGGTGACCGTCAGGGAGGAGATCATGCGGTAATCGCCGCCGTAAGCCGTCGGCGTATCCGGGTTGATCATCATGCGATAGGTGAAAGCCACATCCTCCGCCGTCATTTCCACCCCATCCTGCCATCGGATGCCGGGACGGATCGTGAAGCGCAGACGCAGGCCGCCGTCCAGCACCTCATACGATTCAGCGGCCCAGGGCGCTATCTTTAAATCTTTATCGTATTTCAGAAGCCCAACAAAAATATTGCCGGACACCTCGCGCGATGCGCTGTCCGACGACAGGGGGGGGATCAGGTTGGACGCCTCCCCGATCGTGCCCATGATGATGGCGTCGCCGGTCACGGGGGCGCCATCCGCGGGGGCGCACGGGCCGGGGAAGGCGGCAAGGGAAAAGATCAGGCAGGCCATGCCGCAAAAAAATCGTGACCGCATACAAACTCCCGATGTCAGCGTTCGCATCAACCATAGCGTAACAAAATGTTTCAGACAAATCCCGCCGACTATTGAAAACCGCTACCGCTTAATGTATACTACCTTATTGCTCCTTTTGGGAAGTTTGGGGAATGGACACAACCGACGAAAGAAAAGTCATCACCGCGCTCCGTGAGTTCATGGCTGACGCTGTGCCTGAATACATTCAGGAAAGCGCGCATCCGTTACTTGACGGCGGCGTGCACAAGCTCAGCATAAAGAAAAACGAAATGTATTGGGATGTGGAGGGCAGCGTCCAGGGCGAGGCCCTGCAGATGTACAGCCCGAAAGTCTCCATTTCTCTGGGCGAGGGGCAGGTCAGCCCCCTGTGCAACTGCTCCGACGCGTTTTCCAGCGTCTGCCCCCATGCGGCGGCGGTCATCCTGAAACTTCTCGGGTCACTGGAAACGCCGGAAGACGGTCCGGAGGCCCCTCTTCCGCCGCGCACCGAATGGCGCCAGACCTTCCGTTCTTTTTTCAGCACGGAAATAGAGCCCGAAGCGGGCCGCCATTACCTTATTTTCCGCTTTTACCCGGAACAGGGGCGCATGCAGGTGGCTTTTTTCCGCGGCCGCCAGAACAAATCCGGCCTTTCTTCCGTGCACAGCGAAATCAGTCTGGACCAGATCATCCACAACCCGGACTGGTGCGATCTGTCCCCCCAATTGCCGCACGTCGCCGCCCTGATCGGCCGGCACGGCGAGTACCACGGGCACAGGGTGGACATACCCGACGGACTGCTCAACTGGTTTTTTTGGTCCATCCGCCGGGAATATTTCCTGTTCTGGCAGGATACGGACAGTCCCTGCCGTGTGGAATCGCACACCATGCAGTTGAAGATCAACCCGGGATATGAAGATGGGGTGGGGCTGCATTTCAGCCTGACTCTGCATCAGGAAAACAAGCCTCCCATCCATATTTCGGGCAGCGACATAACCTTTCACGGGCAAATGCCGCTGTGGATATGCTGGAAGCGGACCTTTTATCCCGTGCATTCGGACCTGCCCCCGCGCCTTTTGCGCGAACTCTTGGACCAGCCGCCTCTGGTACCCCAGGAAGATATCCCCGAATTTCTGGACCGGGTGTGGACCAAGCTGCCCGCCTCCAGCCTGCACGCGCAGGAAGACTTCCTGCGCCGCATGGAACCGGCTTTCGTGCCCGCGCGGTATGCCCCCAAACTGTACCTGGACGAAGAAGGCAGCCTGCTGACCATCACCATCCAGAACATCTACGAAACCGTGCACGGCGAATTCGTGCTGCCCGGACCGAATCCGGATTTCCAGACCGGCAGCTATTCCCATGAAGGCTCTACCCATCTGGTGCGCCGCTCCCAGGAAGAAGAATCTTCCCTGCTGACATTGCTGACCGAGATGAAATTCCAGCCCAGAAACGCCCGGGTCTGGTTTCTGGAACCCGAAGAAGCGGTCAATTTCCTGCTGGACGCCTACCCTTCGCTGGTGGAACGGTACCGTGTCTACGGCGAAAAGGCGCTGTCCCGGTACAAGGTGCGTCTGGCCCAACCGGTTATCAGCACCACCCTGACCAGCAACGAGGGCGAAAAATGGTTCAACCTGGACATTTCCGTCCAGTACGACGACCAGAACGTGGCCCTGGAAGAGGTCTGGAAAGCCTGGGTCCAGGGCAAGCGCTACGTGCAGCTCAAAGACGGGTCATATACCAGCCTGCCCCAGTCCTGGCTGGAAAAGGTGGCCCACAAGCTGCAGGCTCTGGGGTTGGACCCCACCAAACCGCCCAAGGAAAAATACCAGCAGTTCGAAGCGCCTGTTCTGGACAGCCTGCTCGACGACATGCCCAATGCGGCAACCGACTCTTTCTGGAATTCCCTGCGCGAAAAAATCCACAACTTCAAGGAAGTCGCGGCCGTCAATCCGCCCAAGGGCCTGCATGCCACCTTGCGGCCGTATCAGCTGCAGGGGCTTTCCTACCTCAATTTTTTGCGGGAATACGGATTCGGGGGCATTCTGGCCGACGAAATGGGCCTGGGCAAAACCGTCCAGACCCTGTCCTTCATCCAGATGATGGTCGAACGCGGGGCCAGAGGCCCCAACCTGATCGTGGTGCCCACCTCCGTTTTGCCCAACTGGGAACGCGAAGCGCAAAAATTCGTGCCGGATCTGAAACGCCTGGTCATCTACGGCACCCGGCGCGAAAACATGTTCAAAAAAATCGCCAAGTCGGATCTGGTCATCACTACGTACGCCCTGCTGCGCCGCGACCTGGAAGAGCTGGAAAAGCACGAATTCAACACCATCATTCTGGACGAGGCCCAGAACATCAAAAACCCCAACACCATTACCGCGCGGTCCGTACGGGGCATCAACGCGGAACAGCGCCTGTGCCTGTCGGGCACGCCCATTGAGAACAACCTGTTCGAGCTCTGGTCGCTGTTCGAATTCCTGATGCCCGGATTTCTGGGGGCGCAGCACGCCTTTCAGCGCGGGGTCGTACGGCCGATCAAGGACGGAGACAACGACACCCTGTCGTTCCTGCGGGCCAGGGTCAAACCGTTCATCCTGCGCCGCACGAAATCCGAGGTGGCCAAAGACCTGCCGCCCAAGGTGGAAAACGTCTATTACTGCGCCCTGGCCGACGAACAGATGGAACTGTACTCCATGCTGGCCAAAAAGCTGAAAGAACAGGTCATGAACAGCGTGGAAGAAAAAGGCATCGGCAAAAGCCAGATTTCCATCCTCGACGCGCTGCTCAAGCTCCGGCAGATCTGCTGCCATCCCCGTCTGCTCAAGCTGAATCTGCCGAACATGGACACCAACCTGCCTTCCGGCAAGTTCGACGCCTTCAAGGACATGATCACGGACATCGTGGAAGAAGGGCACAAGGTGCTGGTATTTTCCCAGTTCGTACAGATGCTGCAGATCATCCGTTCCTGGCTGCAAATCAGCAACATCCCCTTCTGCTATCTGGACGGGGCCAGCAAGGACCGGCTGGAGCAGGTGGACACGTTCAACAACTCGCCGGACATCCCCATCTTTCTGATTTCGCTCAAAGCGGGCGGCACCGGCCTGAACCTGACCGGCGCGGATTACGTCATCCATTACGACCCGTGGTGGAACCCGGCCATGGAAAACCAGGCCACGGACAGAACTCACCGCATCGGCCAGACCCGCCAGGTCTTTTCCTACAAGCTGATCTGCCAGAACACGGTGGAGGAAAAAATCCTGCAACTGCAGGAAAGCAAACGGGGCCTTGCCGAATCCATCATCCCCGGCCAGGACTCGTGGAAATCGCTGTCCCGCGACGACCTGGAAATGTTGTTCGAAGTGTAGGGCATTTTTCCGTTGCGATGCGCGCACAACGGCGGGCGAAGCCGCCCGCATCGCAAGGGACATCATGCGCCGCACCATGCGGGGACAACGTTCCCGCATACGGCTTACGCCAGCACGGTAACCCCGATGCCGTCCGGGATGGCGGCAATCGTCCCTCTGTCGTGCCCCAGGATGGCATCGGCCATTCGCAGGGATTCCTCCAGATTCGGCGCCCAGCGCATGTGCAAATCCTCCACCATGGCCTCCGGCGCTTCCGTCACCATGATCACCGTGTGCTTGAGCAGCACGCGGGCGAAAATCTGCGACTGCCACTGGTCGGGGATGGTGTCCGCCATGGCCGTGGCCATAAAACGATCCATCATCCGCCGCAGGTTCTTTTCGTTTTTGAATGTTTCGTAAAACACCTCGCCGCCGTGGCCGTCCTCGCAACGGGCGGCGATGATGATGACCCCGCCCGGCCTGCAGGTGGCCTCGGCGGCGGCCATGCCCTTGACGGCCTGGTACAGGTTCTGGTCCAGGGGATACCCGCCGTTGGTGGTGATCACAATGTCCGAGGGCAGAGCCCTGACCCCGGACAGATCCCTGACGAAGGCCGCGCCCGCCCGGTGCGCCTGGTCGTAATGTCCGGCAAAGGCATTGATGACCCTTTTCTTCGAATCAATGACCACATTGACGATAAAGGCCAGTTTCGCCGCGCCCGCGGCGAACACCATGTCCCGATGGATGGGGTTGCCGTCCAGGATGCCGGCGCGCGCGGCCGGATCGGCAATAAAGGCCGAACAATGATTGCCCATCACGCTGGCCCTGTTGGTCACGCCGGGGAACACGCTTTTTCTGCCGCCGGAAAAGCCCGCAAAAAAATGCGGCTCGATAAAGCCTTCGGCTACAAGCAGGTCCGCTTCCGCCGCCATTGTGTTCACAATCAAATCGCCGCCGGAAGGCAGTTTCCCCAGGGTCACCACTTCCGAGGCGTCACAGTCGTGGATGGCGATGGGGTACGCTTCGCAGACGTCCCGCCCGAACTTTGCGGCCAGTTCGTCCCTTGTGGTGCCCCGGTGACAACCGGTGGAAACGAGAATGGTGACGGCCGCATCCCGGCTGCCGCGTCTGATCTCTTCGACCATCAGCGGAAAAATGACCTTGCTGGGCACCGGCCGGGTATGATCGCTTGCCAGCAGCACGACGTTCTTTTTCCCTCTGGCCAGTTCGCGCAAAGGCGGGCTGCCGATGGGGTTTTCCATGGCCCGGCGTACGATTTCCGTTTCCGCGCAGGCATTACAATCATGGGCGCGCGGCTGCAACACGCCCTGAAGGCGCGAGTCGGGGATATTCAACGCCAGAAACGAGTTGCCGTAAAAAAATCGGATATCCGCCACAAAAAACCTCCTGAACCGACGGCGCTCATGCCGCCGGGCCGCAAACTTTCCGCGCGAAAGCCAGAGTTTCCGCCACCACCAGGGCACGGGTTTCCTGATGCGTGGTCAGCGTATGATGGCTGGTGATGCTTTCCGTGATCTCCGTCAGGCGCAGGCGCACGTCGCGCGAAGACGCCCGGCGGGCGATTTCCCAGGCGTTGCCCGCGTATACCAACTTGTCGCGCCGGTCGTGCAGCAGAAAAAGCGGCGCGGTGACGCGGGGCAGCAGGCGGCAGGTTTCCACGCAGCCCCGGCGCAGGCTGAGCAGTTGCGGCAGACGGATGGGCCGGTCATAGCCTTTCCAGGGGGCCAGTTCCCGCGAGGCTTTTTTACGTTCCGCTTCCGCGTGCGCCGCGCGGGCGCGCTCTTCCGGGCTTTGCAGCAGGCGCGCGGCCCTGGCGCGCAAGGACTGCGCGCACAAATTCAGGGTGCGCAACGGCCAGGGGGACAGGGTAAGCACATGTACCGGTGCGGATATGCTGACAATCCCGGCCACCGGATAGCGCGCGGCCAGGTTCAGGGCCAGGGTGCCGCCCATGGAGAAGCCCGCGAGCAGAACCCGGTCCGCCCGGCCGGCCAGTTCCTGATACTCTCCCTCCGCGCGGTTCAGCCAATCAGCGAAAAAAGTCGTCTCAAAGGACCGCGCATCATCACCGTGCCCCGGCAGGCAAATGTTGCGCACCAGAAAGCCCGCCTCTTCCAGCGGCCCGACAAGAGGCTCCATCTCAAAAGGCCGCCCGCAAAATCCGTGAATCAGCAAACATCCCGCCATGCCGGACAATCCATTTCCCCTTGCATTTGTTGTTGTTTCCGCGCATTCTTTCGCTCAAGCCCGATACAATCCAGGGGGAGCGCCGTGCCGGAGAGCAAAAAAACCTGCGACCTTCTTCTTACGGCCCAATACGTCCTGACGCAAGACCGCATGAGTCCGCCGTCGCGCGATGCGGGCCTCGCGCTCAAAGACGGCCGCATCCTGGCCGTGGACGGGGCGGAGGAACTGCGCCGTGCCTATGCGCCGGCCCGGACAATCGACCTGCCCGACTGCCTGATCATGCCGGGGCTGATCAACGCCCACACCCACGCATCCATGACGTTGCTGCGCGGTTTTGCCGACGACCTGCCCCTGATGACGTGGCTGAACGAGCATATTTTCCCCATGGAAAAGCGGCTGAACGCGGACCTGATCGCCCTGGGCGCCACTCTGGCCTGCGCGGAGATGGCCCGTTTCGGAGTCACGGCCTTCCAGGACATGTACATCATTGAGGATGCGGTCTTTGCCGCGGTGGAAAAAACCGGCCTGCGCATGCTGGGCGGTGAAGTCGTTTTTTCCTTCCCCTCCCTGCCCTACGCCACGGAGGAGGAAGCTTTCGCCCTGGTCCGCGAGCAGGCAGCGCGCTGGCGGGGCCACCCGCGCGTGCGCGTCGCGGTCATGCCCCATGCGGTGTACACCACCAGCCCCCCCTTGCTGCTGCGCTGCCGCGATCTGGCGGACGAGATGGACATCCCCCTGCATATCCATCTCGGCGAAACCGCGAGCGAAAGCGCGGCCTGCCTCAAGGAGCACGGCAAACGCCCCGTCGCTTACTGCCGCGACCTGGGGCTGCTTTCCCCGCGCGCGACCGTGGCCCATGCCGTGGACCTGACGGAAGAGGAACTGGACATGCTGGCCGAATCCGGCGCGGCTGTGGCCCACTGTCCGCGCAGCAACATGAAGCTGGCTTCCGGGGTCGCGCGCGTGCCGGACATGCTGGCCAGGGGCATCCCCGTTGGTCTGGGCACGGACGGCGCGGCCAGCAGCAACAACCTGAACCTGTTCGCGGAAATGAGCGCCGCCGCCCTGCTGCACAAGGTCGCAAACCGCGACCCCGTGGTCGTGCCCGCCAGAATCGCTCTGGACATGGCTACCCTGGGAGGAGCGGCCGCCCTGCACCGCCCGGAACTGGGCGCGCTGCGCGCCGGCGGCCCGGCGGATCTGATCGCCGTGGACCTGACCGCGCCCAACATGCTGCCCGAGCACACGCCGGCATCCAACCTTGTATACGCCGCCACCGGTGCGGAAGTGCGCCTGACCATGGTGGAGGGCGAAATACTGTACCAGGACGGGAAATACAGCCGCATCGACATGGCGGCCCTGCGGGAAGAGATAAAAGAGGCCATCGCCAGGCTGCGGGCGGAAAGCTGACGGAAGCCCCCGGGTTCTTTTTCACCTTCCCGCAAGCGGGGCTTTCCCGAACAGCTTTGCCTTCACGTCCGCCCAGACCATATCCGGGGTGACCAGTTTCATGCAGTTGTGGTGCCCCAGAGGGCAGACCTGCGGCCCATGCAGCCCGCAGGGGCGGCAGTCCAGCGGGACCTCGATGACCGAAGAATGTTCCCCGCGCGGAAAAAAACCCCATTTGCGCACGGTGGGACCGAACACCGCCGTCACCGGCACGCGCTGCGGCCAGGCCAGATGCATGGGGCCGGAATCGTTGGTCAGATAACAGGACAGACAGCCGATATACGCCGCCAGTTCCGGCAGCGAAAGGCGGCCGGAAAGATCGGTCAGCGCCCTTTCCCCCGCATGCCCCAGCTCGGTGCACGCCATGGTTTTCACCGCGGCGGCCATGGCCTCTTCACCGGGGCCGGCGAACAGCAGCACCTGCGCGCCTTCGCGCGCGGCCTTCGCGGCCACGGAGGCAAAGCCCTCCGCCGTCCAGCGCTTGGTGCCCCAAATGGAACCCGGATGCAGACCCAGCACCGGGACGTTGTCCGCGGCGCCCGGCAGGGAGGCGAAAAAAGCCGCCGCACCGTCCCGTGCGCTTTGGGGCAGCGCGATCATGGGCCATGTATCCGGCGTTATCCCCCGGCCGGGCAGGTCGAGCGGCCCCAGCAGTTGCAGCAGCCGCTCGATCTCCTCCAGATCCGCAAAGCGGCGCGGCACGGTGTGCGTGTAAAACCAGGCATTGAACCAGGGCGCATCATAGCCGATGCGGATCTTTGCGCTGCTCCAGCGGCCGATCAGGCCGCTACGCAAACTGGCATGCGCCGAAACCCACAGGCTGTAGCCTTCGCGGCCGAGCTGCCACCCCGCGCCCAGAGCGGACGCAAGGCTTTTGTCCGCGCCGCGTTTGTCGTATTCCAGCACGCGGCTGACGGCCGGATGGGCGGCAAACAGCGGCCCCAATCCCTTGCGCACCCAAAAATCGAGAGGCGAATCCGGATACGCACCCCGCAGACTTTGCAGCAGCGGCAGCGTCAGCACCGCATCCCCCAGAAACGCCGTATTCCAGACCCCTATTCTGCCCACCTGCGCCATCCTTGCCTGTCCGCACACTATTGCCCCGGCCGGACCGCGCGTCAAGGGGAAAGCCCGCGAGAACAGCGCCGGCGCGAGAACGCAACCGCCAGGGAACCGTTCCGCGCGCTGCCTTTTCCGGGCCCGCGGAAAGGGGCCGCACTCCGGAACTGCCCTTCTGGACAGCGCGGGCTCACGGCTGTATTGTCCGCGCCATGCATATCGTTCTTGTGGAACCTGAAATCCCTCCCAACACGGGCAATGTGGCCCGGCTCTGCGCGGCGACGGGCACTTCCCTGCATCTGGTGGAGCCGCTGGGCTTTTCCCTGGCCGACCGCTATCTGAAACGGGCGGGCCTGGATTACTGGCCGCATGTTTCCGTCACGGTCTGGCCGACCTTTGCGGCCTATCTCATGGGCGCAGGCAGCGGCAAACGCCTGGTCATGACCAGCAGCCGAGACGGCACCGGGGTGCATCGCTTTGCGTTCCAGGCGGGCGACTCCCTCATCTTCGGCCCGGAAACGCGAGGGCTGGACCCGGCAATCCTGACCTTGTCCGAATTCCGGGTGCGCATCCCCATCCGGAACGTGGTGCGCAGCCTGAACCTGTCCACGGCCGCGGGCATCGTGCTGTTTCAGGCTCTTGCGGCATCGGGCCTGCTGGACGGCGAATCATGACGGAACAGTATGACGTCATGATTCTGGGCGCGGGCCCGGCCGGTCTGACGGCCGCGGCGGCCGCCGCCATGCGCGGGCGGCGGGTTCTCGTTCTGGACAGGAACGCCCGGCCCGGTGTCAAACTGCTGCTGGCCGGGGGCGGCAAGGCCAACCTCACCAACCGCTTCGTCAGCTCCGACGATTATGTGGGCGACAACCCGTCTTTCACCACACCGGCTCTCGCGCGTTTCACCCCGGACACGCTGCTGCGCCGCCTGGCCGCATCGGGCATCGCCGTGGAAGAACGCGAATACGGGCAGATTTTTTGCAAAAGCAGCGCCAGGGCCCTACTGGACATGCTGCTGGCCGCGACCGTGTCCTGCCGCCTTTGCTCCGGAGCGGCCGTTGACGCGGCGGCGGCCGATCCGCGCGGCTTTGCCCTGCGTTGCGGTTCCGCCGCATACCACGCGCCGAAACTGATCCTGGCCACGGGCAGCCCGGCCTGGCCGCAGTGCGGAGCCGACGATTCCGGCCTGCGTCTGGCCCGCGGCCTGGGGCACCGCATCGTACCGGTACGCCCCGTGCTCGCGCCCCTGATCCTGCCGCCGGAATCTCCCCTGGCAGGACTTGCCGGGATCAGCGCACCGGCAACCGTCCGTTGCGGTCCGCCCGGTTCCCCTGCCTTCACCGCGCCGCTGCTTTTCACGCACAAAGGGCTCAGCGGCCCGGCGGCCCTGCAGGTTTCCTGCTGGTGGCACAAAGGAGCGGCGCTCTTTATCAACTTTCTGCCACAGGCGGACGCGTCCGCGCTGCTTGATGCGGCAACCGGCAAGGCCACCCCTCTTTCCATCCTGTCCCGCCATTTGCCGGACCGCCTCTGCCGCGCCCTGCTGCCCCCGGACCTGGCGGACAGGCGCGTCGCGGAACTGTCCCGCGCGAACCGTAACCACATGGCCGACGCCCTGCACGCGCACAAGGTGGTCCCGCTGCGGCTTGAGGGCCTGCACAAGGCGGAAGCCGCCGCCGGAGGCGTGGACACGGCCGAGGTCAACCCGCGGACCATGGAAAGCCTGCGCCTGCCCGGCCTGTTTTTCTGCGGTGAAATTCTGGATGTGGCAGGCCGCCTGGGCGGCTATAATCTGCACTGGGCCTGGGCCAGCGGCGAACTGGCCGGACTATCCGCATAGCTGCTGCATGGTCCGGGTGGACCGTGCCCGAAAAAGGCTGTTGCGCCGCGCGGCGTACCCGCCGGAGCATTTTCACGGCGACAAGGCTCTACATCCAGCGGCCGGCGGGATATCGGGCTTCCAGAATATGCACGTAGGGGATGTTGTCCCTGTCGGCCGTCACCTCCAGGACGTCGAGAACACGCAGCAGATCCGCTCTGCCCCGGCCGTAGCGCCGGCCCAGGTAGTTTTCGAGGCAGGCCCCCGCAGCCAGGATCCCGCCCAGAAAGGCGGCAACGCCCACAGCCCCGAGGAAAACGTGATAGGTCATGCCCGCGAACAGGACCCCCGCCAGCGCGGCCGCGACAATGCACGCGGAAACCCGCAGCGCATTCCGTATCTGCTGCCGCACCCAGCGCCAGGACGCGTACGCCCCCACGGTCCGGAGATAGCGGCAGCCGTCCTCCAGGTTGAGGACGGCCTGAATGGTTTCTTCGTCCTCGCCGACCACAGCCCGCACCCTGTCCCCTTCCGCAAGAAAAAAAGGATGGGAATTTTCCGGCACGATTTTTTCGCTGCTGAAGGTGAAATGCACCTGCCGCCCGGCGCAGGTAAACGCGTAAGACACGTAGGGATCCATCCTGCCTTTGGGCATCAGCCGCAAGCGCGACGCCGCCTTGATCCGCAGGGCGTTGCCTTCCGCCCTGTACAGGGTGGCCGGTTTTTCGGGATCGGGCGCGCGTTCCAGTTCCGCAATGAACGATTGTTCCGCTCCGGCATCCGGGTCAGGGACCGGCCCCAGATCTTTCAGGGGCGGGCAGATGCCGGTTTCACCGCGCAGCGCGGCGTCCCTGTCCTGTCTGGCCCTGGCCGGGCTCCTGCGGGAAACGAAGTGTTCCCCTTCCGGCGTGTGCAGCCAGTGCAGACGAAAAGTGCCGTCCACCAGAGGGGACAGCCCCATAAGCACTTCCGTGCCGGCCCCGAGCGCTTTCAGCCGGTCCAGGCCGGGCACGTCATCTTCCCAGGCGAAGACCGCGCGCCCGTCCGCCCGGATGCGCCACATCCGTTCATACACTCCGGGTTGCGCCTCGGCGAAAACCGCCCGGACGGCGTATACGGGGATTTTCATAGCGGCCCCTTGCCGCGCGGTGAACACCCCGCAGCGGCAGGGCTCACGGCGCGAAAAAAGGATAGCGCCGACGCGCGCAGGACGGCGTTACTTCTCCACAGGCACAAAAGCCACTCCCGCCAGGGGCGGCAGAGTCAGACGCAGGAAATGACCCTGCTGGCGCTTTCCCGCCCCCAGACCACCGGAATTGCCCACGTTGGTGCCGCCGTACAGAGCGCTGTCCGTGTTGACGGCCTCGGACCACCAGCCGCCGCGCGGGCAGGGCACGCAATAGTCATGCCGCACCACGGGGGTAAAATTGAAAACCCACAGCACGGGCCGGCTGCCCTCCGCCTTGCGCAGAAAACTGTACACGGACGAGGCGTGGTCGGCGAAGTCCATCCACTCGAAGCCCGACCAGTCGTGGTCGTGGGCGTACAGGGCGGGTTCCGCGCGCATGAACCAGTTCAGGTCGTGCACCAGTTTCCGTATGCCCTGGTGGCCGGGAAAATCCAGCAGGATCCAGTCCAGTTCCGTATCCTGGTTCCATTCGTTCCACTGCCCGAATTCGCCGCCCATGAACAGCAGTTTCTTGCCCGGATGCGCCCACATGTAGGCGAACAGGGCGCGCAGATTGGCCTGCTGCTGCCAGGCGTCGCCCGGCATCTTGGCGGCCAGGGTCTTTTTGCCGTGCACCACTTCGTCGTGGGACAGCGGCAGCACAAAATTTTCGGAAAAAGCGTAGAGCATGGAAAAGGTCAGGGAATTGTGGCGGTATGAACGGTACACGGGATCTTCGGCCATATACCCCAACGTGTCGTGCATCCAGCCCATGTTCCATTTGAAAGTGAAACCCAGTCCGCCCGCGTATACCGGTTTTGATACGCCGGGCCAGGACGTGGATTCTTCCGCGATGGTCATGGCGCCGGGGAACTGGCCGTGCACCGTGGTGTTCAGTTCGCGCAGAAACTCGATGGCATCCAGGTTTTCCTTGCCGCCGTACTTGTTGGGCCGCCACTGTCCTTCCTTGCGCGAATAGTCGAGATACAGCATGGAAGCCACTGCGTCGATGCGCAGGCCGTCAATGTGGAATTCCCTGAGCCAGTAAAGGGCGTTGGCAAACAGAAAATTCTTCACCTCGTGCCGGCCGTAGTTGAAAATATAAGTGCCCCAATCCGGATGTTCCCCCAGACGGGGGTCGCTGTGCTCGTACAAAGCCGTGCCGTCAAAACGGCCCAGGCCCCATTCGTCTTTGGGAAAATGCGCGGGCACCCAGTCCAGAATGACCCCCAGGCCGGCCTGGTGGCATGCGTCCACAAAGGCCTTCAAATCCTCCGGCGTGCCGAACCGCGATGAGGGCGCGTAATAGTGCCCCGTCTGATACCCCCAGGACAGATCCAGAGGATGCTCGGCCAGCGGCATGAATTCCAGATGGGTGAACCCCATGTCCTTGACGTAGGGGATCAGCGATTCGGTCAGTTCGTTCAGGCTCAGGTACGGATGCCCGCCCCCGTGGCGGCGGCGCCAGGATCCGGCATGCGCCTCGTAGATGCTGACGGGTTTCGCCAGCGGCGATCCGCCTTCCGCCCGGCGGGTCATCCAGGCCCCGTCGTTCCAGACGTGGTTGTCCAGGTCCCAGGCCACGGCGGCGACGCCGGGCCGGAGTTCCGCGAACAGGGCCATGGGGTCGGTTTTATAGATGATGCGGCCGTCACAACCCTTTACTCCGAACTTGTACAGCGAACCTTTGCGGATGCCGGGCACGAAAGCCGCCCATATTCCGGAACTGCCCACGGGAAACAAGGGGATTTCACCCCAGCGCCACTCGTTGTGCTCCGTGGCCAGACAGACTTCTTCAGCATTGGGCGCCCAGACGGCGAAGCGGTACCCTTCGTCGCCGCCGTCGGTCGCCGGATGCGCGCCCAGAATGCGATACAAATCCCAGTGTTCGCCCTTGCCGAAAAGGTACAGGTCGAACGGCTCAATAAACACAGGGCGGCTGGCGCCGGCTGCGGAACGTGCCACGGAAACCCCCTTGCTGACGTTCTGGAGCATTTCCCGCTTGAAATGCCCGCAAGGATCTGTCTGCCAGTCCTTGTCGCCAAATGGCACAGGCGATCTCTGCCGCCGCCAATCGGCTGTCTGAAGCGGTACCCGCTTCCGTGCCCATTGCATCAATCGTCCATTGACCGATTGACGAGGATCGCTTCGCCGGAAAACGTGGTTTCCGGCTCGCTTGCCTATACGGCGGCGCGGGCGGCGGCAAGAGCCGCGTCG
>JAVBOK010000077.1:0-12468 GCA_031550605.1 Desulfovibrionaceae bacterium | reverse complement strand
GCATTGCCCCCTTGACCCCGTTTAAGGGGGAACGCTAAGGGGACACGCGCACCATGGATATTATCGCCGCCCTTGAAAGCCTGGTTCCGGAGCTTGAAGAAGGCCTGGCCCGGGCCCTGACCGTTTCCGACCTTGAGGAACTGCGCATCGAATTTCTGGGCCGCAAGGGGCGCCTTGCCCGGATCATGGCCCGCCTGCCGGAACTGGAGCCCGCCGGGCGGCCGGCCGCCGGCAAGGCCGCCAACACGGTCAAGGAAATGCTGACGGAGCGTTTCACCGCCAGAAAGAACGCGTTCGAGCGGGGCGCGGAAGCCGCGCTGCTGGCGCGTTTTGACGCCACCCTGCCCGGCGCTTTGCCCTGGCGGGGGTCGCTCCACCCCATCACTCTGGTCATGCAGGAAATCTGCGACGTGTTCGCGGGTCTGGGCTACGACATCGTGGACGGATTCGAGGTGGAGACGGATTTCCACAACTTCGAGGCCCTGAATCTGCCCAGGGACCACCCCGCGCGGGACATGCAGGACACCTTTTACGTCACCGATTCCATCGTGCTGCGCACGCACACTTCGCCCATGCAGGTGCGGGCCATGCTGGACCGCAAAAAACCGCCCCTGGCCGTCATCGCGCCGGGAAAGGTGTACCGCTGCGATTCGGACATCACCCATTCGCCCATGTTCCACCAGATCGAAGGGCTGTTCGTGGACAAAAAGGTCAGCCTGGGCGATTTGCGCGGAACCCTGACCGCCTTTGTGCGCCAGCTTTTCGGGTCGGACATGAACGTGCGTTTTCGCCCCAGCTTTTTCCCGTTCACCGAACCCAGCGCGGAAGTGGACGTTTCCTGCATCATCTGCGGCGGCAAGGGACATGTCGGAAACGAGCCCTGCCGGGTCTGCAAGGGCACCGGCTGGCTGGAAATTCTGGGCTGCGGCATGGTGGACCCCGCGGTGTTCACGGCCGTGGGGTACGATCCGGAAACCACCACCGGCTTCGCTTTCGGCCTGGGGGTCGAGCGCGTGGCCATGCTGAAATACGGGATCAACGATCTGCGCATGTTCTTTGAAAACAATGTGAAATTTCTGAGCCAGTTCGGCTGAGTGCGGAGCGCCCGGCCCATGTTCCTCATTCGTGAAATCACCGACCGGGATGTGGACGCGGTCATCGCCCTGTGGCGGGACTGCGGCCTTGTCCGGCCGTGGAACGACCCGGTCCGCGACATCGCCTTTGCCCGCCGGAGCGGCCATTCCGCCATTCTGGTCGCGGAAGTCGACGGCGGCGTCGCGGCCAGCGCCATGACCGGGCATGACGGCCACCGGGGCTGGATATACTACGTGGCCTCCGCTCCGGGGCTGCGCGGCAGGGGGCTGGGCAAGGCGATCATGAATGCCGCGGAAAACTGGCTGCGCGAACAGGGGGTCTGGAAAGCGAACCTGCTTGTGCGCGGCGACAACAGAACGGTCATCGGCTTTTACGAGAACCTGGGATACCGCGATCCGTCCGTTGTCTGCCTGCAGAAGGTTCTTGAGCCGTAGCGTTTTCATTGCGTTTTTCCGGGCTTGCGCGCGCTTCAGCCCCGCCGGGGGAAAAGGCTCCGCCGTCCGTCTTTCCGGGGCGCTTTGCCCCGGACCGTCCCCCGTCAGCCCGAGTCGCGCGGGGGTATCCATACCCTCCCCGGTCCGCCGGGGAGGGAACGCGGAATGCGGCGCGCCGCGCCCATTCCGGATTGATGACAAACCCCGCAAAGCGGGGGTTGCAAGGGCGCGCCCGCTCCGGCGCGTACCGGCGGCGGCTGCCGCCCGCGCCCGCGCGGCGGCCCGTTGCCGGGAAAGATTGTGTCCACAGCTGCGAATGCGGCGCAGCGCGCCGCATTCCATACATACCAGCCCCCCATGGAATTTTGTGGAAAAGGATGGGGGCCGGGGGAAGGAAAAACCGTTTGCGCGCAAACGTTTTTTCCTTCCCCCGGAGGAGAGTCGACCATGCTGCTGCCCCTGAACTGGCTTCGCGAATTCGTTCCGTATGAAGGAAGCGCCGAGGAACTCGGCGGGAAACTGACCATGCTGGGTCTGGAACTGGAAGGCGTCCGGCGGCCCTTTGAGGGCATCCGCGACGTTGTCGTCGGATTCGTCGCCGAATGCGGCGGACATCCGGAAGCGGACAAGCTGTCCGTGTGCCGGGTGGACGTGGGCACGGAGGTTCTGGACATCGTGTGCGGCGCGCCCAACGTGGCCGCGGGCCAGAAAGTCGCGGTGGCGCCCGTGGGCGCCACGCTGCCGAACGGGCTGACGATCAGAAAGGCCAAATTGCGCGGCGCGCCGTCCCACGGCATGATCTGTTCCGAGGTGGAACTGGGCCTGTCCGAAGACCATTCGGGCATCATGGTCCTGCCGCCCGCCGCGCGGGCCGGCGAAAAGCTGGCCGCCGCGCTGAACCTGGACGCGGAAGTCCTGGATATTTCCATCACCCCCAACCGCGGGGACTGCCTCAGCGTGCTGGGCCTGGCGCGGGAAACCGCCCTGGCCTTCGGCCTGCCCCTGTCCCTGCCCGAGCGGCCGCTTGCGGAAAGCGGCGGAAAGGCGTCCGAGCATATCCGCATCGACATCGCGGACCCGGACCTGTGCCCCCTGTACCAGGCCAGGGTGCTGGAAGGAATCGCCATCGGCAAAAGCCCGGACTGGCTGCGCTTCCGGCTGCAGGCCATGGGCATGCGGGCCATCTCTTCCGTCGTGGACGTGACCAACTACATCATGCTGGGTTTCGGCCAGCCGCTGCACGCCTTTGACCTGGACCGCATCGAGGGCGGCCGCATTCTGGTGGCCAGAGCCGCCGAGGGCGAACGCTTCACCACCCTGGACGGGCAGGAACGCATCCTGACCGGGCGCGACCTGACCATCCGCGACGGCAGGCGGGCCGTGGCCCTGGCCGGGGTCATGGGCGGCCTGAATTCGGAAATCGGCGCTTCCAGCACCCGCGTGCTGCTCGAATGCGCGGTGTTCCAGCCCGCCGCCGTGCGCCGCACGGCCCGGCGCCTGGGCATACCCAGCGAATCCTCGTACCGCTACGAACGCGGGGTGGACCAGGGGCTTTCGCTGTTCGCCGTGAACCAGGCCGCGGCCATGATGGCGGCTCTGGGCGGCGGCGTGACGGTTCTGGCCGGCGTGCCCAAGGCCGAACCCCTGCCCTGGCGGAACGCGCGGGTCCGGTTCCGGCCCCGGCGCTGCGACGACCTGCTGGGCCAGGCCATGGACCGCGAGTTCTGCAAAAAAACCATGGAAAATCTGGGCTGCGCCGTTGACGCGGCGGACGGCGAGAACTGGACCGTGACCGTGCCCAGCCACCGCCGGGACGTGACCCGTGAAGCGGATCTGATTGAAGAGGTGGCCCGCGTCCACGGGGTCGACCGTTTCGCGCCCACCCTGCCCGCCGCCCGCCGCCCCCTGGAACGGGCCGGCATGCCGGAATCGGAATTTGCCTTCTGGCGGCGCATCCGGGCCTGGGGCCGGGGCCTGGGACTGAACGAGGTCATCAACTACAGCTTCACCGGCACGGCGGACCTGGACCGCCTGGGTCTGGACAGGAACGCGCGCATCCGCATCAGGAACCCCCTGACCGCGGACATGGACGCGCTGCGCACGGACCTTGCGCCGGGCCTCCTGGCCGCGCTGAAAAACAATCTGGCCCAGGGCAACACGGGCCTGCGCCTGTTCGAACTGGCCCACGTGTTCCACGCGGATCCCGCGTCCGAAACCACGGCCAGGGAACCGGGGCGGCTGGGCGTTCTGCTGCACGGCGAACGCTTTGATTCCGCCTGGCCGCACGCGCCGGAAACCATGGGCTATGCCGACCTCAAGGGCGTGGTCGAACACCTGCTGGCTTTTTTGCACCTGAAAAATCCCCTGTTCACGCGGCAGGACGCGGATCACCCCTGGCTGCGGCCCGGCGTCACGGTCGCCGTGGGCGGGGAATGCGTCGGGGTCATGGGCCGGGTCACGCCGGATATCGCGGACGCCGCCTACGCGCGCCTGGACGTCTGGGCGGCGGAACTCGATCTGAACATGCTGCGCCGCCTGCACGACGCGGCCAGGGTCGTTTTCACGCCCCTGCCGGTTTTCCCGCCGGTGCGGCGCGACATCACCCTGGCCGTGCCGTTCGAACTGCCCGCCCAGGCCGTGCTGGACGCCATCCGCGCCATGCGCCTGCCCCTGCTGGAAGAAGCGCATCTGCACGACGTGTACACCCCGGAAGGCGGCCCCAACCGGCGCCTGACTTTCCGCATGACCTTCCGCCACGGCAAACGCACCCTGGAAGACGCGGAAGTGGACAGGCAGCGCGACGCGGTGGCCGGGCATCTGCCCACGGTTCTGCCGGTCGGCGTATAAGCTTCCGGGGAAGGGGCCGGTTCGGCGCGTGCCGCGCAGCGAATGCGCCCGCGCCCGCGCGGCGGGGTTTTGAACTTTCTTTGCCCGCGGGCATGTGGTATGGAGAAATCCGGTTCACCCCGCACCCGAACAGTGCGCCTTTGCAATTTCCTGTCCGGCGCGGTGCTCTGGCGGTGCGAAGCGTAGCAAGGTCCGCTGATTTTCCGCAGGCGAGCCCTGCCCGCCGCCGGGCGGAAAACTCGGGCGTGATCTGCTCTGGGGGCAGCAAAGGGGCATGAACGCGAAAACCTACCGTATAGGCGAAGCGGCGGCGCTGCTGAACCTCAAGACCTATGTCCTGCGGTTCTGGGAAATGGAATTTCCCCAGATCGCGCCGTTGCGCACGGAAAAAGGCCAGCGCCTGTATTCCGAAAACGATCTGGCCGCGTTGCGCCGCATCCGCTATCTGTTGCACGAACGGGGCCTGACCATCGAAGGCGCCCGCCGCATCCTGCGCGAGGAAGCGGCCAAAGGCAGCGTGCCCCCGGATACGGAACCGGACATCGGCGCCGTTGCGCGCGATGACGGGGGGCTCGACGGACCGGACAGCCCCGGCGGTCCGCCCGAGGATGTCCGGCCCGGCGGCCCGGCGCCTGCCCCCGGCCCGCACGGGCCGGCCGGAGCGCATGAACCGGCGGGCGCGCCCTGCCTTCTTTCCCTGAATCAAATGCGGGAAATCGCGGCGGAACTCACCGCTGTCCGCGATCTTCTGCGCTGAACGGAGCCGGCATGATTCTCAGCCCTTCCCTGCTTTCTTCCGATTTCAGCCGCCTGGGCGAAGAACTGGCCGCCCTGGAACAGGCCGGCCTGCACTGGGTCCATTGGGACGTGATGGACGGTTCCTTTGTGCCCAACATCACCTTCGGCCCGCCGGTGATCAAACGCCTGCGGCCGGGCAGCAGGCTGTTTTTCGACGTGCACCTGATGATCCGCGAGCCGGAACGCCACGTGCAGGCCTTTGCCGACGCCGGGGCCAACATGCTGACCGTGCATGCCGAAGCCTGCCCGCACCTGCAGCGGACTCTGGCGGAAATCCGCCGCCTGGGCATGCGGGCCGGAGTGTCCCTGAACCCGTCGACCCCCCTTGGCGCGGTGGAAGAAGTGCTGGACGACACGGACATGGTCCTGGTCATGAGCGTCAACCCCGGTTTCGGCGGGCAGGCATTCATTCCCGCCAGTTTCGGCAAGATCCGCCGCCTGGCGGACCTGATCCGGGCGCGGGGCGCATCCGCCGTCATCCAGGTGGATGGCGGGGTGACCCCGGAAAACGCCGGGGCTCTGGTGGATGCCGGGGCCACGGTGCTGGTTTCCGGTTCCGCCTTTTTCAATTTTCCGCCGTATGATAAACGCCGCGAGGCTTTCGAATCCGCCCTTTCGGGCTGACCGCGGGCCGGATGCGGCGAAGGCTCTTGCCGTCCTCCGCCGCTGTGGTACTATGCACCCATTCCGTTGCCCGTTCCGCAGAGGTTTGTATGACGCTGGACCCCGCTTTGCTTGAAATACTCGCCTGCCCTGTCTGCCGGGGCGCGCTCGCCGTCGTGGGCGAGCAGGAAGGATTGTGCTGCGCGTCCTGCGCCAAGGTCTATCCCATTGACGACGAAATCCCCGTCATGCTGGCGGAAGAGGCCGTGCCCCTGAACGAATGGAACAGGGGAACGCGCGCGTCCGCCACATCCAGACGGGGCGGCAGGTAAGCATGCCCATGGATATCGTGTACGGCCCGCCCTCCCTTTTCGACCGGCTGATGAGCCGGGAAGACGATGCCGCCTTCGCCGCGCCGGACGCGGGCGCCGGGTGTTTTCCGCCCGTGCAGATATGCGAGGACGAGCGGACCGTCCACGTGCGGGCCCTGCTGCCCGGCGCGCCGCTGGAACATCTTTCGCTGACGCTCGAAAACGGCTGCCTGATCCTGCGCGGGATCCTGCCCGCGCCCACGGGCCGCCCGCACCGGCGCGAACGCCCCGGCGGCCCCTTCCGCCGCGAAATACGCCTGCCCGCCCCCGTCGGCGCCGAACCCGCCGAAGCGTCCCTGCGCGACGGCGTGCTGACCGTGGCTCTGCCCAAAACCGCGCGGGAAGGCAAACGAGCCATCCGCGTCCACAGCGGGTCCGGCGCGGGGGAAACGCCATGACCCGCGGCCCCGCCTGGTACGTCATGCCCCGCACCCACTGCATGGTGGAAGAACCGGACAGGATCGTCATCCGGCCCCTGACCGATCTGATGGAAACCGCCGAGGGGCTGTTTCTGCACTGCAACCTGCCGGGGGTCGCGCAACGGGACCTGGACCTGACCGTGGACCGGAACACGCTGTTCCTGCGCGGAAAAACCGGCTTTTCCTGCCTGCCGGGCAGGGTGCACGCCCTGGAGTTCGGCGACGTGATGTACGAAACCCGTCTGGCCCTGCCCCGCGCGGTTGCCCCCGAAGGGATCGACGCTTCGCTGCGGGACGGGGTGCTGACGGTGTTTCTGCCTTTCCCGC
The DNA here is from genome assembly GCA_031550605.1 of Desulfovibrionaceae bacterium. Lineage (GTDB taxonomy): Bacteria > Desulfobacterota > Desulfovibrionia > Desulfovibrionales > Desulfovibrionaceae > FLUQ01. Next base: position 5,574 of record JAVBOK010000077.1, on the reverse strand, counting down.
GCACGGGCTGTTCCTGCCGCATTCCGGTGACCAGGGCCAAGTAGCCGCGAATTTTTCTCCGATTGACGACGGCCCCGTCCAGCCGGGCCTGGCAAAGGCACGCCCGATCCGGCCCTTTCCCTCACCCGTAGCCGAGGAATCCATGATCACGCTGCACACCCTCATGCCCCTGTTCAACAGACCCGGCCCCATGCTGGACATGCTGGCCGGCCGCGGCTGGAAAGCCGAATGGCTGTTCAGCCGCAATCCCGTCAAAAGCAAGCCCAAACCCGAAGAAGCGCAGCGCGCCCTGCTGGACCGCGCGGCTGAAATCGAATACCTGCTCGCCGACACCACGCCCGTCACCCGCGAGTTTCTGGAAAAAGCCGGCAAACTCAAACTGATCGCCATGTTCGGGGTGGGGCTGGACCATATCGACATGCGGGCCGCCACGGAAAAAGGGATCCCGGTCACCAACGTGCCCGGCGGCAACGCCCGGTGCGTGGCGGAACTGGTGCTGGCCATGATGCTGGATCTGGCCCACAAGGTGACGTCCATGCACATGAATCTGGCGGCAGGGACCTGGCGGCCCCGCTCTTCCACGGAACTGGCCGGCAAAACCCTGGGCGTCATCGGCCTGGGGCACACCGGCGCGGCCGTGGCGCGGCTGGGCAGGGCCTTCGGCATGACCCTCGTCGGCACCAACCGCACGCCCAAACCGGAAAAGGCCGCCGAACTGGGCATGACCCTGCTGCCCCTTGACGAAACCCTGGCCAGGGCGGATTACCTTTCCATCCACGTGCCCGGCGGGCCGGGATCCTACCGCCTGGGCGCGGCGGAACTGGCGAAAATGAAACCCACGGCCCACCTCATCAACGCGGCCAGAGGCGACGTGCTGGACCTGGACGCCCTGATCGCCGCCCTGAACGAAAACCGCCTGGCCGGGGCCGGGCTGGACGTGTTCCCGCAGGAACCCATGCCCGCCGGTCACCCCATTTTCCGGATGCCCCAGGTGATCTGCACCCCCCACGCCGGCGGCCTGTCGCAGGAATCCATGGAGCGGGTCTGCGCGTCCTGCCTGGAAGAAGTGGCCCGCGCCGCCGCCGGGGAACCGTCCCCCAACGCCCGCAATCCGGAAGTGCACGGCCGCCGGATATGACGGGACGGGGAAGAATGCCGAAAGCCGGAACACGGGAGCGGGGCGCTGCCCCGCCCCCCGATCCCGCGACAGGGGGCCGGCCCGGCCGGTTTGCCGTCCGCGCCGCGCGGGCGCCCCTGCAAAAAGCCGCGCGGCGGCGGACCGCGTCCGCCGCGTGAGCATGGCGTGATTTTCCGGAAAAAAGCGGAGCAGCGTATGGATATCCCGAACCTTTCCCCGCGCATGGCCCGCCTCTGGGAAGCGGCGGCCGCCTTCCACGGCCACGAATGCCCCGGCCTGGCCCTGGGCTGCCGCGTCGCGGCGGACGCCCTGGACCATCTGGGTCTGGCCGGTCCCGGCCGGGACGAAGAAATCGTGTGCGTCGCGGAAACGGAGTCCTGCGCCGTGGACGCCATCCAGGTCGTGACCGGCTGCACCATGGGCAAGGGCAATCTGCTGCTGCGCCTGCGGGGCAAGCACGCCTTCAGCTTTTACCGCCGGGATGCGGGGCGCGGCATCCGCATCCTCTGGCTGGCCCGGCTGCGGGACATGCCCCGGCGTGAACGGACCGCGCATTTTCTGACCGCGCCGGCCGCGGATCTGTATTCCCTGGCGCCCGCGCTCCTGCCCCTGCCGGGAAAGGCCCTGCTCAGCCCTTCGCTGGCCTGCGCCGCCTGCGGGGAAATGACGGCGGAACCGTACGTCCGCCTGCGGGAGGGGCAACCGTACTGCCCGGACTGTTTCGTCACATCCTCGCGCATTCTGCCGTAGGGGATTGAAAAAGACGGAGAGAAAGGCGGGAGAGAAAGGCTCGCTGTGCGGCCCTGCCGGGCCGCGATGAACGGGACAGGTTGTGCTGACTCCGGCCCTGCGCAGACAACGCCCGCCCCGGCCGTCCTGGCCGGGATCGGGCTGTCGGGCCGGGGGGCAGCGCAGGGCCTGCGGAGTCAGGCTGCACAGTGGGATCGTGTGCAAACCCCCCGGCCCTCACAGGCCCGCGTCCTGCGGGGCCAGGTCTATCCCAAAACGGCTTTCATTGATTCGCGCAGGGTTTCCAGGATCGTGTCCGCGTCCTCCCTGGCGATCACGTAGGCCGGGGCCAGGAAAATCACGTTGTTGAACCCGGTGAAACTGCGGTTGGAGCGGCCCAGCAGGACGCCTCTGGCCGCCGCCTCGGCGCAGACGGCCATGACTTTTTCCTCGGGCAGCGGCGCTTTGGACTTCTTGTCTTCCACCAGCTCCAGACCCAGCAGCAGGCCCATGCCGCGCGCATCCCCGGCGTTGGGGTGGGCCAGGCATTCGCGCAGCCCTTCCAGCAGATAGGCGCCCATGCTCCGCACGTTGTCCAGCAGCTTTTCCTCTTCAATGATCTTCAGGTTCTCGACGGCCGCCGCCGGTCCCGCCGCGCAGCCGCCGTAGGTGCTGATGTCGCGGAAATAGGACAGGGCGTCCGCGCCGCTTTGCAAAGAGGCGAACACCGCCTCCGTGGTCACGGTGCAGGAAATGGGCATGTACGCGCTGGCCACGCCTTTGGCCATGGCCACGATGTCGGGCAGAATCCCGTATTGCTGATAGCCGAACATGGTTCCCGTGCGGCCGATGCCGCAGACCACTTCGTCCATGATCAGCAGCACCCCGTATCGTTTGCAGATGGCGGCAACGGTTTCGTAGTATTCCGGGACCGGGGGGATGATGCCGCCGCCGGCGGTGACGGGTTCGAATACCGCGCCGCCCACGCTGTCCGGCCCTTCCTTCAGAATGGCCGCCTCCACGGCCCCGGCGCAGTCCAGATCGCAGCCGGGATAGCGCTTGCCGAAGGCGCAGCGGTAGCAGCAGGCATGGGGAACCTCCGCGAAGCCCGGCGCAAAGGGGCCGAAATGCGCTTTGCGCTCCGGCTGGCCGCAGGAACTGAGCGCCCCGATGGTGGTGCCGTGATAGTCGCGGTCGCGGTACAGAATGGTCGTCTTGTTCTTGTCCGGGCCGAGATGGGCGCGCTGCCGGACCATTTTGTACGCTTTTTCGTTGGCTTCCGCCCCGCTGTTGGAAAAATAGACCTTTGCCAGGCCGGGCATGTGGCCGAGCAGCCTTTCCGCGAATTCGACGGCGGGCAGGTTGCCGCCCGTGGCCGCGTAATACGCCATGGTCTTCATCTGGGCGGCGACGGCGTCGGCGATGCGGTCCCGGCCGTACCCGACGTTGACGCACCACACCCCGCCGGATGTGGCGTCAAGGTATTCCCTGCCGTGTATGTCCGTCAGCCGCATGCCCCTGCCTTTTTCCATGATCAGGGGCGCGGTGCCCTGATGCAGGGTCAGGTGATGCCATATGTTCCGCACATCGCCGGCCACGGCCTGTTCCGCGTTCTTCTCGCTCACGGTTCACTCCCTTTCCCGCTTCAGGCGCTGGCGGACGCGGGTTCCCCCCGCTCTTTCCGCGCGTCGCCGGTGCTGATGAACTGCACGGCAACCAGGGCGCAGGCGGCGACGCCCATGCCTATCCAGAAGGGAATGCGGAAATCCAGCATCCAGAGCATGCCGCCGGCCACGGGCAGGATGACGGCGGAAATGTGGTTGATGGTCTGGCCCACGGCCATGCTGGGGGCGATGTCGCGCGGGTCGGCGATTTTCTGGAAAAAGGTGCGGATGGCCATGGTGAAGTTGGTGAACAACTGTTCCACAACGTACAGCGCCGCGACCAGCATCCTGCTGTCCGTGGTGCAGTATGCCCAGAATATCAGGCCCAGCACCACGTATTTCAGGGTCAGCAGCCGGCGCTCGCCGAAGCTGTTGATGGCCCTGCCGATCAGCGGATTGAGGGCCCAGTTCACGGCGTTGTTGAAAATGAAGAAGAGCAGCATTTCCTGCACGCTGAAATGAAAGCGGCTGACCAGCAAAAAAATGGAAAAGGTGCCGAAAATATGGCGCCGCGCGCCGGAAAGCATGATCAGCAGATAAAAAAGGCCGTAGCGTCTGCGCAGGACCATCTTCTTGCGCTGCGCCGGCAGGCCGGAACCGTCAACCCTGCGCGCCAGCGCCCACAGCCCCGCCAGAACCGCCCCCCCCCCGGCCACGCAGAACAGCCAGCGCAGAGGGATGACCGTGGACAGGGCGAATACCGCCAGCCCCACGAACAGGCTTCCCGCGCCGGTGGCGCTGCGCAGTCTGCCCAGCACCAGGGGGGTTTCCTGCTTGGTGAAATACTGCATGCTCAGCGACTGCGCCGTGGCTTCGTAATAATGAAAGCCGAAGGACATGAACACGGCGGTCGCCACCAATCCCGGAAATGTCGGGAAAAAGCCGGTGGCCATGACCCCGAGGCCCAGGCAGAGCACGGAAAGCGCGATCAGGGCCTGCTCGCCGACCAGCAAAAGACAAAGGAGCACCCCCACGGAAAGCAGGCCCGGCACTTCGCGCATGGCGTGCACGATGCCGGTCTGTTCCCCGGTGACCCCCGCCACTTCCACGGCGTAGTTGGTGTACATGGACGCCCAGCCCTGCTGGGCCATGGCCGCCGCGAAAGTCAGCAGCATCAGGTGTCTGAATATGGGACGGCGGGCGATATCGGCGTATGCGTTCATAGGGGGCCACCATATGCCTTTTGCAATGGACCCGCCAGAAAGAAAATGGCCGGGCGCCCCCCTCGGGAAAGCGTCCGGCCATTCGGGCTCGGCCTAAGGGTCCCGGGCGGGCCGGGTTCACTTCCCGGCGGCGGGCAATGCGGCGGGCGCCTGCTGTTCCGCGCGGCACAGCACTTTCCGGGCGGGAGCCCAGAAACACAGGGCCACAAGAGTCCAGAAGCCCAGAATGCAGATGTTCCAGCCCAGGCTGAAGGTGGGTTCGTACACGATGATGAATGACGCCCCGGCGAACAGCAGCCTGGCCGGCATGCGCAGCAGCCCTTTCAGCCAGCCCTGCAGGGCGATGGCCCAGGCCGAGGTGCCGCACAGGATGCCAAAGGCGGCGACGCCGATATGCGCATAGCTGCCCTGCCACAGCAAGGCCGGGTCACGCACGAAACCGAAAGGCAGCATGAAGATGGCCATTCCCAGGCCCATGCCGATCCAGCCCGTTTTGTACGGGTTGCCCCTGGCGATGGCGGCGGCGGCAAAGGCGGCCAGCGCCACCGGCGGGGTGACCATGGACAGCACGCTGTAATACATGACGAAAAAGTGCGCGGCCAGTTTCGCCACCCCCAGCTTGCCCAGGGCCGGCACGAACATCACCGCGCCGATGATGTAGGCCGCGACCGTGGGCAGGCCCATGCCCAGGATGACGCAGCCCAGAATGACCAGCAGCAGCGAAAGAATCAGGTTGCCCTCGCCCAGCTGGGCCAGCAGGGTCACGAACTTGATGGCCAGGCCCGACTGGATGGCCACCACGATGATGATGCCCACCGACGAAACCGGCACGGCCACGTCGGCCATCTGTTTGCCCACGTCCACCACAAAGGTGTACAGG
>JAVBOK010000091.1:0-6166 GCA_031550605.1 Desulfovibrionaceae bacterium | reverse complement strand
CGGGATGGCCCGCTGCCAGCGCGATTACGACCCGACGATCGGCCGATTCACGGCGCTCGACCCGGCCAGGGACCGTCGCGGCGACGGCGACCTCTACGACTACTGCATGGATGATCCGGTCAGCCGCGTGGACCCCACGGGGCTGTGGAGCAAGGAAAACTTTGATGAATCAAAGGTGAGCCGGGATAACCAGGGGCAGTTTGCGCCAACCGGAAGCAGCAGCGCGAGTGTCCCTGGCGGCAAAAGAGCACAGGCCCCTAGCGGCGAATTATACGCGGCCGCCCCCACGGGAACAGCCACTGACGCGGGCGGCCAGTTCGTGCCCTTAAGCAGAGAGCAAACTCACGAACGCATCGGCCAGTGTTTCGGGAAAGAAGCGCTGGAAATTTATAAAGAAATCGAGTCTCTCGAAGAAGCTCGGAAGAATGCCGCCACAGAGCCAGAAAAAGCAAAATTCGGTGATAAAATTGGGGAGGCCTACGGAAAACTGGAAGGTATGTTCAACTATAACACCGTGTTCAGCCGGGGATTCCAGGACGAACAAAAACTCGTTGCCGAGGGCTGGAAGAAAAAACTCATCGAGCCGGAGATACGTAAAGAATTTCTTGCCAGGATGGCGGAGATTGAATCAACGCCTCCGGGCCAGCGCGCGGAGTTGGTAAAAGAATTTTATACCAGGCTCGCCGAGGTTGCCGGCATGCCGCAAACCATAATTGCGACAAGTCGATTTATAAATTACAGTGTGCTTGGCCCCCTCGCTGGAGGCCATTCTGACGGCCAGAAGGTGACAATGAACATGGCTACCTACGATCGCGACTCCATCGACTGGATGAATGAGATTGGGAACTTCTTTCATGAGCAAGGCCATGAATGGAAGGACAAAATGCTGTGGGGTGACGCCGCGACATCGCATCCAAAGGATCTGGAAACACTCAAACGAAATCAGCAGAACTATGTGGATGTCAGGGTATCATCAAAAATGTACAGATATAATCCCGTTGAACTGCATGCACGAAAGTTCGAAGATATAGGTTTCACCGTCTTTACAGAATGGAAGAAACACCGCTAGGACAAGGAAACGCCATGAAAGCATTCCACCTGTGTATTTTACTTCTTTGCTTGGCATTTCCCGGTGTTGTTAATGCGGAAATCACTCGTTTCGCCATCGTCATGCCGGCGGAATCCGTGGACAAATTTGAAATCTCACGGGAAGCCTATGATGGAGCCATATTCCCTCTGTTTTGCGGCATTGCCACGGTCTATCACGAAGAAAACAGGTTTGAATTCACAAAGATGACGGACTTGCCCATAAAATGGATTGAAAGATGGCTTCAGCCCATTGAGAGGGACGGATATCTTTATCTCAACTCGCATCCTCCCTTGCGCATCCCGGTGGGTGATAGGGATTTCTTTCATCTGTTTCCCGGTCGGGCAAGAGATCTCGGGTTCCAGGCGGACTTTGTCACCAGCGACGAAGCGACTCTTCCCAAGGCTGGCCTGCGTTTCAAACGGACATGCCCGTACGACTCAAAGAAAACCCCGCCCACGGATTGCGCCTACACAAATCAGGATATTGATGACCTGTACATCCGCTCTACCGAATGAAGAAGTGAGGCAAAGGGCAAAAGACCACGCCAAATAACCCCACCCCAACCGGCCGGCGATACACCATCGCCGGCCGGTTCGGCGTTTAGCACGCCCGCAACAGCCGCAAATCCCCGCGCAGCCTGTTTGACGAAAGCTACGCGCCGCGCGAGTTCATCTGCCGCACGGATCAGGTTGGCACACTGCGCGCCCTGGTGGCCATGAACGGCGCGGTAATCAAGGAGAACCGCAAGCTGTGAGCAATGCCGCTACTTTGAGCGCCCCTTCAGTTGCCCTTGTAAGCATGGGCGGAAAGGCCGCTGATATTGCAGATGATCTGTTATGGGAAATGGCCAATAGAGCACCCGCAACAGCCGCAAATCCCCGCGCAGCCTGTTCGACAAAAGCTACGCGCCGCGCGAGTTCCTCTGCCGCACGGATCAGGTCGGCACCCTGCGCGCCCTGGTGGCCATGAACGGTGCGGTAATCAAGGAAATCAAGCGCGACAGCTTCGGCATCCCGTACCACGACAGCTTTCCGGACTTCCACCTGCCCATCGGCTTTGCCGGCGGCTTGACCGATCCCGACACGGGGCTGGTCCGCTTCGGCTGGCGGGATGGCCCGCTGCCAGCGGGATTACGACCCCACGATCGGCCGCTTCACCGCCCTCGACCCGGCCAGGGACCGGCGCGGCGACGGCGACCTGTACGACTACCGCATGGATGATCCGGTCATGCGGCTCCCCACTTTTCCGGCCCAGGCCGCGAATGTTCTTGCCGGAAATCTTGCCCGGCGTATGCTGAAACCATCCCGCACAAACGGCCCCGGGGCCGCGCCGGAGTCTGGGCATACTCCGGCCGCTCGCAAAAGCCCGCCCGCGCGCTTCAGTTTTCGTCTCCTTTCTGAAGCGAATACGCACGGTCAGCAGCGAGCGCCTTTGGGGCCGTAGCGGGAACTTCCGCCAACCGCTTCATAATCGAAGCGTTCCCTCCCACTTCCGGCCCGACCAACCCTTTTCGTTCCCGCCTTTCCCGCCGACGGTTCTCGCAACCGTTCCCCGCAATCCCAACCCCTTCCACGGATGCCTTTCCAGAGCGGCCGCCAGTAGCGCGAGCCTTCGCCTTTTGCCTTGCGGCCGAATGCAAAAAACGCGGATTGATCGTTGTTTTGTCCTTTTGCACAGCGCTTCCCCCCGTCACACCGGGGAAAGGAGAAGCCATGCCCTTTTCTTTGCACTGCCCCGCGCCCGGCTGCCCCGGCAGGCTGCCCTATGTCAACGCCAAAATGAGCAGCGACAAGAGCATTCGCATCTGGCGGCGCGCCTGCCCGGAATGCGGGCTCCAGGTAACGGACTGCGCGGTGTACAGCCGCGAAATCACGCATTCCGGCGGTTCCTCCCAGGCCCCGCCCCCGGCGCAATCCGGCGCGGGCGGCGCGGACGGCCAGGCGCGGCCGGAAATGTAATCACATCAATCAGGGGGGAAATATGTCTTTCACGCAATCAGATACCGACAAGCTGGCCGCCCAGGTCAAAGAGGCCGAGGGCTTTCGCCTGGCCGCCTACCGCTGCCCGGCCGGGGCGCTCACCATCGGCTACGGCCACAACTGCGACGCCTCGCCCGTAGCCGGCGTGCATGAGCCCGGCGACCGCATCACCCCGCTCCAGGCGGACACGCTGTTCGAAGCCGATCTGGCCACGGCCGTGTGGGCGGTGCGCCAGAATCATCCCTGGGTCACAAGCCTTAACGCCGCCCGCCAGGCCGTGCTTTACGACATGGGCTTCAACATGGGCATTCGCGGGCTGTCCACGTTCGTCAACACGCTCCGCATGGTCAAGGACGGCGATTACGCGGGCGCGGCCCGCAACATGCTGCTGTCCAAATGGGCGCGGCAAGTGGGCAAACGGGCCATACGCATGGCGCGGCAAATGGAAACAGGGGAGTGGCGGTCATGATCAATCCCGTTTCCGCGCTGGCCGGCCTGCTCGGCAAGGTCTTTGACCGCGTTCTGCCGGACAAATCCAAGATCAACGAGGCCCAGAGCCGCATCAACGAAGCCGAAGTGGGCGGCGCGGGCGCGTCCTTTCTGCGCCTGTGGCGGGGATTTCTGGGCTGGGTGCTGGCCCTGATTTTCGCCTGGGAGGTGGTGGGCCGCACTATCATCGCCACCTACTGGCCGGAGGTCACGCTGCCGCCGTCCATGCTCAGGGAAGTGCTCACCATCCTGCTCGGCATGCTGGGGCTGTCGTGAACGCCCCCGCTTACGTTGGGCCGGAGCGCCGCCAATCCGTGGACGAAGCGCGGCTTAAGGAAGCCGTGAAGGAAGCCGCCCGCGAAGCCGTGGCCGAAGCCCTGCGCGGAGCCAACCTGATCGACGGGCCCACGCACATCAAGCACCACCAGGCCATTGAGGAATTTCTGAACCTTACCCTGCACGCCAAAAAAACCGTGGTCGGGGCCGTGATCAAGGGCCTGTGCTGGCTCTTGCTGGCCGGCTTCGCGGTTTGGGCGGCCATGCATGTGGGGAACAAAGGATAAAAGATATGCCTCCGGCGGCCAAAGGGGGTGACCCCCTTTGGAAACCCCGTTTGGGGTGGCCGGTTGCCGTGGTGGCCCGGCAGGCGTTCCTGAACGTTGCTCCCGTCAAATTGACAATCCACTCACCAACCAGCCGGCCGCCGGGCGTTTCCGCCTTGCGGCCGGTATTTTCTTACCCACGAGGCACCCATGACCATGACATCACGCGCAACTTCACGCGCAGTTTCACCCGCAACATCACGCGCATCCGCCCACAAACGTTACGACAAGGCCGACACGCCCGAAAAAAAACGTTCCCTCGCGCTTACCGATCTCTTCTACCTGATGGTCCGGCTTATGGGCCGGGACGACATGGACAACGACTGGTGCTTCGAGCGCTGCCGCGAGGTGCGGTCCGCGCCGGACGGCTTTCTCGATCTCTGGGCGCGCGAGCACTACAAATCGACCATCATCACCGTGGGCAAAACCATCCAGGACATCCTGAACGACCCGGAAATCACGGTCGGCATTTTTTCCCACACCCGGCCCATCGCCAAATCGTTCCTGCGCCAAATCAAGCGCGAGCTGGAAGCCAACGAGGAGTTGAAAGCGCTGTTTCCGGAAGTGCTCTTTGCCGCGCCCAAGCGCGAAGCCCCGCAGTGGAGCGAGGACAGCGGGCTGATCGTCAAACGCTCCGGCAATCCCAAAGAGGCCACCATCGAGGCCTGGGGCCTGGTGGACGGCCAGCCCACGGGCAAGCACTTTTCGCTGCTCATCTATGATGACGTGGTCACGCGCGAATCGGTCACCACGCCGGAAATGATCGCCAAGGTCACGGACGCCTGGGCGCTTTCCCTCAACCTGGGCACGCAGGGCGGCAAGCGCCGGCACATCGGCACCCGCTACCACTTTAACGACACCTACAAGACCATCATGGACCGGGGCGCGGCCGTGCCGCGCGTGTACCCGGCCACCAGGGACGGAAGTACGGACGGCCAGCCGGTGCTGCTCTCGCGCGCGGCGCTGGCGGCCAAGCGCCGCGACATGGGGCCGCACATTTTCGGCTGCCAGATGCTGCAAAACCCCAGGGCCGACGTCACCCAGGGCTTCAAGGCCGACTGGCTGCGCTACGCCGAAGGCGACGCCCGCACCGGCCGCCTGGACGCCGCCGGCATGAACCTCTACCTGCTGGCCGACCCGGCCGGGAGCAAGAAGGCCGACAGCGATTACACGGTCATGGCCGTAATCGGCCTTGGCGCGGACAACAACTACTACCTGGTGGACGCCGTGCGCGACCGCCTGAACCTTACCGAGCGCGCCTCGCGCCTGTTCGCCCTGCACCGGCGCTGGCGGCCCCTGGCCGTGGGCTACGAGCGCTACGGCATGCAAGCGGACATAGAGCACATCAAGGACATGCAAACGCGCGAAAACTACCGCTTCGACATCATCGAGCTTTCCGGGGCCATGCCCAAGCCGGACCGCATCCGGCGGCTGGTGCCGCTGTTCGAGCAGGGCCGCTTCTACCTGCCCACCGCCCTGACCTTCGCGGATGCCGAAGGCCGCCTGCGCGATTTCACGCGCGAGTTCGTAAGCGAGGAATACCTGCCCTTTCCGGTCTGCGGCCACGACGACATGCTCGACTGCCTGTCGCGCATAGTGGAGGCGGATCTCGGCGCGAAATTCCCCAAAAGCGCCGTGGAGCGGCAAAGGCCGACCAGGGCGCTGAATGAGTACGTAATGTTTAGATAAAATCTTTTAACACGCAAAAACAAACAAGGAAAAAACCATGAACAGAGAACACACCCACGCCCAGTCCGCCGGCCCTCGCTCCCTCACCCTTTCCCGCAACGGCCTGACCGTCCAATGCGCCTTCGGCCCGGACGGCCGGCTGGAACGCAAAACCGAACGCCTTAATGGAAGTACCGGGAAATTCACATACGAATTCGACGCCAAAGGGCATCTGCTTGAAGTCCGCCGCGGCGACTCGTTTGTGGAAATCTACCACTACAACGCCAAAGGACAGCGCACCATGCAGCGGTGCACCTACGGCGGGTTGGACGAAAGCA
>JAVBOK010000081.1:0-31085 GCA_031550605.1 Desulfovibrionaceae bacterium | reverse complement strand
CGCGACACTAGGATGACGCCCGGCCCGCCGTCCTGGCGGGCCGGGCTGTCGCGCCGGAAGGTCCGGCAGGGACTTGCGGCCGCCGGGGCACAGCCCCGGCTCGTTGCCTTTGTTTGCGTTCGGGGTTGCGCCCCGTTGCTCCGCTGCGCGTCCCGGCCACGTCCTGTGGCCGGATGCGCCCTTTCAGGGCGGCCCCTGCGGGGATTGTTGCTGAAGAACTCCCGAGGGATGACGCCCGGCCCGCCGTCCTGTGCGACAAGGCCTTCGCGCCGGGGAGAATCCTTGGAAAAAGAGCACGTCGCAAGCGCGGCGACGGAACCATCGCAATGCCAAATCCGGTACGGAATTATCTGACAGGGTTTGGCATTTTATTTGCATAATCCATGGCGATAGCTTGGAAGCAGTCTGTATTATGAAGATAACATGCCGGTTTTCATGAGGTTTGCCATGGACAAAAATTTGAGTATCCGCCGCCGCGCACTGTGGGCTTTTCTGGGGCTTTTCGCTCTGACGGCGCTGTCGCCTTTTTCCGCCCAGGCCGTGCGCATCAAGGACGTCGCTTCCTTCAGCGGGGTCCGGGACAACCAGCTGGTCGGGTACGGCCTGGTGGTGGGGCTTTCCGGAACAGGCGACAAGAAGGATTCGACCTTCACCATGCGCTCCATGGTGAACATGCTGGAAAACATGGGCGTGGCCGTGGACCAGAAAGTGCTGAAACCCAAAAACGTGGCCTCGGTCATGGTGACGGTGAAAATGCCCGTTTCATCCAAGCCGGGCGCGAAACTGGACGTGACGGTATCTTCGCTGGGCGACGCCACCAGTTTGTTGGGCGGCGTGCTGCTGCAGACTCCGCTCAAGGGCATTGACGGCAAAATATACGCCCTGGCCCAGGGGGCGCTGGCCATCGGCGGGTACAGCGTGACCGGGGACGCGGCGCGGGCCAGCAAAAACGTGACCACGGTGGGGATGATCCCCGGCGGCGCCATTGTGGAACGGGCCGTTCCTTTCAAATTCAACAGTCAGGAAACCCTGACCCTTGCCATGCACGGGGCGGATTTTTCCACCACCAATCAGGTTGTGGAGCGGGTGAATACCGCCCTTGGCGGCAACTTCGCCCGCGCGCTGGATATTTCCACGGTGGAGCTGAAGATTCCGGCGGACTTCAAGAACAACATGGTTCCGCTGATGGCGTCCCTTGAAAACATCGAAATCATGCCCGATTCCGCCGCCCGCGTGGTGGTGGACGAAAAGACCGGCACCGTCGTCCTGGGCCGCGACGTGCGCATTTCCCGCGTGGCCGTGGCCCACGGCAAGTTGCAGGTGGTCGTGTCCGAGGGCGCGGACGTGTCCCAGCCCGGGCCGTTCAGCGCGGGCACGACGGTCGCCGTCCCGCGCACGGACATCGCCGCCCGCGAAGAACAGCGCAACCTCAACGTCGTCGAGGGCGCGACCCTGCAGGAACTGGTGGACGGTCTGAACTCGCTGGGCGCGACCCCGCGCGACCTCATTTCCATTCTGCGGTCGCTGAAGGCGGCAGGGGCGCTGCATGCGTCTTTGGAGGTGATTTAACATGACCACCAATCCCGTTGACACCCGGATGGCTCTGGACGCCGCGGACGCGTCGGACCTGGTGCAAAGGAAGCTGGCTGTCGACGGCCTGAAAAAGCGCCTGGGCGACGGGAAAGGCGACGACAAAAAATTGCGCGAAGCCTGCGAAGGGTTCGAGTCCATTTTCTTGCAGAAAATGTGGGAGCAGATGCGCAAGAATGTGAAGAAGGAAGGCTATCTGCACAGCAAGGACGAGGAAGCCTATCAGTCCATGTTCGACGTCGAACTGGCCAAAAAAATGACGTCGGCCGGCGGCATCGGCCTTGCCGACATGTTGCAGCAGCAGCTCAGCCAGAAACTGCACAACACCAGCCGTTCGACCGGGTCCGGCTCGCTGCGCGCGCCGCTGTCCATCCCCGCCGCCGAAGAAGCCGCGAAAGCCGCGGTGGACAAGCAAAAGCCGGGCATGACCCAGGATGAGCTGTATACCCGGGCGGAAGAAGAAGCGCAAAAGAGCGACTACGACCCGGCCGGGGCCATAGTGGAACAGGCCCTGAACGAATTGGCCAACGAACGCCGGCAGATGGACCCGGACCGGATGCCCGCCCTGGCCTTTATGCCCATGACGGTGGCCCAGGCATACAGCCAGCCCGTCCCCGCGCCGGCGGCCCCGGCCGCGGTGGATCAGGCGGCGGCCGCGGCAACGGGCGAACGGCGTCCTGTTGCCGTCACTCCCATGCCCCCGCGCGTTTCCGCGCCGGGCAAGGCGCGTCCCGCGTCCCGCAGGGGCATGTCCTCCCGCAAGCAGGCGAACAACCGCTCCATGCCCGCGCGGGCCATGGCCGCGCCCGGCTATCCGCAGCTTTCGGGCCAGCCCGCGGCGGTGGGCGCGCCGGCGAACCAGACGCCGAACCAGACGGCGGGCGTTCAGGCGCCTGCTGCCGGCGGCGTCGCGAATCCGGCCGCGAATTCGCGGGCCATGGGCGGCGGCGGAGGTTTTGCCGCTCCGGCCGGGGCGCAGCCCGTGACGGCCGACGGCGGCGTCGCCGGTACGCCGGCGCCGGCGCTTTCTCCGGCCCGCCTGGACAGGAATGTATAGTCCTGGCCTGGAGTTTGCATAAAACCCGGCAAACGATGGAACACCGTCGCGATATTCCGGCACGGCAGAATCGCGGCAAGCCGGCCCCGCCGGCAACACGGCGCGGGAGCAGGGATTTCACAGGAGACGACGATGGCTGACTATGCGCACATACACGGCAACCTTGTCCGCCAATGGAAAGGCATGGAACTGCTTTTCACTCTTCTCGAGGAAGAATTTTCCCTGCTTCAGACGGGCAATACCGACGCCGTGACCAGCCTGGAATTTTCCATCCATGAACTGCTCCGCCAACTGGCGTCCGAGCGCATGGAAGTGAAGGAAATCATGCATGGCACGAAAGCCGCGGAATATGCGGGCCTGCTGCCGCCGGAAGAAGGCGCGGAAATCAGAAAGCTGCTGGCCGCCATTGACGAGGCGGAGCAGCGTTCCGCCCGCCAGGCCAGCTACAACACGCAGCTGTCCCTGGCCCTGCTGGACCAGAACCACGAACTGATGACCTATCTGTACGACAACATCGTGCCCAAGCAGCAGATGGTTTACGGCGCCAGGGGCACCTACCGCAATCACAGACCCGAAGCGGCCCTTATCCACGGGAGAATGTAAATGGCCAGCAGCATCAACGCCGTTCTGAACATCGGGGCCGGTGCGCTGTTCGCGAACCAGACCGCCATTCAGACCACGGGCAACAACATCGCCAACGTGAATACCGAAGGGTATTCGCGGCAGCGGGTGCGTTTTGAGGAATATCCCTCGCTGGACTTCGCTCCCGGCCAGATGGGGCAGGGCGTGCGCGCGGCCGAAGTGTACCGCATGTTCGACCGCTTTGTGGAAAAGGCTTACCTCAGCAAATCCTCGCAGGCCACCCGCTGGAACGAGCAGCATCAGCTGCTGACCAGCGTGGAATCGCTGTTTAACGAATCCAACTCGCCGGGCATCGCCTCCGCCCTGGACGAGTTTTTCAACGGCTGGCAGCAGCTGTCCCAGGACGGGGCCAGTTCTTCCAACCGCGAAGCCCTGCTGTCCAACGCGGAAACGCTGGCGGCCTTCATCAGTGAAACCGACCAGGCCATGGCCTATATGCAGAAGCAGATGGACGGCCTGATCCAGACCGACATCGACCGGGCCAATACGCTGATGAAGGAAATCGCCGCGCTGAACAAGCAGATCAACACCCACAGCATTCCCGGTTCCAACAACCCCAACACCCTGATGGACCAGCGCGACCTGAAGGTGCGCGAACTGGCGGGAATCGTTGATATCGATGTCATTGACCGGGGGGAAGGCCATTATGTGGTCAACACCAAAAGCGGAATGACCCTGGTGGATGAGGAAGTTTCGTACTCCTTTGAGTACTGGGGCGCGCGTTCGGAAAAATACCTGACGACCAATTCGGCCTATACCGGCGACATCCGCTTTGACGGCTCCGACGAATACGAATACACGGTCAAGGTCATAGGCTATGCCGATGGTTCGGGCGGGGTCACTTCCACGGGGTCCGGCCTGGTGGACACCAGCGGCTCCGTGCCTCCGGCCGCGGGCACGCCCATCTACCAGGTTTCTCTGGACGGGGGCCGCACCTGGCTGAAAAACGCCGACGGCACCGTCGCGAACTACCCGGCCACGGATACGGCCAATCAGGTCACGGTCAAGGATCTGAACATCTCCTTTGACGCGGGGTCCCCCCTCAGCGTGGGCGACCGTTTCGAGATCGTTCCCAAGTCGGCCATCTACTGGAATTCGCCGACCACCGGGCTGATCAACGTCACCCCCCAGATGCTGGGCGACGGAACGGCCAACGACCGCCGCCTGACCGGCGGGACCATCACCTCCTATTTCGATTTCCGCGACAACCAGCTTGCCCAGTACCGTGAGCGCCTGGACGCCTTCGCCCAGTCCCTGACCTGGGAAGTGAACCGCATCCACAGCCAGGGCGTGGGGCTGGAAAAGCTTTCGTCCGTTCTGGGCGACTACCGGGTGGAAAACATCGACGTCCCCCTGAACAGCAACCAGTCCGGCCTTGTCTGGGCCGGCCGGCTGCAGCAGGGCAACTTCAGCATCGCCATCTACGACAGCGCCACCGGGGATCCCGTGTACAGCGACCCGGGCGTGAGAACCGCTCTGGACGTCAACTTCGACCCGGCGACGGACACGCTGGAAAGCCTGCGCGACAAAATCAACGGTTCTTCCGCCAACGCCAACCCCAGCGGGGTTCCGCCCACCTTCGTCACCGCGACCATCGTGGACGGCCGCCTGCAGATTCAGTCCAACAGCGCCAACCACCAGTTCGGGTTTGAGGCCGACACCTCCGGCGTACTGGCCGCCATGGGCATCAACACTTTTTTCAAGGGCGAACACGCCGGCGACATGGCGGTGCGCGACGAGATCGTGCACAACCTGAACCTGATCAACGCGGGCCGCATCAACGGGGGCGCGGAAGGCAACAGGGGCGACACCATCACCGCCCTGGAAATCGCCCAGCTGTCCACCAAGAAAGTTTCCATCGGCACGGCCACCCAGGGCGCCATGGAACAAACCCTGGTCGGTTTTTACGCCACGCTGGTGGCCAAGGTCGGCGGCGACACCGCCACGGCCAAGTACAATTCCGGCCTGTACGGGGCCATGGCCCAGGATCTGCGCGACAAGCAGGATGAAAACGCCGGGGTCAACCTGGACGAGGAAATGACCAACCTGGTGCGCTTCCAGAATTCGTACAAGGCGGCGGCCAAGCTGATCACCACCGCCGACCAGATGCTGCAGACCATCCTGGGGCTGAAGCAGTAGTTTTTCGATAAAGAGGTCTGCCATGAGCATTCGCATATCCCAACGCCAGATGTACTCCTCGTTCGTCACGAACATGAACAAGGGGTTGTCCGACCTGATGGATTCCAACCTGCAGGGATCGACGGAAAAGCGGATCAACAAACCTTCCGACGATCCCGCCGGCATGGCGCGCGTGCTGCAGTACCGTTCCTCGCTGAACAACATCGACCGCTACAAGCGCAACGTCAACGAAGCGCTGGGCTGGCTGGAACTGGCGGACAGCACCCTGATCGGCGTGGGGGAAGTGCTTTCGCTCATGCGTGAAAAGGTGCAGCAGGTTTCCAGCGGCACCTATTCGGCCGCGAACAGAGAATCGATCGGCGACGCCCTGCGCGGGCATTTTATGGAATTGCTGAACCTGGCCAACACGGAATACAACGGCCAGCATATTTTCGCCGGGCATAAGACGGAACGGGCCCCGTATGTGGCGGGTCTGGGGGTGACCTGCAACGACGCCAATTTCGCCGGCGCGCGGTATGCGGCGGAAGGCAGCAGCGACAGCACCGTGCTGATCCAGTTCCGGGAAGACGGCACGGCCGGAACCGCGGCGTTCGACTACAGCGTCGACGGCGGAAAAACCTGGATGGCGGGCACGACGGACGCCGGCCTGTCCACGCCGCCCTATCCCGTCGGTTCCGTGCGTCTGATGGCCGGCGGCGTCGGCGTGGTGCTGGACGGTGCGCTCCCCGTCAGCACGGTCGATGTGACCAACGTCAACGAAACGGACAACGGCACCTGGATTTATGTGCGGCCGACGGCAATCTACCAGGGCGACGACCACGACACCCAGGTCACGGCGCTGTATGGCGCCACGGGCACGACCACGGGCAACACGCGGACGGCCGACAACGGGGCCACAGTCACGGGGTCCTACAGCAAAGCCCTGACGGTACAGGTCAGCGGCGACGACGGCGCCACCGTGACCTACCGCTATTCTTCGGACGGCGGCACGACCTGGCAGAACACCACCGCGCCTTCGGGCGGCCCCCTGAACATTCCCGGCGGCACGCTGACCCCCGGCGCTTCGCCCATTCCGGCCGGGACCTCGTTCAACGTGACGGCGTCGCCCGCGGCGGCTTTCGGCACGGGCAATCCGCAGGCCGACGGGTATTTCACCCGGGACGTGGCCGTGCGCGTCGACAACGTGGACGGCGGGTTGATCACCTATTCCTACAGCCTGGACGACGGCAAAAACTGGACCCAGGCCACGGCGCCGGACACGCTCCTGGGCACGCCGCCCCTGTACCGCCTGCCCGTTCCCGGCGGTTTTCTGAACATGGACCAGCAGCCGGCCATTGACGGCCAGTTCGTGGTGCGCCCCCGGCGGGCGGACATCAACCTGGAAATTTCGCCCAACCACACCATTACCGTGAACTGGGTGGGCAAAGATATTTTCGGCGGGTTGTACCGGGAACCATTTACGGATTCGGCGCAGCCTGTTACTGGATTGGCTAACGTGTTCGAAGCCGTGGGCCGGGCCATCGCCTATGCGGAAACCAACAGCCAGGCCGGCATGCAGCGGGCCATTGACGAGTTGACCGAATGCCTGAAGCTGGTGGAGACCAGAGCCACGGAGGCGGGCGGGCGCGAAAACAGGCTGGACGTGGCTTTCAACACTCTGAGCATGCGCGAATTGAGCGAAACCGACGGCATGAGCAAAATCGAGGATATCGACGTGACCGTGCTGATGACCAAACTCGCCCAGCAGCAACTGGCCTACAACACGGTGCTGAAGTCGTCCTCCATGATCATGCAGATGAACTTGTCGAACTTTATTTAGCGCGGGGAACGCTTCAAATCGCCGTGCAACGGCGGGCAAAGCTCGCCCGCGCCCATGCGGCGGCAAGGATTTGCGGACAAATCCCCGCGGGCATTTCAACGGTGGAATGCTCCAGAAAATGGCGGCAACCCTAACTGATTGCGGACAGAGCATGCTGATCCTGACCAGAAAAGCCGGCGAAAGCCTGCACTTGGGTGATGACATCAAAATCACCGTCTTCAGCGTTCAGGGCAAGCAGGTGAAACTGGGCATCAGCGTGCCCGGGGATATGATGGTGTACCGCGAAGAGGTATACCAGCGCATCAAGGATGAAAACAGACAGGCTATGGAAACGCGGGACAACGATTTACTGGCGGCGACGCGGTTATGGCAGAAACTCGAGAAATAGATACCCGGCTGGGCAGACAGGCGGTGAACCTGAACAAGGTGATCCATTTTCCGCGCGGGATAATCGGTTTTGAGAGCCGCAAGGATTTCACCTTGCTGCAGCTCAGGCCGGAAGCGCCCTTTCTTGTCCTGCAAAGCATGGATGATCCGACTCTGGGCCTTCTGGTCGCGGATCCTTACGGGTTTATCCCCGACTACACGGTCAAGGTCAGCGACGCGGAGCAGAAACTGCTGCAAAGCGACGCCCCCGGCGAAATCGCGGTACTGGTCACCGTGGCCATACCGCCCGGAAAGCCGGAAGAAACCGTCATCAGCCTGACCGGCCCCATCCTGATCAACCACGCGGCCAGAATCGGCCTGCAGGTGCCCCAGACGGACATCAAGGGACCGGCGAAACTCCATCTGAAAGTAACGGAAGTTATCCGGCACTGATTTTTCGGAAAGGGTTCCCCGGAATGCATGAAAAAATCCGCACCGGGTGCGGATTTTTTCATGCACGGGATTCCGGGAATGCGCGATTTCAGCTGAACCAGGGTTCGTTCCACAGGGTCAGCATGGTGCCGATGTTCTTCTTTTCCGCTTCTTTCAGCACCCTGGCCGCGACGGCGATGTCGAACAGGCCGGAACCCACGGAGGCGAAATAAATCAGCTCGTCCCCGGTTCTGCCTTCCTTCTTCTTGTTGATGACCGGCCCCAGGTCGGAATAGTAGTTCTTGATGTCAAACCGCTTTTCGTTGACCATGTGGGCGATGGTGTTGCCGTTTCTGTCGACCACGGCGTCGATGGAATCGGCATAGGTCTTGGCCGCTTTGAGCACCACGTCGTCGTCGTATTCGTTGCCGCCGATGTTCAGGCAGGTCATGCCCTTGGGGTCCAGCCACCTGTGGAAGACCACCGTCTTGACCGACATGGTGGCGGTGGTGATGAAATCCACGCCTTTGGCCGCTTCTTCGGGGGCCTTCATGACCGCGATTTCCACGTTGCATTCTTTGCCCATGTCGTCCGCGAACACTTTGGCCCGCTCCTGGTTGGGGTCGTAGAGTTTGACCAGCTTGAGCGAAGGCCGCACGGCCTTTGCCGCCATCAGCTGGGTCCTGCTCTGCACCCCGGCGCCATACAGCCCCATGGACGCGGCGTCTTTTTTCACCAGATATTTCACGGCCACCCCGCCGCAGGCTCCGGTGCGGATGGCGCTGATGACGGTGCCGTCCATGACCGCCACGGGGAATTTGGTCTTCGGGTCGTTGAGGATGGTCAGGGCGGAAGCGCGCGGCAGGCCCTGTTCGATGTTTTTGGGCGCGCTGCCTATCCATTTGATGCCGGCGATGTCGATATCGCCGCCCACATAGCCGGGCATGCAGTTGATGCGGCCGAATTCGTATTCGGACGCTTCGTCGCCCCAGCGCATGGCGGTCTTGTGGGGGTGGACCACCTTGCCGTGGTCTTCCAGGGACAGGACCTTTTCCACATCTTCGATGGCTTTGGCCATGTTTGTGGCACCCGCCGCGATGGTTTCCTCAAGCGAAAGATAGCGGAACTGCACTTTTTTATCTGCCATTGTCTGTACCTCCGAAAAATGGAACACGATTATGGTTTCAACGCCGTTTTTCCGTAACTGGGCTTATGCAGCCAACCGCACAGGTAACACGCAAGGAAAAGAGCGGCGCATACCCCCAGGGCAATCAGGCCGGCTGTTGTCGGGCCGAAGGTTACCGCAAAGACGGGCAAAGAGGAAGTGACGAGTCCCCCCCCGATGAACGGGCTGCTGAACGGCGCCCGCAATGCGTACCCCAGGTTCGCGTTGGTCTTCATGTCCGGGTCGATGGTGCGCAGCAGCATAAGGCCGATGGCCGCCACCGCCGTCAGGGTCCCGAACTGGACGATGGCGTGTTCCACCCAGTCTTCGTGGAACATTCTGGGACCGATGGAAAAAAAGTACCAGACCATCAGGGCGGTGGACACGCTCATCAGGATCAGCAGCGGCCCGGCGTACGCGATGATGACGGGGATCTGGATGGTGGCCACGGCGGAAACGATCAGAAATTCCATGGCCAGACCCTGGATTCTGGCAAAGGTTCCCTTGTCGAGGATGTTGGCCCAGCGCGTTTTGGATATGACGCACTGGATGATAAAACCGCCGATCATGGCCATGGGAAACAGGGGGAAACCCTTGATATACTGGCCCACGAACTTCTGCATGAACCAGCCCAGCAGGATGGCCAGACCGATGAAGGCCGCGTGCAGGGCGAAACCGTCAATGATGTCGTGGTTGATGGTGGAGATGGAACTGGCGCCGCGCTCTCTTTCGGGGATGATGTCTTCCGCGGCGCTTTTCAGTTCCTCGGTCGATTTCACCACCGAGGTGTAGCCCTTGCGGATGCTGTAGTTGATGATGATCATCCCGGCCACGATGCCCACGATCAGGCCGACCGTGGCGGACATCATGCCCAGGGAACCGCCGTCGGCCCAGCCCATGCCGTTGTACACCTCGATCATGCCGCCGGCCGTGCCGTGCCCGCCGCTGAAGCCCACTTCAACGATGGTGCCGAACATGGGGTTGACGCCCCAGAGGGGCATCAGGATCAGACCGGTGATAAGGAAGGGGATGCCGATCTGAATCATGGCGCCGATCCAGCCGAAAAACCAGGACGGAGCGGCGATGTCCAGATATTTTCGAGGGTTCTGGATGGCGACGCCCATCAGCATGGGCGCGAAAACTATGGTGATAAGGCGCCCGGGCATGCCGCTCCAGGCGGAACTCATTTCCGGCGGGATGACTTTCAGGCAGTGGGGCCCGATGATGATGCCCAACGCACCCGCGATAAGGGACGCGGGGATGTAGTATTTTTTGAAAAATCCGATTTTCAGCCGCAGCAGCGTTCCCACGAGCAGCAGCAAACCCAGAACGCCGCCATAGAAAAGCAACCCGTCAAAAATGCCGCCCGACACTTTTACCGTTGGTATCATTTTTTCCCACATGCGCGATTCTCCTCGGCGTTGCGTGGTGCAACATTTTCCGGTTCTCCGCCCGATGCTTCCGCTGTGCCCGCCTTTGCCCTGGGTAATGCGACGACATTTTCCGGGTGCAACCGCGAGGGATCAAGAAAGATCCGGGGGGCCACCCATTCTTCAAATTCGTTGAGGTTCCCGCGAATGCGCGGAGCCATGCGCGGCCGCGCCGCCACGGAAGAAATGAGCGCTTCCGCCAGGGACATCAGGCCGAGGACGGAATCTGAAATGGTGGCCGAATCCGTGCGCACTTCCAGATGCAGGGCGGCAAGCCGGCCGGCCGGGGACAGGACGCTGTCGCTGACGACCAGAACAGGGATGCCTTTGTCCGCGGCCAGTCGCACCATTTCATAGGTATATCTGGAATACCGCTTCAGGGTCAGGGCGATGAAAAGATCGTTTTTCCCCGCCCGCATCAGTTCTTCCATGGCGTAGCCGTCCGACAGGGTCAAAAGGGCCGTGTTGCGCAGAAAAAGATTGAGCATGCCGGCCAGGAAATACGCCGGGGCATAGGTGGACCGGGTTCCGGTGACGTAAATCCTTTCCGCTTGCGCAATGCCGCAGACGGCACGGTCAAAATCATCCTGGCTGATGCCCGAATAGGACCGCTTCAGCAAATCCGTCTGGGCCGTCAGAATATCCGCCAGCGTTCTGCCTGACAGGGCGGCGGAAGGGTTTTTTTTGATGTAGCGTTGCGAGACAAGGGCCTGACGGACACAGCCCTGCAGTTCCGCATAGCCGGAAAACCCCAGGGAGGAAGCGAAACGGACCACGGTCGCGTTGCTGACCCCCGCCATGGCGGCGATTTGCAGCGTCGTGCCCGTACAGACCAGGGACAGATTGCCCATCAGGCAGGAAGCGACGCGCTGCTGTCCGCGGGACAGGGAATCATAGCGCGCCTGTATCAGCGCGATCAGCTCCTCGTATTCCTGGATCGCGGGGGTCATCAGAATGCCGGCCTTGATTGCGGAAGCGCGTTGCGGAATATTTGTAACGAATAATTCTTTGCGTACTTTTTTGTAATGCCTATTACAAAAAAGCGCCCTTGTCAAGGGCTGAGCGTTTCACGCGGGAAACACCGCGGGGACGGGGTGGGCAAATCCTTGCCCCCCCTGGTTTCGGGCGATATGCATTGCAGTCGCCGCGCACCGGGGCGTGCTTTTCCACGTTCCGCCTTTGCGGGATCTGCCGCCGCGCCGATGCCGGCCCTGCCGGCCGTCACCCGGGCATGGGAAGCGCGACGTGCCTTGTGTGCGCGGCAAGTTCGGCAATTGCTGGCCGATGGCGTGCGGTTGTGGCACGGATCAGGGGCGGGGGAAAAAACGGGTTTGCGGACGGGAAGTCCGCAAACCCGGAAGGATTCTCCTGCGGTGGGGATCAGGCGCGGAACAGGCCCGGCTCTTCCTGCAGGAGCTTGGCTGCGATTTTTTTACTGTCGGGTTGGTATTCGCCGGAATCCACCCGGGCTTTGATGGCGTCGACCCAGGCCTGCCGTACTTCCGGGGCGGACATGGCGGCGCTGTATGCCTCGGTGCGCAATTTCGCCTCCGGCGACAAGCTGATGCGATCGCCCTGCGAAGAGGGCTTCGCTGCGTCTTTGGGGGCGGCAGTACGCCCCGCGCGGGTGGTTTGCGCGTTTTCATCCGCCTTCAGCTTTGCCCGGTAAGGGTCAAGCTGCACAAGCGCGTTTTTGATTTCCATAGGGGGCCTCCCCTCATTTCCAAACCGGCCGGGCCTCCAGCCCCTGCCGTCTGCGCGTCGGGATTGTGTCCGACGGTACGCGCGCCGTCCCTGGCGTGCTTTCCATGCTCTGTTCAAATGGCTTATCGGCAACCGCGCCGGATACTTTAGGGCGCCTGCCCACAACGTATCGGTACATCCTAAAGCATTCCGGCGTCAACCGTCTCCTGCGCGATGACCCACAGCGCGCTCATGATGCGGATTTTTTCTTCGGGGGCGACTTCCACGGGGCCGGTTTCACCCTGGCGGAAAATGCGCATATCCAGTTCACCGGGAGGATAGCGGAAAGTGAATTCCTCTCCCAGCGCTTTGTTCAACCGGTCCTTGACCACCTGCACGACCGGATTGTCCGATCCCGTCAAGAACAGGTTTTCAACGATTTCGCTGGTGACGCGGTCAACCATGAGCGCGCGCTTCTGCTCGGGCGAGGGGCCGCCGTCCGCTCCCTGGGCAAGGCGCATGGCGTGCCTGTGCCGGGCGAGACGACGCGCTGTCGTCAGCTGTCTGCCATATTGCAGCAGCATATGTTGCATATAGTATGAGTTCTGCATACTCCATTACTCCCCTCATCCCTTTTTCGGCGGGATTCGGGAAAGCTTTAGGGGGATTTCGATATGTTTTGAAAATAATTTGCCTCGATCTTTTCCGGGGAAAGGCATACAACCGGCGAACCCGCGCCGGAAGCGGGAAAACTCTTGCGAAACAAGGATTCCGCCCATGGAAAAAGACTGTTCCGGCTGTGCCGTCCGGCCGGTGTTCGTCGCCCGGGCTCCGTTGGTTCTGGCTTCCGCGTCCCCCCGGCGGCGGGAATTTCTGCGCGCCATGGGCATAGCGCATACGGTTGTGGCGCCCCCCGACGCGGCGGAGCCGCTGCCTGTTCCGGGTGAGAAACCGGCCGCGTTCGCGGCGCGCGCCGCGGCGGCAAAAGCCCGGGCCGTTTTCGCCGCCGCGCCGGAAGCGGCCGTGCTGGGCGCGGATACGGTGGTGGCCCTGGATGACGATATTCTGGGCAAGCCGCGCGACGCGGAAGAGGCTTTTCAGTTCCTGAAACGCCTGGCCGGGCGGGACCATACGGTGATCACCGCCTGCGCCCTGTGCCTGCCGGGTGGCGCCGCAACGGAATTCGCCGCGCGCGCCGCCGTGACCATGGCCGCCTGGCCCGATGCCACGCTGCGTGCTTACGCGCGCAACGGCGAAGGGCTGGACAAGGCCGGCGGGTATGCTGTGCAGGGCGTCGGGGCCTTTTTGGTGACGGCTGTTCGCGGGTCCTGGTCGGCCGTGGTGGGGCTGCCCGCCGCGGAAACAGCGGACGCGCTGTTGCGGCACGGCCTCATCACGGCCTTATGACCCCGCAAAGGCTCGTCACGTCTGCGACAGGCCCGGGTCCGCAGGTTTTTCGGCGGGTTTTTCCGTTGGGGGGGGCGCGGGTTTCGCTTTCTGGGTCTTATGTTTTTCTTCCTGGTATCCCTGGTGATAGCCGCGTTCCACGTCATTGGCGCTGTCTTCGACGGCGGCTTTGGCTTTTCCCGCGGTTCTGCCCATCCAGGAACAGCCGGCCGGCAGAGCCAGAGCCAGCATAAGCAGCGATACTGTGATGAAGCGCATCAGGCGTCCCTCTACTGTTAATAGCCCCGGATGTATTCGTCCATGCTGTCGGCGGAGCAGTTCCGGCTGACCCAGAATGCGGACGACCAGACCATCAGGGCCGTGGCCTGCGTGTCGTCCAGGCGTTTCAGCTTGGCTTCAAGACTGGCCTTGCTGGCGCCGTGCCGGGTGTGCACCATGTTCACGTCGCAGGCGTCAAGCACGCGCAAAAGCAGGTACGACTGCCGGGTATGGTCGGGCAGCAGGCGCACGTCTTTATGCGCGTCGATGATGGTTTTCAGTTCCCCGGCCGTGAAGGTGTTCTTGATGGCGGAAATGGCGCGGAAAAATGTGTCGACAGCCCAAGGCAGAATGAATTCCGCGCCGGCGCTCTTGGTGCGGAAGTAGTCTTTCAGCCATTTTTCCTGGTCGGCAGAAATTCTGGCAGCGACTTGCGGCATGGACGCCCCCTGGATATTTGAGCCGGGCGGCTCTTTCCTGTTCGTTCGTGGTGATGGTACTCACTGGCCGTCGTAAAATCAAGAGAAAATCTAGACTTTTGTTTTTCTCGCCGGCGCGGGCAAAACCCGCAAAGAAAGAACAAAAAAGCATCCCCGGCGCGCTGACGGGCTTGTCTTTATTTTGCGTGCCGGGTACAAGGATGGGTGCCGGTCCAGTTCTATCCTCAACCAGATGGGGTGCTGCCATGCGTCTTGTCACACGTTCCGACTTTGACGGCCTTGTCTGCGGCGTCCTGCTTAAAGCGGCAGGCGTTGTGGACGAATATGCTTTTGTGCATCCCAAAGACCTGCAGGACGGTCTTGTGACGGTGACGGCCAACGACGTTCTGGCGAACGTCGCCTATGTGCCCGGCTGTGGTTTGTGGTTTGACCACCACTCCAGTGAAATGGCGCGGGTGGGCAATGTGCGCGTTGAGGGCGCGGTGCGTCTGTCGCCCAGCTGCGCCAGGGTGGTCTGGGAATATTACGGCGGACACGCCAGATTTTCGCCGCACTTTGACGGTCTTCTGGAAGCGGTGGACAAAGTCGACAGCGGCATGCTGACCGCCGACGACGTGAAAAACCCCGAAGGCTGGGTGCTGCTGGGATTTATCATGGACCCGCGCACGGGGCTGGGCCGGTACCGCGACTACCGCATCAGCAACTACCAGCTGATGATGGATATGATCGGCTATTGCGCCGTCATGGGCGCCGGGGAAATTCTGGCCCTGCCCGACGTGAAGGAGCGCACGGACCGCTACTTCGCCCAGGATAAGCTGTTCCGCGGCATGATAACCGCCTGCTCCACCGTGCACGGCAACGTGCTGGTCACAGATCTGCGCAATCAGGAAGAAATTTTTTCCGGCAACCGGTTCACGGCCTATGCCCTGTATCCCGAATGCAACGTCAGCATTCAGGTCATGTGGGGCTTCAAACGGCAGAATATCGTGTTCACCGTGGGGTACTCCATCCTGAACCGTACCTGCGCAAGCGACATCGGCGCCCTGATGCTGCGCTACGGCGGCGGCGGGCACGTCCAGGTCGGCACCTGCCAGATCGCCGTGGACAAGGCGGAGCAAACGCTTCCGGAACTGATCGCCGCATTGCGGACCGAGGGATAGCGGCCTGCCGCATGCGCCGGAGCCGGCGAGAAAAAATACCAGCGGAACAGGGGCCTGTTCCGCTGGTATTTTTTTGTCCCGCTACGTTGCTGCCCGCAGGCGCCAGACGCCGGTAGTCAACGCCAAAGGCCGATCACACGCACCCGGTGGGTTTGGGCAGGCCGGCCATTTTGCAGGCGCCTTTCCCGGGGCCGGAGGGGAACAGTTCGTACACTTCCTTCAGCTTGTAGCCGGTGTTCTTGGAAAGAATGCGGACCATAGGCGCGATGCCGTTCTTTCTGTAATAATCCTGCAGGAAATCAAGGATTTTCTGGTGGTCTTCCGTAATGTCGGTGATCCCTTCGGAATCTTTCACATATTCCATCCAGTCCGGGGTCCAGTCGTCGAAGCGCAACAGGAAGCCGTCTTCGTCAATCTCAAAGCTTTTTCCTTTATACGTGATCTCTGCCATGTGTACTCTTCCTCCTTGGCGTTTACGGCCGGAGCCGTCAAATTCACATCTTCGGCACAAAGTTTTGTAGTGCGATTGTGCTAACTTGACACAAACGAAAAGAAAACTCAAGAGCGAAGAGGGATTTCCTTCTCTGTTTTTTCAAGTGGTTAGCTTGTCCGGGAAAGGGGAAATTTCAGATATGGTTTAGCGAAAAAAGGGATAGGGGGTTTTCAAAGTGAAAACCCCCCGGCGGATATTTCGCGCGGCGGGGCATCCGTCAGGGCGCAAGCAGAGTGGCGCCCCTTCAGGGCAAAGAGTGCGGTTCCCCGCATGCGGGAAAAGAGCTTCTTCCGTCTTTCGGAACGCGCCGCCTTGACTTTGGCGTCCGGCCCGATATGGTATCGTGCATTGTTCCGTTGCATACGGCGCCCGGCGGCGCAGGAGTGATTCATGGCAGCCTTTGATTTCCGGCGCATTACCCTTTCCGTTCCCTGGAATATCTTTCTCCTGACCTTCGGGGGCGCGCTGTTTTCTTTCGGCCTGAAGGCGTTGGCCGTGCCGCACGAATTCATCTCCGGCGGCCTGTTCGGCATGTCCATGCTGCTCTTTTATCAGTCCGGCCTTTTCTCGCTGGCCTTCTGGTACGCGCTGGTGTGCATTCCCGTGGTCCTGGTGGGGCTCATGTTCCTGACCCGCCGTTTTCTCGCATACAGTCTGTACGGCATGGCCGTCACCACCGTTGCCACCCAGCTTATCACCTACACGGCGCCCGTTCAGGACCCCCTGCTGGCCGCCGTCGCCGCGGGCAGCGTCTGCGGGGCGGGCTTGTCGATCATGCTGCGCTCGCTTGGCAGCGACGGTGGCCTGACCATTATATCCATGGTGCTGCACCAGAAATTCAACGTCAAGCTGGGCGGGTTCAGCTTTGCCTTCAACGTCTGCCTGTTCCTGATCTCAATGTGGTATATGGATATCCACAAGATTTTGTATTCCATCATTATGGTATACGTGTACACGGGTATTCTCGATTATTCCATGAACATAACCAACCAGCGAAAACTTGTTTATATCGTGTCCGATATTGCGGAACAAATCGCCATGGAGATCATGGATAATCTGCATCGCGGCGTCACCTATCTGTACACGAAAGGCGCATATACCAATCAGGAACGGTATGTCATCATGACCGTCGTGCACAACTATCAGCTCAAGCGGCTGGAAGAATTGGTGTACAAGCAGGATCCCAAGGCTTTTTTGATTGTCGAAAATACCTATAACGTTCTGGGAAGAGGATTTTCGGAACGCAGAATCTATTGAGGGCCGTGATGGCGCAGCGACATATGCCGTCTTTGGATGATCAGGCCCCCGTGGTGGAAACCGTAGTGGTGCTGGAAAGCCATATTGACCACCTGACCGGGGAAGAGCTTGGATACGCCTTTGACCGCCTGCAGGCCGCCGGTGCGGTGGATGTGCTGTATTTGCCGGGGGTGATGAAAAAGAACCGGCCCGGCGGGTCGCTCCGGGCCATCTGTCTGCCTGAAAAGCTGGAAGCGGTGCAGGCAGCCTTTTTCCGGCACACCCATACTCTGGGCATCCGGCGGTTGTATATGGAACGGGTGATTCTGCCCCGGGCGGCGGCGACCGTCAGCACGCCCCAGGGCGATCTTGCCGCCAAATCGTACCGGATCGAAGGGGAAACCTACACCCGCGCGGAGTTCGAAGCCCTGGTACGGGCCGCTGCCGAAACGGGAATCAGCCTGCCCGCCATGCGCTTCCGGGCGCCCGGCCAAGAAGAGCCCTGACCGTACCCGGCAAGGTTTTTGAAGAGAGGACAGGGCACGATGGAAAGAGGAGAACTTTTTTGCAAAAAAGGTCCTCTTCTTCCACCGGTTTCATCCCAGCAGTTCTTTGGCCATGACCTCGCCCATGCCGCCGCCGCCGGCCATACGGGCCAGTTCAACCCGCAGGGCTTCGCCGTCCAGGCGCGTGCACAGGGTGAAGGTATCGCCGCCGCGCACTTCCTTGCGCACCTGAAAATGCCGTCCGGCCTTGGCCGCAAGCTGGGGCCAGTGGGTGATGAGCAGGACCTGGCGGTTCCGCGCCAGCGCTTCCAGCCGGTCCGCGACCCTGTTCAGGGTCAGGCCGCCCACGCCGGAATCCACTTCGTCGAAAATCAGCGTCGGCTCCTCTTCGGTTCTGCGGGCCAGCAGGGAAACCAGGGCCAGCAGAAAGCGGGAAAGCTCGCCGCCGGAAGCGATTTTGTCCATGGGCTGCGGGGATTGGCCGGGGTTGGGCCGCCAGAGGATGCGCGCCCTTTCTTCGGCGCAGTCGTCCCGGCCGGGATGCAGCGGGACGGGGGCGAAAGCGAATTCGACCCTCACATGCTCGGAAAAACCCAGCCCGCGCAGTTCCGTTTCCAATGCTTCCGCCAGATTCGGCGCGGTTTCGCGCCGGGCCGCGTTCAGGCCGGAGAGCACGGCGGCCAACTGGTCGGCCAGATGTTTTTCCTCTTTGGCCAGATGCTTGCGGTCCAGTTCGCAGGAATCGAGAAAGGAAAGGTTGGCCGCGATCTCTTCCCGCAAGGCCAGGATTTCGTCCAGGGAACGGCGCAGCTTGCGCTTGAGCTGGGCAATGGCGAACAGGCGCGCTTCCAGCTTTTCCCGCTCCGCTTCAGGGCGGCCGCCTTTGCCGGCGCGACGCAGGCGGGAATCCAGATCGCGCAGATGCGCGTGCATTTCTTCCACGGCCGTAAGGTCGGGCTGAAATTCCTCATCGGCGGCGGCCAGGGACCGCAGCGACCGTTCCAGACCGAGAAGACCGTCCAGCAGGCCGGCCCCGTCGCCGCCGCCGTGCAGGAAAGACAGGGAGCGCTCCACCCCTTCGCGCGCGACGGCCGCGTCCTTCAAGGTCCGCAGCGCCTCTTCCAGGCTTTCTTCCTCGCCGGGCCGGGGGCGTACCTTGTCTATCTCCTGCTGCTGAAATTCCAGAATTTCCCGCTTTTCGGCCAGGGCCGCGGCTTTTGCCGCCAGTTCCTCCTGCCTGGCCGCCAGATCGCGCAAAGCCGTGACCAGCCGGTCGCGTTCCGCCGTCAGGTCCGGCCGGGCCAGGTACGCGTCAAGAATTCTGTGCTGGAAGGCGGGGGAGAGCAGCTGCTGCTGGCCGTGCTGGCTGGTGTGGGCGATGAGGGCGGCCCGCAGGTCCCTGATGCTGTCCTGCGAAACCAGTTTGTCGCCCAGAAACAGGCGGCTGCGGCCGGTGTCCGCCGCCAGTTCCCGCCGCAGAATCAGCTCCGCCCCGTCAGGCAGGACAAAAGAAGCTTCCGCCACGGCTTTTTCCTTGCCGGGCCGCACCAACTCCGTGGTCAGGCGGTCGCCGGTCAGAAAGCCGATGGCTTTAAGAATGAAACTTTTCCCCGCGCCGGTTTCACCGGTCAGCACATTCAGGCCGGGGGCGAATTCCAGCTCCATGTCCTCGATCAGAGCAAGGTCGCGGATGCGGAGATACTCAAGCATGGGGAAAGGGCCTCATTTTTGCGGCAATATACCCGCCGGAGGGCAGGGCGGCAAGCATGCGGGAAAAGACCGGCCGTTTGCCGGCGGTTTCGGCTTTTTTTTCGGCCTCGGCGATTTCAAACAGGCCCTCCTGCACCCGGCAGGCCTGCAGTGAAAGGACGCCGTAAGCGAATTGCAGCCGCCAGTTGTCCTGGTCGTGCAGGGCCAGTTCGGCCAGAACTCCCAACCGCAGGGCGGTGTAAGCGGGAATGGCGGCCGTGAGGACATCCAGGCGGCGGGAGGATTCCGGATTTTTCGCGTCGAGAAAACGGGCCAGACCCAGAAATTCAAAGGCGCAGAGGGGCAGGTGGCCGGTTTCCGGAGCGAAGGGGGAGCCGATGCGCGCGCTTCGTCCCGCGCGGCGCAGGGCGTCCGCCCAGGCCAGGCAGAGGTCGAAAGGCGTGGCCGGCGCGGCCGGAGCAGCCTGCGCGCCGGGGCAGTGCAGCAGATAGCTGTTCCAGAACTGGCGGGCCAGATGAAAATCGCCCTGGCGCAGGGCGGCCGCGGATGCCGCCGCATTGCAATCGAGAGAGGAGGGGCGCATATTTTCCGTCAGCACGGCGCGGCATAGCGCGGTCAGTTCGGCCCGGCGGCCTGACTCGGCCAGCAGGCGCAGCCGTCCGGCCAGCACGTCGGGGGTCTGGGGCAGGGCCTCGGCCTGGGCCAGAAGAGCCGGTATGGGCAGGCGCAACACTCCGTTGCGGGTCAACTCCAGACGAACCAGCCAGAAAGCGGCGGCGGCCGCGCCTCCTTCAACCCTGTCGCGGCGCAGGCCGGGGATGCCGTCCGCCAGCGCTTTCGCCCGGTGTTCGGGCAGGTGGTCGCGCTGCACCCGCTCCCAGGCGGCGCGGCCGACCCGTTCCGCGGCGTCCGGGTGCTTTTTCAGCCAGGACACCAGTTCAACCAGTTCCAGCCCGTCGCGGTACACGATCATTTCCGTGCCGGGGGCGAAAACCGCGTCCTGATCCGGCCCGATGTCGGGGGTCAGCACCGCGGCCCCGCAGGAAGCTCCTTCGAACAGGCGGAAATTGACCTCAAAGCAGATGGATTCGTTGGGGATGCACCGCGTATCGCCGTACAGGTCGAGCATGGCCGCGAAGGACAGATTGTCCCGCGGGAGCAGGCCGTGCTCCGCGCGCAGCAGGTCGACCATCCACCGGCGCAACTGGCGGTGCTCGGTCATGCGGGCGACCAGGGCCAGATCGTGTTGCCGCCCGGCATGCGGCTTCCAGGGCCGGTTCTGCCCCGTATGGGGCAGGAACAGAACCTGGGGGTGCCGCCATTCGGGCGGCAGGTTCTGAAACCAGGACAGATGCGGCGTGGCCACGGCGTCAAAAAGCCGGGCGTAATGCCGGTGCCAGAACATATTCAGGTGCACGTCCACCGCGATGAACACGGTGGGGCAGGGCGCGGTTTCCAGTCCCGCCAGGATGCGCCGTTCTCCCAGGTGTTCCTGCTGGATGAGGCAGTCGGGCGGGGCCGGCAGATTTTCCAGCAGGACGGCAAGTTCGGTTACGCCCGGCGGGGGCGAAATAACGGTGACCGTGTGGCCCAGCTGACGCAGGGCGGGGGCGTATGCGCAGTCGATGCAGAGCACGTGCATGGCGTCACCGGGACAGGCGGGGATCCAGAATGTCGCGCAGACTTTCGCCCAGCAGGTTGTACCCAAGAACGGTCAGCAGGATGGCCAGGCCGGGAAAGGTCGACAGCCACCAGGCAATGCCCAGGGCCTGTTTGCCTTCCAGCAGTATGTTGCCCCAGCTGGCGGTGGGGGCCTGCACCCCCAGCCCCAGAAAGGACAGCGCCGATTCGGTCAGGATGGCCCCGGCGATGCCCAATGTGGCGGAAACCAGCACCGGTGCCATGGCGTTGGGCAGGATGTGGCGGAGAATGATGCGCAGCGGCCCGGCCCCGGCCAGTCTGGCCGCGGCCACGAAGTCCCGCTCGCGCAGGGTCAGTGTTTCGGCCCGCACCAGGCGGGCCACGCCCATCCAGGACGTCAGGCCGATAATGACCATGATATTGATCAGATTGGCGTCCAGAAAGGCGACGACCGCCAGGATCAGGAAAAACGAAGGGAAGCAGAGCATGACGTCAACCAGGCGCATGATCGCTTCGTCGACCAGCCCGCCGTAGTATCCGGCGGCAAGGCCCAGGCTGACCCCGATACAGCAGGCCAGCCCCACGGAAACGAAACCCACCCACAGGGAAACTCTGGCCCCGTGCAGCATGCGGGAAAACACGTCGCGGCCCACGGCGTCCGTGCCCATCCAGTGCTGCCAGGACGGCGGCTGGAAAATGGATTGCAGGGACGGGTCCGCATGCACGGCCGTGGGGTCGTACGGTGCGATGATCGGGGCCAGGACGGCGGCCAGCGACATGATGCCCACCAGGAACAGCCCCAGCCACAGGAGGCCGTAACGCCGGATGCGCCGCCGCAGCGGATGGGACGGCGGGGAAGCGGGGCGGAAGGCGGGCGGAACGCTCATGCTTCACCCCCCGCGCCGCCGGAATGGGACAAGGACCCCGAGCGGATGCGCGGATCGGCCAGGCCGTAGCCCAGATCCGCCAGCAGATTGCCGAGCAGCGTCAACAAGGCGCCCAGCACCAGATTGCCCATGATCAGCGGATAATCGCGGGTCATGACCGCGCCGTAAAAAAGCTGCCCCAATCCCGGCAGGGCAAAGATGGATTCGATGATCACGCTGCCGCCGATCAAGCCCGGCACGGAAAGGCCCAGCAGGGTGATGACCGGCAGAAGGGCGTTGCGCAGGGCGTGGCGGAACAGCACCACGCGGCCGGACAATCCCTTGGCCTTTGCCGTCAGGATGTAGTCCTGGCGCAGCACTTCAAGCATGGATGCGCGCATGAAACGCGACATGCCCGCCAGCGCGCCGAAGGTGTAGATGAAAATGGGCAGGGCCAGATGCCGGGCCACGTCCAGGGTTTTTTCCCAGGGCGGCAGAAAGGCGTGGTTCAGCGAAGTCAGGCCGGAAATGGGGAAGATCCGCCATTCGATGGACAAATGCAGCATCAGGATCAGCGCCAGCCAGAAGCCCGGCATGGCGAAACCGATGAACACGAACACCGTCGTGCCCCGGTCGAACCAACCGCCGCGCCATTTGGCGGAAAAACAGCCCAGCGGCACGGCGATCAGCAGCGTCAGGGCCAGAGCCGCCACATTCATGCCCACGGTCAGCGGCAGGCGTTCGCCGATTTTCTGCAGCACCGGGGCGCGGTCGCCGGAAAGGCAGTTGCCGAAATCAAGGCGCAGCAGGGAGGAAACCCAGTTCACGTACTGCACGTGCAGCGGTTTATCCAGGCCGTACAGCTTGGCCAGGCGTTCGCGGGCGTCCTGGTCGGCCAGGGGGTTCATGGTGGTTTCCAGATCCACCGGAGAACCGGGGGCCAGATGGATGACCGTGAAGCTGACCACGGTGATGCCGAAGAACACGACAAGCAGCAGGATCAGCCGCCGGACAAAGCGCGCGGCAAGGGCCAGCGCCCGTGAGCGGGTTTCGCCTGCCGCCGCGGGGGCGGGGTCATCGGGAACGGCGTCGGGCATGGCGTCAGAACCTCGTGGGTGTATCCTGGTTGCGCGTCGCGTCGGCCGCTTCGGGCATGTCCTTGTCCGTGGCGCTGGTGACGCCTTCGCGAAAGATGCCGCGGTCCGGCAAAAGCCGTCCGGCGGCGGGGGCCGGGTCCGGCACGGTTCGGATCAGGGATCGCATGGATTTCTCCGTTCGTCCGAGGTCAGGGCCGGGGACGGGACTGCTTGCGCGCCGTCTCGGTCGCGGCCTGCATCGCGTTAACCCGCTCCACGGACGGTTTTGCGGTGTTGTTGATAATGGCCGTCATCGTCGCGGTCATAACCGCATCGTCTGCATGCCGTTCCAGAATGTGGATGGCCATGGCTGCGTCAAGGGGGCTGACAAATCCTTTGCCGAAAAGCTCCGCCATCCGGGTCTGCATGCGGGCCAGGGCCTCGGCCCATTGTCCTGCGCACGTCGCGTTGTCTTCCGGCGCCGGCTGTCTGGCGGCGCAGCCGCGCTCCAGGGCGTTCCAGGCCATGGCCAGGGTTACGAATTCCCGTTCCTTGGCCGCAATGCTTTCCAGCGCCGCCTTGTCCAGAGACAGGATCGGGGCTTTGCCCAGCGGCTCCGTTTTCGGCAAGGAGACGGACGCGGGTTCGTAACGCAATTCCTGCCAGGGGGTGTCGCGGCTGGGGCCTTCATAGGCCCAGATCCCCCGTATGGGACCCATCAGCCGGGCCAGTCCGGCGGCGTCCGCCCGGGGAGCCAGGGCGGTGAACACCGGCTGTTCCGTGATTTTGACCAGGCGAAACGCGGAACCCGGCATGTCCTTGGGATGGTCCGCGCGATCGGGACTGTCGCGGCGCAAATCCCGGGGGGCGTTTTCCGATTTCCAGACATAGGCATCGAAGGGGCCGAACAAACTGCGTTCGCGCTCGGTCTGCATGACCATCAGGCTGGAAAGGTGCGCGGCCAGCTCTTCCGGCGGGCAGGCGGCGGCGATGAGCAGCGGCCTGCTGTACCAGGATATGGCGATGTTGTCGGCGGCCGCCGACAGAACCTGCCGGAACACGCGGGCGTATCCGGAACCGTATTCCAGCAGCCGCGGCCCGGCCGCGCCCAGGCCCGCCAGGGGGGTGCCGTCGGCGATGGCGCCGCCGGCGTCCGGCCTGTCCAACTGGTCCAGCATCATGTACAGCCGTTCACCGGGCCGCGTAAAGGGCGGAACGGCCGGCGCGGCGCCGGCCGGGCGGTTTTCTTTTTCAAGGGCGTCACGCATGTCGCGGGGCAAAAGTTCGGTCAGGCGGCGCATGGAAAGGCCCGGCGCGGGGGCCGCAACCGGTTTGGCAGCCAGGGGGACGATTCCCGCTTTTTCCACGGCCCCGACGGCTCGCGGCATGACTGCGGCAAGGGGCAGGCTGATTGTTTCGTAGGGGGCTTCCTGCTCCACAAGAAAGGCGTAGATTTTTTTCGCGGCCAGGGTTTCGGGCAGATGCGAAAATTCATCCCTGACCTGGGCCGGATTTGCGACCAGCCGTTCCACCATGGCGTCGCGCTCGTCGCGGCGCAGCCTGGTTTCTTTCAGGATGGCAAGGGCCGTGCTGGCGTCTTCCTGCCTGTCCCGCAAGCGCCAGAGCATGGCCAGCGCGCGGCGGTCGATAGAGCGGTTTTCTTCCGATGTTCCGAGGCGGCTCCGCATTTCCAGGGCAAAAACAAAATACCGGTCGGATGCGCCTTCCCGGTCCAGGCCGGCCCTGATCCCTTCCGCCGGGGTGGAGTCACGGCGCGTCTGCCGCCGGCATTCATTTCTGGCGCCGTCGCCGGTTTCGCTCTCCCGGATGGCGCGGGCCAGGTACCGCGCCTGCTCCACCATCTCTTCCAGGGCGAGGGCACGGCCGCGCAGTACTTCTTCCCGTGCGTATTCCGCGTCGCGGCGGCGCCCGCTCCGCTCGTCGTCCTTTCTGATCTCGACGGGCGCGAGCAGGATGGCTTTTCGGGCGTCCAGCAGGTCCGGCAGGGACCGCAATTGCCAGAGATATCCTGCTAGACGACGGCGTTGGCGTTTCCAGGGACGGCCGTTCCGGTCATCGCGGTCATCGCGGTACCCGGCGGCCAGCAGCAGGGGTTCCACTTCGGCGAAAAACGCCGCTCTTTCTTTGACCATACGGGCCAGGGCCGGGGCGACGTCGGCGTACTCGACTTTGGGTCTGGCGGTTCCATTGCCGGCCGCGGGATCCGTGGCGAAAGCGGATGCGGGAAAAAGAGCCAGACAGGCCGGCAGGACGAACAACGCCGGAATGCGCGGCGGCAGGCGCCGGAAAATGGCCGTAAGGGAAAGCTTGGTGCGGTTGTTCATACTCAGCGCTCGTTTTCCTCGGGCAGGCCGACGGCTCTGCGGGCTTCGTCCAGCCGGCTGTGCGCGGCGATTTTTTCCTGGGAAAGCACGGAGCGGAGTATCCGCCCCGCGTCCGGATCGTCGCGCAGACGCCAGAATAGTTCGGCGGCCCGGGTCATGTCGCTTGACCGCGTGATTTTCCAGTCGTTCAACTCTTTGCACAGGGAGTCCACAAAAGAAAAGATGCCCAGGGGCGTTGCCGTCGGGTCAGGGTATTTTTTTTCCAGCCAGAGGGCCAGATCGATCTTGTAGCGCCGGTAATGCTGATCCCCCAGCGCGGCGGCAACGGGTTCGGCGGCCATGATCGCGGGCAGCTTGGACGCGGGGCTGAAAGCAAGGGCGGCAAGGCCTTTTTCGGGCCTGGCCGTGAACATGCGGTCGCGCCAGCCGTTTTCATCCACATCAATCACCCCGAACCAGAGGGCGGCGACAGGCCCCATGACGCGGGCCGCGCCCCGGCCTTTCAGCAGGGGCAGGGTTCCCAGCATGAAGGACCCGCTTTCGGGATGCAGAAAGGCCAGAGCGGGGCCGGTTTCTTTGCTTCTGCCGCTGTCGCTGCGGTCCCGCGACCACCAGAGCAGATGGAGCGAACCCCAGTGGCGGGCCGCGGCGGTTGGGGACGCGGCCGCGCTGAACAGCAGGGTGCGGCCTTTTCGCCAGCCGTTTGTCGTATACCAGCGAATCAGCGCGTCATCGTCCGGCGCCGCGGGATCAAGGGGCAGGACCAGAGGCTGGTTTTCCATATGGCGGAAGAGCAGTCCCGCAAAAATGGGGGTGGCCCGTTTCAGGTCGTACGCCGGCGCGTCCGCGAGGGCCGACGGCATGTCCGCCAGCAGGTACAGCTTCTCGCCGGCGCCGGCCGCCGGGTGCATGGCCGCGTTTTCGGTCAGCGTGATGCCGGGGCCTTCTTTTGCGTCCAGAATAAGGGTGCCCTGTTCTTTCAGCATGGCTCTGGTTTTTTCCCCCAACGTGTCGCAGCAGCCGATCAGGTAGACGAAGGCCGAGGGGTTGTTGCCCAGGCAGGAGGTAATGGAGCCCAGATCGCGCTCGTGCCTGCTCCAGAACAGATACTCCGCCAGGGGCAGGCCGCTTTTTTTCGCGATCAGGGGGATGGCCGCGTAGCGGTCGGCGGCGGAGCCTTCACCGGAGGCGATGGCTTCAAGAGCCAGGGGCAGAAAAGCGGGATCGGCCCGTTTTTCCCAAAGGGTCTTCATGGCATCGGCAGCCTGATATTCGTAAACGTCGCGGTTTTTCCAAATGCCGTCGCGGCTGTGATGGAGGCGTGATCCGGCGCCGTCGCGGGCCGCCGGATCGGCTGCTTTTTTGTCGTTGGCGGTCTTTTCGTCCGCGCTGCGGATCATGTCGGCCAGAATCGCGGGCAAAACGGTGTTCGCCAGAGCCAGACGCTCCGTATAGGCGGCGCGTTCGGCTCTGGCCGCTTCCTTCGTTCTTTGCGGATCGCGGCCGTGTTCATCGTCGCGTTCGCGGCACGGCTTCAGGCCAGGGGCATTGTTGTAGTACCCGAACCAGCGCAGGTTGGATTCCTCGAATGACGCGCCGGAGCGGTGCCGGTCCCGTCCGCGCGGGGTAACCAGAACCTCGGCCAGGGAATTCAGCGCGCCGGTCATGGCGTAAAACCGTCCGGCGCGTTCGGCCGCGGGCAGTTCCGTGTTCAGCAGCATGCGCAGGAGGGCGTCATGCAGAGCGGGAAAAGCCCTTGCGGTCCAGAGGCAGGCCGTCAGTTGCGCGGAAGGGGAGTCGACGGACGACGCATGGGAATACCGGTCGCCGCCGTCCAGATCGGCTTCAGACCCGAAACCCGCCAGGATCAGCCGTGGACGAACGTCCTGTTCGTGCAGCAGTTCGGCGCGCAGCAAAGCGCTTTCCGCTTTCGCCCCGGTCATGGCCGCAGTCGGCAGCGCGGACCGCCAGGGCGAAATTTTCCAGGACAGGACCATGGGCAGGGAAACGGCAAGGAAAACCGTTCCCGCAAGGACCAGGGCGAATACCGCCGCAGCGGCCCCGATGGAGCGTGATCGCGCGTTGCCTGCGTTGCCTTTGGGAAAATCTGCGGTCATGGGGAACACCTTGTCAAACGTGCCGTCACTACAGCGCATGCGCTACGGACAATGATACACCGTTTCCGGGCGGGGTTAAAGGGAAAAAAGGCAATTTTCCCTAGGGATAGACCGCCGCCGCCTGCAGTTTGTTCCAGAACAGGCGGATGGCGCGTGCGTTTTTCGGGTTTTTGCGCGCCAGGACGGAGATCTGATTTTCCGCCTGGCTTTCTTCGCCCGCGTCAAGACGCAGCTTGGCCAGCAGGATCTGGCTGCGCCAGCCCTGGCAGGGGTCGGTTTCCACCGCTTTGGCGGCATCCGCCGGCCGTCCCTCGGCGCAATAGCTGCCCCAGACGTAATCCAGGCGGTTTTCATTGCATTTGCCGTCGCGTTGCCGCCACCTGCGGGCCGCGTCGCGCGATGCCGCATACTGGCCCGCCGCGTACAGATTGCGCACCAGGAACTGATAGTCGTCGGACCGGTACGGCGCGGTTCGTAAAAACTGATCCATTTCCCTGGCCGCATCCAGAGGATCGCCCAGCATGTCACAAGCCTGCGCCCTGTAAAAGGCGGCCTCGGGCGGAACGCCCTTGCGCCCGGCCGCCGCGGCAAGGTCGCGGGCCAGGATCGTCAGCACATAGCGCGTGTCCGGATGCTTGAGCAGTGAATTGGTGGCGTCGTCGTTGATGATGCGCCTGGAAATGGTTACGGAAGGCCAGGGCAGACCGGGGTTCAACCGCTGCAACACATGGGCCGCGCGCTGGAAGCGGATCTGCGCGTTTTCCGCCGCCGATGCCGGGCATACGGCCGCCCGGCCCGCGAGCAGGGTGGCGCACAGGGCGAAAACATACAACAGGCGCGTGCTCATGGCGGATACCTTTCCTTTCTGCCCTTGTCCCAGACCCGCATTGTCTGCAAAGCCGATTTAGGCTATGG
Source organism: Desulfovibrionaceae bacterium (assembly GCA_031550605.1). Lineage (GTDB taxonomy): Bacteria > Desulfobacterota > Desulfovibrionia > Desulfovibrionales > Desulfovibrionaceae > FLUQ01. The sequence continues at coordinate 2,592 of JAVBOK010000081.1, read as the reverse complement.
GTCGCGGACAGGACCGGTTCGTCCCCGTTCCCCCGGGGAACGTCCATCCGGTCGGACTCTACTACCAGAGGTGCGATAATGACGCAAACCCGCCGTGCGCGTAAAACGGCAACGGAACCGAAAACCAAGCCCGCTCCCGTCCCGGTATATTTTGCCGGTTTGCGGGCCAGAGGCCCCAGAGAAAACAAACTGGTCAAGATTGCCGCCCTTTTTGAAAAAGCCGGATTTCCCGGCCGCATCGGAAAGAATGCCCTGACCGCGATCAAGCTGCACGTGGGCGAGAGGGGAAATGACACCTTCATGAACCCCGTTTTTGTCCGCAAAGTCGTGGACTGCGTGAAAGCCGCCGGGGGCAAGCCCTTCATCACCGACAGCAACACGCTGTACAAGGGCAGCCGCCACAACGCCGTGGACCATATGATCACCGCCATTGAGCACGGTTTTTCTTACGCCACCGTGGGCGCGCCCTTTATCGTGGCCGACGGTCTGCGCAGCAGCAGCTATGAAGACGTGACCATCGGCAAAAAACACTTCGCTTCGGTGAAAATCGCGTCCGCCATTGTGAACGCGCAGTCCATGATCGTGCTGTCGCATTTCAAGGGGCATGAAATGGCCGGTTTCGGCGGCGCCATCAAAAATCTGGCCATGGGTTGCACGCCGTCCCAGGGCAAATGCGACCAGCATGCTTCGCGTTTTTACGCGGAACCGGCCAAATGCATAGCCTGCGGCCAGTGCATTGCAAACTGCCCCCGGGACGCCATCAAATTCGCGCGCCGCGGGGAGAAAAAAATCGCGGTGATCGACAAGGACCGCTGTATCGGCTGCGGCGAATGCTTGACAGTGTGCGCGCCCAAGGCCGTGACCATCGACTGGAAAACCGAACTCGCCCCCTTCAACGAGCGGATGGCGGAATACGCGCTGGGCGCGGTTACGGGCAAGGAACGGGCAACGGGGTACATCAACTTTTTGATGAACATCACCCCTGACTGCGACTGCGTGCCCTGGAGCGACACCCCGCTGGTGCCGGATATCGGCATTCTGGCCTCCAGCGACCCCGTGGCCCTGGACGCGGCCTGCTGCGATCTGGTTGCCCAGGCCGTGGGGCTCGCGGATTCGCAACTGAAAAAGGGGCATGCCGCCGGGGAAGACAAGTTTACCGGCTGCTGGAGCTACACCATGGGCGACGTGCAATTGAAGCATGCGGAAAAGATCGGCCTGGGTTCGCGGCGTTATGAGCTGATCCGGATCTGACGCGCGGCTTTCGGGCAGGGAGACTGTATGGCGCGAGTTGTAAAATCGCTGGCGGGCGTCTGTCTGCTGGCCTTGCTGTTGCCGGCTTTCGCCGTTTCGGCGGCGGAGCCGGGCGGGGGCGCATCCGTGCAGGTGGTCCCTCTGCAGGACGACCGGCAGGTTCCCCCGGCCGGGGGAGGGGCGGCTGTTCCGGAACCCCGGCCGCCCGCGGCGTTCGGCGCGGAAAGCCCGTCTCAGGGCGCCGGCTCCGCCGCGGCGGGGCGGCAGCCGCAGGACGGTACGCGGCAGAGCGGCACGGTGCTGGCCTATCTGATCGAGCTTGCGCGGCGACAGAACGCGCCGTGCCGTCCGGGCGAACAGCCCGGCCCGCCGCCGCCCTCGCTGATTTTTTCCGAACCGCTGTGCGACGTCGCCCGTGAGGCAGCGGCGGACGGCGCGGATGTCGCGGCGGGGCTGGCCGCCAGAAATCTGCGCGCAAGCCGCTGGCAGCGGCTCAGCGCGGCCGAAAAATCTCCGCAGGACGCCGTGGCCCGTCTGCGCGCGGATCAGTGCGACGCCCTGATGGCTCCTCTGACCCATATCGGGGCGGTATACGAGCACAACCGCTGGTGGGTGGTCATGGCGTCTCTGGAGAAGCCGGCTCTTTCCCGCAATGCGACCGTGCCCGCTCCCGCCGCCGCGTCTCCGCCCCCGCCGGCGCCCCGCAACGCGACAGTTCCCGCCGCGCCGCAGGGAAAGGAAGCGGACGCGCTGCTGGCGTTGCTCAACGACGTGCGCGCCAAGGGTGCCATCTGCCGGGGAAAGGCCCTGCCGCCGGTGGGGGCGCTGAAAGTCAATCCCAGGCTGGTGCGGGCTGCGCGCAGGCATGCGGCGGACATGGCGGAGAAAAAATATTTCGGCATGGCGTCGCCGACAGGCGAGACGCTGGAAAAACGGGTTCAGGCGGAACTCTATCCCTGGAAGGTCGTCACGGAACTGATCGCCAAGGGGCCGCCGCCCGCTTCCGCCGTGCTGGATCTGTGGCTGAGCAGCCCCAATCAGTGCGAACAGCTGATGGACTCCACCCTTGCCGATGCGGGCATCGGGTATGACAACGAGTATTGGGCGATAGTCATGGGCCTGGAGGCTACCCCGGAAAATCTGCCGCCCAACGACGAACCGCCCGGATATGGAAACGGCGCGCTGAAATCCGGCCAGAGCGCCCGCCCGGCGGGTCCGGCAAAGCCCGGTCCCGAACCGCAGCGGCGCAAATAGGCGGACGGCATGCGAAACGCGGGGGGTTCGCCCGGGGGGGCGGGCGGCGGGGAGGGACGGGGGGGGAGCACCGGGGGGGGGGGCGGC